>JAHHHI010000071.1 GCA_019359435.1 Kaiparowitsia implicata GSE-PSE-MK54-09C
CGGTGTCTCAGAAGCTTTGAAGGGAGGAGCGAGGCAATATGTTAGTGGACATCTCGCTGTCGAGCGGTGCAGGGTCGTCTCCTCTCTTTAGTTCCGTCTCCCCATAAAGTCGCTGCACCGGAACACTATAAGGTACTGGTTGGGTGGCAAAAGTTATCTACGTCCGGTGAGCTTGGTCGTTATACAGCTTGAATTTTGGGTTGTGACGGTAGCTTGAAACAGCTTTGTTGGTGTTCGAGGCTAAGTTATTTCGAGATTGTCGGCAAGGCAAAAACTTCTTTCAATCTCTTGACACTCGAAACGAGTGCATATACACTTAATTCATGGAAAAGCATTCTAACCCAATCAACTCAACTGAATTAGGTCAAGTGGTTTCCTCGTGTGCCTGTTTTAATCTCCGCAAAGCTTCTCGTGTCGTTACGCAACACTTTGATGAAATCCTCAAGCCGAGCGGTTTGCTCATCACTCAATTCACCATCTTGGTGGCGATCGCAAGGGTAAAGTCAGGAACTATCAATGAATTAGCGGAGGTCTTAGTCATGGATCGCACTACCTTAACTCGAAATCTCAAGCCGCTAGAGAGAGAAAAATGGTTAGAAATTGAGCTTGGTCAAGACAAGCGAACTCGTATTATCAAATTGACCTCTACGGGAGAGATAGCTTTAACAAAAGCGTTCCCCTTGTGGCAACAGGCTCAAAACGGTGTGGTGGAATTTTTAGGGGAGTCCCGATGGAGTACATTGCTTCTACAATTGGCTGAAGTTACTGAAATACATCATTCACGCTAAAAATTTTTGACTAAACGTGTATATGCACTTATTTGGATGGAGGTTTTTATGCTTTCTCAGTCCACTGAAGATCGCACAACCCCAAGGGTTGTTGCAATAAGCTTGTTGCTGTGGTTTTTAGGTGTTGCTGCTGCTGGTCACGCAGGTGTGTTAATTGGCTCTCCGGCTCCTCTCGTTGGCGGATATGTAGTGGGTACAACACTACTGCTCTGTGCTCTTGGGTTAACCATACCTCCGCTACGAGTGTGGCTGCTTAGTTTGGAACTGCGGTTCCTTGTGCTTTTACACTTCGTACGATTTATTGGCATTGCCTTCTTAGTGTCCAGCGCTACGGAAGGTGGTTTGCCAGCGATATTTGCTGAACGAGCTGGGTATGGTGATATTTTTGCCGCCATTACTGCACTCGCGTTGGCTGTTGGATTCCTGCCTGCGACCAGTCAGTTCCGCCGTGGCTTATTGCTGTCTTGGAATGTTGTGGGAGTTGTGGATTTACTTCAGGCTGTCGGTACTGGAGTTGCGATCCAGTTATCTGGCAGTTCAGCAATGGCTTCAATTGTTACTGCTCCACTGATGTACATTCCGTTTTATTTCGTGCCACTATTAATGTTCATTCATCTAGTCATCTTTTACCGATTAGCTATCAATGCACTTGAGCCCGAAGGAGCGCAGTTGAACCTAAGTGACAAAGTATGACATCCTAGTTCAGTGGGCTAGAAACATTCATAGTGTTTGAATCACGTAGCTGACGCAGTATAACAATTCGCTTGGAGCGGACTGCCGAAGGATTTTGGTATTAAGTTCAAGGTCACTTACAGCCGCTCAACCGGAACGTTGGGCTGCTTACGTTTTAGGTCATAGCAGAGGGGTGTCTAATGTGCAAATAAACAATACGAAGGAAAGTGACCTAGCTTACGTTTTAGAAGCTGAAGGCAATGAAGAGAATTGCAAATACATAATTCCTTGGTCAGTTGAAAGACACCTCCAAGCGTTGAGCGACCATGACACTGCCCACCTGATTTTGCAAGACGAAGTAAATGTTGGCTATGTAATTCTCGCTGGGCTTCTTGACCCTAATCAAAGCATTGAGTTTCGTCGGATCGTCATTACAGAGAAAGGGAAAGGCTACGGAAAAGAAGCAGTTGAGATTATCAAGAAGTTAGCCTTTGAGACTTACCATGCTCACCGATTGTGGTTAGATGTGAAGGCTCAAAATTATCGGGCACAATCACTTTATAGTAGAGCAGGCTTTATCGTTGAGGGAACCCTACGCGAATGTCTAAAATCAGGAGATGAATATGAATCTCTGATTATCATGTCAATACTGCTGCAAGAATATAAGAAAGACAAATTTGGTTAATTTCAACCGCAGCCCAACAATCCCGTTGCACACCGAACATATGAAGTTGGCTGGCTGAGTCCAAGAGGTTGTTAGCGACGGGTGAACGGGGTCGTTCTGCCGCTTCAGTTAATGGTTATGACAGCGGTTCAAGATTGTCTGTTGGTGTCAGGTGTTGTGGCAGAATCAAACTATTCAGCGAAGAAAACTAAAATGGAGCGATTTAATTTGCTCCTTACAGCGTGACTGCTCTTTATGGCTATGCTCGAATATACTTCTCCCCCCATCTGGCTAAATGCTCACGTTCAAGACTCACGCATCACTGTTGGGGAGTACACCTACTTTGATCAGCGCATCAGCTTGGCAATATTTACACCTGATGATCGGATTGAGATTGGAAAGTTCTGTTCCTTAGCGAAGAATGCTGTTATTTTTGCTGGAGGAAATCACATCATGACCCGAACAACAACGTTTCCTTTCAAGTGGTTATCCGCAACATCGGAGCCAGAAGAACGCTACACCGATGCTGCAAATAAGGGTGCAACAGTAATCGGTCATGATGTTTGGGTAGGGTATGGGGCTACGATTATGTCGGGAGTCAAAATTGGTAATGGTGCAGTTGTCGGGGCACAATCAGTGGTGGCTAAAGATGTTCCTGCCTATTCGGTGGTGGTAGGTAATCCAGCCCAGATCATTCGTTATCGGTTTAAACCTGAAACAATAGAGCGGTTACTGGATCTATGTTGGTGGGATTGGGAAGAATCTAAAATTGCAGCTAATCTAGACTTGTTGTACACCAACCCAGATCAATGGTTAAACGATCTTCAGCTAAAAGAGCCGCAAGGAAATAGGTTAAACCTGGTGGGGATGCCAGCGGCAGAACACGACGATGGAGCGGACGGTTGAGAAAACTCGTTGGAGATGCGAAAGTTTTTTGCCGCCGCTCATCTTTGCCGTTAGCTCTCAGCGCTTTGGTGCTGTCAGTTGGTCGGTGGGTAGGCGATTCGCCCCCAATTGCAACATTTTGGTTCTTCGAGGTTTCGGTCATTGCAACAAGCCCCAAAAGCTTTTGGGTCAGCCGCCCACGTTGAGTCGCGATAGGCTTGGGTCGGCAGTTTGAGGTTCTGAGAGGTGTCGGGGGGCGACGTGCACCAATGTTTTCAGTCCGCTCTGACGATATCGGCTCAACCACCGAGACACCGTTGTGCGATGATAACCGCTGATCTCCAGCTAACTGCTCAACACTCGTTGCTTGCCCCGTCTTTAGCCACCACAACACCTGCACCTGACTGCGCTGCGAGGCCCGGTGCTATTGGTTCAGCGCTGCTTTTAACTCCTCAGCCGATTCGGTGATATCAATTTTGAGAATGCCAGACATAGCGCAGACAGGCCATAACGACTACCTCTATCTTTAGCTGATCTTTGGCGAATTTATATAACCTCCCAAGCCGTGCATCCACACGATTGTGACTTGTGACGGGTTAATCAAACCACGGCAGAGGAGCACTATGCTTCACACAATGCCCCTTTGTCTATTATTTCCTTTATCAAGCGTGAGTTACTGCAACACGTGCAGTCTGACTACTAACCCATATATTCTCGTGGCGATCGCTCTACCGCACGTCGTTTATGTCCCACAGTTTGTTGGGGGGCACTGGCGGGGTGCTGTCATAGCTATCAAAATCTATCAGTGGCTGATCTAAGGCAATCATTAGCCCTTCGCTGGGTGCTTCTGCAAACTCGCCCATGGGCATCCGCGCCTCTGGTGCCATCACCGTGGAGATAACGCCGATAAATGTTGCGGCGATCGCCATCCCCCCCCACTTGGCCCAGCGACGGGGACGACGCTCTAATTGATCAAACACGCCACTCACCACTTGCTCGGCATCCACCGCAGTAGCGGGCTCTGGCTGCGCCACAGCATAGGAGCTAATGCGATGGCGGAGCGACATCAGCCGCGTATGTAACTTCTGTGCTGTGGTATCAGATTCTAGCCATGCTTCCACTTGGCGACGCTCGCAGGCCGTCACCTCGCCATCCATGTAGGCGCTGAGCAGCTCGAAGCGATCGCGCTGTGAGCCTGCTAGGACTGGATTCAGCTTGCTCGATTCCAAACGCTCGGTGTCAGACAGTGCGGAGGTATTCACGTCATTCATCGCCGTATCACTATTAAAATTCTTCATGAGAACCAGGATTGAACTCAAACGAAGGACATTAGACTAAACCAAGCGCCTAGGCGTGTCCATACAAACTACGTTGATTCTACCCTCAGCATCGGGTCAACCCACAGTACCCACAGGAAAAACCGAGAATCCTCTGAATTTCTGCATGTGAACTGTGGTAAAACGCTCCTTTGCCTCGAGTATGCTCGTCACGCGAATCGCCCATCACGGCTGAAGCATTTTTGCGGTGTCGAGGTGATGCCACACATCCCGTTGACGCTGCTGTCAAATAACATCTGCTTAAATAACACATGTTAAACAGAGCTGACGGAAAGTGCGATCGCCCCTAAGAGAGACTCTGGAACAAGAAGACAATGGCCCGCCTTACGACAGTCCATACGGCAGTCCATACGACAGTCCGCTAATCTTCCAAATAGGGTTGCAGTTGAGACTGTAGCCGCTGCCGAGCGCGGGCAATACGCGACTTGACGGTGCCCAGCGAGACTCCGGTGAGTTCAGCAATTTCTTCGTACGCCATTCCCTCAATCTCCCGCAGCACAATCGTAGTGCGGAAGGCCTCAGGCAAATCGGCGATCGCCTGCTTCAGCTCATCGTAGAACTCTCGCGTGGTCAGTGCGTCGGCAGGGCCAGGACAATCTGCTGCGATTTCCCAATCCATTTCGCCATCTTCCATGCTACGCGGTGCATCTAACGAAAGGGGTGGATCGACCCGCTTCCGCTTCCGCAGCTCGTCATAGAACAGATTGGTGGCAATGCGGCTGAGCCAACCCCTAAATTTCCCGGCCTCTTGCAGCCGCTTCACGTTGCGATAGACCCGAATCCACACTTCCTGAGCCAGATCGGCGCGGTCAGTCCAGTCGGGTGCTAGGTGATACAGCACTCGATCCACATGCGACTGATAGCGTCGGATCAATTCAGAAAATGCAAGTTTTTCGGGACGTAGCCCCTCTTGGCAGCGCAGAATCAAATCGTAATTTGACAGGCGATCTGCCGACAACTGCGCCTGTGACGCCTCTGCCTGTGCCGCAGCCCAAGAAGCAGGAATGGAATTGCTCATTGACAACGCTTGTCTCTCAGTTGATACCTTCCTAGACGCGTCCATAGTCAGCTTGTTCCTAGAGTGATTGAGAGGATTCGATAAATGCAGGGATGAGCAGTGCGTGAAGCAGAATAAATAGATGGAGACGGTAGTGGAAAGACCGTCCTTTCTGTATCTGCTTAATTACGAGCCATTCGCAGCTAATCAGCAAAAATCGTAAGAAGAGGTTGAAATCTTATTGCAGGCGTTGGGCTGAGAGCAGAGGTGAATCAGGAAGAATTCATCACAATATTGATGGCAACACCGCAATGCCATTGCGCTACTGGGCAGCGCAATGGCATTTAACCTTACGCCAGCACTACAGCCAACCTGAGGGGATCAAGTTTGGACTCCCTGCTACTGTATCGTCGAGCACTGCGGTCTACTCTCTCCCTTTGGGACGGTTTTCTATCTGCACATGGTCACGATCATCCTATAGGTGGATTGCAAACCAGCCAGACGCGTCCGTGCATTTACCGACTAGGGCAGTCGCAGCTTGAGTGGAGTAGAGTGCCTTGCGGAATATTCTGCGGAATATATGGAGCGTACGAAGCATCGGACTCTACCCTCACCCTAGCGCTTAGGCTATATCTCGATAGTGGATCTATGCGGATACTGCGGCCTGCGTCATCCAGCCGAGGGCATGGGCGCGATCGCACGCCTGTTTAGGAATGTCTGCTGCAATAAAGCGCTGGTGCAGCACCTGCACACTCAGCAAGTGATTGAGGATAGCGTCGAGCTGCACCCGTTCAGCGGCGGGTGTGGCGTTGCTGGCGTGGCGTTTGAGCACCTGCTGCACTCCATCAAAATCAAGCAGTCCTGCCGCGTCTACCGCAGACTGGCAGAGGTATCGATCAGCTAAATCATGCATGGCGCGCTGCTGCACCGGGCTGGAGTGAGCGGGTGGGGCCATAAACGCAAACTTTTGGCGCTCATAGAGAGTTTTGGGCAGCAGATGTTTCATGGTTTCGCGCAGCACAAACTTATCGGAGTGGCCCCGGAACCGCAGCAGGGGCGGCAGGGTCACGGCAAATTCTACTAAGGGATGGTCGAGGAAGGGGGGACGCGCTTCCATGCTGTTGGCCATATCGACGCGATCGCCCGCCCAGCCCAAGACTTGTGACTCAAACTGAGTCTTAATCCACACATACTGCGCCTTATCGAGGGGATGGCGACCCTGAAGCTGACTGCCATCTAGCGCAGCGGCGATCGCCGCACCGGGTGAATAGTGCTGCGTTGCGGCGCGATGATCGGGGTGCAGCAGCGGCGACACCTGAGCCGCCGCCGCTAGCCAAGACTGAAGGCAGCTTGGCGTGAAGCCAATCAGACTCGTTAGCGCTGGATCATCCAGCGGGGTTTCTGCCAGCAGGTTGCCCTGGAATAGGCGGTTGCTCTCTTGGAGCCAGCTTTCCAAATCAGCGCGTTCTTCTGGCGTCGCATCCTGCATGCCGTGGCGAATCATATCCATCCGCAGTTGAGGATAGCCTGCAAAAATCTCGTCGGAGCCTTCTCCCGTCATCACCACCCGAAAGCCTGCCCGATGCACATGCTCACTCAGCAACAGTTTGGCCACGGTAAAGGTGTTGTAGATGCTGCGCTCGGTATGCCAAATCGTGCGTTCAAAGTGGTTGTAGAGCTGGTTGCCGTCGATGCGAATGATGTCTTGCTCTGCGCCGACGGATTCTGCCATTTCTTGGGCGATCGCCGTTTCATCATAATCGGCATCTTCAAACCCAATGGTGAAGGCTTTGACCGGAGCCTGCTGACACGCCGCCGCCACGCCCAGGATTGTGCAGGAGTCGATGCCACCCGATAGATAACAGGCTACAGGCACATCTGCTTCAAGCTTGAGCTGAATTGCTTCGACAAAGCGCTCGCGCAGGGCCTCAATATAAACCTCATCAGCGTCACGGGGATGGCGATCCGCCAGCAGCGGAAAGTTCAAATCCCAATATTGCTCAGTCGTCACCTTGAGTGCGCCGTTGCTGCGGGTGACTACCACTTTTTGCCCAGGAGCCACGGCGTGAATGCCCTCAAACGCAGTTGTTCCTGGCACCATCAGCTGCATCAGTTGGTGATAGAGCCCTTCTGACGAGATGCGTCGCGGCACGGCAGGATGCGCCATCAGCACCTTGATCTCTGATCCAAATACGAGGCCGTCGGCGGTCATTGCCCAATACAACGGCTTGACGCCAAAGCGATCGCGCACCAGTGTTAGGCGATCGCCCCCCCGCTCATAAAAGGCAAAGGCAAACTCGCCCCGCAGATGCGGCAGCGCCCCATCCAGCCCAAAGCGATCGGCGAGGTGCAGCAGCAGTTCGGTATCGCTCTTGGTGGCAAAGCGGTAACCCCGCGAGGTCAGGTCAGCTCGAATCCGCTTATAGTCATAAAACTCGCCATTGTGGGCAATCATAAACTGCCCATCCTGGTCCACAAAGGGCTGTCGTCCCCGTTCGGGGTTGAGGTCAATCACCGCCAGCCGCGCATGGGTAAACCCAACACCGTGAGCGTCCATGGTTTTCCAGCCACAGCCATCGGGGCCTCGATGCGACTGGATCGCCGCCATACCAATCAGTACCTCTGGGTTAACAGGCCGGGCCGGGTCATGGTGCATCACGCCGCCAATGCCACACATAGGCATATCCTCAATCAATCGTCATTGGGGTAGTATCTTACGCCCTTGTCGACTGCCAAGATGTATTAGCACCGCCGCTTTTCTGAATGGCTCCTGCGAGATACTGGAGTATGGATGGGTTTGGGACTGCTCAGGTTTGGCGGTTAGATGGATTGCCGAACTCAAACTCATGACTCAGCATTTAGAGATTCAACAGTTAGACTGGCTGGAATTCTAAACATTCTGGACGTTCTGACATTATTTCTAGACATTAAAGGAAAGAAGCCGCGTGGAGCGATCGCATGTTTAAAGTGGTAGCGACAGACTATGCCGCAGAGTTTGAGCGGTGGACGGATGCCCTCAACCAGGCCAAAGCGCTGATGCCCCAGTGCAAACGCTTAACTCAGGATGTTCGCATTTATCTGTGTGATGAGCTGATTTTTCTCTACAGTCGAGAGCATAAATTTCCCAAATACATTGGCGCGGGCACCTATAACCGCTTGGCCCGGCTGTTTATTCAAGAAGCGCTAGAAGAAGAGGAAACGAGCGGCTCTGAGACGGGCATGCCAACCGCTACCCCTTGTGAGGATTGATTCTAATCGGCCTAACGCCCTTTTACTACCCAATACTAGAGAGGCAATGTGCAAAATCGAGGCGTTGCCAATGAAAAAGAACGGCAACGCATGGCCTTATAGCAGCGACCTTTCTGCTTAGCCTGTAGAGTCTGCTTTGCTTATATTAAAGATGGCTCAGGCGGGATTTGAACCTGCGACCTTGGGCTTATGAGTCCCCTGCTCTAACCACTGAGCTACTGAGCCATGCACTGAAATTTCCAGCTTTATTAAGCTACCACATTGAGTGGGCGATCGCCAGAATCACTGCCATAAAATCCAACAGATTAATGCCTCTCGTGTTCTTCTAGCTTGTCGGTCAAAAGGAGATAGCTCAAAAGCGAGGCAGAAGCGACCCTTAGGCCACCTCCGCCTCACCTCGGGGGGCTAGCTGACTGCCTCTTTGGCGAGAAACTGTTCTAACTCAGTGAGAGCATCGGCATCCACCTTAGTCTGCATGGGGCAGAACTTGGGCCCACACATTGAGCAGAACTCGGCAGTTTTATAGATATCGGCAGGCAGCGTCTCATCGTGATACTCCCGTGCTCGTTCGGGGTCTAGAGAAAGCTCAAATTGCCGATTCCAGTCAAAGTTGTAGCGTGCATGGGAGAGTTCATCGTCGCGATCGCGCGCACCAGGGCGATGGCGGGCGATATCTGCGGCGTGGGCTGCAATCTTATAGGCAATCAAGCCACTCCGCACGTCCTCTGCATTAGGCAGTCCCAGATGCTCCTTCGGCGTCACATAACAGAGCATGGCTGTGCCATACCACCCCGCCATGGCTGCCCCAATGGCGCTAGTGATGTGGTCATAGCCCGGGGCAATGTCAGTTACCAACGGCCCCAACACATAGAAGGGCGCTTCAGAACACTCCTCCATTTGCTTGCGCACGTTGAACTCAATCTGATCCATCGGCACATGCCCCGGCCCTTCCACCATCACCTGCACATCATGCTCCCAGGCTTTGCGGGTGAGCTGTCCTAAGGTTTTCAGTTCTGCCAGCTGCGCTTCGTCTGAGGCATCATGCTGGCAGCCAGGGCGCAGGGAGTCCCCTAAGCTAAACGCCACATCGTAACGTTTGAAAATTTCGATAATGTCTGAAAAGTGGGTGTAGAGCGGGTTTTGTTTATGATGATGCAGCATCCACCGCGCTAAAATGCCCCCGCCGCGAGACACAATGCCCGTAATGCGATCGCGCACCAAGGGCAAATGCTCCAGCAAAATTCCAGCGTGGATGGTCATATAGTCCACGCCTTGCTGGGCGTGGGTCTCGATCACATGGAGGAAATCATCTGCCGTTAGATTTTCCACATTGCCATGCACCCGCTCCATAGCCTGATAAATCGGCACGGTGCCAATGGGAACGGAAGACGCTTGGATGATGGCGGTGCGGATGATGTCTAAATCGCCACCGCCCGTAGATAAATCCATCACCGTATCTGCACCATATTTCACGGCCAAGTGCAGCTTTTCTAGCTCTTCATCAATGCCAGAGGAATTAGGCGATGCACCGATATTGGCATTAACCTTGCAGCTAGACGCAATGCCAATGCACATAGGCTCTAAGTTCGTGTGATTGATATTGGCGGGAATAATCATTCGTCCCCGTGCCACCTCGTCTCGAATCAGCTCAACGGGTAAGCGCTCCCGCTGCGCTACGTACTGCATCTCTTCTGTGATGCTCCCTTGACGCGCATAGTACATCTGCGACACATTGCTGTGCCCGCGTCGCGTTGCAACCCAGTCTGATCGCATATTCAGTTCCTCAAAGTAAACAGCTTCCCTCCGCCGGTATTAGCCGGACTCAGGTTCTAAGGGTCTAATCTCAGCCTGGACAGATTTGCTCAGGCACCCCTAGCTGGCTGAAATCATATCACCAATGACGGGCGCAAAGCTACGAATTTTAAGCAAACGTGAATTCGTTAGCGCTGTTTTAGTCCGGCGCTGCAGAGCTGAGACAACGCTAAGCCGTGCTGACGTTAACCCAGGATTTACTGGAGCACGAGTCGAGAGCAGCAAAAAAGATGATCCCAGATCCTAAGGGCTGTATACAGGACGACAAAAACAGTTATTTCATGGGCGTTTTGGAAAAACTCAGGGTGGTTTTTTGCCGAATTTGCGAGGTTTTTATTTCTTATTTTTGAGGAGATTTTTCCCCATAGATTCCACACACTTTCCACAGGTTTTCCATAGTTTTCCACAGGCAATTCTGTTTTTTCCACAGCCCTCAACGACGCCATGCGGGGTTGATCGATTTACTGGGGAATATGGGGCGATCGCCCGTTTTCTCATAAATCTCGCCATTTCGTGAACTTGCGTAACGAAAATTGGCTTCGAACCCGCATTCCTTCGTTAGCCTTTTTAAATCCTAAAGTGGCTCTTAAGCTTTCTGGGCGTTGACAACCCTCCCCCCCCTTGCCGCACAATGATGCGACACGAACGAAACCGATCCGCCCAGTCAACAGATTTCCACAGCTGTCTATTGTGTGATGTGGAGATTTGTCAAGAGGGTTTAGGGTCGCTTCTATGTCCCTGTAAATCGACCTGGTAATACATCCTGTAGTATCGGGCTGGCGATGGGGCGTTCCATGTTCCATCCATCCTGTTGTTCTCTAATCTTGTTGGTTTAGTTTTCGGCAGAGTTGTCAACCATCAAGGCTTAATTTTTAGTGTCGTCTTTGCCACTCAGCGCAGAATTTCGTCAGCAGACTGACGTGAATAGAGTTCTGTGTAATTTTGGGCGCATCGTCCGCAGTTTTAACCCACAGCTTCCAGTGAGGATTTAGTTATGAACGCAACCGTGAGCATCTTGGCAGAAATTCCTGAAGATCTTCATCTATCTTTGCAGGGCTATCTCGACACCCACCCCGACTGGGATCAGGACCGTGTTTTTATTGCAGCGCTATCGCTGTTTTTATTGCAGAATGGCACCAATGAAGCGCCTGGCAGTTCTGTCGGCTATCGGCGGGCCGCCCGCGTCTATTTAGACACGTTGTTCAAGCACGCCGTCTAAGCGCCGTCTAACCAGCTAGCTATTTATCTGAGGTTTCTCTATCTTGAGGCATCCTCAAGCTATGCTCAAAACCCTCGCATTGCGGGGGTTTTAATCTATCTGACCCTTACTCATGGCTGACTGTGCCGCCACGTTGCTAACGGGAATTGGCATCCCATAGGGAAACCCCAGGCCCGAATGCCACCTCTCTTTGCAGACGCGTACGTTGCAGATCGTTGCAATCCATGAAGTGCTTTGGGTGAGGGGGTTTACCAACGCTATGATCAGAACCGGGAAGAAAGGAACAGGATCATGAGCTATCTCTGGTTTAAAGCGTTTCATATCGTCGGCATTGTCGCCTGGTTCGCGGGCTTATTCTATTTGCCTCGGCTGTTTGTGTATCATGCCGAAGCCTACGAGCAGCCAGAACCGGCGCGCACCATTCTGACGAATCAATATCAGATTATGGAGCGGCGGCTTTATAGCATCATCATGACGCCAGCGATGCTCCTCACCATTGCGATGGCGATTGGGCTGGTGTCTACTGAGCCAGAGGTTCTAAAGCAACCCTGGTTTCATGCAAAGATGGCATTTGTGGTTCTGCTGATTGGCTACCATCACTACTGCAAGCGGCTGATGAAAAAGCTGGCCTTGGATGAATGCAAAATGACCGGGCAGCAGTTCCGTTGGTTTAATGAAATTCCTACCGTTCTATTCATTGTGGTGGTGATGCTAGCGGTCTTTAAGAACAGCTTGCCGACGGATATTACGGTCTGGGGCATAGCTGGGATGGTCGTTGCGTTTGCGGTGGCGATTCAGCTATATGCTCGAAAGCGGCGGCTAGCAAAAGAGCGTGCGGCGTCTGATGAGCCTCTGGCTAAGGAGCCTCTAACAGAGAAAGAAGTGGGCAGTGCCGCATCGTCTTAAAATGGGCGATCGCCCTCATCTTCAACGCTTTCAACGCTAATGCTCACGATTAAGACGGTGTTTGTGGCGCTGGCCACGCCTAACCTAATTGTCATGACGGCGTTCTATCGCCAGTTACTGGGTCAAGAGCCTGCCAATCAGATTCCCCAGGTGTATGCTGAGTTTTTGCTCGATGGCATGCGCTTAGGGCTCTTTGTGCCCAGTAGGGAAAACCCTGAATTTCAACAGCCAATGCCAGGTCGGCTCAGCCTTTGTCTAGAGGTAGCGGATTTAGAGGTGGCGATCGCAGCGGTGCAACAGGCCTATGCTGCAATAGACCCCGCAGGCTCTCAAACACGACCATTGGGCGACATTAAAACGGCATCCCACGGGCGAGAGATCTATGCCTATGATCCAGATGGGAATCGGATTATTCTGCATGAGGGCACATAGGGCATGATGTCGATGACAATAGTGCGCTGGCTGATGGCGATCGCCGCTGTTTTGGGTGGAACTGGAGTTGCTGCAGGGGCGTTTGCCTCTCATGCGCTGCGGAGCCGGTTGAGCGATCGCGCCTTAGAAATTTTTGACGTGGGGACTCGCTACCAACTGATCCATGCGGTGGCGCTGCTGCTGGTCGCTGGTTTATTGTGGCAGGCTGAAGCCGGGCGATCGCTCTTAACCGCAGCTGGCGTTAGTTTCATCGTCGGTACGCTGATCTTCTCTGGAAGTCTCTATGCTCTTAGCCTCAGCGGCATCAAGTGGTTAGGGGCCATCACTCCCCTCGGTGGCGCAGGCTTTTTGATCGGGTGGCTTTGTCTGTTAATTGCAGCATTCAGTATTAAATAGAGGGGCGAGAGGGGCGATCGCTCTTCTGATGCTGCTACCTTTGGGTCTCAGACTTCGGTTGTCAAGGCTTGGTTTTGGGGCCATAGCTATGAAACAAAACCCAATGACATCATGCTCTAGTATTCATAGCGTTGTGGAACCTTTGCATCGCAAGAGTGTCACTGCACTGGTTCTCCTAGCTAAACCAAGAGCTGCAACAGCCTCAGTTTGGGATAAACTCCAAACCTTTCTAAGCCCAAACTTGGGTTGCAACGTCAGTTCAACAAATGCACAAAGCCATTCTGCCCGCGACGAAGACAGAATGGCTTAGCGTTGTTTCAGTCCCGCAGCGCAGGACGGAAACAACGCTACCGAACTTATGTGGTTGCAACACACCAAAAAAAAGCGGTGAAAGGCACATAAAACCAACCTTTCACCGACACCATGTTGAGTTGAGGTTCCCTTTCAAATATCAATACGCAAAAGTCCGCATAAGGGATGCATGCAGCCGCAATACATCTGAATGCATCCCAGCGGCTTAGCCTATCCCTTCCGGCCAATGCCCACATAACGGAAGCCAGCGGACTCTAGAGCCTCCTGGTCGAGATAATTGCGACCGTCGATAATGACCGGATTATTCATTAGCTTTGACACTTTTGCGAAGTCAATATTCTTGAATTCTTTCCAATCGGTCACTAGCACCAACGCATCACAGCCATCGGCCAAACGCTCAGGATCTGTCTCCACACTGACGTTTGACAGCCCGTGCCGCATCCCAGTTTGAGCCACTAAAGGGTCGTAAGCCTTAACCTTGGCACCCAAGCGAGTTAGCTGCTCAATCAGATCTAGCGCAGGGGCATCGCGCATATCGTCGGTATCTGGCTTAAAGGTCAGACCCAAAAGCCCCACGGTTTTCCCTTTCAAGATTTTGAGCACTTGCTGCAGTTTTTCGACGGCAATCATGCGCTGGCGGCGGTTTACGCTGACGGCTGCCTTGAGCAATTCTGCCTCATAGCCGTAGTCATCTGCTGTATGAACCAGTGCCGCCACATCTTTGGGGAAGCAGGAGCCACCCCAGCCAATGCCAGCCTGCAAAAACTTGCTGCCAATGCGAGAATCCAACCCAATTCCTCGGGCTACCTGGGTGACATCGGCACCCACGCGATCGCAGATATTCGCAACTTCATTAATAAAGCTGATTTTGGTGGCTAGGAATGCATTCGAGGCATACTTCACCATTTCGGCTGAGCTGATGTCAGTCACCACCACTGGCACGGTTGGCCCGCTCTTGTCTTCGGCAAATTGACGAGACACAATCGGCGCATACAGCTCCTTCATCATGGCGATCGCCCGAGAGCTGTTGCTGCCCAACACAATCCGGTCAGGATTAAAGGTATCCAATACCGCTGAACCTTCCCGCAGAAATTCAGGATTGCTAACAACATCAAAGTCCGCTTCGATTCCGGGTGTTGCAACCGCGACCCCACCGCCAGCGGGCACCGCTGCCTGCTGGCGTTCCGCTACGCCATCCATCACAATCATTCGCACCCAGTCTCCAGAGCCAATTGGCACCGTAGACTTGTTCACAATAACCTTATACCCTCCATTCAGGTGCGCTCCAATGCCGCGCGCCACTGCTTCCACATAGCGGGTATCGCTCTCACCCGTGGGTAGAGGGGGTGTCCCTACCGCAATAAACAGAATTTCACCGTGGGTCACACCTGCCGCTAGGTCAGACGTAAACTGAATCCGACCCTCCTGAAGGGAAGATGTCATTAACTCAGACAACCCCGGCTCATAAATTGGGGATTGCCCTGACGTCATCAGCTTGACTTTTTCTTCATTATTGTCAACGCAGATCACATCATGCCCAATATGAGCTAAGCAAACACCGGTCACTAGTCCAACGTATCCTGTTCCAATAACACAAACTCGCATGGATTTTAACCTCTTACGAAAACAGGTAATGGGAAACAATGTGCAAAGGGGCGCACTGAGTTTCAGCCTCAAGATCAGCTCTATACAACAGATGCTGAAGGAACAGCCGCCACCCGATCACCCATCCGCGCACTGAAATCGTCAACAGTTAACTTCAGGCCTTCGCTGAGTTGCACGGTTGGCTCCCAGCCACCAAGATGGGTTTTTGCGCGGGTGATATCTGGCTGACGACGGCGCGGGTCATCCTGGGGCAACGGCTCATATTTCAGAGCTAGGGATGGATTCACCATATCTCTCACAGCTTCAGCAAGCTGCAAAATTGTATATTCTCCAGGGTTCCCCAAATTGATCGGTCCGATATAGTCTCCATTCATCAATCGCATCAGCCCTTCAACCAAATCTGAAACGTAGCAGAAGCTACGAGTCTGAGAGCCATCACCATAGACCGTCAGTGAATTGCCTTGAAGCGCTTGAACCACAAAATTGCTAACCACTCGACCATCATTTTCTAACATGCGTGGGCCGTAGGTGTTGAAAATACGCGCCACGCGGATTTCTACGTCATTTTGGCGATGGTAGTCAAATGCCAACGTTTCTGCAACACGCTTGCCCTCGTCATAGCAACTGCGGATGCCGATTGGGTTCACATTGCCCCGATATTCTTCGACTTGAGGATGAACCTCAGGATCTCCATAGACTTCAGACGTTGAGGCCAGCAAAAAGCGCGCTTTGATGCGCTTGGCAAGGCCCAACATGTTTAAAGTACCCATCACGTTGGTTTTGATGGTCTTCACGGGATTGTATTGATAATGTATCGGAGACGCTGGACAGGCCAAGTGGTAGATTTGGTCTACTTCTAGCCGAATCGGCTCCGTAATGTCGTGGCGGATCAATTCAAAATAAGGATTATCCATCCACTTCAAAATATTGCGCTTGTGCCCAGTGTAAAAGTTGTCGAGACAGACAACCTCATTCCCCTGGTTCATCAAACGGTCGATGAGATGAGAACCAATAAACCCTGCACCACCAGTAACTAGAATTCGCATAGCTTTATGTTTGAATGGGACAAAAAAGACGTTGCATCAGCTATCGGCGGCGGACTGTGGAACGGGATGTTGCAGGGAGGTGCCACCTGAGCGACAACTATCGCAACGCCTAGCCCCAACCGTATTTCCAACTACTATGAGTTTAAGTAAGGTTAATACGCCGCCGTATTATTACTGATTTGCTTAGCAAAGTATACCTAGCTGAGATGAAGGATCGGGTAATCGCCCTAGCAGTTCATTAAAACTTCAACTCTGGGTGAATCCAGACTGAAGCCCATCATCCAGGCCAAGCTTTATTTGCAGCGTTTTCACGACAGAGGACTATTGCAAGGACTGCTAAGGACTGTTGCAGTGGGAACCCTGCGCTGCATAGCGCTCACTGCAAAGCGATGGCTGTTTCACGCGAAAATTGCTGTAACGTTAGCTCAGATTTTAGGATTATGGAACGTTGGGGTTTGGGGCGATGGGCAAAACCCTGAATCTGTCCTGCTTCATGCCAAATTAATCAAGCACTGCTGCAAGCGTTGAAGTCTGCAATTTAGATTGCCTACAGAATAGTTATTGGAATATCTCAAACAGTCGTTACGAACGGCCAATATAGCGGACACCAAAACCAAAGGAAAATTCTATTGCTAATGATTACTCCAGAAATGCTTTGGCCTGGTCATCATTTTGACTTTTACTCAAGGTTTGATCCTGTTCTCAGCGTTTCTTGAACTTGGCGATAGAGGTTTTCTACTAGCTGCTGATCTCGCACTTGAGCTAGGCCCTCATAGCTGCCTTGCAAAATCATTTCAGCTTGCTGTTCTAAAACGATTCGGTCATGTGGACGATGGGTGCAGCTACCAATTTGGGCGATCGCTCTTAACAAATGCAGCGTTACAGCAATATCCGCTTTCCCATAATGGCGAATTTGATCAAATGCAATATTAACGAGCTGGTCAAATGCCAAAGGTTTAGCAATGATTCGCAATTTATGTTCTTCATCGTAGCGATACATTGAGGGGAGTTTGCGTTCAGCCAACCGCGATAGCCCCGCGCCAAGACGATCAATACATCGAATTGCTGTGAAGGGATCGTTGATGCCAGGGGAGAGCGTACGCAGGGCAATTTCGACTAATTGGTTAATCGGAAACTCCACATCCTGCTGCTCTGTTCTCTCGTTACCTAACAAAAATGCCCGATTAATTTCGTGGATCAACTTTTGGTTGACCTGGCTGTGTGGATATACTCGGATGATGCGGTTGCCTTTGGTTATAAACTCTCCTGGCTTGAGTGGCAGGTATAGCAACAACTTATATCGGCAGGCTAATTTCATCAACAATTGGTCATCAATGACTTGCAAATAACCTGTTTGAGTAGATTTAATCGAGCAAGCTTGGGTATTGAGTTCTTCAGGAATTGCTTCGATTGGGTGGTATGCGTCTTCTGATTCTGGTTGTCCGATCTCTTCTGGAAACAGGCGATCAATTGCGTCATCTAGTTCGTCAGCAACATCTGCAATCACATGAGATGCTTGAATAATGGTTGAGGCGTGATGAATAAAGTAAATTAGCACTCCTATACTGGCAATGGCTAGCAGAATGCTAATGGTGACGGAGAATTGGGGTACAAAATAGTCATAATCTTCCCCATGGATCATTCGCAGCACTAACAAACAATATAGGAACGTGGCAATGAACGTGCCTAAGACAATTTGGTTTCCTTTATCTTGCATAAAATTTCGCAGCAGGCGCGGCCCAAAGTTAGATGCGGCAAGCTGCAACGCAACAATTGTGATAGAAAAGGCTGTTGCGGCAACGGTCATCATTGAACTGGCGATCGCAGACAGTAATGCTCTTGCTCCGTCTGGCCCACCTGCATAGATCCAACTGATTTCGCCAGTCTGAATCGCCTCTGCTTGATCAATGGCTAACATCGAAAACGCTAATACCATGCCACCCAACGCCATCAAGCTAGGCAAGAACCAATAGCTTGACTGTAAGGAATCCCAAAATTTGCGGAGTTTAACATTTCTCATTTATTATTTTCCTATTGAACTATTAAACAGACGTACCTACTCTGTTGAGCTTAGTTCTCTAAATTGCTGAGATTTTATGATTGATTGGGAGGGTCAAGTACGGTCACGTTTACCAGAGGTGTAACGTTGATTCGTTGCGCGATCAGGCGAGTTTGAATGGTCTGAGTTAACCGATCGCGAATGGTTTCATTGGGTTCTGCTGTGTCGGGCGATCGCTGCACATATACAACAGTCAATAATGTGTTCTGTCCTGAAATGTCTGATCGGGTGAAGCGCACATCAGATTCCACTAATTGAGCGGAAGGGTCTTGTTCAATGACCTGATAAACTTCAGCATTGGCCCGTTGGGCAAGACTAGCCCGCTCCAAATTTGGTGGGTTATTAAATTGCCAGATCAATAATCCAACTACCGCTCCTATCGTAATCAAAAGAGCGATTGGAAAAACTATCTTTTTGCCCCGTTTGTATCTAGCTCCTCGGGTTGATAGCCCGACTCCGCGAAACAGCAGCGATGCGGATAAATTAATGCCACACAGCTGCAAAAGCAGTAGAAACACGCCACCTGTCACCATGTCCCACCGACCGATGGCTATAGACATCCCCACAACCCCAGCGGGTGGGGCAAGAGAGGCGGCCACAAGCATTCCGGTTGCAGCTCCAGAAACCAGGCTGCTGCGTTCTGATTGCACTAAATTTAGTGCCCCGGCAGCTCCAGCCGTTAAGGGTAGCAAAATCGCCACGGCAGAAACTTGACTGCGCTCTAGCAGTTGCGGTGTGGCGATCGCCTGTTGAAACACTACGCTCAGGATGGCGGTTACGGCAATTGTCACACTCAATGCAATGAAGTATCTCAACAGGCTGCGGCCCAAAAGTTTGCGATCGCCTCGTGCTGTTGCAAGGGCGACATTCATCGCGGGCCCTGCAAAGGGTGCAATAAGCATCGCGGCCGTTAGAAGATAGGCCGTGTTAGTGTAAAGCCCAATCCAAACTACTATCCCGGCAAGGGCGGCATATCCTAAAAAACCGTTCCAAGACCCTACACTTTGCAAGCCCGATAGAAATATCTCGACTGGGCTACGCAGCTCGACATTTGTAACTTGGTCTGCGGCTTGATTAGCCGGTGGGTGGAGTGCCATCACGCCAGACGGTGCTAGGGTTATCTGCACATCCGTCAACGCCTCCAACTGATCCAGGAGTCCCTCAACCTTCCGGTTAGAAATATGCAGAATAACCAAATCCAAGGCGCGATCCAGGCTGTTTGCTTCCATCTGAGCCAGATGTATGCCCTGATGCTCTTGGGCGATCGCCAGCACTTCCTTTCCATGCCCACGCGGAACTTGAATGATAAGTTGACGCATAACTTGCTTTGTTATAACTAGACCGATGCAACCCACTACAAAATTCGGAATTTTACATAGCTTGCACAGCAAATGGGGTAGGATTTTCTGTCGCTTCGAATAGGACTTTAATGACGGCAAGCGATTTGAATTAACGTTTGCGAGTTGCGAGTGATGTGATGTTTGGAAAGGTGGAATAGGTAGGTTTTTCCAAAAAACGCATTGATTTTATTTCTGATTTCATTTTCATAGAGTGGATATAACTCAACATCTCATATCAATCTCCGTTTCAATCTCTAGCAACAGGAAGATTTAGTCTTTTATTTTGAACCTCAGCGCAGAACCGATGGCTTTACTCCACACTGCTGTGGACTCAAAACGATGCATTATTCAGCATAAAAATCCCTAATCTCGATACGTGTTGAGCCACACGCGTCGAAATTAGGGGTTTATGGTTGGATTTGGCCTGAAATCACTGCTGTGTTGACTAATTCCCGAGCAGTCATTACACAACTATTCAGACTATCTAGAGGCTTGTCTGGGGAGCCTGTCTCGGTGTTCAGCGAGATCGCATGCTAACAGCAACAAGGTTACGGGCTGGCTTCAGGAGGGGCTGCTTCCTCGAAAGGGGGAGGAGCCTCCTCTTGTCCGACGGGAGCAGGTGCTGCTTCGGGGGGTGCCTCAGGCAGTACATCTGCGGGCGGCACCTCTTCCGGTGGGACTTCTGCTGGTGGGGCTTCTGCTTCAGGCTCAACAGGGGCTGCGTCGGCTGGCGTATCGGCTGGAGCGTCTGCTGGAGCGTCAGGCGATGCCTCAGGAGCTGGCGCGACTTGGGTTTCCGCAGGGGGTGTGCCAAGAATACTGGCGTCGCCATCCACATAAAATAGACCTGCAGCGGCAGCGGTCATGATGGTGGCGAGGGTTCCTACAAAGAGTGCCTTCCAGCCGAGAGAGGCGATTTCGCGGCGGCGAGTCGGAATAAGAGCGCTGATACCTCCCACAAAGATGCCGACAGAGGCGAGGTGGGCAAACCCCGATAGGGCATAGCTGATAATTACCAAAGCGCGATCGCTCAATTCCCCCGTGGCTGAGGCTACCGCAAGCTCCTGATAGGGTGGGATGGCGGTTTCGAATAAGCGCCGCCCAATAATGACAGAGGAGCGCCACAGTTCATCCCACTCTAGCGACACACCGGTGAGCACCGTAAGCGGCATAAATAGAATGCCGAGTAGGTTTTGCAAGGTAATCACTTCAAAGAATTCGCCAAAAATACCGGGCAAATTCGCTAGCCCTGCAAACACTTGGTTGATTAGATAAACAAACGCCAGAATCAAAATCAGCACAGCGGCAATGGAGACGGCCATTTTTACCCCATCGAGTGCGCCGACAATGGCTGCATCTAACGGGCTAATGCGCTCTTTTCGGGCAGTTTCAGCGTGTGTATGGGTGGTGCGATCGCCCACTAAATGGGCTTCATCATCTACCAGGTCGGCTGGCACCTCTCTGCCGGTGGTGTCTTCAGGAATTCCCCCTGCGGTTAGGGGCACGCCAGTTTCTGGCAGCACAATTTTTGATAGCACAAAGCAGGCGGGAATCGACATAATGGAGGCCGAGACTAGGTGCCCTGCAATGTTGGGGAACACATCGCGCAATACCCCGGCATAGACGGCCAGAGTTGAGGATGCTGAGGTGCCAAAACAGCAGGACAAGACGGTCAGCAGCTCGCTGCGAGTCATTTTGCTGAGAAACGGCTTAACGGCGATCGCCGACTCGATCCCCACAAAGATATTGGCGGCACCGCTGAGGGATTCTGCCCCGCTGAGACGCATGGTGCTATAGAAAATCCAGGCGAAGAAGGCCGTGATTATCTGCATAATCCCCAAGTTATAGAGCAGCGCCATAAACCCAGAGAAAAAGATCACCGCTGGCAACACCCGAAAGGCAAACACATAGCCCAACTGAACGGCGCACAACCCCGGCAAGACTTCTCCGGGCACTGGCGGGGTGCAGGTTGCTCCCTCTGCTAAGGGGCTGAGCAGCAGCGGCTCTTGCCCGGGCAGCGGCACCAAGCTGCGACCAAACACAAACCGTGCGCCAAAGTCCACGGCTTCGAACAGCACATTGATGGAGTTCCCAAATATTTCAACCAGATCACGGGTAAAGGGAACCCGAAACACAAAGAACCCCAGCACTAGCTGCAGCATGATGCCAGTGATGACAATTCGCCAAGGGAAGAGGCGCAAGCTGCGTTTTTCAGAAAACGCCCAAGCTACCAGACACAAGCCTACGATCCCGACTAGGGACATTAAATTGAGAAACCCCATATGGCAGAAGCCTCCGCGACTGGCAAGCAAACACGCCTGAATTCTAATCTAAGACGTTCCAGAATTTTCACCCTTTTTATGAAGCGGAGGATTAGCGTTAAGACTGCTCTCTCGATTACCGAGTGATAACGCCAGACTAAATCTGGGCTGAATAACGGTTTTAAGCCCTTGGCTTGCCCAGCATACTGGCTGTGGTGCAGGCAGTATGCTGGGCAATCAGCGTTAGGATGAGGGGGTCTTCTTTACCATTTTATTTGGGCGATCGCCTATGGATGCTTTTGCTCCCGTTCCGCCAGCGTGGACTGAGCCAGCCGTGCATGCCGTTGAGTTTTGTTGCCCTCAGTGTCGAGCGGCTGCCACTGAGGCGCACCAAGTGTGGATGAATCGGCGATCGCCCGTCTTTACAGAAGATCACGGTCGCAAGTGGCAAGAATTTTATCGCTGCAATTGCGGCACAGCCTGGTGGGCTTGGAGTAGCGATCGCCCGCCCAGCGACCTCGCCAAGCCCGACTCAACCGAGCCCATGTGGTGGCTCGATCGCGGCATTGAGGATGTGTAGCAACCCCATACAGCAACATTTGGGACTTGCTATCTGGGACTCGCCACATGAGAGACGCTGAGACTTAGCCCCCTATGGTCTGGCGCAGCTGGATAAGGCCGAGGGCGATCGCACCACTTAATGCAGCAGCAGCGGGCACTGTCACCCCCCACGCTAGCGCAATGGGCCGCAGCGTTTTCCCCTGAATGGCAGAGGCGTGGGATGGTTTCGCCGCCAGCCGCGCCAGCCCCACGCCGACCACCGCCCCCACCAGTGCATGAGACGTTGACACGGGGAGCCCCAGCCTGCTTGCGAGCAGCACAGTGGCAGCAGTCGCAAACTCGGCAGCAAAGCCCTGACTCGGGTCGAGCTGTAGAATTTCCTTGCCGACGGTTTGAATCACCCGTCCCCCCGCCATCACCAACCCCAGCACGATGCCCCCTGCCCCTACTCCCAACACCCACAGCGGCAGCGCGGCAGAGTGGAGCGGCACCTGCTGGGTGCGCTGAATTGTCAGAATGACTGAGAGCGGGGCAATGGCATTGCCAACGTCATTAGACCCATGGGCAAAGGCAACGCAGCCCGCCGTCACAATCTGTAAGCGGGCAAAGCTGGCCTGCACAGAACCACTGCGCAACGCGGCTAAGGTTAGCAGTCCCGTGGCGATCGCCCCCACTCCCAGCGGTAGCACTGGCGGCACCAGTCCATTAGACGCCGTTGAGAGAGGGAGGGCGATCGCCACCTGAGGCCAAATTACGGCACCCACTACCATGACCCATCCACTACAGAGCCAGGGTAGCCATTCGTATAACTGCGCTAGGGGAAGCGGAGCCGTCAAAATCCATCGCTCAATCGTGCGGTAAAGGACAGCGGCGATCGCCCCGCTCAGCAGCGGCGTCACCACCCAAGCCAGAGAAATGGCGCCGACAACTGACCAATGGACGACCGTTGCCCCGGCACTCACAACCCCAAACCCGGCGATCGCCCCGACCACTGCATGAGACAGTGACACGGGTATCCGTAACCATGTGGACAACTGTAGCCACACCCCAGCCGCCAACAGCACTGCTACCATCCCTGTCGCTAGCAGTTGGGGC
This sequence comes from Kaiparowitsia implicata GSE-PSE-MK54-09C, assembly GCA_019359435.1. Classification (GTDB taxonomy): domain Bacteria; phylum Cyanobacteriota; class Cyanobacteriia; order Elainellales; family Elainellaceae; genus Kaiparowitsia; species Kaiparowitsia implicata. The sequence continues at coordinate 23,637 of JAHHHI010000071.1, forward strand.
TGTGGGGCAAAGGCTGACACCTCTAGCACCTCTGTCGCAAGGGTGCTGGCTACCCTTGACCCTAGTAGCAGCGATCCCAATAGCTCCATCACAGCGGCGATCGCCAAGGCCTGCCGCAGCGATAGTGCCCCTGAGCCAACCGAAGTGCCCATCGAATTCGCGACATCGTTCGCACCCAGATTCCAGGCGACGTAAAATGCTAAGGCGCAGATCAATCCAAATTCAATCATCAATAGGATTAGAGTCAGCGTTAGGGAGCGGTATTCAGGTCATGAGGTTGTAGGGATGCAGCCTGTCTAGTACAACCTGATGACCAATCTTAATGACCCATTTTTCAACTGCATAAATTCTAGAGACTGTTCTAACTTTCAACTGCTCTAACTTTCAACTAAGGAGAGGATTGCATTGGCTAGAGTTTTGGTTACTCTAGAGTTTAGGTTCTCTAGGGGTTAGGTGATTGAGCGATTGCCCCATTATCAATTTCGTACATCAAATTCGCCCAAATAATGCAGTCTACAGTCTGAACCATCGCATGACGGCTTATGCCACAACTGTAGCGTTATAGTCCGCGCCCTATCAGGCTCCATCATGTCTTCCTCCTTGCCTGCACCCGCCACATCCACTGCTCAGACCGTGACTCTGCGGGTGGCGATCGCCCGGCTAAAACGGCCCATCACGACAGCACTACAACGCGGCTATACTCATGCAGAGGTCGCGGCACTGCTGTCCCAAAGCGGCATTCCCATTTCTGCTAACTCGCTCCGCTACTACCTGCGGGCGATCGCCCAGCCCGCTCGCCCCGCTAAATCGTCCTCTGCCTCTCGGTCTGCCTATCGTTTAGCCGATCAGCCTGCCCCGCCTCAATCGGTGCTGTCGCTAAAACGGGCGCTATCAGCAGCACCAACCTCTCGCCTGCGCCGCAATGTAGAAGATGTGATGGACTATCTACTCGACGATGCGGCTCTCTGAAGAATTTTTCTGCAGATGGCACGGTTGGACGAAGTTGCTAGTGAATATAGATAAGGCATTGCATCGTTGGGATGCGTGTTCAATAGGTCTTAGGAAATTTCCAGAAAAGAAGATACTAGCTTCAATCCAGCGACTACAGCCGCTGTAGGGAAACTACTTTCCAAAAGTCGCCTTAGTCAATGCTCAGCAGGTCGAAAAAAGATATGGTGGACAATCGCTCTACGCATTCAAAATATCGGAATTCCAGGTTACGAATAATGATGTCTGGGTCTTTAGTGCTGCAAAGTGGAACGTTTGGATTAATATCTGGCGGCATCTTGGGGCTGCTTTTTGGGTTATGTTTTTTCTCGGCTGCTTTGTGGACTGGTGCAGTAGGTGCGGGTTTGGGGCTTGCGTTGGGGTTGGTGAATGGACTGTTTCTGAGTGTAATAACAGGCTTATTTTTCTTTCCGCTGCTGCACATTCGGCTTTATCAAGCAACAGCCATCGTGATGAGTGCATTAATATCTGGTGCAGGCACTGCCAGTTTTGGCCCTTGGTATTTTGCAGAAAAAGTGATGACGCCTAGTTCAGCAGTTTTCATCGGGTTTAATTCTGTCATGGCTTCACTCATTGCAGGCTTAGCTGGTGCGTTAATAGGCCAATATATCGCTCAATGGTATGAACAGACCTGGATGAGAGAGTCGCAAGTGCCCCCAGGGCAGAGGATACCATTCGGGGTGATCGCCCCAAACCCAAGACATCACCTACGTCAGGCCTTCTGTGCTCAACGTCGAGTCTGGCTAGGCGTTTCGGTCTTGGCATTGCTCAGCCCATTGGTTGGAAACTGGCTGTTGCGTCGCTTAGTTTGCGGTACTCAGGACGTCATCACTTGCCTGCCCTCTCCACGTCTTTATACATCAGTCATCGCCGGGTTCAAGGCCTCTAGTCCTGCAGTGGTGATTATTCTTCTAATAGTTGCATTCCGGAAATGGCGAGCCAACTGCTAAAGTTGCTAGCAATACAGTCAGTTCTATTGCAATAAAACCAGATGCAATAGAACCAGATCTGAGTGATTAGACCTTTCGCTTTGTAAGGGTTTCGGCTCACCAAACCCTTCTAACTATTGGCTAGCGTCACGAGTATGAAGCAAGCTTCCATTACGATACGGCCTGGCTGTAGGCCGTGCTGCTGCGCCCGTAGCGCTGTGCAGTCGCCCGCATGTATTCCACATTGAACCGATAGCCGACGTTTCTCACTGTTTGAATCAGATTTGGATGACGGGGGTCATCTTCAATTTTTTTCCGCAGTGACAGCACATGCGTATCGACGGTGCGGCGATTGTCGATTTCATCGGGCCAAGCCTTTCTTAGCAGCTCAGCTCGGCTCAGCGGCAGGCCTCCCGCCTGGGCCAGCACATACAGCAAGCTAAACTCTTGCGGTGTTAGGTCGACGACTTCCCCCTTAAAGTAGACCCGGCGTTGCACCAAATCGATTCTAAGGTCGCCATACTCCATGAGTGTTGAGGCTGGCATGGCGCGATTGCGGCGAATGAGAGCATCCACCCGCGCCAAAAATTCTTGCATACCAAAGGGCTTTGTGAGATAGTCATCGGCTCCGGCACGCAGACCCGTCACCACATCTACCTCGGTGCCGCGTGCCGAAAGAATCATCATCAGCGGTTGATAGTTTTGGTACAGCCAGCGGCAAAATTCTAAGCCGTCGCCGTCGGTCAGATCAATATCGAGAACGAGCACGCGAGGCTGGCGATTGAGAAAGATGTCTCGACCCTGCTGCAAGTTGGCAGCCTGATGCACCGTGAAGCCTGCCTGTTGCAAGTGCCAGCTAAGGAGCGATCGCAGGTGAGGATTGCCCTCAACAACTTGGATGCCATTGGTTGCCACGGCGCTCTAGATCCCCAGCAGGGTTATCTCCTTAAACTTAACAGAGCCCCCCCTAGGGTTTTGTAAACCCCGTTACGTGGTCTGGGTGTTCAGGCAGCGGATTTGCTTCGGCCGGAGTAGATTGGCAGCATTCTGCCTAAAAATGGACATTTGGCTCAGGTTTTAGAGTCTAAATGTGCGACCACACCAGCTTTGCCCAATTCTCGCACGAGCCGCAGCGCTTGATGGCAGTAGAGCGATTTAGGGAGGAGCGTTGGCAGTTGCTCCATCGTATCGCGCGCGAGCTGAATGGGGCAGCCCGTGACGCGGGCGATCGCCGTGGCCCCGGCAAAGCTAGCATCTTGAGTATTCGCGTGATCAATTCTCACCCACCAGGTTTGGGCTAGGCGTTCGTTGCGCTCGATTCGCTGCAGGCTATGGCTGTTGGCTAATACTACTAGGCGATCGCCCTCATGCAGCCGCACATCATCCGACGGCATCAGGCGATCGCGACCCTGAGCAGCCGTATGAAGCAGGGGCACAACTCCATAGCCATAGGCCACATCCGCCAGCAGCAACCCATTGAGAGTATCCCCCGCTTCTACTCGATACTCGGTCACCACAATCGTTTGATTATCGAGGCGTAGCAGGGTCAGCACGTTTTCGCCAAACGCCGCCGCCACAAACGCTTCTGCCGCCAGCTCATAGACGCAGAGCGCTTTGGCAAAGGGCATGACCTGATCCACATTTTTGCTAAATCGGGGGTCATAGGTGCGAATCACCACGGTGAGGTCTGGATTCACCAGATGCGCCGTCATCGCAATTTCAAGATTGTCGATTTCGTCGTCAGTGCAAATGACCAAGCCTTTTGCCTGTTCTAGATTCACCTTGGCAAGAGCCTGAGTTGCGTCCCCCACCACCAGCGGCATCTGGGGCAACACTGTGGGCTCTAACGGCTGGGAATTAATGGCAACCAAGGGTTGCTTAATGGTTTCTAAAAACGAGGCAACTTGGCGACCCACACGCCCCAGCCCCACCAGCACGATATGCGACTGCTGCGGAGCAGGCGGGCGCTTTTTGGGGAGTTGAAATTTCGCAACCAGCAACGTTTCGGTCAAGAGCGCATAGATTACCCCGACCGAGGCTGTTCCCACGAGGGCAAAGCAGAGGTGCATGAGCTGCATCCACACGGGCACTATTTCGCGATCGCCCACAATATCTAGCAGTGCATCATAGGAGTCGAGCAGCAGCATAGCGCTCATATAGATGGCTTCGCCAAACGTTGTGCCTTGCAACGTCCGATTTAAAATCGCTGCGCCAATCAGCAATAGCGTAGACAGCACCAGCCCGATGACCAGCGCGACCCGTCGGGTTTGCTGCGGCTCGGCAGTGCGCCAGAATTGCCAGAGGTGTTGCCTCCACTGGCGGGGCGACAGGCGATCGCGCACAGCTTGCACCCATGATGAGCCTTGTTTTGACGCCGCTGCAGGAGACGCCATACGGTGCCAGTTGGCTTCCAACGCTGTTTGAGTCAGTCCGCCAGTCAATTCCACATAGGTCAGGGTGTCACCAGACTTCACGAGCCGCTCTGGCTCCCAGATAAAAAACTCGCCTGGAGCTTTCTCCCCGGGCGGAACACAGGTTAACAGCCGCTGCATCGACGTATTCAGCTCTTGGAGCTGGCGACGGTTACTCCAGCGGTGGTTAGCGGGCAGCGTGTGCCGCACCACCCGCAAAATATGATCGCCTAGATCAATAAAGCCTTGGTTTTCTGTCCCGAGTGCGGCTACGGCAAACGCGTTGGTTGAAAGCTGGTTGGCATCAAAGGCGACAAAGTTCCCCAGTTGGGTGTGCAGCAATCCATTTAAGCTTTGCCGCGCTGAGCGCACCACTAACCGCGTATGGGGATTGAGCGATCGCACCGCAAATGCCGCTTCAATATTCACGCGATCATTGCTGGTGACCAACAGCACGGCTCGATAATCGCGAATGTGAATTTTCTCTAAAAACGCGGTGCGACGGCAATCGCCTTGCCAAAAGCGATCGAGATGCGTCAGCAGGTCGTCATACTCTAGGTCAGTGGGCTGCACCAAATCGACCGCGCAGATGCGAACCCCAAACTCCTGCAGCCCCATGACACAATATTGCCCCAGGCTACCCAGACCACAGATCAAAAATGCAGACGGCTCCCCACTGGTCGGCAAGTGTTCGGGCTGCACAGCCCTGGGTTGAGATGAAGCCCCAGACGAAGCCACAGACGAAGCGGTCATAGCGTCAACGCCAGCAGAGTACACCCTCATGGTAATCGGGGGAGATGCGCCTCCCGTCAATTTTCATGCTCTTTTCCACATCCGGTTTTTGGGTCGGGGTGCTGTGTTTAGAAAATCCCTGCAGCAATTGCACTGAGCCAAGAAAGATTTTAGAGAGACCCTGATTTCGGCATCTGCTCAAACCCTTCTATCAGAACTGAGGTAGGGGATAGCTTCAATCGATATATCAGCTAGGGCCTTGGGAACGCTAGCAACAAGCCGCGTTTTACCCCAAATGGAGTTCTAACGGCTTGCTGAAACCATTTGCTAGACCATGACTAGAACGCACACCGCACTATGTTCTGTTTTATGATCCTTTGGGCGATATTGCTAATCGGGTGCTTGCCGATTGGTGTTGCGCTGCTCCACAGGTTAGGAGTGAATGCCGTTGATCGTTCGGGCGATCGCCTGATCCTGGCCTTATGGTTGGGTGTTGTAATTCTTGCGGTTAGCCTATTAGGAATAGCACTAGTGCTGCCGTTAACGCCAACAGTTGGGGGTCTGGTCTTGAGTTTGTGGGGGGTGTGGGCGATCGCTCATCTCGCAACCCGTGCTGAAGTGGGCCGGTTTTGGCGACAATTCTGGGCAACCCTACAGTCTCCTCGTGGGTTGTGGTGGGGTGTTCTGCTGCTCGGCATTGCTGCGTTTATGAGCCAACCCGTCACCTGGATCGATACGGGCTTATACCATTACAGCGCCATTCAGTGGTTGTCTAAGTTTGGTGCCGTACCTGGTAATGCATTATTGTTCAGCCATCTGGGTTTTACCTCATCTTGGCTGGCCTTGGCAGCCCCGTTTAATAGCCCCCTTGCAGCAACCCGACTAAGCGCCACCACAAATGGGTTTGCCCTGCTTTTGCTAGCTCTGCATTTAGCAATGGTGTGCACTCATATCAGACAGCGCCCACGCTTAGCCGACTGGTTTGCTCTCTGCTGCTTTGGGCCACTCCTGCTGCTGCTCACAGCCTTTCAACCGCTGCGGGTTATCTTGATTTCCCCGTCTCCCGATATCCCGGTGCTGATTCTGGTAGGACTAGTAGCTTGGGTCTGGCTGCTGCTGCATAATCAGCCACAGCACAATTTGCCAAGACCCCATCTGCCACAGAGCTGGGCCACTCCCTCCACCCTGTCGATCGAGTCGCCGGAGCAACCCTACACCAATGGCACAGGCCAACCCGCCGCCGTTGTGCTCATTCTGGCGCTAGGGGCGTTTTCATTTAAGCTGACAGCGCTGCCGCTTTTACTCGTTGCAAGCCTTTACTGCGGATTTCAATGCTGGCGTGGCGCGCAGCGTTTAGGGTTGGGGCTAGCACTGAGCGGACTTCTGCTAGTGCCTCAGCTTTTAGTGAGCGCGGTGTCGTCCGGCTGTCCGCTCTATCCCTATACGCAAGTGTGCTTACCCGTCGCCTGGGCTCCTAAAGTTGAAGCGGCCCGGCAGCTTTCTAGCCTCTATAACTGGACGCAGTGGTACACGCGACATCCTGAATTTCAGGCTGCGTCGTGGCTGCAGCTTTTGTGGCAGTGGCTCAACCTCAGCCGGCTGAATCAGGCGGCATGTGTCGCAGGGTTGCTCTCATTGGGGTTGGTCGTCTTAGTCGTGCGATCGCACGTCACGACTCCCTATCGGGGCCAGATCTGGCTCTTACTGCTAGCCGTTACAGGCATTGGCTTTTTTTTAGTAACGTCGCCGCTGTTGCGGTTTGGCATGCCCTACCTCATTCTGCTGCCTGCGTTTGTGGGAGGGCTAGGGTGCCAGATCTTGCTCCCAGTGCATCGTGGCATTCAGAGCGGGGCGAAGTGGAGTAATGCCTCGGGGCGATCGCTCACTGGCCTAGTCTTTTGCATTACTGTGCTGGCGATCGCTCAGCTTCAGCCCCACCTCCTAGCCGAGCGACCTGTCTTTCGGTCACTCCTGATGCCCCCGCTCTTGCCCCAGACCGAGTATGTGACTAAGTTCGGCAGAGGGTTTCAGTATTTCTCCCCAAATGATCCAGACGGCGTGTGCTGGGCTATACCGATTCCCTGTGCCTTTGAGGTTGAAACCAACCCAACCCTGCGAAATAGCACGCAAGGTCTTAAGGGTGGTTTTATACATTGAAAAATATGTCCGCACTGAATTTTTAGAGAGATCTATTTGTATTGCTCTGTGGATGGGCATTCTTCATGAAAGGTGACATTTCCGTATAGCTTCGGTTAAGTAGCAATTGAAACACTGGCATGAATTCTCTGGCTGTGTAATTTTACAGATATGCAGGTTTTTCTTTGAGAAACACATTAGTCAAACCTGCACATGAATCCATCGTGCCTCACCAGTTCATCAGTTGATTCGCCACCCAGTTAACTCGAGATCCCCCGTCTCAAATCTCGTTTTCAGAACTTGCTCATCGTCAACTGCTGTATCAATTCATTTTGACAATTGGAGTTTCTAGAATATGGTCGTTTGCGACTATTCCAGCGCGGCTGCGGATTTTTCATCGTCCACAGGTAAGGCTCAAGCTGGGCAGGCCTTTGTGGTGCTGGGCGGGGGGATTGCAGGACTAGCTGCTGCCCGTGAACTGTTACAGCGCGGCTGTAGCGTCACTCTGATTGAGAAAGGAGCTGAAGTGGGCGGCCTAGCACGCACGTTCGAAGCTGAAGGCTTCCGTTTTGATATTGGAGGACATCGCTTCCATAGCAATAACCCCTCCGTCGTTCAGTGGCTCAAGGATTTACTCAAAGAAGATTTGCTGTTGGTTCCTCGCATTAGCCATATCCACTTAAACGGCCAGTTTGCAAATTACCCGATTCAGTTTCCCGGCGCATTATCCATCTTCTCTCCGCTGCAAGCCGTAAAGATGGTGCTGAGCTATGCGATCGCCAAACTCAAAGAGCGCGATCGCCCTGAACACTCCTTCGAAGATTGGGTCATCAAGCGCTATGGGAAGGCGCTCTACAACGTATTTTTCAAACCCTATACCGAGAAAGTGTGGGGCATCCCTGCCACCGAGCTAGCGTCTACCTGGGCGTCTCAGCGCATTCGCATTCCCAGCATGTGGAAGATGGTGAAGCGAGCGATCAAACCACCCAAAGTTAACAACACCGCGGCTGCCATCTCTCAGTTCTACTACCCGCGCTCTGGCTTCGGACGGATTCCCGAAACCCTCAAGCAAGAAATCCTACAGTTGGGCGGTATTATCCATGCCAGCGCCTCGCTGTATCGCTTAGAGCCTAGGGATGATGGAGGATTCAGCGTTACTTTCCAGTCTCCTGACGGCACGCTCAATACAGTGGAAGCGGATCAACTCGTCTCTACGATTCCCATTAACTATCTGCTCGAAGCCATGCCTGCGGAGTATGGCAGCCAGTCAGTACAGGCAAACACCGCACTCGAGTATCGCGACATTATCTGTTTATTTGTCGCGTTAAATAAACCCCAGGTTAGTGTCGACAGTTGGACCTATTTCCCCAGTCCTAACCTCATCTTTGGGCGCACCCATGAGCCCAAAAACTGGTCGCCCAATATGGTTCCCAGCGATCAGCAGACCTCGCTCGCCATCGAAATTTTTGCCAACCAAGGTGAGTCTATCTGGAATCTGAGCGACGACGAGATCCTAGATCGTGTCGTTGAGCAAATGAACCAGATCGGCTGGATCAATAAACGTGACGTGCACAAAGGCTGGGTTCTGCGAGTTCCCTATGCCTACCCCGTGTATCGCGTGGGCTACGAGCAAAAACTTCAAGCCGTAAAGGACTTTTTGGGGCAATGGCCCAACTTGCACCTAGTGGGTCGCACCGGTTCTTTCCATTACATGAATTCTGACGGTGTGATTGAAGATGTTTTTCGCTTTATTGAAGATCGCTTCCCAGAGGCAGTGACGGAGGTCAAACCGCTGGCTGCCGCTGGTCGCTGGATGTGAGGACAGACTACCGATGAATTCAGTGATGGCAACTTCAAGATTTTCATCTCAATCCACAACGGATACCTCTCCGTTTTTATCGGTGATTGTCCCGGTTTATAACGGAGGGTATGCTTTTGTTTACTGTCTGAGCGCTCTGCATGCATCCCACTATCCCAATTGGGAATTGATTGTGGTGGATGACGGGTCAACGGATCAGTCGGCGATTGTGGCGGAACAGTTTGGGGCTACGGTGCTGAGAATGCGTGGACGATTGGGGCCTGGAGCCGCACGCAATTTAGGTGCTCAACGTGCCAAGGGCGACTACGTCTGCTTTATTGATGCCGATTGTGAAGTGTACCCTAATACGCTGAGTGCCCTGGCAGAGGTTATTCAGCAACATCCTACGGTAGAGGCCTTCTTTGGCTCCTACGATGATTGCCCCAAAGCGCCCAATTTTGTGGCGCAGTACAAAAACCTGTTTCACCATTATGTTCATCAAACCGGACAGGAGGAGGCAACCACGTTTTGGGCAGGCTGCGGCTGTGTGAAACGCTCAGCCTTTCTGGGATTGGGTGGGTTTGATGTGGCACGGTTTCCACGCCCCAGCGTTGAGGATATTGATCTGGGCTACCGCATTAAGCAGGCGGGCGGGCGAATTCTATTGGCAAAGCAGGTGCAGGTTAAGCACCACAAGGCCTGGGGGTTTCGCAGCCTGGTAAAAACGGATGTGTGCGATCGCGCCATCCCATGGACGCAGTTGTTGCTGAGTCACCAGTCGCGGGTGACAAATGACCTGAATTTACAGGTGTCTCATCGCATTAGCGTAGTGCTGGCCTATGCCCTAGTCGGGTTGCTGCTGGTGGGCGCTCTGCACCATTCCCTAGTCCTGCTGCTGTGGATTCCGGCGATCGCCCTTCTAATCCTTAATTGGGACATATACCGTTTTTTCTTGAAAAAGCGAGGGCGACGGTTTGTGCTTGGCGTTGTAGCGATGCACTGGCTGTACTACATCTACGGCGGCGCATCCTTTGCGGTGGGTATGGTTCTGCACCTTAAGCAGGAATGGCAGAAGAGTGCTGTTACCAAGCGTTCAGAGCAGACGGCTTAATGGCTCTTGCCTCATTTTGGGTGCGTGACCCAGTCCACTCATTGACTATCCACTGCTCGGTAACTGCATCGGATCAGGATTGACCTAAACATATGACGAACGATCCATTAGTTTCGGTGATCATTCCAGCCTATAACGCTGAGCGGTTTATTGAGCGAACACTGGCCTCAGTGCTTCAGCAAACCTATCGTCATCTCGAAGTGATTGTGATTGATGATGGATCGGGCGATCGCACCGCTGACCGAGTGCGTCAGATCGCCGCTGAGGATTCTCGAGTCTGCCTGCTGCAACAATCCAATGCGGGGGTGGCTGCAGCGCGCAACCTAGGCATTCAGCAATCTGCTGGCGTGTTCATTGCTCCCATTGATGCGGATGACATCTGGTTTCCCAATCAGATTCAGCGACAAGTGGCCCTGATGCAGGCCAGTCCGCCCGAGGTGGGCGTGGTCTACTCCTGGTCGGTTGATATTGATGAAGAGGATGGACTACTGGGGCGGGTTCATGCCGCTACGATCAACGGCGATGTCTTTAACACGCTCGTTTGCCACAACTTTATTGGCAATGCCAGCGCTACGTTGATCCGCCGAGATTGTCTAGACGCTATCGGTGGCTATGATGCGAGCCTAAACGCCCGACAGGCCCAAGGCTGCGAAGATTGGGATCTGTATCTGCGACTCTCTGAGCGTTACCAGTTTTGGGCGGTGCCCGAACTGTTGGTGGGCTACCGCAAGGTTCACAACGCCATGTCCTGTGACTATACCCAAATGGCGCGATCGCACAGCCTAATGCTGCAGGCAGTTCAGCAACGGCAGCCCCAGTGTTCTACTCTTCTGTTTCGCCTATCGGCTAGCAGCTTTTATCTGTATCTGGCGCAGCAGTGCAGCGATCGCGGAGGCGATCGCCAAACGCTGTTTTGGCTGCTGCAAGCATTTAAGGCTGAGTGCATAACGCCCTGTCTTCGCCCCGGCACCTACAAACTAGCGCTTGTGAGTGGTATTCGCCTTGTGGTCAACCGAGGGCGATCGCCAATGAAGTCTGCAAACTCGCCAGGGGTGAAGCCCCGGTTGCCCCTGATGCCTGCTCCTGACGGCCCACGCTTCTTCGCTCAACACCAGCACCTTCCCATACTACGGTTCAAGCTTTTGGTAGGCCAACTGCTACATCAGGGAATTCTATTGATAATGCGCTTGTTGATTGCCAGCAGCTTAAATCGCCACCGTCTAGATTCATCCGCCGTGAATTCTACGGTGAATTAGTAAGCAAATAGTTTAAGGATCCACCTGAGGAAACGGTGATGCTTTACCCCAGTAAGGTTGTTGATATTGAATTGAGTCAGCCAATTTCTACGCTACATGATCTAGAGGGCTATGTCAGTGTGCAGGGATTGGTGCGGCTATATGGTACCCCCCTCGCCTATATTCAAGCTCCTATCGTCAACGGAGAATGCGACGCGGCAACCATCAGCAACTTAATTTTGGAGCACCACTCTTGGGCGATCGCCCAAACGCTATTGGGCCAAGGCCTCGCAACCAACACGTTGGGGTCAGACTTTCAGCTCAGCGATTTGGTTAACCTGTCTCCGCCAGCGTGGGAGGGCGAGTATCCCCTGGTTACCGTTGCCGTGTGTACCCGCGATCGCGCGAGTGACTTGGCGCTATGCCTGAATGCGCTCGGCCAACTCGACTATCCCAATCTTGATATTTTGATTGTGGATAATGCGCCAACCAGCGATGCCACGCAGCAACTCGTCGCGCAATATCCTCAGGTTCGGTATGTGCGAGAACCCCGTCCCGGCCTGGACTGGGCCCGCAACCGCGCCATTTTAGAAGTCAAGGGAGACATCATTGCCTACACCGATGATGATGTAGTGGTGGATGCAGGCTGGATCACAGCGTTAGCAAAGGTCTTTGTCGAAAACCCTGATGTGATGGCACTGACAGGGTTAATTGTGCCCTATGTGCTGGATGCAGAATCTCAAGCCCTATTTGAGCTGTATGGCGGCTTTGGGCGTGGGTTTCAGCGCAAGTGGCGACGCATCAAACCCGGAGATCAACTGCCCTGGCAGTTAGTGGGGACAGGGCAGTTTGGGGCTGGGGCCAATATGGCCTACCGACGCTGCGTGTTTGAGCAGGTGGGGTATTTTGATCCGGCCATGGATGTGGGAACCGTGACCAATGGCGGGGGTGACCTGGAGATGTATTTCCGCATTTTAAAGGAAGGCCACACGCTGGTGTATGAACCCAGAGCAATGGTGCGGCATCGTCATCGGCCCAACTACGAAAAGCTGCGATCGCAAATTGAGAACAACGGTATTGGACTCTATTCCTACTTCACCTGCTGCATTCTTAAGTATCCAGAGTCCACCGCGAGTGTGTTGTATCTAGCCGTATACTGGTTGGCTTGGTGGCATATCAGGCGGGTAATCTTGTCATATATTCACCCGTCCCGATTCCCCAGAGACCTTATTCTAGCGGAGTTTCAGGGCGTCTTTAAGCATGTAGGTCGCTACCAGTCGGCACGCCGAAACGCCAAGGAGGTCGAAGCAGCGTTCCCGAATGAACCCGCGTTTCCTGAGCGTCTGCCTCGCACAACCAATGGGTTGAATTGGGATTACAAATCTGGCTCCGCAATTCGATCGGTTGAGCTGACCCAAGCCCTCGCACCCATCCAAGACGTTGCGCAGTACGCTCACACCAAGATGGTCGCGATGTGGAATGGCACACCGCTGGGCACGGTCGATATTGACAACATCTACCAGTCCATTAGTGTGGATTGTCTGGTAGAAGCGATGACCACAGCCTTAGGAATGCCGATCTTACAGGCTGCTTCTGGCTTAAGGGGCGATCGCTGCTGGGCAGCCATTACAACGCTACTGGCACAAACCTATGGGCAGCCGAATCGGCAACACCAAGCAGCTTTACTAAAGGAAACGCCTGTCACGATTGTTGTGTCTGCCACTGGGTGTGCTAACGCACTCACGGCCTGCTTGCAAAGCGTTATGCCCCAAGCAGCTCAGCACAATGCTCAGGTGATTGTGATCAACAGCGCTAAGCCTTCGCACGGCGCTATGGAGAACGTGGTCGCCCAGTTCTCCGCTCAGTTTTCAGATATGCTGCTGCTTAACCTCTCTACGCAGGGGGTTGCCGCTGCCCGTAACCAGGCGATTCAGCATGCCACTGGCGCTGTTATTGCTTTGCTTGATGGGGATGTTACGGTGCCAACCCATTGGCTTGAGCAATTGATAGCACCCTTTGCTCGTCCAGAGGTGATGGCCGTTACGGGCAACGTGTTAGCTGCAGATTTAGAAGCGGGTGCCCAACGGTTGTTCGAGATTTGGAAAGGGCTGGGTAGAGGGTTTGAGCCCTTTGATGTGGGCAAAGACTGGGCTGAAGCCTGCTGGTATCGCTCCATTCCCACCTGGAATTTGGGAACAGGCTCTAATGCGGCAGTGCGCGCTAGCGTCTTTTCTGATCCCCACGTTGGGTTAATGGACGAAGCCCTAGGGTGGGGCACACTCACTGGAGGGGGAGAGGACTGCTACCTGTTCTACAAGATTCTCAAGTTGGGTCACATCCTGGTCTATCAGCCATCTGCCTATGCTTGGCATACGAAAACACCTGCCCTAACAATATTGCGATCGCACGTATTCAATTCCGGCAAGGGGCATGTTGCTTATCAACTTGCCACCCTGTTCCAAGATGGTGACGCAAGAGCTCTGGCCCGGCTGTTTCTCGGCCTGCCGCTGCAACATGTTCAGCGCATTTATTACCGGCTGCGCGGCTGGGATTGGTTTCCGCTCTCTCTCATCTTGTTGGAAATCACAGGTAATTTGGTAGGCATTCCGGCCTATGGGCTGTCGCGGCTTCAGGTGCAATGGCGGAGATGGAACAATCGCCTCATCACAGCGGCTTAGGGCTCTCGCCAATTGGCAACGGATGGCTAGGGGCGATCGCCCCTTTGCGTCTCTGTTGCGGAGATCCCTGCTTTGGCAAATGCCACTCCATCTTCTCAGGCTCTATTCTCAGCACCCGTTACACCCTTTACGAGACCTCTAAGGCAACTATGTTAGGATTTCAGTCAGGATTTCGACGGCTAAACGTCATCCCCACTCTGCACCGGAGATGGCGGGCAAAATACCTCTATGACCTGCTGCGATCGCTTGTAGATCGAGATATGAAGCTGCTGTATAAACGCTCCATGCTGGGGGTAGCGTGGACGTTGCTGAATCCACTGCTGCAGCTCATGGTGTTTGTATTTGTGTTTCAGGTCGTTCTCCCAGTCGATGTACCGCAATATTCCTCGTTTGTATTCACAGGTTTATTAGTGTGGACATGGTTTCAGAGTTCACTGCTGCAAGCCACAGGGACGATTATTTGCAATCGACCTCTGATTCGTCAACCTGGATTTCCCACCGCAATTTTGCCGATTGTCACGATCACCACAGGGTTAATCCACTTTATTCTGGCCTTGCCTGTTCTGGTTGTATTTTTGTGGATTGATGGGGCTACGCTAACACCCGCAGCTCTCTGGCTACCGGTGATTCAAGTTCTCCAGTTTGTAGTAACGGTTGGCCTTACTTACTTTTTAGCCGCCTTAAATGTCACCTTTCGCGATACGCAACATACGCTGGGCGTGTTGTTGCAACTCTTCTTCTATATCACCCCTATTTTTTACGACATTAAAAATATTCCGGTTGAATATCAGCCGTTCTTTTTCTTAAACCCGATGGTGCATGTGGTGACCGCCTACCGAGACATTTTGATGTATGGCACTGCCCCCAACTGGCCGCCGTTGCTGGCGATCGCCGCCGGAGCCATTCTGCTTATGCCCATCGGCTACCGAATCTTCAAGCATCAAAGCAACCGATTTGTTGAAGAACTCTAGCGCCAACAGCTTCGTGTACGGACTCCATAATTCACAGACTATTACTCTAAGCACATAGCCGTCGACAGACTTTACGATGCTCTCTTGATGCACCCATTACTGAACTGAACTATGAATACAGCTACCACTCACAGTGCGCTCATTACCACCCACGAACTACAGCCTACAGACAAAGTATTAGAACACCGCGTTTTCTTCATCGGGCAGCGCTATGCTCACCATGCCAAGCACTCAGGCTATGAAGGGTTTAGTCGCTATGTGGGAACGCTGCTAGCCTCGCCTGTTAAGTTCCGCTGGATTTCAGAAGCCTGGGGTTGGGAGTTGAACAAAAAAATTGCCTCCTTTACTCGTCATCCCTTCTACTCGTTAGGAGCTGGCATCACCGAAGTCTCCACCCTGTTCCACATGGCCCTGCGGCGCAACTGTGTGTATCACTTTTTATACGGCGACTCTGATCTATGGCTGCTGGCGCAACTGCGCTGGCTCTATCGCCTGATGGGACACCGGGTCGTGGCCTCATTCCATGAACCCGAAGATTGTTTGGCCGCGCTGGGAATTGAAGCGATCGCCCAAAAAATTGATGGCATTGTGCTGGTCAGCCGCGCACAGCAACGCTTTTTTGAACAGTGGGTGCCTGCTGACCAAATCTTTGTGGTACCTCATGGCATCGATACCGATTACTTCCATCCCGATGCTGCTGCCAATCTCGACCCCGTGTGCATTACTGTTGGCGCTCATCTGCGCGACTTCGAAACCTTGGGGCACGCGCTTACCCAGGTTTGGAACGCCAATCCTCAGATTCATGTGTTTGCAGTTGGCACCCGCGTAGATCAGAAAAACCAATTCGCCGGATTAGACGATGCGCGACTGCACATGCTAGAAGGCATTAGCGATGACGAGCTGCGGCAACGCTACCAACAGGCCCAGGTTGCCATTTTCCCATTCAACGAAGCGACAGCCAACAATGCAGTGCTAGAAGCCCTAGCTTGTGGACTGCCCGTGGTAGCCACAGATATTGGCGGCATTCGGGAATATGTGGACGAGACAACGGGAGAGCTTTGTCCCCCCCAAGATGCCCAAGCCTTTGCATCCGCGATTTTGAACATTCTGTCGGATGGGGCCAGCCGCACGCAAAAGGCCACGACCAGCCGTGAACGCGCGCTAAAGCATCGGTATTCGCTGGTGGCACACCAGTTGCATCAAATCTATTTAAACCTGCTGCGTCGTTAACCCCCAAGCTGACGACGAGACAACTATCTTTCAAGGAGGTGGGTGAATGCGCGACGCCATTATTGTGCAGAATTTAGGAAAACGATTTAACCGTTACCATACGCACAAGCCAGTAACCTTTATGGAGGCGATGATTTCTGGCTTGCGCAACGTGCGCCCGGTTGATAACTTTTGGGCCTTGCGCCACGTTAGCTTTTCAGTGGCACCAGGTGAAATGCTAGGGATTGTGGGCCACAATGGGGCGGGTAAATCTACGCTGTTGCAGCTGGTGGGCGGCGTGGGGAGTCCCAATGAAGGCAAAGTGCGTGTGCATGGACGGCTTGGGGCGTTATTGGATTTGGGTGCAGGGTTTCATGGCGATTTAACGGGTCGCGAAAATGCGCTAGTTACCACTATTGTGGCTGGGCTGACAGAACGGGCCGCTAAGCGGCGGCTAGACCAAATCGTCGCCTTTGCTGAGTTAGAAGACTTTATCGATAATCCTGTTCGCACTTACAGCACGGGGATGCAAATGCGGCTGGCGTTTGCCGTGGCGGTTCATACTGAGCCTGATGTGCTGCTGGTGGATGAGTTCTTATCGGTGGGTGACATTGCGTTTCAAGCCAAGTGCCTGGATCGCATCGCGCAGCTCAAATCTCAGGGGTGCGCGATTGTGCTGATTTCTCACGATGCCGGGCAGGTGCAGCGATTGTGCGATCGCGCTCTGTGGCTCAAGCAGGGGAAAGTCAATGCCTACGGAGAACCGGACGTGATTGCGGGGCAATATGTGAGCGAGATGCGATCGCACACTCAGCAGTTGACTCCCAACCGCCCGCCCCAGCTCGCAGCCTCGGGGCTAGAGTTGCAGGTCAACCAAAACCGCTTTGGGTCTCTAGAAGCAGAAATTACAGCCGTGCAACTGAACCCTCATGCCACGATCACCAGCGGCGATGCCCTCGCAGTAGACATTGAGTACCAGACCGAGCAGTCGATTCCGTCACCTATTTTTAGCGTCAGTATCAGCAACGAAGCTGGAGAGCTGTGCTTAGACACCAACACGCTGGATCTCAATGGCCCCACCGGGATGATTCAGGGCACGGGCAAGCTGGTGCTGAATATTGAACGATTAGACCTGGCACCTGGCAGCTATTTTGTTGATGTGGGAATCTACGAACAAAGCTGGAGCTATGCCTATGACTACCATTGGCGGGTCTATCCTCTTGTGGTGCAGGCGGCGCGTCCCGTGAAAGGGGTGCTGGCACCGCCCATGCAGTGGAATCTGCGGCAGCTTGCGTCGCTACCGCGATAGTCGCTGCTTTCCCGACGGTTAATGTCAGTTAACGTCAGTTAATGTCAGTTCAAAAAATGCACAAAACTGTACTGCCCCACGTCGCGGACAGTACGGTTTTGCATTGTTTCAACCCCGCGGCGCAAGGCACATTGCGCTATCGTCGGATCAGGCTCGCGGCCTCAACTTGGGCCTGAAGCGTGTGGAGCGCTTGGAGTGCTAGACCGTGTTCTAGCTGGTGGGCGGCAAGGGCGATCGCCCCTTCTAAGGAGTCAGCGACCCCGCAGCGCCATAGGTAAAAGCCTGCATTCCAGATCACCGACTGTCGTAGCTCCGACGGCTCATTGTGGAGCACCGAGCGCATGAGAGGTTCTAGCGCTGCGAGAGACGGCATGGCCACATTTTTGCCCGCCATGCCAAACTCAGCCGGATGCAGGTGAAACCGCTCCAGCTGATCACCCTGACAAACACCAATAATAGCCGTGCGTTCTCGGGGTAGATCGCAGCTCCCTTCGACCCCTTTTACCGTAATGAATTGCTGCTGTTGGTGAAGCGCAAAGGCGGTTCGCACCATGCCTTCGGTCGGCGGATGCACGTATCCCACGATCACTTGGGCTGCGCCCCCATAGGGTGACCAAAACAGTTCTAGCGTAGCAAAGGGCGGGCGCTTACCGATTTGCTCCCGATAGGGCACCAAGCCTTGTGCTGAGGGAAAGTGCTGCGGCAGGTAGCAAAATCCCACATGACAGGTCTCAAAAACATGCTGAATGTCAGCCCAGCCTAGCCCTGCCCAGTGCACGCCCAGGCTCTGCCATACCGCCACGAGCGGCAGACCTTCTTTGGTGGGCATGCGATCGCCCCCATGCATCACTACTGGGCACTGTAATGAGGCCAAAATCAGCGCCGTTAGCACGCCTAGAGGCATGGTGCGATCGCGCCCATCGTAGGGATGTCCAAACACCGTAATTGGGTACGCCGACTGAACGGTTTGGAGAGCGGGGCCTAACTCTTGGTATGCATCGAGCATGCCCGCTAGTTCTACCCCGGTGGGTCGGCGGATGCGGTGAGCAATCATGAAAGCGCCAATTTGGGCGGGTGTGGCTTCTTGCAGGAGCATCATCCGCGTGGCCGCAGCGGCCTCGCCGCGCGTCAACGATTGGCTAGTATGGGTGCCGCTACCCACCTTGCGCAACAGCTCTCGGAAGGCGTTACTCATGAACTAGCTACAGAGGAAGAAGGGGTGGGCAATTGAGAGATATCGTCTCCGCAGTGGGGCAGATGCGCCAGGATTAAATCATAAAAATGGCGAATGGGCGGAATTTGGAGGCGATCGCTCGTCGTAACCATCACCACTTGGCGAGAGAGGGGTGGGTCGGCTACGGCTTGGGTTGCAGAGGTGGCAATGGGGCGAATCGCGAGCGTAGGATCATGAGCCGCTTCGATCAGGGATGAATTGGGCAAGAGCGCTAACATCTCACTGTGGCGCACCACGCCGCGAAATGCATCGGGCGTGTTTAACTCTAGCGCAGCCGTCAGAGGGGTGCCTCTCCGGGCAAATTGCTCTTGCACAATCCGCTGCATTCCATAGCCATCTTTAAATACAACTTGGGGATAGCGTGCCAACTCATCCCAAGGGATGGCAGCATGGCTTGCCAGGGGATGGGTGGCCGCCATGAGGACCTGAATTGGCTCATCATAGAGTGGCTCTACCACCATTTCAGGGCTGGTGACCATGAATCGGTTGTGCATGACGATTGCGAGATCTACTAGCCCATCTTTTAATACTTTGAGGGCGCGATCGCTCCCCAGTGCCGTTACCCGAAGCTGAACATCGGGATAGGCTTGACAGAACTGGTGTAGCACTGGCGGCAGATGATAAGCGCAGATGGAATGGATCGCAGCCACACAAAGCTCTGGCTGCTTGCCCATCCGCAAGTCAGAAATTTCGGTTTCTGCGGTGTGCCATTCCTGGCAGATTTTGCGTGCTCTGGGCAACAGGCGATCGCCCGCTACCGTTAGTGTTGCCTGGGTTGAGCGATGGAACAACGGAATTCCCAACCCGGTCTCTAATGCCTGCACCTGCCGACTTACGGTGGACTGAGTGACCTGGCAACGACGAGCTGCCTGCTGAAAACTGCCCGTTTCAGCCACCGCTAAAAATGCTTGCAGTTGCTCAAGGCGCATGCCGTTAGTCCTTCTCTCCCATGCCAATCCCCTGAAAGTAGTCGATCTAATCAACCTGAACAGTAGAGTTTGATACAGCAGATTGTGGCATAACCCAGCGTATTCGATGTGCAGTTGGGGCGATCGCCCGACCTCGCTTAGACGAAGTGTCGTCCTGTAGAATGGGCGAGTGCCTAAAATCTGGGTTATTCTACAATGCTGGGATCACTCAGGCAAGCCAAGGCTAAGCGATATCTTTTTCTCAGCACTGGCCTGCGGTGATACCGATATGGCGGAGCACTTTCGAGCGTGATTAAGTTATGGATCGATGGCATAGTGGTTTAACACTATTTTTCAGCTTGCTCGTAGAAGCCTTCCCTTTTTTGCTGCTGGGGGTGATTTTTTCGAGTGTGCTGCTGTTTTTTGTGGATGAGCGTCAGCTAATCCGCGCGATTCCCCGCAACCCAATCCTAGGCGCTTTTGCCGGAAGCCTGATTGGGTTTATATTTCCAGTTTGCGAGTGTGGCAATGTGCCGGTGGCGCGGCGGCTGTTGGTGCAAGGCGCACCGACTTCCACGGCTATTGGCTTTTTGTTGGCGGCTCCTACGGTCAACCCCATTGTGTTTTGGGCCACCTGGACAGCCTTTCGCGATCAGCCCGAAATGGTGTTTTTGCGGGTGGGCTTCTCGCTGGCGATCGCCACCATCATTGGCTGGGTGTTTAGCCGTCAGAAAGACATGCGGCCGCTGCTCAACGCCTCAGTGGCGCGCGCCATGCCACTTCCTGCCGACACTACCAGCGCTGGCTCTACGGAAACCCCCAGCCTCCTGCAATCGGGCACCTTCATGCTAGGGCAGCCGGGGCAGCCTCAACGATTAGACAGCAGTCTGTGGCAGGCGGCTGGGGTCGGTGCGACGCCAACTGTCCTATCTAAAGGGGTTAGCGAGCGGTTTCGGCTGCTGGTAGAAAATGTGATTTTGGAGCTGCGAGAGCTGGGTGGGGTGCTGGTAATCGGCACGGCGATCGCCGCTCTGGTGCAGGTTGCCATTCCCCGCGATGTGGTGCTGGGTCTGGGCCAAAGTCCAGTCACCTCCATTTTAGTGATGATGGCTCTCGCCTGGATTGTGTCCATCTGCTCCACAGTGGACTCGTTCTTTGCCCTGTCCTTTGCGTCTACCTTTACGACCGGTTCACTCCTAGCGTTCTTGGTCTTCGGCCCTATGATTGACCTAAAAAACATCGCGCTGCTAACGTCGGTGTTCCGCACCCGGGCAATTATCTACCTCTTTTTCTTGGCCGGTCAGCTGACCTTTGTAGGAGCGTTTTTAGTAAATTTGTATCTTGGCTAATCTTGGCTAATTGTTGATCCTCAAGCATTCTAGGCAGTTCTGACTTATGGTTCGTCAACGTCGACGTCGATCCTTAAACCAACCCGCAAAGCAACCACCCACTCCGAAATTCTCTCAGCGTTCGGCGTTAACCTACTGGCTAATTTGGCTAGATGTGCTGGCGTTGCTGGTCTGGGGGATTGTGCTATTGCGCTTTTGGATTACGGGCCGTGTGAATGTGCTGCTGCACCCAGACTATGTATGGCTGGCGGTGATGGCGGGCATCATGCTAGTGGGGTTGGCGGGAGCAAAGGTGCTACAGTTGCTGGGACGAGAGGGACGCAGACAAACTGCCGACAGTCGTTCCACTGCTCAACACTTTTCGCTGCTGCCTCAGGGATGGAGCAGCCTGTTGCTTCTAGTAGTGGGCATTTTTGGGTTGTTCTATTCGCCTCAGGCGTTTGCTAGCCAGGTGGCGCTAGAGCGGGGTGTAACTGAAACCCTGACCATGACGCGATCGCAACCTCAGTCATTTCGGGGTGGCACCCGTCCAGAAGATCGCAGTCTTGTCGATTGGGTGCGGACTCTAAATGTCTACCCTGAACCTGATGCCTACGAAGGCTTACCGGCTCGCATTGAGGGCTTTGTGATTCATCCCCCTGAGTTGGCGCAGGACTACATAATGCTGGCGCGATTTGTGATCACCTGCTGTGCTGCGGATGTGTATCCAGTCGGGCTTCCGATAAAAATTACAGAGCGCCGTGCTGCATACCCTCCTGATACTTGGTTGCGGGTGGAAGGGCAAATGGTGACTGAGGATCTAAACGGACTGCGGCAGCTCGTTGTTGATGCAGACGAGCTGATTGCCATTGATGAACCGGCTAATCCTTACGATTATTGAGATAAATGGGATAGCATTGCCCGCTGCAAAACCAAGTTGTCTTACTAGGGGCTATCATCAATTAGCCGCTAATGGCCCAGAAATGAACGATGACAGCCCCTAGCCTGTTTTTTTGGACGGGCGTGGCAACGCTCATAGCACAAGGCTTTTAGTCGGAATTGATGACACGCCCTAAATCCCTTGCAATGAAAGAGCTTGGTTCTTCGAGATGATTTTGGCTGATGTTGTGATCCCGATAGGCCCTAATAGGGATTCGCTGATACACCGTGAGATCGAGAGGGTTATTTCAACCTTGCGCTGCGGGGCTGAAATAACGCGAAGCCGCGTTTACCGCTCGTGGGCAGCACGGGTTTGGGCATTTGTTGAACTGACGTTGATAAAGATTTAATGAGGAGAGCAGGCGATTCGGATTGAGCCAGGGTCAAATGTTTCGTATTGTTGCGCTTTCCTGATGGGGTAGCGACGACACTGAAGAACATCCTGTGAGCCGAGTGAACAATTTCAGCTTTTGTAGTGCTGATGTAGTGCTGATGGCTGTCTATGTTTTCCTAGAAGCTTCACACCGCAAAGTCTCTAGGACAATACCTGTTCTAACTCACTCGACCGCTGCGGTATCCAACGATTATGTGAGGCTGTGCCTTTAGCTAACTCTAGATCAATCTCTAGATTCAGTATGGGCAGCGTATACTATTAGCCGCTAGAGTAGTGGTGCCGAACCAGAATATAGCCGATATCGTCAACGGATTATAGGAGCGATCGCCCGAGCTGCTGACATCCTACATCCATCCTGCTCTTACCTCGCCACCCTCGTTCGCAAAACTCCACCCTCGCAAACCGCCCAACCCTTGCCGAGCGATCGCGATAGAGCGATACAGTTGCCTTATCTAAATAATTCAGCAGGTTTTTAATGATAAATCCTAGACGCCGCAGGGATTTAAACAAACTTATAGAGACGTCAGGCTATTCGTCGCCTACTATCTACAGCTTAAAGACTGCTGTTTGAACAAAAATTAGAGAAATAGCCGTATCCCTAAGGGCGACTCGCGCTATAAGGGAGGCAGGCTGCTTGAGTTCAGGTTGGATCGAACCCGTTAGTTTAGCAGTTCATGTACTGATGAAATCTTTTCGACAGTTGGTTCAGCAGGTAAATGCCAGTCGGGCAACACATTTACTCAGCGACCTCAGTACTCGTATTACTGCTTGGGTCAGCAATGTTGCCCAGCCTGATGCTGAAAACGCTGCCACAAATCGAGTGGGTGGTACAGCGTCTAATGGGCATGGGCGCCGATTGCCACCCCGTCGTAAAACGACACGGGCACCGCGTCTGGCGTCTCAGGTGGTGTTTGTGTTAGCGGCTGTCACGTTGACCAGTGCCATTGGCTATCGCCATTACAATGAGCCGCAGTTAGCGGTGGGCAAAGTGTCTCCCCGCACGCTGCGTGCCCCTCAATCGGCCTCGGTTGTAGACTCTGAAACCACTGAGCGACGGCGCAGCGATGCCCGTTTGGGGGCGGTGCAGGTGCTGATGCTGGATGAGGGCGTCAACCAAAAAATTTATCAAACCATTCAGCGCTATCTGGATGAGGGCGATCGCCTGCGGACTCAGGCGGGCACGTTTCCGTTCACGGCGACAGGAGTGCTGTCTACGGCAACGCAGCGCTATCTGCGACAAGCCTCTGCCGAAGAGTGGGAGGATGTCTTAGCTCAGGTGGAGGGCGATCGCACGGTTGAGTCTAGTGAGCGCAGCAGCAGTTCTCGGATGCAATCATCCAAGGAGCTAGCGGTGCTAGAACTGCAAAACTATCGCAGTAGCCGCGTCTCGGATGAAGACTATACCGCGCTGCGGCAGCTAATCCTGCGGATGCGGCGCAATTATGAGGGGGCGATCGCCGCGGTGACCCAAGCCGCCGCCCCAGATTCCCCCCAGTTGTTTACAGCAGATTTGCTACACCTGACTGATACCGAATGGACTGAGGTCAAGGTTCATACCCGGCGGGTCTTAGAGCGCATGCTGGCTCAGGGCATCTCACCCGGCTTGCCCGAGACTCTCCTATCTGATGCGGTGCGCATGCAAATTGCCAGCAATGTGCCCCCTCGTGCCGAATCTCACGTCCGGCAACTGTTGTTGGCTTCGCTAGAGCCAAACCTCGTGCCCGACCCGCTGCAAACTCGGCTGCAGGCTGAGCAGGTGGCCCGTGCGGTAGAGCCCATTCAAGTTTCAGTCCGGCGTGGCGAAGTCATTATTGAAGCCGGACGATCCATCACCCAACGAGAGTTTGTGCTGCTCGATCACTTTGGCCTAAGCCAGCGGCAAATCAATTGGCCAGGGCTGGTGGGCTTTGCCGTGCTGGTAAGCGGCGGCATGGTTACATTTTTGTTAGTCGAGCGGCAGTTTCATGCCGGGTTGCGCTGCCGAGACTATGTGCTTGTGACGCTGCTCACCCTCACCACGCCGTTGCTCATGATTGTGGGGATCTCCGTCACCAGTCTGCCCGCCGTGGGCTTGCTGGTTTCTAGCTTTTACGGCTCGGCTTTGGGGGTGACTGTCGTCTCGCTGCTGAGTTTAGCGCTACCCATGGGCATGGATATCGGCGTGCGCCAACTGGCCGCGAGTTCAATTGCAAGCCTGCTGGGAGCCGTGATGGCGGGGCGGCTGCGATCGCGCGAAGAACTAGCTCTATTGGGCGGCGCGGTGGGCCTCGCTCAGGCCGCTACCTATTTGCTCGTCAGCCTCATTATTACGCCGTGGACTCCCTCGGTGCTGTACGCCATTCTCTCGTCTTCGGCAGTGCAGGGCCTGATGGGGGTGGTGTGGAGTATTACAGCTCTGGGCATTAGCCCCTACTTGGAGCAATTTTTCGACTTGGTTACGCCAATCCGTTTGGCCGAGTTGTCAAACCCCAACCGTTCCCTGCTGAAGCGACTCGCCTCAGAAACTCCCGGCACCTTTCAACACACGCTGTTTGTGTCGACCCTGGCCGAAGCCGCTGCCCGCAAGCTGGGCTGCAATGTGGAGCTGGTGCGGGCTGGCACGCTTTATCACGATATCGGCAAAATGCATGACCCCCTCGGGTTTATTGAAAACCAGATGGGCGGCATCAATAAACATGATGTACTGGATGACCCGTGGAAAAGTGCCGAAATCATTCGCAAGCATGTGACGGAAGGGCTGGTGATGGCGCGAAAGTACCGGCTGCCTAAGGCGATTCGCGCTTTTATTCCCGAGCACCAGGGCACCATGTTCATCACCTACTTCCATCATCAAGCGCAGCAACGGGCGCAACAAAACCCGACGCTGACTGTGGTGGATGCGGACTTTCGCTACCGCGGCCCCATTCCCCAATCGCGCGAAACAGGGATTGTGATGGTGGCGGACTCTTGTGAAGCGGCACTGCGATCGCTCAAAGACGCAACTCCCCAAGAAGCTCTGGCAATGGTGAACCGCATTTTGCGCGCCCGCTGGCAAGATCAACAGCTGGTGGAATCTGGGTTGCACCGACACGAGATGCCCATCATTGCTGAAGTGTTTGTCAAAGTCTGGCAAGACTATAACCATCAACGCATCGCCTATCCTCGGGTGGCATCGACGTCGCCTCGCGCTTCTATCACAGAGCCGTTAGCCAAGCGATAAGGGGGGTTGGTATTTGGGTAAGGCTTTTGCGGGAGACTCTCCGGTAGGGTTTGATGCCAAGCACCCTAGGATCGAATGGCACTGAATTAAGAGGGGTGGGCAATGCCCACCCTACGGTAGATCTAGGATTAGATACATTGTGGATATATGAAGTCAGCTGATGTGGAACACTGGCTGCGCTGGCACTGCGCCGATGCTATGGTGCTTGAAACGGCTACCTGTGAGTTGATTGCCCCTCTTGTTTAATTGCGCTTCTGATAGAGCCAAGATTTTGCTGCAGAGTGATACTCTGGGCTGGGGCGATCGCCATAAATTGCGGCTGTGTCCAAGAAACCGTACCGAAACTTGATAGCCTTGATGGAGATAGCGGTTAACCCCGCCTGACCAACCTGCAGCAGAGAGTCATCCCATGCGTATTTTATTTGTTGGGGCAGAAGCCGCCCCCATCGCCAAAGTCGGAGGCATGGGAGATGTCATCGGCGCGTTGCCTAGCGTTCTAAGGCGAATGGGTCACGATGTGCGTGTGTTTTTGCCGTACTACGGCACCCTGCCCGCAAAGCTCAAGATCCCCAGCGACCCGATTTGGTCGGGGAGCGCCATGTTTCAAACCTTTCAGGTGTATGAAACGGTGCTACCGGGTACCGAGGTGCCGCTTTATCTGTTTGGGCATCCAGCCTTTGCGCCTAAGCGCATTTATGGCGGAGAAGATGAAGCGTGGCGATTTACGCTATTTTCTAACGGCGCGGCAGAATTTGCCTGGAATCACTGGAAGCCAGATGTCATTCACTGCCACGACTGGCACACGGGCATGATTCCGGTCTGGATGCATCAATCACCGGATATCAGCACCGTCTTCACCATTCACAACCTCGCCTATCAGGGCCCTTCGCGGTATCAACTGGAGCGCATGACCTGGTGCCCGTGGTATATGCAGGGGCATAACGTGATGGCAGCCGCAGTGCAATATGCCAATAGTGTGACCACTGTCTCTCCTACCTATGCGCAGCAGATTCAGACGAAGGAATATGGTGAGCAGATGGAGGGGCTACTGTCCTTTATCAGCGGCAGATTGAAAGGCATTGTGAACGGCATTGATACCGAAGCCTTTGACCCCAGCCAAGATACGCAACTGACGCACCCCTTCACCGCTGAGACGCTAGACAAGCGTCCTAAAAACAAGCAGGCGCTTCAGGATGAGCTGGGCCTGGAGGTTGACCCGGATGTCTTTTTGATGGGGATGGTGTCGCGGCTGGTTGAGCAAAAAGGGTTGGATCTGATGATCCAAACGATGGATCGGTTTATGGCCTATACCGATGCTCAGTTGATTGTGTTAGGCACGGGCGATCGCTACTACGAAACAGAACTATGGCAAATTGCGGGTCGGCATCCGGGGCGGATTGCGGTCTACTTAATGTATAGCGACGGTCTGGCCCGACGGATCTATGGCGGCTGCGATGCGTTCTTGATGCCCTCCCGGTTTGAACCCTGTGGCATCAGCCAGATGATTGCCATGCGCTATGGCTGTATTCCCATTGTGCGGCGTACGGGCGGCTTAGTAGATACGGTGCTGCATCATGACCCCATGAAGCAGGTGGGCACTGGCTACTGCTTTGATCGCTATGAACCGTTGGACTTTTATACCTGTATGGTACGGGCGTGGGAAGGCTTTCACTATAGCGATCGCTGGCAACAGCTACAGCAGCGCGCCATGCGAGAAAACTTTAGCTGGGATCAATCGGCTATAGAATACATCACTCTCTACCACCAGATTACGGGGATACCGGAAGAGACCGCTACCCAACCGGCGGGCCTTTGATGGGTCGTGCAACGCTGAATTAACGCAAGCAGTTCAGACCTGTTGCCAAACCTGTTGCCAAACCTATTGTTAGTTGGAGTGAGGGGCGATCGCCCTAGCTAGCACGCCGCATCGGAATCGTGAGAGGGTTACGCGAGTCCTTCAGCGCTTCCAAAAAGGCATAGACCGCTGGGGTATGCAGCGCGTTGGGCAGCACCACCACCCGCACCACCCGTTCTAAAGGCACGGGCAGTCGCCGCACCTGGATTTTGGCAGGGATGGGCTCTGCCGCTAGCCGCGCCATGATAGACGCGCCCAGCCCCCGCATCACCATGCCGATCACGGTGGAATCTTCGTTGATTTTGTAGGCGACCTTGAGCGGTTGTTTCAGCAACGAAAAATGGTTGTGGATAATCAGCGCACAGAAGTCACTATCCGGTGGCAGAATCATTGGAAATTTCTGCAATTCTTCCCAAGTGATGGGGTCAGAGGCCTGCGTGTCGGGCGGCAGCAGCACTACATATTCATCCCGAAACAGCTCATGCGTTTCTAGGTCTTTTGTGGGTGGCAAGCAGATGATGCCAATGTCGATGAGACCCTTCATCAGCGCGGGCTCAATGCCGTCGTCGCCCCGATATTCCGAGATTGAAATGTGAATATCAGGAAAGCGGGCTCGGAAGGTGGCGATCACCTCGGGCAACACATGAGTCGCCACGCTGCGAAAGGCTCCAATGCGCACCTCACCGCCATCTAGCCCTTTGGCGAGGTTGGCTTCATGATCCATCACTTCAATCAAATGCAGCATTTTGGCTGCATGCTGCACCATCCGCTCGCCCACGGGAGTCAGGGTGGCCCCATGCCGCCCTCGGGCAAACAACACCACGCCGAGTTCATCTTCTAGTGTGGCGATCGCATGACTCACCGCAGATTGCGAAATCCCCAAGTGCAGGCCAGCTTCGCTGAAATTTCCCTGTTCGGCAACTGCAGCCAAGGCACGTAATTGTGAGAGCTTGATGTTATCTCGATTCATAAAGCAAGCACCACCTATAACGTGTGTCTTGATTCTCGCTTAGATTATCGGGCGCACCAAGAAAAATCTATTCATTTCATTCATGACGTGCATCCATGCCGCCTGTTGATTAACTAATACATTGTTTCTAGTGTGAGAACACATTAGGCATCGCCCAGTCATCCCCATCAATCAGAGCTGATCGAGCTTGTGATTAATTAGATCGTTGAGAGCATAATGCTGGGAGTCTGATGCTGCACCAAGATTCAGTTTTCGAGTTTTAATCAAGCGTCTAAATAAAGTTGATGTTGGGGATGCCACTGAGTGAGTCTAGGCAACTCAGCAGCCTTTCTAGAGTGGGCAAAGCTAGCTGCTCAACCCAGCATTCGCTTCGTCCAAAATCTTCTCACAATTCTTCTTCGCACTATAGGAGCGACCCATGGAAAGCCTCCATAAAGTTTGGGGTGAGCGGTGTGTGCCCTCATCTAGTGATTTGGCTAGTAATCTAGAAAGTCTAAATGGGACTACAAGTGCAACCAGCACAGAGCGGCGGGATGTGGCAGGGCGGCAGTCGCGTAGAGCACCGCTGAGTGGATTGGGGGCGATCGCCCAGCGCTGGCTGACTCAGATGGCGGGCAGCACAGACCCACGCATTACCCAAACGTATGATTCCAACGGCCAGCCTCTGTGGACTGTCTATGACCCAATCACACACACCACAACGGCGTTAGCGTCGGAACAAGAAGTGCGCATCTGGTTAGATCAGCGCTATAACCAGATGCCTTAGTCTACTGTAGTGCTCGCTTCTGGCGCGACATCCGGATCAAGCGAACTCACGCTAGGCTAGGGATACATCCTGTATGTGTTCATCCATGCTCACTCGCTTTGTTCAGACGGGGTCTCGCCAGGGAGAAATTGCTGAGGTTGTGCTGCGGCATGGCTGGGATTATATGCGACGGTTGCTCACTGGGGGCAAGGCTGACGAGCCTGCCCTGCCCACGCCCGCTGTGCTCCGCAACATTTTGGTTGATTTAGGGCCTGTCTTTGTGAAGCTGGGGCAGCTTTTGAGCACTCGCCCTGACCTCATGCCTCCGGCTTATATCGCGACTCTTAGCACTTTGCAAGCAGAGGTGCCACCCGTGCCTTGGGTAGAGATTGAGCAAATCTTGCGGCTGCAACTGCCCCAGCCGATGGACGAGGTGTTTGCCACGATCAACCACACGCCTGTGGCCGCAGGGTCTATTGCCCAAACCCACCGTGCCACCCTCAAAGACGGACGCGAAGTGGCGCTCAAGGTGCAGCGGCCTGGGCTGGATAGTATTGTAGAGCGTGATATTGCGTTGATTGGGGCGATCGCCAGCCTGGTTGCCCAAACCGAATTTGGCAAGCTCTATGACGTCGTTACGCTAGCTGACGAGTTTGCTCAAGCGCTGCGAGCTGAGCTTATTTTTACGCAAGAAGCCCGCTACACCGACAAGCTGCGCGCCAATCTCGCCAATAGCAAGTGGGTAGACCCCAGCAAGCTGACGGTTCCTGGCATTGTGTGGGAGCTGACCAGTGACTACTTGCTGGTGATGGACTGGCTGGATGGGGTGCCATTGCTCACGGCACCCTTTGCCAGAGATCTATCTGGTGCTAGCCTGCCCCAGCGCAAAGTCGTCGCCGATCTGCTGCTGCGGGCGTTCTTTCAGCAGGTGTGTTTGGATGGGTTTTTCCATGCAGACCCTCATCCCGGCAATTTGTTCTATTTAGCCGATGGACGAGTAGCCCTGTTGGACTGCGGCATGGTGGGGCGGCTTGATCCCCTAACGCAGGAAGTATTGCTAGAACTGATCTTGGCGATTGTCAGCCGCGATGCTCAGCGCTGTGCCCAACTCACGCTGAAGCTGTCGCCCTCTAATGAGCGGGTTAACCTCAGCCGACTAGAGAATGATTATGATCGGCTGCTGCGGCAATATTACAGCGCCACCCTGTCAGAGCTAAATTTTAGTCAGCTATTCTACGAAGTGCTGCAGACGGCGCGTAAAAACCGCATTCGAGTGCCGGGGAATTTGGGCCTGTGTGCAAAGGCGATCGCCAATCTAGAAGGGGTGGCGCATACCCTCGACCCTGAGTTCAACTTCCCCGAACAAATTCGCCCCCTGATGACCGACCTATTTCGGCAGCAGTTGGTGGGAGATGCTCCCATGCCCGCCTTTTTTCGCACATTGCTAGATATGAAGGCGCTCACACTGCAATCGCCTCGACAGCTAGAGCTGCTGCTCGATCGGGTCACGTCTGAGACCTTGCAATGGAACATCAGCATTCTAGAGCTAGACGGCATTCGACGCACGGTAGACAGCAGCGCCAACCGCCTTTCTTTTAGCATTGTGGTAGGGTCGCTGATTATTGGTGCGGCTGTGGTCTCATCGCGCACAGGGGTAGGGCAGATGCTGTGGTTGAGTGATGCGCTGTTCGCCGTCGCTAGTTTTTTGGGGCTGTGGCTCGCAATTAGCATTCTCCGCAGTGGCCGATTGCGATGACTCATTACACCAAGAGGATGCCAGTATGTCGAAGATTAATGTGAGTGTGGCGATCGCTGATGAGCACTTAGACCATATTTCAGCCGTCGCTGAGGCGTTGCAATCCCATGGATTAACGGTGCTCTCTATTATGGAAATGCTGGGTGTTGTGACGGGGGTATGTGACGACTCTATGGTGGGCACCTTAAGAACTGTGAACGGCGTCGACAGTGTAGAAGTCGGCCAAACCTTTCATCTCGCACCGCCCGATTCGTCAGTGCAGTGAAGTGCAGCAACACATAGGATATCTCGACCGCACGCCTACTGAGCACACACGATCTAGACAAACCACAGCAGACTATAGTGTGAGGCGAAAAGTAGCTTAGCCGTGTAGCTAGCGTTAGGTCTATCCTGGTATCTCCCGCATCCCATAAATTTGCCGCTGGACAGGCGGGAGGAGGATTGCTGTGAAACCCCTGCGCAGGGGTTTTGCGATAATAAAAAATTAAACCAGTGCTTCAATCGCCATAACCCATGCACTATCCCAAACCACGTGAGGGGGGCAGATAAAAAACTTATCTGCCCCCCTCACGTGGTCTAAAACTTTTGGTTTGACATTTCCCTTAATCGCCAACCCAAGCTAGGATGCCCACGCTAGGCAGACAGATTTTCGGGATTACGGTAGCCAAAAAAGTCAATTTTATAGTTAGCAATTTTAACGCCCGTTTGCGCTTCAATCTGTTGCAGCAGGTCGGCAGGTAGGTCTACGTGCACGTCAATGATTTGATTGGTGTCGAGGCAGTTGATGTGGCTGTGGGGATCGCTGATATTGCCGTAGAGGCGTCCATCAGCCCGATCAATGCACTCGATGATGCCATTTTGTGACAATGCTTCTAGGTTTTGATAAACCGAGGTGTGTCCAATATCTTTGCCTTTTTGGTTAAGCCGATCGTAAATTTCGCGTGCAGAGAGGTGCTCTCGCTGCTGCCAAAGCAACTCTAGGATAAAGCGGCGCTGTTTACTTACGCGCATCCCTAGCAATTGACAACGATCGAGAGCGTCTTCTAATGAACGAATTGGCCGTTGAGTTACATCATCGGTAGCCATGGTTTTAAGCGGGTCCTCTCTACCTAAAAGCTGATTTAATCACAAGTTAAAGATAAGCCTCTCCATTCTAGTTGGGGCTAACCCAGTCGATCTAGAAATCAAGGCGTTTTGAGCAGTTATGGGCAAATTGGGGCGATCGCCCACTGCTGACCTATCCTCACAGGTGCGGCTGCATGAATCGCGTTCGCTTTCAATGAGAAGGCTTATCCATACTCACTACCACTTTAACTTAAAGTTCAAGAAACTGTCTATGACAGGATTTATTAGTAGATAGCATAAGTTCGATGCCAAACCGTTCCGCCTGCGTCGCGAGCAGAGCGGTTTTATACATCTGCCGAACTGACGGAATAGACAGGCAATAACCAGGGGTCTCGTAAGCATTTAGTTGTATACGGATCTTACTAGCGTGTCATAACGTTAGGCAGAACGCTAAACCTTACCGAACCGTGCATGACCGAACTGTGCATGATTGTGCGAATTGCATCGTTTATTTCAAATCTGCTTTCTTTCCTGCTGGCTGGCTTGAGCCGATTCTCTGAGTCTGATTCTCAGATTTGATCACGAGCAGCTCTAAAAATAGGCCTGAAAAATAAGATTTTGAGGGTGAGACTTGAGTGGCAGACCATACGTTGATTCATGGGCTCATATATGATCTTGAACCTCTGCACTAGTGGACTTAGCTGTTAAGCGATGCGTTCGTATATGAGTTCTAAAAATGTGTTCTGAATAACATTTTTATTAATTGCTATTGATGGTGAGCAGATTTTTTTTGGGTGCTTAATCTAATATTAACCCCGGTTTAGGAGGTATGGCTTTGGAGCGCATATAGGGTGAGCGATCGCCCATGAAGCAATTAACGCGCTACATATAGACTACTGGGAGAGGTCGTGAATCGCACCTAAAAGTTCGAGATGGACATATTGCACAAAAGATGTATCAGTTTTGCTGACATCGCAATGCTAATCATCAATAGATCGGCTATGATGACAGCGAAGTAAGGTTCGCAATCATTTGCTGGACAGCGATCGCACATTGTGTATATTGCAGGTTAAGTGCAATGCATTGTTGAACTGCCCCCGCTTGTTTAGGTTTTGGAGTTCGTCGTGACCATCTACATTGGCAACCTGTCTTTTCAGGCAACCGAAGAAGATCTTCGCGAGGTCTTTGCAGACTACGGTGAAGTCGTTCGCGTTAGTCTGCCAACAGATCGCGAAACGGGTAAGAAAAGAGGCTTCGCATTTGTTGAAATGAACGATGAGGCGGCTGAAGATAAGGCCATCGAGGAACTTGATGGCGCTGAGTGGATGGGTCGCGAGATTCGGGTCAACAAGGCTAAGCCGCGTGAAACGGGGAATCGACCGGTGCGCCGTGTTGAGAACCTTTCCTAATTTTCCATACCCGTTATAGTCCAGTTACAGTCCAGCGCTGCTTTTAATCGGTCAGGCGATGTAGTTTTTCCCTGAGTTTTATGCCGTCAGATCCATGAGCAAATCAAGCTGGCGCGATATGAGAAGTAAGCGGCTCTGGCGGCGATAACGAAGATGTCGCTAACTTCCAGAGGCGCTGCTGTTTTGGCTAGTTGTGTAGGGGGATGAGGTTCGAGAGAAGCCGAATTCTTTTGCGCCCATTGGACTGATTGCCTGTCATCGGCTAATACGGCGTTGAGCAGGCTGAGGTCTATGAGTCGAGACTGTCGGATCGTCAGATAGATCGCGGGTAAATCACGGGGAAATGGTGCGATCGCCCCGTTCCTGTGAGACGCTAGCAGTACTCCCCAGCGGCGGTTGCGCCTGCGATCTCGGTATCTGGCTATGTCACACTCTCGGCTGCTTCAACTCATCCTTGCTCTGCTGGTGGGGCTGGGCCTGCTGCTGTGGTTGGTGAATGTCTTAATTGGCATTTATAGCGGCTTGTCTGCCGTTTCGCCAGGGCTGGCGATCGCCGTTATTGGCGTTGTGCTGCTGCTGGTGTTGGGGTTGCTGGCTGCACTCGGCTATTACGGCTATCTATTTCTACGCCCCAAGCGCCGACCGTCGCCGCCGCCGCTCCCTAAAGAAAAATCAGGAGTGACTACAGAAACCCTGAAGGCGGTGCAGCAGCAAGCTAGCCAGGTGCAAGATGAGATCTCGCGGCAGGCATTGCTGGAGCGATCGCGCCAAATTGAAGAATACCTAGCTCGCGGCGAAATTCGCGTGGTGGTCTTCGGCACGGGATCAGCCGGCAAGACCTCTCTGATCAATGCCATGGTGGGCTATGTCACGGGGGATGTGGGGGCGGCGATGGGCACGACTGCGGTGGCGCAAACCGTGACGCTGCGCTTGCGCGGGGTAGACCGCGAAATTTGGTTGACCGATACTCCCGGCATCTTAGAAGCCGGAGTGGCGGGCACAGGGCGCGAGCAGGCAGCACGTCAATTGGCAGCAGAGGCTGATCTGCTGCTATTTGTATTGGATAGCGACCTGCGCCGATCGGAGTTTGATCCGCTACGATCGCTCGCAGATATTGGCAAGCGATCGATTCTAGTGTTTAACAAAACCGATCGCTATCCCGACGATGAAGTGGCCGCAATTGTGGCACATTTGCGGCAGCGCGTTCGTGAGTTCATTGCGCCGGTAGATGTGGTGACGGTGGCGGCCAATCCTCAACCGGTGACGTTAGACAGTGGCGATCGCCTCCAGCCTGATCCCGAAATTTTGCCCCTCATGCGGCGCATGGCGGATGTGCTGCGAGCAGAAGGCGAGGAGCTAATTGCCGATAACTTGCTGCTGAAATCACACCGATTGGGCGAAGAAGCACGGCACCTGCTTGACCAACAGCGTCACCGTCAGGCTGAACAAGTGGTCGATCGCTATCAGTGGATTGGTGCGGGAGTTGTGTCGATCACCCCGTTACCGATGGTGGATCTGTTAGCGGCAGCGGCAGTCAACGCTCAAATGGTGGTAGAAATTGGCAAAATTTATGAGTGCGACCTCAACGTAGAGCGCGGTAAAGAACTGGCGGTTTCTCTGGCTCGAACGCTGGTCAGCTTGGGCGTTGTGAGCGGCGCTATTGAATTGCTGACGCTGGCGCTACAAACGAACGTCGGCACTTTTTTGATTGGTCGTGCCATTCAGGGTGCAACGGCTGCGTATCTCACCCGCATTGCGGGCAAAAGCTTTATTGAATACTTTCGGCGAGATCAAACCTGGGGTGATGGCGGCATCTCACAGGTGGTGCAAGAACAGTTTCAGCTCAATCGCCGCGATGAGTTTATCAAACGCTTTGCTCAAGAGGCGATCGCCCGCGTGCTAGACCCCCTACGCGCCCAAAACGAGGGTGATGAAATCGAATAAATCATCCTCAAGCAGGCAAGGCATGGTTCGTAGATTCAACAAACCATGCCTTGCTGGACGAGATATCGATAG
This sequence comes from Kaiparowitsia implicata GSE-PSE-MK54-09C, assembly GCA_019359435.1. Lineage (GTDB taxonomy): Bacteria > Cyanobacteriota > Cyanobacteriia > Elainellales > Elainellaceae > Kaiparowitsia > Kaiparowitsia implicata. The sequence goes on from JAHHHI010000071.1 coordinate 58,982, forward strand.
TTTATGTTGCCGAGACACCGGGCGGAGGGTGTAGTGGAACCTTTGTTTAGTCGGAGTTCCACTACATGCCTTTGGGTGTATTAACGGCCAGCCGCGCCGCCCGACCCCACACAGAAGTTGCCATTGCGGGGGCAGGTCTCGGTGTCAATATTGCCGCCGATGGCGAATGCGGCAGGGGCGATCGCCCCAGAGATAGCCAATACTGACAATGCAGCAAGAATTAAACGTTTCATAGGAACTCTCCTAAACTAAATACAGCAAATAGTTTTCGCATGGTCTTAGCACTCCTGCTTAAATCGAGGCGTGGCCTCAAACCCCATGGATGCAAGAGATATCTCAATGGATGCAGCAGCGGGTGAATAAGACAGAATGAAGGTAGATTCGCTTTAGTCACCCTTACGCTAGACATCCTAACGGCCCGACGCGCCGCCCGACCCCACACAGAAATTGCCGTTGCGGGGGCAGGTTTCGGTGTCAATGTTGAAACCTAGTGCCGATGCGGCAGGGGCGATCGCCACGGCCAACGCCAATACCGACAGAGTAGAAAGAATGAAGCGTTTCATAGACGTGTCCTTTGTGTGAGTGTTGTGTGTGAGAAGTCGTTCGGGCTGGAAGGCCTTGTCTTGCTTCCCTTTCCTGAACTGATTCAATCATGCGCCTCGTCTCTGAGTAGCCCATGATTGTATCCTGAGATACATCTGAGACTTTGACGGAAAAACTGAGAAGCGCCCTCACCTTTTGGTAAAATCAAATGCTTGACATTTACTAAAGGCTTGCTGCCCTGGCTGCAACTAACGGAGAAGACCCTATGGCGCGGATGTATTACGACGCTGACGCAAATTTAGATATCTTGGCAGGGAAAACCATTGCCATCATCGGTTATGGCTCGCAGGGACACGCCCATGCGCTCAACCTCAAAGACAGCGGCATCAACGTGATTGTGGGGCTGTATCCAGGCAGTAAATCAGCAGCCAAGGCCGAAGCCGCAGGCCTGCCCGTCAAATCTGTGTCGGATGCGGCTGCCGCTGCCGACTTCATTATGATTTTGCTGCCCGATGAAGCGATGAAGACGGTCTACACCAACGAAATCGCAGAGCATCTTACCGAAGACAAGGTGCTGGCCTTTGCTCACGGGTTCAACATTCACTTCGCGCAGATTGTGCCGCCTGCGAATGTCGATGTCGTGATGATTGCGCCCAAAGGCCCCGGACACCTCGTGCGCCGCACCTATGAGCAAGGTGAAGGCGTGCCCTGTTTGTTTGCGGTCTATCAAGATGCATCAGGTCAGGGGCGCGATCGCGCCATGGCCTACGCCAAAGGCATTGGCGGCACCCGCGCAGGCATTCTCGAAACCACCTTCCGCGAAGAAACCGAGACGGATCTATTTGGCGAACAGGTCGTGCTCTGTGGCGGACTATCGGCATTAATCAAGGCCGGGTTTGAAACCCTTGTGGATGCTGGCTATCAGCCCGAGCTAGCCTACTTTGAGTGCCTGCACGAAGTGAAACTGATTGTGGATTTAATTGTCGAAGGCGGACTCGCCACCATGCGCGATAGCATCTCTAACACAGCAGAATATGGGGATCTCACCCGTGGCCCCCGCGTCATCACTGACGAAACCCGCGCTGAGATGAAAAAAATCCTCAGCGAGATTCAGTCGGGACAGTTCGCTCGTGAGTTTGTGCTAGAGAATATGTCGGGCAAAGCTGGCTTCAACGCCATGCGTCGGCGTGAGGCCGAGCATCCTATTGAGGAGGTGGGGAAAGACCTACGCGCCATGTTTAGCTGGCTAAAGAAGGTCTAGCCTAATCCTTAGCTGAATACCACGTCACTCATTGTATTAGTGCTAAAGCCTATAGTCGTTTAGCATTGTTTCAGCCCCGCGCTGCGGGGCTGAAACAATGCCACCGAACTAACGCAACAGGTGTACAGCTGTATTGAGCATGGTTTTACGTGGTTTTCAGGCGTCCTAGACTTGAACTCTTTGAGTATGGAATTCAGAGTCCGCAACGGGTTTTGCTTAACCAGTATTCGCTCTGGCGATCGCGCTGCGTATCTAGAGCATCTCAACGACAGGAGCATTTCCGATTCCATTCCAGCTCTCCCCTATCCCTACACCGCAGCGGCTGCAGATGGGTGGATACAGCATCGCCTTGAGTTTCTTACCACCTATGGGAAAGAGATTTCTTTTGCCCTTCGCAATCCTACTGAGGATTTGATTGGCTCAGTTGGGGTAGACGATTTCAGGCTGGGGCAAACTCATCGAGCAGAAGTTGGGTATTGGCTAGCAACGGCCTATCGGGGTCAAAACTTGATGAGTGATGCGCTGGGCGTTTTTGTTTCGTATGCATTTGACCATCTTGAACTAACACGGCTAACAGCACACACGCTTGCTTTTAATGTTCCCTCTGCCAAGGTTTTAGAAAAAAATAAGTTTAAACATGAGGGTTGTTTGAGACACCATACTCAAACGCGAAACGGAATATTTGATACGTTGGTTTGGGGCTTACTCAAGGGAGAAGAGGGCGATCGCCTCAATACCCTCAATCCGTAGTTGGGCTATTCAATCATGAGTGATCATTGGTGGAGCGAAACCGAAACCTATCCGCCGCCGCTGAGGATTCAGTCGGCGCAGATTTGTAACGGGAGTGGGCGCTTGAAGTCGCTGCTAAGTTCCCACAGCCCAATCTAAATCCGGGGTGATGAGGTGTTGGTTGTGGTCAAGCACCTGTGAAGCTCCCTGCACGTCTAGCCATGGAGGTCAAGGACAGTCATGGCTACAGCAACCGATGATCGTTACAGCAACAGCAGCAGCAGTCCACCCAACGCACCAAAGCTGACAACCACCGCAAAAATTGACTCAATAGTTTCTTCAAATTTGCTACGCTGTGCAGCTTGAGCAACCGCCCGACCGGGGTCATCTATTCGGTTCTGCTGTGGCGTTCTGGCTATTTCGTAAAGCTCTTCATCGATTTCGCTGATGCGATGCCGTAGCACCTGCCGTTCTGTCTCTAAAATATGGCGCTCAGGCGTGCGGCCTCGGCGGTGATGCTCACGACAAGTATTTGAATGGGGAAGCGTATAACCCATGTCATCCTCCAAGTGCATTACAGGGAATGGAGCCACAGCAAGCCCAGGGTTGGGTGCTGCTTCAACTCGCCCAACCGGGGGATGTGTGCCTAATTCCAACTTACTCAACTCTGGCGTTAGAGAAGAAAAGCTGTAACCATCTGCAAATCAGCTTAAAGTCTTTTAACACTGCAGTGGACGATGACGAGATGGATTTGGATTGCTGAACCAGTCCAGAGTGCACTGAATTCTTCTGCTGGGAACTGATTGAGATACAATCAGGCTTGCGAAATCTGGCAGTGGGTTGAGGTGAACATGGCGGATATGCCAAATGCAGTCGTGATTGGATTGGGGCGCTCGGGGATTGCGGCGGCTCGGTTATTGAAGCAGCAAGGATGGCAGGTGACCGTTAGCGACAGCGGTAGCTCTGATGCTCTGCAAGCCCTCCAATCGCAGCTCGAATCAGACGGCATCGCGGTTAAGCTCAACCATCGGTTTGAGCCGGAGCCGGGGGTGCAGCGGGCGGTAGTGAGCCCTGGCGTGCGGTGGGATTTGCCAGCGCTGGTGCAGGCTCGTGCGCAGGGGATTGAGGTGCTAGGCGAAATGGAGCTGGCCTGGGAGTCGCTGGCGCAGATTCCTTGGGTGGGGATCACGGGCACTAATGGCAAAACCACCACAACGGCACTGGTAGCGGCGATGTTTGCGGCGGCGGGGCTGACTGCCCCCCCGTGCGGCAATATTGGCTATGCGGCTTGTGAGGTGGCGCTGGCTCAGCTCGCACCCGATTGGGTGATTGCCGAAATTAGCAGCTATCAAATTGAGTCGTCGCTGCAGCTTGCCCCGCGTATTGGGATCTGGACGACGTTGACCCCTGATCATCTGGCGCGGCACTATACGTTAGAGAACTACTGCGCGATTAAAACGCGATTGCTGGCGCGATCGCACCAGGCCATTCTGAATGCCGATGACCCCTACCTGCGTCAGCATGCGGGCGACTGGGAGGGGGCGTATTGGACTAGTGCAGCAGGTAGGATGGCGTTACCGGGCGATGTGAGCCGCAGTGCCTATGTGGATGAGGGATGGGCGATCGCCCTGGGTGAACCGATCGTTGCCGTCAATGCGCTCAAGATGGTGGGGCCGCATAACCACCAAAACCTGCTGATGGCGGTGTTAGCAGCACGACTGGCAGGAATTGATAAGGCGGCGATCGCCCAAGCGGTGTCTACGTTCCCCGGTGTGCCCCACCGACTCGAAACCGTGGCGACTTGGCACGGCATCACCTTTATCAATGACAGCAAGGCGACCAACTACGATGCGGCAGCGGTGGGGCTGGCCTCGGTTAAGGGCGGCGTCATTTTGATTGCAGGGGGTGATCCCAAAAAGGGCGATGCGGCGGCTTGGTTGCAGCACATTCAGGAACGAGCGATCGCCGTGCTACTCATTGGCAAGGCCGCAGAGACCTTTGCCCAACTGCTCCAAGCCATAGGCTACACCCAATACGAGCAGGTGGGCGATTTGGAGCGCGCAACTCCCCGAGCGGCTGATTTGGCACAAGCGAATGGCGCCCAGACGGTTCTGCTTTCCCCGGCCTGTGCCAGCTTTGACCAATACGCGAGCTTTGAGCATCGGGGCGATCACTTCCGCCAGATCTGCCACACTCTATTCAAGCCAGACGACGAGAGCCGAGATGTAGTCAACGGTACAGCTTGACCCGCATGGGTCTGAAATTCTTTTAAGTGGCAGACTAAGTGCGGACAGGGTTGACGACTGGTATAGATAATAGGTGTGGATACACGAGTGGAGCGATCGCCCGAGTTGTAGAGCTAGAGAGCCTTCAATATCCACGTGAATCGTCTGACTTTTCTACCCAACTCCAACACGACACTAACGCGACACTTAGCCTTAAACCAAACCTAACAAGAGACACTCTTATGCTGCATCGGTTCGTGATAGCCCTATTGGCCGGGCTACTGGGGCTTGTGGTTCCGGCGCTATCTCCCCTGCCCGCCCACGCGGCAGACTGCACCCTCACCGCCATCGTTTGGGAAGGGTATACCGATCCCTCCTTTGAGCAGGTATTTGAAGCTCAAACGGGGTGCGCGGTGAAAGCCACCTATGCCGGATCAAGCGACGAGATGTTTGCCAAATTTCGCGCGGGTGGCGGCCGCACCTATGATCTGATCTCGGCCTCTGGCGACATTACCGAACGGCTCTATCAAGCGGGGCTGGTGCGCCCCATTGACGCCAGCAAGTTAGAGAACTTCGACAGCATTTTTGAGTCCTTTCAAAATGGCCGCTGGAACACCTTTGACGGCAAGCCCTATGGCGTGACCTTTGCCTGGGGGCCAAATGTGCTGGTCTACAATACTCAGCAGGTAAAGACGCCACCCACCTCTTGGGATGTGCTGTTTGATCCCCAGTATGCAGGCAAAATTGCGTTGCCTGACAACCCCATGACCCTTGCAGATGTGGCGCTGTGGTTGGATAAGAGCGATCCCTATAATCTCACGGCAGACGACTTGGCCGAGGTGAAGGCCAAGATGCTGGAGCTGCGCCCCAATATCCGCAAGTTTTGGACGACGGCTGGCGAACTGGCGAACCTGTTTCAGTCCGGTGAGATTGTGATGGCTCATGCGTGGCCGCTCACCTATACCCAGCTCGAATCAGAAGGCTATCCGGTTGGCTCGGTGAGCCCCGCCGGAAAGCTAACGGGCTGGACGGATTCTTGGATGATCTCGAAGCGATCGCGCAATGTGGATATTGCCTATGAGTGGATTGACTTTCTGCTCAGCGGCGAGGGACAAAAGGGCGTCATGGACGTGACGGGCTATTCTGGGGCAACCACACTAGGCACCGAGGCCATTGGTGCTGAAAAAGCGCATGAGCTATTTATGGATAACCTATCGCTGCACTCCCAGATCAACATGTGGCAGAGCGTTGCCAACTATGACGACTGGGTGCAAGTGTGGAATGAAATCCGCAGCTAGTGTTTCGCATGCTGTCTCGCTGTCAGCGTTCGGGTCTCTTCGCAAAACACTAGGGGCTGTCATCAATTAGTCGCATATGGTCCAAGAATCAAAGGTTACAGCCCCTAGCCTGTTGTTTGGAGCGGGCGCGGCAGGGCTTATCCCACAAGGGTTTTGGTTGTAATTGATGACGCGCCCTAGACCATGTCATCAACGCTGGACTCAACTCCAGGTAACAAGTTTACGGAAACCGTAGGTGCCGCACGGGGGCATCTGCGGTTTTCTGCGGTGTGAGACCAGTGATAGATATCTTCCTGATTTCACATTCCAAAGCAAGAGCCTTGATCGTGTTGCATGATGTTTCCCTAGCGCTACTCACCCTATGTCTGCTTTAACCCAAGCCAAGGTGTCTCGCACTCGCCTGGGCCTATACGCCTCGCTGCTGCCGCCACTGTTGTGGATGTCGCTGCTCTACTTTGTGCCGCTGGTGATTTTGATGTCCTACAGCGTATGGCGGCTAGAGGCGTTTGACATTGTTAAAGAGTTTAGCCTGACGAACTTTCGGGCGATCGCCACGAATCCCTCCTACCGCGTGGTGATTGCCCGCACGGTCGCAACGGCGCTGGGTGTGACGCTGATTGATGCGGCGATCGCCCTACCGATGGGCTTTTTTATTGCCAAGCGCAGCGGGCGCTGGCGCGGGTTGTTAACGCTGCTGGTGATCTTGCCGCTGTGGTCGAGCTATCTGGTGCGGGTGTTTGCCTGGAAGATTATTCTGGGCTATAACGGCGTGTTGAATTCTGCGCTGCTGGCCTTAGGGATTTTGCAAGAACCCAGCTCCATCTTTCTATACAACCAGTTTTCGACGGTGCTGACCTTTGTGCATGTGTGGCTGCCTTTCATGATCTTGCCAGTGATCACCGCCTTTGAGAAACTGCCAGATGACTTGCTTGAAGCCTCTGCTGACCTGAATGCTCCGCCTGTCGCCACGGTCTGGCGCGTAGTGCTGCCGCTGGTGACGCCGGGGGTGTTTGCGGGCTCTATCAATGTGTTTGCGTTAACGATGGGCGATTTTATTACGCCAAGCTTGGTGGGCGGCCCTGGGGGCATTATGCTTGGCAATGTGATTTCGTCGCAGTTTGGCGTGGCCTATAACTGGCCGTTGGGGTCAGCGTTTGCTTTGGTGGTGATGCTGATTGTGTTTTTGGGGCTGGCGATCGCCCTCAATCGAGGCGCCCTCTCACAGCTTTAAAGCGGCCAGTCACCCTGCAGGACTGGCCCAACCATGTCAGGATTTTGGGAAGTGGCCGTGCAACTCACGGGTTAACCTGGACTTTATGACTATCGCGATGCAGTATTCCCTGGCAAGTCGCTTTCGCGGTGCGGTACTCGGTGCGCTGCTGGGCGATGCACTAGCGGCACGTCGTTCACCAACCCCATATTTTTCAACCTGTTTGGGCGATCGCTTGCAGACAACCGCCGCCGCTTTGGGGTCTGCGCCATGGTTGCCCCCGCGACTATCTGCAAGGGCCGAGAGGGATGCCCCGGTTCAGCAGATAGAAGGAGGGACGATCGCCAGTTTGCCGCTGATTCTCCTACACCACGATACCCCTGCCAATCTGGCTCCGGCGCTGCAAGGCGGGGTAGATTCACAGCTAGTCGCGCCCGCAAGTTACGACAATGCGCTGCTGCTCGCGCATACCCTGGCGTTAGTGCTGTGCGACGTTGCCCCCTCGCAGATGCTCTCGCTGCTGATGCAGCAGCCTGTGCTGGCTCCCGTTTTTCCGGCGCTACAGCAGATTCAGCGATTACTGGCGGAATTTGTGAGTCCGGCGATCGCCCAACCCCAGCTCTTAGCCTCGTCACCCGAAGCCAGCGCCATGCTGCTAGCGCTCTATCGGTTTTTAGCGGCACCAGAAGAGTTGCGACTGCTGTTGCGGAGTGCGCCGCCCGCCGACCTCTCAGACTCTGCCCCTGAATCCACAGCGGAGTCCATAGCTGCGGAATCCATAACAGCGGAATCCATAACAGCGGAATCCATAATATTAGTAGGCTGCTTGGCGGGCACCCATCATGCCGAGGCTCAAGTGCAGCTGTTTCGGCATCGGCTCAGCTATGGGAGAACCTGGGGGAATGGGCAGGAGGCAGAGAATGCAGCAGCACCATTCTTTCAGCACATTGCGATGGCCTTTGATGCGGGAACGTCCTTGGCCGATTACTTATTTGCCCAGTGGGCGGGGGTGTATCGTCCCGAGGTGCGGCCCCAGCCTGCGATGGCGCTCACGGTGGCAGCGGCCAATCGCCTGAGACCGCGCTAAGCTAGGCAACTGTCCCCTGCTCCTTTCTACAGTCTATCCACCCGTTTACTAGATCTTGTGATGCCAAATCCATTGCTGTTGCTGAACTATGAGCCAGCGTTTGAGTCGTTGGGCGATCGCTTCTATGACCTTGTGCCTGCCGCCAAGTTTCCCCAGCACACCCTGCGATTTCGCAATGATGCGCTGCTGCCTATGCTAGGGCTAGCGCCTGAGGCTGTCACCGATGCAGATTTTGTAGACGCTTTTGGCAAATTCGAGGGACGCCATCCGCTGCTGGCAATGGGCTACCACGGCTACCAGTTTGGGCAATACAATCCTGCGCTGGGGGATGGGCGCGGGTTTCTGTATGGGCAGGTGCGCGATGCAGCAGGACACCTGTGGGACTTGGGCACCAAGGGCTCTGGCCCTACGCCCTATTCTCGCGGTGGCGACGGACGGCTGACCCTAAAGGGCGGTGTGCGAGAAGTGCTCGCAGCGGAGATGCTGCACCGATTGGGGGTTCGCACCTCTCGCTGCTTGAGCCTGATTGAAACCGGAGATGCCCTCTGGCGGGGCGATGAGCCATCTCCTACGCGCGCTTCTGTGATGGTGCGCCTGCAGCGATCGCACATTCGCTTTGGCACCTTTGAGCGGCTGCATTTCTTACAGCGTCCTGATCTCATTCAGCTATTGTTAAACCACGTCATCCAGGTCTACTGTCCTCACCTGTTGACGAAAGTTTTCGATGTCTCATTAACAGAACCATTCGCTGAACCATTGCCAGAGGCCATCTATGCTCAGTTTTATGGAGAGTTGGTGCAGCGGGTAGCGGATCTGGTGGCGCAGTGGATGGCGGCGGGGTTTTGCCATGCGGTGCTGAATACCGACAATATGGTGATTACGGGCGAAAGCTTTGACTATGGCCCCTATGCATTCATCAGCCACTACGATCCTCAGTTCACGGCGGCCTACTTCGATCACTCGGGGCGCTATGCCTATAGCAACCAGCCTGCCGCCTGCCAGTGGAATTTGGCTATGCTGCAGGTGCCGCTGGCAGCGGTGCTGCCCGAACCCTTTATGGCAGAGCATCTGGCACAGTTTGAAGGGCAGTTCCGTACGGCCTATCGCCAGCGCATGCTGTGGCGACTGGGGCTAGACGCAGTGCCAGTAAAGTTGGGGGACGAATTGCTGCGCTACACGGTAGATTTGCTGTATCAAAGTCGAGTGAACTATCACCAGTTTTTCTATCAGGTGCGGCGGCAGTGGTCACCCCAATGGCAGGCTGAGGCCAGCGCCATTCTAACGGACGCGATCTCGCCGGAGCTGACTGCCCTGCTAGAACCGTGGCGACAGGTTTATTACCGGGCGATCGCCCCCCTTTCGCCATCAGAGCTGGCAGCGATGCCGCAGCGGCTCAACCGCCATAACCCGAGTTTGGTGATCGAGCGTCCTGACATTGAAGCCGTTTGGGATCCCATCACCACCGACGATAATTGGCAACCCTTTGAGCACCTGCTCAAGCACATTTGGACGTCTGTAGAGCCATAGTCTCAATCGTTCTCTAATTCCCTAGCGGGCAACCGGCTGCAAAAGCTGGTGCTGAATGCGGGACTGATCGAGCGATCGCCCAATCAACACCAACCGGGTTTGGCGAGGTTCGTCGGCGTTCCACGAGCGGTCGTAGTAGTGTTCGAGGCGATCGCCCACGCCCTGCACCACTAGCCGCATCGGCTTATTGGGTACCGCCACAAATCCTTTAATGCGATAAATCTCCATGTCTTGCATCAAGGCTTTGATCTGGCGCATCAGCTCAGTGGGTTCAAAGCTGCGCTCGAGTACGAGCTGCACGGCGTTGATGTCGTCATCGTGCTCGTGCCCTTCTTCATGGTCGTGGTGACTGGGACGGGTGTCCAGATTATCTTCCACGGCAGCCCGAAAGCCCAGCAGCACAGCCGGATCAATCTGTCCCCGATCGCTCGTCACTAGTTTGACCGCACGAGGGAGTTCTTGGTGGACGAGCGATCGCACCTGCGCCAGAGCGGCCTCATCCACCAAATCGGCCTTGCTCAGCAGCACTAAGTCGGCACAGGCAAGCTGATCTTCAAACAGCTCTTGCAGCGGTGTTTCGTGATCTAGATTGGGGTCTTGCTGACGCTGGGCTTCGACCGCCGCCACATCCTGCGCCAGAGTGCCCGCCGCCACCGCTTCACAGTCCACCACTGTCACAACGCCGTCTACCGTGGCTGCATTGCGAATTTCGGGCCAGCGAAACGCCTGCACCAGCGGCTTTGGCAGCGCCAGCCCTGAGGTTTCGATTAAAATACAATCCAGGCGATCGCGATACTTCAACAGCTCAAGCATAGTGGGCAAAAACTCTTCTTGCACCGTGCAGCAGAGGCAGCCATTGGTCAGCTCCACCACTTGGGGCTGGCCGCTGGCTGTGGCGTCATCCTCATCGCACACTTGGCAGTCGCGCAGCAAGTCCCCGTCGATGCCCAGCTCCCCAAACTCATTCACCAGTACCGCAATACGCCGCCCTTGGTTGTGCTGCAACACATGGCGAATCAGGGTGGTTTTGCCACTGCCCAAAAAGCCCGTGATAATCGTAACCGGAAGTTTTTCTGCCATAGTGCCTGGAAGGTGTCTGGAATGGGGATACTCAGGTCATGATTGGGTGAGGCAAACGCACAGCCCTCGTCTCACCCAATCATGACCTATTTGGGGCCACCGGATGCGAGCGCTAACGGGATAAACCCAGATGTTTAATCTTTTAGGGTTCTTGAATTGCCGAATCTACAGCAATTTTTGCTGCTGCAATCCGCTGCAATCCTCAGTTCTTGTGTGACGCTGCGGAGCGTGAGCCTTGCACCGTTAGGGCAACTGTAGCTTAGAAGGCCCCGTATCGTGAAACCTGCGTGTGACCGAGGTTTCACGACACTCAACTAGCGCTAATTCTACAAGCTGGGGAGTGCTGTTCTAAGCCAGTTGCTTCCCCGAGCCTCGGAGCGGGTGCCGACAGGGCCATGTGAAGGGGAATCTCAAGGCGAAACTCGGTGCCCTTTCCTACCTGCGAGAGGCAGTAAAGGTATCCATTGTGCTGCTCCACAATGATTTGGTAGCTAATGGAGAGGCCCAGCCCGGTGCCTTTGCCAACAGGTTTGGTGGTGAAAAAGGGATCGAACAACTGCGAAATCTGGTGTTCAGGAATGCCAGGGCCGTTATCTACAATTCTGACAACGGCGCACGGGCCTTCTTGCCGATCTGAGTTCAGGCTAGTGTGGATGGTGATGAGGCCTGGTTCTGAGCGATCGCCCCTCTCCAGCACCTCTTCCAATGCATCAATGGCATTGGCAATCACATTCATAAACACCTGGTTGATGGCGCTGGGATAGCATTCCACCAACGGCAACGGTTGGTAGCACGTGTTGATGCGGATGCCGGGTGACTCGGGCGATCGCTTCAGCCGATACTGCAAGATCATCAGCGTGCTGTCAATGCCCTCATGCAGGTCAACGGCTTTCACAATGGCTTCATCTAGTCGAGAGAAATTGCGGAGCGATCGCACAATGTGTTGAATCCGCTCTGCCCCCACCTGCATAGACGACAACATTTTAGGAAAATCATTCAGGATGAACTCCAGATCAAGGTGCTCTAGCTTTTGACTCAAGCCAGGACTGGGCTGAGTGTGCTCATGCTGATATCGACGCAGCAGCGCCATTAAATCCCCGGCATATTGGGTCGCATGGCTCAAATTGCCAGAGATGAAGTTTACTGGATTGTTGATTTCGTGGGCAATGCCCGCCACCAACTGCCCCAAGCTCGACATTTTTTCTGACTGCACAAGATGCGCCTGCGCCTGTTGGAGTTGTGTTAACGCTGCAGTCAGCTCGGTCGTTTGGCGCTGCACCTGCTGAAAAAGCTCTGCCTGCTGAATCGCCACTCCTAGATGGGTCGCAATTTGCTGGACGAACTCAATCTCCTGAGGCTGCCACTGGCGCGGGGCTGCACATTGATGAATGCACAGAAGCCCCCAGAGATTGCCGCCCAACAGCAGTGGCACCACCAAGTTGGCACGAATCTGGAACTGAGCCAGCACCTCAATGTGGCATGGCTTGAGGCCAGCGGCGTAAATATCTGCAACAGCCTGCATGCGCCCAGATGTATAGTGAACGGCATGCTGCTCACCAAAGCAATGGTCGTGAATCTTTGCCGCCATGGCCGACTCAAACCCTGCAGCTACATCTTCCGAGACAAATTCTCCATCGGTATAGCGGTAGCCGGGGAAGAAATAAAACACGCCGACTCGGTCTGCTTGTAGCAGCTGCCGCACCTCTTGAGCCGTGGTTTTGAAGATCTCGTCTAAATCCAGAGATTCGCGAATTTTGGTGATTACGCGAAAGAGCAATCGCTGTTGCTCAAGTGGGCGATCGCACGACCCGTCTGCCAAGGCTGCTTGAAGTTTCTGAAAAGCAGCATCACTATGGCAAAGACTACGAAGATACTCTGGAGAAGGAAGTGGCATAGAACAGCAGGGGGGTTATTTTAAAGAGATCTGTAAGCCGCCCTCTCTAACCGACACGATACTTAGACAATAGCCAATCTCAAGGCTCTCAAAAAATCCACTTAGCACCTAATCAGTCAATTTCTTTATTTGACCTCCAGCGTCAGAATTTTATGCTGCGCCCGTGAAGTCAAACGTTGAAATGTACACTCAATTAAGCCTATTTAACTCATTGCTATTGCAATAGAAGTAGAGTGGTTGCGGTTTATGGAACCATTGCGGGTCGGGGATTTTGCCTGCAAAACTCTAACTGGCTCAACCAAAATGGCTAGCGTCAGAGAAGGAGTTAGAAAAAGACTAGCCCTATCAAGTGATGCCTAACAAGTAGCATCCGCAGACAATGACGCTGATTAAGGACGTTGATTAAGATGGGCTTCAGGCCCGAGTATAGGGTTCCCTAAATTCAGCCAATAGGATCGGCGGCTACAGGCTTGCAGTAGGTTTTGTAACAACCGATACTATCACCCTATTCAGTTTCAGGACTAGTTGTGTACGTGAGTCATCGGTGTTTCGGCTGTGGTCGTGCTAATGCTGTGACTTAAAACAATTGAATCAGCTAGATCTTATCCTGCGGTGGAGGGGTGATGCGGGCGCGGCTCAGGCGATCGCTCAACTGATCCAGCAACTCAAAATCGGCTTGGGGCAGTGTCGGGGCTATGGTGGGTGATTTTTCTAAAAAGGCAAACGCCTGACGAAATTGCCGCCAATTGGCCTGAATGGGCGCTTGCAGATGACAGGGAATAATTCGCTGAAACTCCCAAGCAGACACCCGGTTCACCCAATCTAATGTGGCCTGGGGTGCCCGATTGAGGATGAGAGTTTGGAGCACAGGTGCCACAAATGGGCGATCGCCCCCCTGCAACGCATCAAACGAATCCTTCCATCCCGACTTCCAGCGAAAGGGAAACAGACCAAAATAGGCGTGCCGCGACCGATCGGGCGCATGCTTGGCTTGGCGAAACACCTCTCCCCATGGCACCACCTCTAGCCCACTTGGGCGAAAGAAGAAGGAAAACAGCGCAATTCGCTGCCAACCCTTGCGGCGATTAGCAGGCGTATCGGTCAAGGGCTCTGTGGCAGCATCCCGAGCATGAAATAGCAGCGGATAGGGGTCAAGTTGCACCACCTCCGGCGGTTCTTGGGGTACAGCCACCACAGTATCTGTAACCAGCAGAGTCTGGCTGGCACGGTGACACAGCGCCAGTTCTGCAAAGGTGCCTAAGCCCAGTGAAATCGGCCCCAGCAGCGCATAGTCAAACTCATTGGCAAAGGGCACCTGAGCCGGATCGTCTGGTAGGGTGTGGGTGCGACGGAGTGGAAAACCCAGCCAGCTCAGCGGTAGGTTGAGCGGAAAACTCCACTGCTGTGGCGTCACCCAGACTTGCGCCTGAGGAAAGTGGCGGGCAAAAGGCCCGACATAAATTTTGTGTTCTAGACCGGACGCTGTCGGCAACACAATATGCTGCACCGCCCCATGTGCCGCTTCTAACGTCCGCATCAGGCGAATGCACTCTGCAGTAGGAGCGACCGGCGCATAGACCAGCAACCCGCCCGCCTGCAGCCGCACAATGGTCATCCGAATGGGCACAATCACATAGAAAATGCCCTGCACTTGGTCAATTGTCCAGATGGTATCGGGGACTAATTCTTGAAGGAGCGATCGCCGCCGCCCATAGGGATACAGTGGAAAAATTGGCCACAGATTCCAAGTCCAGTCCTGAGGATTGGGTGCCAACTCGTCGCCAGATAAACGATTCGTGGGATTGTCCACACCGCGTTTCTCCTACCCTGACAATGGATCTAGCTGAGTTCCCGGACTAGCGAGAAGGCCCGCATAACCCGAAACAGTGCCGACGTAAACCCCGTTTAGATCCGCACTGGAATATCAGACTGCGTCGTTTCACGCTTCACTAGCGCCTCAAACGCCAATCGCCGCACCGAAACGGGGTCTTTTTCATCATCCGTCATTTCTGCCAAGGTTTTGGTATGTCCATAGGGAATGAAGATTGTTTCCCAACTGTAGCCATCACCCCGAGGCTCAGACGCAATGCTGCCTTCTACGACGCCGATGTAAACGTTGATTAGGGTTTCATCACAGGTTGCAAGCACCGTTTTGGCGCGGGCGCTGCGCACTTCAAACTGGCGCATCATGTCACATATCCCCTGATCATGCACCCGCTGCATAAACCACTTCACCAGCGCCCCTGGCATCCCGTTCCAGGCGTCGATATACAGCCCTGTGTCATCAACTAATACAGGTCGTTTTAGAACGTGATTGGCGTGCTTAACCTTGTGTACAGCCACCTCTTCTACATCCACAGACTGCAATTCGGGCAAATCAAGCCCAAAGTGTTTGAGCTTTCGGCCCATATAGCGCTCGGCTTCTGCCAGCTTATGGCGCGAATGGGTGACAAATAAAAAATCATGCATTGCTTAGGGAATGGGAACTGACCAGAGTAGGCGTTCAATAATAACTTTTGCTTTGTGCCCGCCGCTAGGAATCAAGCGGTGAGCCAAGACATAGGGTGCGAGGAATTTGACATCATCGGGAATGGCATAGTCTCTGCCCTCCAAAAAGGCCAGCGCCTGGATGGCGCGATGGAGTGCCACAGAGCCTCGCGGACTTGCCCCCAAGATAATCTCTTCATCCTGGCGGGTGGCCCGCACTAAATCAAGAATATACTGCTGTAGGTGCGTTTCTACTTTAACTTGGGTGCAACGCTGACGCAGTTGCTGCACTTGGTCGAGAGAAATGCAGGGTTGCAGATCGTCAATCGGGGTGCGGTGCCCTAATCCTTGCAGCATTTGCAGTTCGTCTGCCGCTGTGGGATAGCCCAAGCTCAGCGCGAGTGCAAAGCGATCCATTTGGGCTTCGGGCAGGGGAAAGGTGCCCTGATACTCCACGGGGTTTTGGGTGGCGATCACAAAAAACGGCTTGGGAACGGGGCGCGTCACACCGTCTGTGGTGACCTGCTGTTCTTCCATAACTTCGAGCAGCGCCGCTTGGGTGCGCGGGGTCGCACGGTTAATTTCATCGGTCAGCAGCACGTTGCTGAAGACAGGCCCTGGCATAAATTCAAAGGTGCCTGAGCGGGGATTCCAGATATTGGTTCCGGTGACATCGCTGGGCAATAGGTCGGGAGTGCATTGAATGCGCTGAAAGATGCCATCGATTGAGCGTGCCAGAGATTTGGCTAGCAGCGTTTTGCCTACTCCAGGAACATCTTCAAGCAGGGCGTGCCCCCCAGAGAACAGCGCTACGAGCACCAGCTGGATGGCATCGGTTTTGCCGACCACTGTTTTGCTCAGGTTGTGCATCACCTGTTCGACGGTTTCTCTCATGGCGATCGCCCCTTCCTCCCAAACCTGCATCTTCCTGCTCCATCATGCCAAGGATTCCCTTAACATGCCCAATATTGGGTCGGTCTGAAGCGAATCACAGCACCCTTGGCCCTACCACTGGTCTCATCTGGTAGGCAATGCAAGGTCAAAAGCTTACGGCTACCCACCCGCAACCCAATGGCGCAACCATCTAAGATGCAGCGCTTATTCTAGGCCGAGTTCTCGCTTTAGGAGATTAATGGATTTTTCACCCACGTAGTTTTCGCAGGTGACGATGCGCGGCGCACGAATCAGGTCATCCCGCACCCGCTGAATTGCAGATTTCACGGCTTCGTGGCTGGTCAGGTCAAAACACACAATCGTTTGAGAGTTGCGCGCTAGGGCATTGAGTTTGAACTGGTCTTCTGTCTGCGCGGTGGTCACTAGCAGTTCATCACCCCGCAGGCTGTGGATGATGACCTCGGCGGCGCGCAAGATGCCAGTGCTAAGGCTCACCAGCCCAATATTGGTATGGGATGGAATGGTCTTAAGCTGCTGCAACTCTTCGCGATAGTCGTAGATGTCAATGGGGATGACCCGAACTGATTTAGGAGCGGCGATCGCCTCTGCCGTGCCTACAAAATAGCGGCTGGTGACAACCGTGCCGCCGCGGGCTTGATCTAGCACCCCTTCTAGCTCTTCTAACGGCACCAACTGCACGGGAATTTGTAATGCCTGCTGCAACTCGCGCACCATCAACTCCCCAGCGCCAATGTCTTCGCGGGGCGAGGTCACCAGCACTCGCGCACTGCACCGCAGCCGCCAGTCAATTTCAGCCAAAAACAGCTCCCGCGCTTGGCTGAGTGTGCAACCTTGTGCCAGCAGCTCGTCTAGGCTCTTTTGCACGAGCTTATAGGCGATGGGATGCCGATCCACAATGGGCGATCGACTGCCGCCACTGCCCCCTTCATCCCCCTGCGCGCGCACAAAAATGCCTGCACCAGCCCGCGCATCAACAAACCCAGCGTCTTCGAGCTGACGATAAACCTTGCTGATGGTGTTGCGGTGTAACCCCGTCTGCATGGCAAGCTGGCGTGTGCTCGGCAGCCGATGCCCTGGCGGAAACTGCCGCGACGCGATCGCAAAACGAATTTGGTTGAACAGTTGGCTAGAGGCAGGAATTTCACTGTCTGCCTGGATATGAAAATCAACCATAGGTCGGGGCGTGATGAGCAATACCAAAAATAAGCTAAAGCAAAGCTTCAACGGATGGAGTCGTTGAGAACTACACCAAAACCATAGTTGATTCCAGAAAGCTCTTACTCCATTGTTCAATAAAGTGTACTCGGATAAGTCTGAAGGCGAATGAAAATCTGCTGAGGGCTTGGGAAGAGGGAGTTCGGCGTGAAAATTGGGGGAGCGTGACAGAGTGGACATTGGGGCGTAGGCTACTAGGCAGCACTGCTAATCGCTGAGCACACGCCACATCAGACTGAGGCGGGGGAATTGTCCGTAGGGTTGGAGCCGCCGAAAGTTGTCCCGGAGTTTTCTTGGAGTGTGACAGAGTGGTCACGAAGGTCATACGTTGGAGTAGTTGCAACCTAACTGCCTGGACAGTGGCTGTGTGAGTGGTTTGAGATTTTGTAGCGCTTAGGGTCGAGTTTCCATGACAGACATCGTCTTAGATCTTGCGACACAGTGGGTTGCCGTTCCTAATGACAGGTTGACGATTGATGCCTATTTGGCACGTCCCGCTGCGGAGGGTGTGTTTCCGGCGGTGCTTGTGATTCAGGAAATTTTTGGGGTGAATGCCCATATTCGCGAGGTCACAGAGCGAATTGCGCGGTTGGGCTATGTGGCGATCGCCCCGGCCATTTACCAGCGGCAGGCTCCCGGCTTTGAAGCGGCCTATACCGAGGCCGACATCGTGCAAGGGCGAGCGTATAAACAGCACACTCGGGTGGAGGAGGTGCTGAGTGATTTGACTGCGGCGATCGCCCATCTTCGCAGTCTGCCCCAAGTCAAGCCCGGCGGCATGGGCTGTATTGGGTTTTGCTTTGGTGGGCATGTGGCATACCTGGCTGCAACACTGCCGGATGTTCGCGCTACGGCCTCCTTTTATGGGGCGGGCATTCCCACCTGGTGCCCTGGTGATGGTGCGCCTACGCTCAGTTACACGCCCCGCATCACCGGCACGCTCCATGCCTTTTTTGGGGACGACGACGCTAGCATCCCACTCGAGCATGTGAGGGCGATCGCCGCTGCCCTAGAACAACACCAGATTGACCACCACATTCATTGCTACCCCGGCGCACAGCATGGCTTTTTTTGCGATCGCCGTGCTAGCTACCATCCCCAAGCAGCAGCAGCGGCTTGGGAGATTGTGCAAACCCTATTTCAGCAAACTCTCTGATAATTCATATCTTTAATTTGTATTTGTAATTCACAGCCGCCGTCCGCCCTCGCGATAGCCCTGACTGGATTGTGACGGTATGCGGTCTGGTCATCAGACCTCCATGGCGATTGAAGATTAGTGTTAATCTTGAACTGTCTCGATTGTTCTTAAAGGTGCCGTTGATTTGACCTTTCATTCATATGCGGAACTCGTGCGGTTCCCCGTTTGGCACTTGGATATGAAGCTGCAGCGCAGACGGCTCTCAGATCCTGGGTTATCACGGGCCGACAGTTGCGAAGGGCCTAGTATGCGCTGATCGACCTGTAATTGTTGGTTTGCCGTCGGAAAACTCTATAAACCTGGTGTTTTTCTGCTGATATTGATGGCAGCCTCGGTCGATCGTTTCTAGTTGCTGAATTAATTACTGAATTTTTGTTAGCTTTCACCCTGCCACGTGTCTGTTGCACACGTGTATGGGGTCGGGCCATGGCACGGGTCGAGCTGTAATGAAGCTCACTGTGTAGCCTGTCACAAGCCCGTTTTGGTCCGATGAGATTCTGCGCGCCATGGTGCGCCTGTCTGCTGTGTCAATGGTTTAGTCGAGAGCGATCGCCCATGCAATACCGTTCACGGTGCAGAGTGACGCCTCTGCTCAGCGCTAACGCTCATCCCCAAACCGCGCAAACTCAATCATCATAGCCATCCCTTGCATCAGGTCATGAGACGGATGCATTTAACCTGGGCACACTTGAGCAGCGGCAGCGATGGATCTCGCCGTTTGGTTCACAGTGCACCCACATCTAACGCCATTGTTAACGTCATCTATGGATTAATTCGGGAGAATACCCATGACCAAACTGCTTAGCCGCAAAATTGCACCCGCGCCGATTTCTCAATCAATGAACGTGGTCGATCTGATCGACGGCTACTTTACCGCCTATAACTCGGCTCGCCTGCGGGAAATCTGCCACCTGCTATCTCAGGAGGTCATGCAGCCAGGGGTCACCACTGCTGTCAGCCTATCTGGCGCACTCACCCCAGCCGGGTTTGGGGTATCAGTGCTGTCGCCGCTGATCCGCTCAGGGTTTATTGACTGGATGATCAGCACAGGAGCCAATCTTTATCACGACTTGCACTATGGCTTGGGTCTCGATTTGTATGCCAGCAATCCGTTTGTAGACGATGTCAAACTGCGGCAAGAAGGTCGGATTCGGATTTACGATATCGTGTTTGGCTATGATGTGCTGCTCGAAACAGATGCCTTTATCCGTGAGCTGCTGCGCGCAGAACCCTTTCAGAAGCGGATGGGCACTGCAGAATTTCATTACCTGCTGGGTAAATACATCAACGGCATTGAGAAACAGCTGGGCGTCCAGCATTCCTGTCTATTGTCCACGGCCTATGAATGCGGTGTGCCTATCTATACTTCGTCACCTGGCGATAGCTCTATCGGCATGAATGTGGCGGCCCTAGCGCTGGAGGGGTCTCAGCTCATGATTGATCCGTCGTTGGATGTTAACGAAACAGCGGCGATCGCCTATGATGCCCGCAATTCAGGAATTGAAGGCCTTGAGGGGCAAAGTGCAGCCCTGATCCTAGGGGGAGGCAGTCCCAAAAACTTTTTGCTGCAAACTCAGCCGCAGCTCCACGAAGTGTTGGGACTTGAGGAGCGAGGCCACGATTATTTTGTGCAAGTTACCGATGCGCGACCTGACACCGGTGGGCTGTCGGGCGCGACTCCTAGCGAAGCGGTGAGCTGGGGCAAGGTAGACCCCGACGAACTCCCTAACACCATCGTCTGCTATACCGACAGCACCATCGCACTTCCCATCATTGGGGCGTATGTGATGAACCAATGTGCGGCACGGCCTTTAAAGCGGCTCTATGATCGCCGAGATGAGATGTTGGCGCGGCTCCAGACCGATTACCTCGCTGCTCGCAACACCCGCGATGGCGAAAAGGTCACAACGCCCATTCCCGCCCATCATGGAGCCTCTGTTCCTCAGCCTGTTGCCACCTATCCTTGTGGCACGCCTATTCGCTAGTGGCACAAGGGATTGAGCTGCTCCAAAGAGAGGGGGTACGCATTGCATACCACCCCTCTTTGGAGCAGTTTAGGGACTGTGAATTAGACTCATGTTCTATCAACAATCTGAGTTTGAGATAAGCTCAACCCCTTGATGTGTCGTACGTAACGTGCATCAAAACCCGTTTTAACCCGACCTGAGGTATCAACAGGATAAAAGCCTCAGCCGCCACCTTTGACGGGTATAGGACTTACGCACTTGGACGATTTTAGGGAGCTTCGCCCCCTAAAATCGTCCAAGATTCCCAGAACACCGCACGAATGGGACTCTCATGGGACTCTCACCGCCATTGCTCGCGCGTTAAGAACTGTTGCTCGACCCTTTCCCCAATGCCCAAAAAGCAGTCATAACAGCAGAATAGGTCTTCAGGTACTGCATGAATTCTCTGGTTAGTTGCCCTAAGTGCGCACGTGCTCTCGGTCGGTTTACCGCAGATGGCTGGTTTCGGGCTCAGTGTACAAGTTGCCAGGTGAGCTATGAGGGGGTGTTTGGGCGGTTGTCTGATTGGGTTTCTCGCAAAGAGCCGTTGTGGTATTTATCGCCACGCTTGCCCAAGCTCTACCGCAGACGCTATCGCGGTCGATTGACAACGCCGGGGCGCGAACTCAAGCAGCTTACGTTTTCGGTGCCCGATACGGCGCAGGTTTTGCCCATTCGTCCGGGCGATCGCATCTCTATCCTTTACTCCACGCGGGGCCAGAACTTAGAGGCCTTGTTTGCCCTTCACAACCACTCGATAGGCAAGCGATGCCTGCTGCCTACGCCTGTGCCGGGCAAGACCCGTCAGGGGCAGGCGGGCGGCGTTTCTATGGCGATTGGCGTCGGGGCCCTTCTCGGTGGGATTAATGTGGGATGGGTGCTGTTGGTTGGGCTGGCGGTGCTGCTCGGGTCGCGGCTGTTTCATGTTGCAGAGCTAACGTCGCCCATGCCAGATGGCGATCGCCCTACTGAAGCTCGATTGATGGATGAACTCAAACTCGTGAATCAAAAAACCGCGCTGCACGAGCACATGCAGACGCTGCGGCAAGAAAGTCAGGATAATGCAGTGCTCATTCGCCAATTGCAGGCGCTGCGCAGTAAGATGATGCGCTTTAACCCCAGCCTTTATGCACCACGGGTCAGCAGTATCGAAACAGCGATGCGGTTGCTCAATCAACGGATTGCCCATAATCACCGCCTAGTCGAGGCCTATGAGCAAACGGTTGGCATGATTGATATTGAGCTAGAAGCCTCAAGCCTAGGCGACCAACTTCCCGATGTTGAAGACTTTACCCGCCACATTTTTCTGCGGTTGGATGAACTCAACGCGATCGAAGCGCAAAACCAAGATAGATGGGATCAGATTCAGGCAATTGACGAGGTGCGCCGCCTGCAGGCCTAGCGTACAGATCTAGAACCGTAGGGCAATATCTTAGGATGCATTTGGGT
This sequence comes from Kaiparowitsia implicata GSE-PSE-MK54-09C, assembly GCA_019359435.1. Taxonomy (GTDB): domain Bacteria; phylum Cyanobacteriota; class Cyanobacteriia; order Elainellales; family Elainellaceae; genus Kaiparowitsia; species Kaiparowitsia implicata. Next base: position 81,106 of record JAHHHI010000071.1, read on the forward strand.
GAAACCTTTGCGGTGTCGAGGGTTCACCCCACATCATGAGGGTAAGCGTGCAACCAACCGCTACAAAGAGCCAAAGCCCTTTTTCTTTTTCTCTTTTTTCTTCTTTTTGGGTGGTGTCAGCCCACCCTGGTAGCCTCGGAACCCTGGCATTGACCCACCGCGATTGCCGCTTGGCATCCCGCCCATGCCGGGCAGTCCACCCATGTCCGGCATGCCGGGCATTCCCATGCCGGGCATCCCCGGAAATTGGCCCTTGCCCATTTGCTGCATGAGCGATCGCATCTTTTGAAAATCGCTCACCAGTTTGCTGACATCGTTCAGCCCATGCCCAGAACCACCGGCAATGCGCTTGCGGCGACTCGGCGAACTGGCTAGCAAGTCAGGGTTTTTGCGCTCTTGAATCGTCATGGAGCGAATCATTGACTCGGCCCGTTTGAGCTGGGCTTCACCTTGCTCAAGCTGATCGCTGGAAATCTTGTTCAAACCGGGAATCAGCTTGGCAATGCCGCCCAGCGACCCCATCGTTTTTAGCAGCCGAGTTTGCTTGAGAAAGTCATCAAAGTCAAACTGAGCCTCTAGAATTTTTTGGGAAAGCTGCTCAGCTTCCGCCATGTCTACTTCTTCTTGGGCTTTTTCTACGAGCGTCAGCACATCACCCATGCCCAAGATCCGCGAGGCCATGCGGTCTGGATAAAAGGGCTGCAGCGCCTCAACTTTTTCCCCTACCCCCACGAACTTGATGGGCTGGCCTGAAATGCGCCGCACTGATAGCGCTGCGCCACCCCGCGTGTCCCCGTCCATTTTGGTCAGAATGGCACCCGTGATGCCGATTTCATCATGGAAGGTGCGGGTGAGGTTTGCCGCCTCTTGCCCGGTCATGGCATCGACCACTAGCAGCACTTCGTGAGGCTGCACGGCGTCTTTTATTTGTGCCAGCTCCGCCATCATCGACTGGTCAATTTGCAGACGGCCTGCGGTGTCAATAATTACAGTATCAACGCCGTCTTCTCTCGCCTTGGCTACCCCCTGGCGGGCAATGTCGACGGGGTTTGCGTCTGACCCCATGTCAAATACGGGTACGCCGATTTGCTTGCCCAAGGTGATGAGCTGGTCGATCGCCGCCGGACGGTATACGTCGGTTGCGACCAAGAGGGTGCTGCGGTCTTGCTTGCGCAGGTGCAGTGCTAGCTTGGCGGTGGCAGTCGTTTTCCCGGTTCCTTGCAACCCTGCCATCAGAACGATGGTAGGTGCGATGTCTGCCGTCGCCAAGGGGACGTTTTCCTCCCCCATCACCGACACCAACTCGTCGTTCACAATTTTGATGAACTGCTGGGCTGGATTCACACCCGCAATGACGCTTGCCCCCAGCGCCTTGTCCTGCACGTCTGTAATAAATTCTTTTACCACTTGCAGGCTGACATCGGCCTCTAACAAGGCACGACGCACTTCCCGCAAGGCGTCTTGAATGTTGGCGTCCGAGATTTTATCTTGACCGCGAAGCTTCTTCCAAGCTCCTTCTAGGCGATCGCTCAGGGCTTCAAACATGGGCTTTGGCTCAATATCGGCTCAATAACTGACTGCTGCATCCATTCTAGTAGAGCATCCGCTTAAGAACAGCCAGCCGTGAGGACTCAGCTCACACGGCTGGCTGTTCTGACAGACCCGCTTGAATCGGCTAAGGAATAAGAGGCTGGGGCTAGACTTTAGCCTAACCCTTGAGTTCAGGCTAATCTGCCTCGCCGCCTTGAGACGCTTTGCCTTTCGTGCTGCGTTTGCGGGTTGCGGCGGGCGTAGAAGCGGCGTCGTCTTCAATATCATCAGTATCAGTAGATGATGCCGTTGTGTCGGCCACCGCTTCAGCCGCTACATCGACTACCGCTTCAGCGGCAGGTTCGGTTGCAGAGGCTTCGTCGTCTTCGTCGGTTGCATCGTCCTCAGCCGCGACGCCATCCAGTGCGTCATCTGCATCGGGTGGGGTCAGAGTACCTTCTGGGACAAGCTCAACCGTGTTGTTGTCCTCTAGCCAGCCAAAGATTTTGTCTTTCAGCAGTTCTTCTTCGAGTACTGCAGCAAGGCGATCGCGATCAATGCCGGGTTCCTCCCCTAGGTCTGCCAGCACTTCCTCAACTTTTGCGGTGACTTCTTCTTCGGTCACAGTTAGGGATTGCAGCTTGGCGATTTCACCCAGAGCCATGGTGCGCTGTAGTCGAGCGATCGCCTCAGGGCGACTCCGCTCTCGCAAATTGCTGACGATCTCTGGCGTAAACAACTGCTTCACATCCATTCCCTGATTACTAAACTGCATAGCAGTTTGTGTAATCATATGGTCGGTTTCACGACGAACGAGCGTTTCAGGCAGATCTACCTCTAAATGCTCGAGCAGGGCTCCCAATAGCGCGTTTTGTTTGTTGCTCTTCGTTTTATCTTCGGCCTCCTGGGTAAAGCGTTCTTCTATCGATGCACGCAATTCTTCCAATGTCTCAAAGTCACTGATTTCTTGCGCAAAGTCGTCATCGAGCTGAGGCAGCTCTCTTTCCTTTAGCTCTTTTAGGGTAATGGTAAAAACTGCAGCTTTGCCAGCTAAGTCTTCTTGCTGGTAGGGATCGGGAAAGACAGCGTCCACGTCGCGAGTCTCGCCAATCGCCATCCCCACCATGCCTGACACAAATCCGGGGATGAACTTACCTTCTACGAGCTCTAGCTCAAAGTTTTCGGCGCTACCACCGACAATCTCAGCCGGTTCTTCTCCGTCGGGCGCGTCGGCCAAGCGTCCCTTAAAATCTACTACAGCTAAATCCCCTTCCTGAGCTGCGCGGCCTTCTACTGGCACTTGGGCTACTAGCCGCTCCCGGTATGACTCCAGCGTTTCATCTACTATCGAGGGTTCATAGATGACCTCCTCAGCCTGAACAGTTAGCCCAGCACATTGATTAAGCTTGGCTTCTGGAGGCACATCCACCACCGCCGCCACCGTTAGAGGCGACCCAGGTTCATACTGCCCGATCAAATCCTCAAACGAAGATCGCAGTTCGATAGAGCCAATCGCGTCGATTTTTTCTTGCTCAATGGCCAGCTTAACGCTGTCGTCAATCAAGTCCTCAATAGCAGCAACCTTGATCCCTTTGCCATACTGGCTTACCAGCACATGGCGGGGAACTTTACCTTTGCGAAACCCAGGGATATTGGCATTGCGCGCAAACTTTTGTAACGTTTTTTCATAGGCCTGTTTGGTCATTTCAGGCGTAATTTCAATCTCCAAACCGACTTGGCTGGCGGGCAGTTTTTCCTGGGTGACTTTCATTGATTCTCTCGTTGCGCGGTTGATAGGCTACCCCCAAGGCGGGGTAACACTGCAATATGCTATGTTAGCGGATCATTGAGGCAAGCCTTGAGAATTGCCGTAAATCTGCAAGGTTTTCTTGAGCATTTGGCCCAACTGGGTCTCGCGGATGTTTGGATAGAGGCTCTAGGCGTCTCGCAGGGTGGACAATACAGCACGATCAGCGTAAATTTCAACTCATTTGCTGTGTTGGTTTAGCATTATGATTTGGCGGCTCGACTATAGACTATAGAATTGACTATTGCTGGACTACATAGAAGTTGAGTACATCTGTCTCGATAAGATCAAGAGTTATCCAGAGACGTTGTCTAGGCATTAAATTTTCCAGCTATTAATTTCCAGTTATGAACTATTCGTTTATCTAATTCGCATCAATTTAGGGAGGTTACTCGCTTGTCGCGGTCATATCATGTGGCGGTTTTAGGGGCAACAGGAGCTGTTGGCACAGAGTTGCTTCAGATTTTAGAACAGCGGGATTTTCCTATTTCTCGACTGTCGCTGTTGGCGTCGCCCCGCTCAGCGGGCCAGTCGCTGACGTTTCGTGGTGAGGCGGTGCCCGTAGAGGTGGTGGGCGATCGCTCGTTTTCAGGCGTCGATATCGTTTTAGCCTCTGCCGGTGGCTCGATCTCTAAGACCTGGGCTGAGACCATTGTGGCGTCGGGCGCAGTCATGATCGACAACTCTAGTGCCTTTCGTATGCGGCCGGATGTGCCCCTGGTGGTGCCAGAAGTTAATCCTCAGGCCGCAGCACAGCATAATGGCATCATCGCCAACCCCAACTGCACCACTATTTTGATGAACTTGGCGGTGTATCCTCTCCATCGAGTGCAGCCTGTGAAACGAATTGTAGTCGCTACGTACCAATCTGCCAGCGGGGCAGGGGCACGGGCAATGGAAGAGGTGAAAGCGCAAGCGCGAGCCATTCTGGATGGCACTCCGCCACCAACTGAGTCGTTCCCATATCCATTAGCGTTCAATCTATTTCCCCACAACACGCCGCTCAATGAGCAGGGGTACTGTGAGGAAGAGATGAAAATGGTCAACGAGACGCGGAAAATTTTTGCGGTGCCAGATCTGCGAATTTCGGCTACCTGTGTACGGGTTCCCGTCTTGCGCGCTCACTCTGAAGCTATTAATCTGGAGTTTGGGCGCTCGTTTGATCCAGCGCAAGCGCGGCAGATTTTGAGTCAAGCGCCCGGTGTTAAGCTGGTCGACGACTGGCAACGAAATTACTTTCCAATGCCAATGGATGCCACAGGGCAGGATGATGTACTAGTAGGACGTATTCGCCAGGATCTGTCTCATCCCTGTGGGTTAGAACTATGGTTGTGTGGCGATCAGGTGCGCAAAGGCGCTGCGCTCAATGCAGTGCAGATCGCAGAATTGCTGATTGCAAATGAATGGCTAACGCCGACAGCATCTGCATCCTTGTCTGCAACAGCACCTCCCAGATAGATTGGGATTGATTTCTAAAGAGGCCAGTCTGCGGGCATGATTCGACGTTGCGGCTGATGGTTGGCCGCGCATGTGTGTGAGGAGTTTATCAAAACTGTGAGTATATTTGGACATGTCTTAACAGCCATGGTCACGCCCTTTGCAGAGGACGGCTCTCTCAATTATGAGGAGGCTGAGCGACTGGCTGACTATTTGGCCGATCATGGCACAGATACACTGGTTGTCTGCGGCACGACGGGAGAGTCACCAACGCTGACCTGGCAAGAGGAGTATGAGCTGTTTCAGGTCGTGAAGCGGGCCACGTCGGGCAAGGCTAAGGTGATTGCTGGAACCGGTTCAAACTCGACCCAGGAGGCGATCGCCGCCACTCAAAAGGCCGAAAAGCTGGGACTAGATGGCTCGCTTCAGGTTGTGCCGTATTACAATAAGCCGCCACAGGCTGGACTGTATCAGCATTTTCGGGCGATCGCCGAAGCTAGTCCCGATTTACCCATGATGCTGTACAATATACCTGGGAGAACTGGGCAAAATCTCCTTCCAGAAACCACTGCACATCTATCAGAATTGCCAAATATCGTGGCGATAAAGGAAGCGAGTGGTAGTCTAGAGCAAGTAAGTCAGATTCGTCGTCTGGCACCCTCAGATTTCTTGATATACTCTGGGGATGACGTGCTTACCCTTCCTATACTGGCAGCTGGCGGTTATGGTGTCGTTAGCGTAGCTAGCCATCTGGTTGGGACAGAAATTCAACGCATGGTTCAGTCATTTGAGCAGGGGTTACCTGCCGTTTCTCTAGATATTCATCTCAAGCTGTTGCCGTTGTTTAAGTCATTGTTCGTAACCACAAACCCAATTCCTCTAAAGGTTGCACTCAACTTACTAGGTTGGTCTGTCGGCACTACTCGGTTGCCCCTGAGCGACGACTTAGAAGCATTAACAGACGTTCTAAAGCCGATTCTTGCGGATCTAGCACTTCCATCTCGAGCCTGAGCCATTGCGGCAAAGCGCAGGTTGTAGGGCATAGCAGGGCGATCGCCCACACATCACAAGATCCAAAATTAAAGCTCAGCTCGCCATTTCTAGATGGCTTGAGCCTTTCTTGATCCATTGTGAATTACCCATAAGAATTGACAATTGGTATTCCATCTTAAGCTTTCTACAACTCAATCTTTGATGGGCGCAGCCAGCTAGTCCTTAGACTTTCAGCACAAATCTAGTACCCAACATCCCCTATGGCGTTATCCGCTAACCGTGTTTTCTTAAACGACGTGCGTCTCTCACCTGTGAAGTTTTTTACAGCCCCGTCGTTGGTCAGATAAGGCTTAAGCCTCTAGTCTTTGCGTATCCAGCGCTTGCCCGGTCTCTTCAGGCGACAGCCTTGGTGTATCGCTCCCAATTTCCAAGCAGTCGAGCGATCGCCCTTCAAAGTTTCAGCTAAGTTTCCAGATCTCTTTCTCAGCTCTCGTTCATCACATAATTTCTAGTTTCTCTAGTTACAAGGACATACATGACACAATCAAAAACAGCACCTTCTTTGAAAATTATTCCCCTAGGTGGGCTTCACGAAATTGGCAAAAATACCTGTGTTTTCGAATACGATGATGAAATCATCTTGCTAGATGCAGGTTTAGCCTTCCCAACCGATGGAATGCACGGCGTCAACATCGTGCTTCCAGATACAACCTACCTGCGAGACAATCGCCACAAAATCAAAGGTATGGTCGTCACTCACGGGCATGAAGATCACATCGGCGGCATCCCCTTTCACCTCAGACAGTTCGATATTCCGGTAATCTACGGGCCTCGCCTAGCAATGGCATTGCTGCAGGGCAAGTTAGAAGAAGCGGGTGTTGCCGACCGCACCGAAATAAGAACTGTTCGGCCGCGCGATGTTGTTCGGATTGGCAAGTATTTCCTAGTGGAATACATCCGCAATACTCATTCCATGGCAGACAGCTTCAGTGTGGCGATTCACACTCCTGTGGGTCTCGTCATCCACACGGGTGATTTCAAGTTTGACTACACGCCCGTTGATGGCGAGGCGTTCGATTTTCAGCGCCTAGCTGAGCATGGTGAGCGGGGCGTACTCTGCCTCATTAGTGATTCAACTAATTCTGAGGTGCCGGGGCACACGCCTTCCGAGCGCTCCGTTTTCCCCAATTTAGATCGCGTATTTAGTCAGGTCAAAGGGCGGCTGCTGGTCACCACGTTTGCCTCTTCTGTTCACCGCGTCAGCATGATTCTAGAACTGGCGAAGAAGAATAACCGAAAGGTGGCAGTCGTAGGCCGTTCTATGCTGAACGTGATTGCCCATGCGCGCAAGCTGGGCTATATGAAATGCGATGACGATCTATTTGTGCCTCTCAACGTGGCTCATAAACTGCCCGATGCAGGCGTGTTGATTCTCACCACAGGCTCCCAGGGGGAACCCATGGCCGCGCTAACCCGCATTGCGCGAGGTGAGCACAAGCAAATTCGGGTTCGTGAGGGCGATACGGTTGTCTTCTCGGCAAACCCCATCCCCGGTAATACAATTGCGGTGGTTAACACCATTGACCAACTCATGATGCGAGGGGCGCATGTGGTGTATGGCCGTGACAAGGGCATACATGTGTCGGGACACGGAGCCCAAGAAGATCAGAAGCTAATGCTGGCGTTAACCAAGCCAAAATTCTTCTTGCCAGTACATGGCGAGCACCGCATGTTGGTGAAGCATTCAGAGACAGCTCAAAGCATGGGCGTTCCTGCCGAGAATATGGTAATTATCAACAATGGTGATGTGGTGGAGTTAGAACCCGAAGCCATTCGAGTCGCGGGCACGGTGCCTTCTGGCATTGAGTTGGTTGACTCGTCTCGCTCGGGTGTGGTGCATGATCAGGTGCTAAAAGAGCGGCAACAGCTTGCAGAAGAAGGCGTTGTCACTATTGCAGCTACGATTGGCTGGGATGGTAAGTTGCTGACAAAGCCCGAAGTCCATCTGCGGGGAGTAGTAACGACTACTGAGAAAGCTCGGTTTGAGCAATCTATCACCAAGACGATTGAAACAGCGTTGGGCGATCGCTGGAAGGAGTTTACCAACAACTTCGAAGCGGATGCTTCAGACGTAGACTGGGCGCGGGTAGAGGCTCATTTAGAGTCTGAGCTTCGCCGCCAGATGCGACGCGAAATCAAGAGCAACCCATTGCTAGTGTTCCTCATGCAAACGCCTCAAGCGGCTTCAACCAGCCCCGTGCGGCGTCAGCTAGAAGCAGTAAAAGCTTCTTAATTGAAGACCTAGCCCATTAAAAAAGGGGATGTAGCGCAAAGCGCTACATCCCCTTTTTTAGGATTTTGCAATTGTCGAAAGGGTTAGAACAGCCGCTGTGCTGTGTAGACGCCGAACCATGTTGGCTGTGCGCGACCAGCACGGCCTTACGGATTCATCATATGGGTCGCCTGGGATTCGAACCCAGGGCCGATCGGTTAAAAGCCGAGTGCTCTACCGCTGAGCTAGCGACCCAACAATGGCGCATTGACACGCCGTATACCAAATTAGCATAGTCTGTTCCCATTTGGGAATGATTTCTGAGATTTTGAACGGACTCCAAAATTCGAGCGAATGTGATGCAATCGCACCCATCAGCGTAGTGGATTAAGCTGAAGGCTAAACGTGGTTTCTAGGGCGCTCTGGGGGGGCAACAGGGTGAGGCGATCGCCTGTGTTGAGTGAATTGCGTGGAGCGCTCCAGGGTTCCAAACAATAGTAGTCTTTGCCCTTCACCGTCCAAAACACCATCGCAGAAAAGTATGGATCGGCCTCGAAGATCAGTTGGGTCTGGGCATTCAGGTCAACAACCGTAGCCTGCTGTGACGACAGATCGGGGAAAATGACATCAATTTCATCCATTTCAAAATCAAATTGATTCTGAAACGGGTGGCTGGTGCGGTTGATCTGATCAATCAGCTCTGTAGCGGGAATCTGAAACTGGAGCTGGGACTTGTCTGCCACAGCAAAATAGGGATGTAGCCCCAGCGAAAACGGCAATGGCTCGTCGCCTTGATTCATGACCTGCTGATGAATGATGAGCGATCGCCCTTGCAGCCGATAGGTAAATACCAGCTTGAATTCGAAGGGATAGTGCGATCGCGTTTCATCTGAACTCTGGAGCGACAGCACCAAGCTAGCACCTTCAGCAGACGCCTCGGACGCCGCATCATCCACCTGCCAAGGCAACGTGCGCGCAAAACCGTGCTGCTTAAGGTGAAAAGTTTGATCATGCAGGCGGTAGCTATCATCAGGCAGATTGCCGCAGATAGGAAACAAAATCGGCACGCCCCCCCGCACCGACATCGCCGGGTCAGCAAACCGGTTTTCATCCATGTAGAGCAAGCTTTCTCCCTCAACAAACCAACGGGTAATGAGTCCGCCTCGCTCTGGAACCACCTCCAGCCGAGTGCCCGCCGTTTCGTCGGCGAGGATGTAGGTAAGAAACTGTTGCTGCTCGGTTGTAATGGAATACAAGAGTATTTTGCCCTCAATGTAAATCGTAAAAGGAGGTTCGGGAGCCTGTTTGCCCGTTGTGCAGCAGCCTGTGGATTTGGATCAGCTCACCCAGGTTTGCTGGTGTCAAGTCTGGGCGTTAGCCCTGTTAAATTAGTTCTACGCTACACCAAATGGGTCCAGGCACCTATGTCTCACTCAACACCTAAGGCTCTGTGAGTTCCCAATGGTCTTCTGGCAACATAGGCTCTGCAAAGGGGCTGAGGGCGCCATCGTCTGCCTGTTCTGGTTCTACCAAATCTGAGAGAGATTTGGCTGGAGTCTCTGCTGGCTCAGGCGCTGTCGGAGATGGCGTCATGGATTTATCGATTTGATCTGCACCCGAAGCAGGGTTTGCAGAATCGGTGAAGGGGTCGGTCTCGGAATCGGTAAACGGCTCTTGCTGCTTTTGTGGGTCTGGGGTTACGGCATTAACGGGATCGGTTTCATCATCAGAGGTTAGGTCAGATGACGCTGGAGCTTGAGGATAGGAAATAAACGAGTCATCGCCAGAAGGTGGCGCTGCTTCATGGGTGGGACTGGCAGCTGGGGACGGCGCAGGCACGATGGTATTGGTGCTGCGGTCAAGAATGATGGTGGATTTCATTGGTTCTAGAAACAGCGCCGATGCTTGCTCTAAATAGGTCAAAATAGCGTCAGCTTTATTCCCCTGGGCGATCGCTGGTTGAGATTGCTGCACCTGCACTGGCAGAAATTCCAGTTTCATTTGGTCTTGATTGATCGAAACTTTGAGCACGGCGGAATCATAGTCTGCGGCGGTTGGGGAGTCTGCGGAGGCCTCGGGCTGAAACACAAAATTGCCGAGAGAATAGGCGATCGCCCGTCCCTTATAAATCTCGCCCCCTTGCAGCGCTTGGGGATGGTAGCCCACCACCAAATCTGCACCATGGTCAATTGCCAAGTGGGCTAGCGTCACTTGCCACTCTGCCGGATAGCTGGAGAGATCCTGATTCCAGTGATAGTTCACTACCGTCCAGTCGGCTCGGTCTTGCATATCTGCCACATCCCGAGCAATGCGCTCGTGCAGCGCAGGGTTCATGCCAGCTCGCCACAGACCCGCAGCAAATTCATCGCCCTCTGAGTAGCTCAGATAGCCAATTCGCTTACCCCGCACGTCAATAATTTGAGGGCGGCGCGCTTCGTGTTGGTTGCGTCCGGCTCCGATGGGGCGAATGCCTACTTCTTTAAGGCTGTCGATGGTTTTGAGCAAGTCCCCTTCCCCATCTTTCATGAAGGATGCATTGGACACGTTGACGATGCCCACGCCAGCATCTTGCATGGCCTGAATCGTGGCGATCGCCGCAATCCCTTCTGTGCCGGAGTACACATCTAGGGGTTGATCGAGGTTTGACACATAGATATCGGGCGTCTGCATTGATTCGATGGGTGCCGCGCCCGCTGCTGCTGAGGCCGAGGCAGGGCTGAGTTCGCTGACGTCGGTGAAAGAGCCTGCCGATGAGTCTATAGACGGTTCTATGGACGTGGTTGGGGAGACCAAAGGCGGCAACTGCGATGGATTTAATAGCGGATTGCCGCTAAAGGTGAGAGTAATGGGTGCATCAGCCGAGCGATTCGCGATTGCATTTGAGGGGGCGGGCTGTCCGGGGCGTACTCCGGCGGTGCGTCCAGACTGAGGCGGCATCAACTGGGGCCGAATCATCTCTGCCCCAATCCCCAGCAAAAATACGGCAGCGGCTGTGGTGGCTAGCATCTTGACCTGTGCCGGGGGAAGCTGCTGCGCTGATTGGGCGATCGCCCGCGCTTGCTCCTCTAGCGTATCCGCTGCGATAAAGGCGTAGCGAGTGGACTGGGCGATCGCCCGCTTCATTTGCAGCTCTAGGCTATCTGCAGCGGCAAAGGCATAGCGGGTCGACTGCAGCAAAACGTGCCGCGACCACAGCGCAATGGCAGGCGTCACCACTGACGCGCGCCGCCGCCGCAGTTTGCGCCGAGAGGCCGACGAACGTGCCGTTGGGGGGCGTCGCCGCTGGAGAGAGGCTGCGGCCATCAGGGGCACTGGAGCAGCAGTAAGAGGCGCAGGTGCCGATCGCCTAGCCCGACGACGCGGCAGCAGGGAAGAGTTTGCAGCGAGGGGATGTGTGGCAGAGGCGGCAGCGGGTGTCATTCCTCTGCGGCTGCGGCGTGACCGAGAGGCGCGAGGCGTGAGGGCAGGGGCAGATGGGCGGTGAAGGCGTGCTTGGGGTGCAGCTTTGCGGGGCGATCGCAGTCGAATCGAGGTATCCCATTGAATATCGTTGCTATCGGCAAAGCGAGTGATGATGCGAACGCCATCGATCAGGCTAGAGTTGAGCCGCAACAGCCGCTGACACACTACTTGGTTAAGGCGATCGCGCCGGGGCAGTCGAAAAAACTCCAGCAGCACCAGCAACACTCCAGGCCGATCAGCAGCGACGCGAGCAAACACACCCTGGGGCACTAGGGATAAATTCAACCAGTAGGCGATCGCCCGAAAATCTCCGGTTCTTGCCAGTTGTAGCGCGGCTGGCTGAATCATCTGCTCTCCATTCATCATGACCTCTCTCTCCTCGACCACTGGGGTATCGCAATTCAGGGCGTCACATCGTCTTCGCACGTCTGTCGCAAGCCTGCCGCTGCCGGTCTTGCGAACGCTTCAAGCACCCCATTCAATTCGGGCGATCGCCCAAAAGAACACCTGTTTTTCCCAAAAAGTGTATCTCAGAAACTCCAAGATGGACGGGAAATTTACCCACATACCCAGAACTAATGCAAACAAGGCTCATCCAACATTCTCTAAATTCTAGTTAATCTGAGATTGGGATACGCTCAAACCCTGAATGGATCGTGCCTCAATACCCGTTCTAACCCGAACTGGGGTGAGTTGACTCCCGCGGACACTGTTGAATCTGTAGTTTTTGTCAGTGATCTTTCTCACAGTGGCTATTGCTTAGGGTCACGGCATTGGGGGGTGTGAGATCAATGGGAATTTATTGATTCCCCGGCATAGTTAGACATACTCACCAGCTATGTGTTCAAGGCTCGGGATCTATAGCGCAATCAGGGGTTGAGCCCCTAGATCCGCCCAGGAGGGCGATCGCTAAGATAGCCATCAAGGAGCGACTTAGCTAACTAAAGGTGAATGACCACTTTAGAGGATTAGGCGCTTTTAGTGATGAACACGGGTTAGCAAAATGAGCACTCTATCCCCATTGATGATGCATTTTGTAGTCATGACAGACAGTTGCCAGCGTGTCTTATTGAAATCCGCGTCTTATTGAGATCCGTTCCTACCCCGCGCCCAACTCCCCCATCTCGCTACCCTGCTAACCCCAAAGCTCAGGACATAGCCCATGATTGAACGATTAGTAGAATCTGCACTTCAGACCGGATGCCTCAGCGTTGAATCGGAGGGCTTAATTCGCCAACTGCTGGCGGTAAAACAGGTTAAGCCCTCTGATGCCGATGCGCTCCACACGCTGCAGCTAGCGGTGCAGCAGGGGCAAGTGCAGCGCGAGGCTCGCCCCCATAAACTAGCCTCGACTGGAACCAATTGGGAAACGCTGTCGGAATTCTTGTTTTGCAGGCAGAATAAGGGGTAGTGTAGCGGCGATCGCAGCATTAGCCTGGTGCAGGCATGAATCGTCCGCCGCTAGCTTCTTCTGCATCTGGTAACTCTTGTTATGACATCTCGCCCCAATTCTTCGCTGCCACTGTCGGGCAACGGAACGCCAGCAGGGGTGCCAGTTCCCCCCGGCATTCCCCCCCACCAAAATGAAAGTCTACAAAATGCTAATGTTGAACGCTTTGGCCCTGACAGCGAAATAGAAGGGTTGGGATTTATGCCTGAGCGTCCCAACCGCAATTCAACCCAGGGCTCAGACTCTGAAAACACGACGGCACCGCTGTTGATACTGCTGCTGTTGCTGGCGATCGCCATCACTATTACCGGTGCGCTGCTAACCGTGTCGTGGATGGTAATTCTGTCTGGGGTAGCGGTGCTGCTGCTCGCAGGGCGAGTATTCTGGCTAAGCCTAGAGCCAATCTTGGCGGAGGTGCTATCGCCACAGCAGCGGGCCAATTTGGTCGCCCTAGTGGGAAGTGCCATTAGCCTGCCGTTGCTGCTGCGCTACAGCGGTTTGTGGCAGCGTTTTATCGGGTGGTATGGCTCGCTCAATTGGGATGCAGTGGGCGCTACGGGCGAAGTGGTCGGGGCGTTGGGGCAAATTTTGATTGCGGTGCTGGCGGTGTATGTGGCCTGGCGGCAGTACGTCATCTCGCGAGATTTGACGATTCAGCAAAACCTCATCACCCAGCAGCAAACGATTGATTCTTACTTTCAGGGCATTTCAGAACTGGTATTGGATGCAGAGGGGCTGCTGGAAGACTGGCCCCAAGAGCGGGCGATCGCCGAAGGACGAACAGCAGCGATTCTCAGCAGCATCGATGGAACAGGCAAAGCCAAGGTATTGCGGTTTCTGTCGCGGTCAAAGTTGCTCAGTCCGCTTAAGCGCGATCGCATCTTGGGACGTGCGATCCTGGATGGCGCTGGGGGCTATGAAGAAGACCGCTACAACGGCGTGCGCGTAGTGGATTTGGGCGTGATGATGGCAGGCGCAGATCTGTCTGCTACTGACCTGCGATGGACGGATCTGAGCGATGCCAACCTGATCCGCGCTAATCTGCACCGCTGCGACTTAGTCAGAGTCAATCTATCGCGCACGATTCTAGTCGATGCTATTTTGTCTGGCTCAGATATGTTTGGGGTTCGCTTTTTTTATGGCTCTGCGCAAACTGCAACCCCCCGGAGTCGGGCGTTGCCCCCTAACTATGCGACCGGCGAGCAAACGGGAGCGGTCATTGAGAACGCTGACTTTAGCAATGTGCAGCGGTTTTCAGAGGAGCAGCGCTATTACTGCTGTGCTTGGGGTGGCTCCAAAACTCGGGGTACTGTTCCCGGTGGCTGTGAGGGCATTCCCAATCTGCTATGTCGCTAGGCCGCCGCTAGGCCGACAGGGCCACGGTGTTGCCAGAGTCAGCGGAGCGACGGGCTGCTTCTGCTACCGCTAGAGCGTAGAGGCTGTCATGCACGTTTACATATAAGCGTTTGCCTAGGGTCAGGTGATCGAGCACGGCGGCGATGTCTTGGGCAAAGAGGCCTTTGCGACTCCCGAGGTCGAGGGATTGCCGATTCTCTCCTACCATCAGTTCGCCGCGATCGCCCTCCACCACGACAGACCCCAACTGCCCCTGCACGCTGAAGCTGCGTTCGGGCTGCCACAGCGACTCTCCTTTTCCATACACCACATCTGCGATCACGCCGCTGACAAACCGCAGTTGGGCGCTGCATAGACAGGTGGTAAAGGTGTTGGCATCCGTAGGATGTTGCCAATACTGCGTTTGGCAGCTAACTGTCGCCACCCGGCCAAATAGGTTGGTTAGCCGATGAATGCGAGAGAGCGCCCCCACCAGCGGAAAGCCAAACTCATCCAGGCGATAGGTCCATTTGCTAGGGGCGGGGCGCTGGGGATTGAGCGTGCAATGACGCACATAGAGCGGTGTGCCAATGGCGGGCAAGGCTCGGGCGATCGCTCGATGAATGCCACTGAGCAGTTCGATATGCTCCACATGCAGCATCCGCTGCTGCCGTTGTGCCAGGGTCACTAACTGCTCAGCCATCGCCAACTCTAGGGCCAGGGGATATTCCACCATCACATGCTTGCCAGCTTGAAGTGCGGCCTGGGCGATCGCCCCGTGATCCCGATTGAAAGTGGCGACGATGACCAAGTCTACTGCCGACTGCTGCATCAACTCTTGCCAGTCTGAGAGCGCCAATGCCCCATGGGGATCGCTGAGGTCATGGACACGGTCA
The DNA here is from genome assembly GCA_019359435.1 of Kaiparowitsia implicata GSE-PSE-MK54-09C. GTDB lineage: Bacteria > Cyanobacteriota > Cyanobacteriia > Elainellales > Elainellaceae > Kaiparowitsia > Kaiparowitsia implicata. The sequence goes on from JAHHHI010000071.1 coordinate 96,288, forward strand.
GGATTGCGCCCAGACACCGCCACCACCTGTGCGCGTTCATCATCTGCTAGCGCTTCGACTCGTGCCTTGGCGGCATAGCCCGTGCCTACAATTCCAACTCCAATCTGCTGCATGATCTGCCTAGATAGCCGTGCCCGTTAACCTACGATTGCTAATAATTGCCAATATATGGCGCGCTTAGCCCCGCTTAACCCTGTGTAGCGGCGCTTCTGCAGCACGAGAACCCGCGTGCAATATAGCAACCCTCGCTAGTGCGATCGCCCCTAAATTAAATTACATCGGCGTCATTAATAACTCTTCCCTATTGTATTGATTAAAAAGACTAAAAAAGACTAATTTCTATTGTTTGAGGCGGGTCTTTTCAAAGTCGCGGAGTTTCATCAAGATTATTGCCCTATTCACTCATTTCCAATCAGTATTGCTTTATCTTCAATTCAGCAAAAAGCTGTAGCAATCCTTACAACCAACATCATCAATATCAATCTGAGCAATAGCTGAAAAGTCTAAAGCATATAGGTCTTGAGGGAATGGAGTGGATGGGCAAATGTGCAGGCATCGTGGCTTGACTAGGAGCGATCGCCCTGCTCAATTGCCGCTTCAACCATAAGTAATTTCGGATTAAACCTGCTTGTTTGATTACGAATCCCGTTCACAACATCTACCCAGAATAGATCACAGGCTAAAGGATTTCTCGTAGTATCAGAGTGTGGAAGTGTCGGTAACGCAATTCAATATTCAATGATTGGGTATGCACTTCCGCTACCGTTTCTAAACTTGAGAGGAAAGCTGCATGGCAAGCTACAAGGTCACATTAGTCAACGAGAGCGAAGGCTTGAACACGACCATTGAGGTCGCTGAAGATGTGTATATTCTGGATGCTGCAGAAGAACAAGGCGTAGACCTGCCCTATTCCTGCCGAGCTGGCGCTTGCTCTACCTGTGCTGGCAAGATGCAGTCTGGTACGGTTGACCAATCTGACCAGTCGTTTTTGGATGATGACCAAATCGAAGCTGGATATGTGCTGACCTGCGTCGCCTATCCAACGTCTGATTGCTCGATTCTGACCCACCAGGAAGAAGCGCTCTACTAAGCGCATCGCGCTTGAGCTAGCTGAGTTCGGGCTCTTGAGGAATTGTGAGCGGCTTTGAGCCGTAGCGTTCAGCTCAAGGCAGAGCCTACGTTAGTCACAGTGCGCTGAAGCCAATGCACTCAAGCATCAACAGTGCTGGCGCTTCATAACCCAGGCATGAATTCTCACGAGACGATAGCTACGTGAGGACTCATGCCTATTTTATTGGGCAATTTTTAGGAATTTGCCGACGCTCTTAGGATTGAGGTCGCGATGGGGGAGTTTGGGCCGCGATGGGTAGCACTAAGCGGCTGAGGATGCGCCCATCCTCTAGACGATACAGCGTAAATTCACTGCTCAGTTGCTGCATGATCGCCTGGCACACGGCCAGATGCAAGCCAGGCGGGTTGTTGAGAATGGATGGAGCCAGCAAATCGGGCGATCGCCCCATATGCAGTTCTTCCAGCAGCCGTGGTTCAATGATGCCGTGGTCGGTGATGGAAAGTTCTAGCCAGCGGGCGTCGAGCGCGCGGCACCAAATGTCGAGGCGACCGCCAGAGGGCGATCGCAAGCAGGCTAGCGTTAGCAGTTCACACAGCACCAGTTCAATCTTGGCAATGTCTCCGCCGATGTTGACGGTGCCATCATTGTGAACCTGAGACCACAGCTGCCGCTGTTTGATTAAGCTTTCGACCCGTTCGAGCGATCGCTTGAGTAAGCTGGGCAGCGCCACCGTTTCATAGTTGCTATGAAACTGCCACTGTTCATTTTTGAGCATGGGGCTCATGCTAGCGAGCAAGCTGCCCAAGTGGCGAAGCACCTGCTGGTGGCGCATACTGGACAGTGCATCGGGCTGAGTTCCCATGTCATTCAACCGTTTCACCCCAACGCCTAAGATGCGATACATCTCCTCTAACCGGCGATGCTTATACCAATTCAACTGCTCAAGTTGGCCCTTTCGCTCGGTAAGCAACTGGGTCAGCAGCAGGTGACGACGAGACCAAGCCAGCTGTCCCATCAGGCTTGTCATGGTGTTGAGTTGGCGCTCTGACCAATAGCGATCTAGTCGATCCGCGGCGATCGCGATTCCATACGGTTCATGCTCAGGAGAGGTGCGGAGCGCCATGACCAGAAGCTGCCCAATGTCGGCCCCGTTCAGCCATTGCCGCGTTTCGACATCGATATCATCAATGCTGATAGACAGCAACCCTTCAGATTTCAACACCCACTGCAGCAGTAAATCTGTTTGCAGCGACACGGAGATATCTTGGTTCAGCGAAAATTTGACGTTGTTGACATGGACGGCAGAAACTTTAGCACTCTTGCGTCCAGGTTGCCAGGTCAGCAATGCCGCCATCGGTACATTCAGCATTTGAGAGAGCTGCTGCATCGCGGCACGTTCCAGCGCATCGAGATCTTGGGTGTGCTGCATGGTGGTCAGCCCCCACTGAATCGTTTGATTGAGGCTTTGCTGCTGCTCTGACTGCTGCTGCAGATGCCACTGGTGCAAAATTACGCCAATCTGCTGGCTCACGACTCGCAGCACCTCGCGTTCGGTGCGGCTCCAGGTGCGGGCGGTGTTGTGCCCAACGACCACGACTCCTTCTAAGGGGCGCTCTACTGTGCTGCTGCAGACTAGGAGCGATCGCACCCCTGCTCCAAGCAACACATCCCGCCACGCCATCAGCTTCAGGTCTTCCTCTAGATTTTCAATGGCAATGGGGCTAGGGCTGCGTTCTAGCATTTGCCAATCCACCTGGTTTAAGCCGTTGAGGGCATGCTGGATGGGACGACGACCCGCAGGCTGCTGCTGAAAGCAAAGGTTGAACTGCTCTTGCTCAGAGTCGTAGAGCAGCACCAAAAACCAGTCGGCGCGCAGCCGTTGGCAGACGGTTGCGGCTGCGTTGCGAATGGTGAGTTTCCAGTCCTCATCACTAAAAATGGCGCGGGTCAGGTCTGAGGTGAGTGCTTGATCTTGTTTGACTTGCTGAATGGTTTCTTCCATGCCTTCTAGCGGAGCCGTGAGCGCAATCAACTGGGCTGCCCCGCGAATGTAGCGCTTTTCCTCTTCTGACCAAATGCGCGGTTCGTTGCCTTCGACAGCTAAAAACCCGTAAAGCTCGTTATGCAGCAAAATGGGGGCGGCTAAGAGCGATCGCGCCTTAATTTGCTGCATCAGCCGCCCGGTCATCTCCGTTTTGAGTGAGCTGTGGGCCTCCCCAATTGAGACCAGCTGATCCGCCGCGAGTGATTGATAAAAGCTGTTAACTTCTTGCGCCGTAAACCCTGCTGCCGTGTTGCCATAGCTGCCTTCGCGGTTGCCAACCCGACGCCAAAAGTAGCGACGCTCTGCTTCAAACCAGTAGACATTGGTGCGGTCGGGCGCAATGAATCGGTTGGTTTCATCCACCACGGTTTCTAGCCGCGTTTGTAAATTGGGGAGCGATCGCAGCTTATTTAACAGGGCTAGCAGCGGCTCTTCAGGGCGTTTGGTCTGCTGCCGCTTGCGCTCTTCTTCCACCAGATAGAGCGATGCCGCCAGCGCCCCCAACACGATCGACAGCCGCGCCTTTTCTTCAGCGTGGGGGGATACGCCCCACAGCGACGACCCCAGCACAATCACCCCCAAGCAGCAATCGCGGTGCCGAATAGGAAAGATGACCGTACCCTGAATTGCCAGCTTTTGTGCGACCCGTCGCCATTCTCCGGCGCGGGTCTCTTCACGCAAGTCAGGCACGCCCACAGGGCGCTGCTGAATCACCACCTGTTCCATCAAATCGCCAGGGTTCAACGCCATCTGCTGCCGTAGCACAGGCAGATCGCCAGCGGGTGTAACGCCGCCTTTTCCCACTAGCCGATGCCGTACCCGATCATAGGCTCCAACCCACAGCAAAGCATAGTCAAACTCGGCTTTCAGATAAGTCAAGATTGCCGCAATCAAGCCGTCTTCGTTCCCCGCTTCTTGCAAGGTCTGAAGAGTCTGCCGCAGGGCCGCTAGCTGTTGTTCGTAGTTCGTTGGCTTTTTAGGAGAACCCATGACCCGTTGCTCTTGATTTCCCTGGTGCCTGGCCTCTGAGACTAGTTGGCCGTAGGACGGAATTGCCGTAGACGACTGCTGAGTTGTTGATCAATTCGATGTCGTTGGGCGATTCGTGTTGCTGGTTACACGCGCTTGGCTTGGATCTAAGAGGGCGGTGCAGCGCTCGCGGAGCGCGAGTTTCACCCAATAGCGTCTTTGGGGCTACTGCTCTGACGGTTGCTCTGAAGCGATAGAAAAAGGGCGATCGCCATGCCCTAGGAGTAATGACTCTGACCCAATAGAACCCAATAGAATTTAGCCTAAACGATACATCAGAGTGCATGAGATGACGCAGTAGTCCTACGGGGTAAATCTACACATGATCCTGCACTTGCCCGATGCGGCGTTTCTCAATCCCAGAGTTGGGGCGGTTGAGCCGGCAACTTACCCATGATGGAGCTAATTTAAAGGGCTGGTGAGAGGTAAAGCAGACTGCACCTGCCTTATTTCTCACCAGCCGCTGGGGATTGTTTTATACCGAAAAGCCCTGGAGACAGGTAACCTCGAACCCTGAACCTTGCACCCTGAACCTTGCACCCTGACCGTAGCAGATGGCTTTAGTATGAACTATAGCGATCGCCCTATCGGTAAAGCCCAATGTGAGATAGATGCTGCAGGTTATGCGACATCTCCTGATCTGGCCTAGCTTGACCACTATGGCGATTGCTATGGGATGTCTGGCATCCCTGCCAATGACTGAGTTTCGCTCTAGAATGCCCAGTTAGTGCCGTTTAGTTGAGATAGTTGGCAAAACCTGTGACTCCCCCTCAAGATATTTATCAAGCTGGCGTGCGCCCACTGCTGTTTTCGATCCTTAAGGTTGATCCCGAAACGCTGCATTTTCATCTGATTCATACGCTGACGCGTCTACAGGAAAGTCCAAATCGCTGGATTTATCAGCAGTTGGCAACTCGCTTTAGCGCCCACTACCCCAGCTTAGACCAGTCGCTCTGGGGGCTACGATTTGCCAATCCTGTCGGTCTAGCTGCTGGGTTTGATAAGGATGGTGAGGTTGCACAAACCTGGGCCTGCTTGGGGTTTGGCTTTGCTGAGGTGGGCACCGTAACACACCAAGCCCAAACCGGGAACCCCAAGCCACGCTTGTTCCGTTTGCCTCAGGATGCAGCTGTCTTAAATCGCATGGGCTTTAACAGTGCGGGAGCACCTGCCGTTGCAGCGCGGTTACGGCGCTATAGAGAACGCCTCACAGGGGCGGTGCATCCGGCGCGGATTGCAGGCTTCCCTGACGGAACGTTTCCGCTGGGGATCAATTTGGGTAAGTCGAAGCAGACACCGCTAGCGCAGGCGGCAGAAGACTATTGTGCTAGTTTTTGCTTGTTAAAGGACTGGGGAGATTATTTCGTGGTGAATGTGTCGTCACCCAATACGCCGGGGCTGCGATCGCTCCAAGATGCAGATCAACTGGAGCAAATTTTGGCGGCGCTGCAAGCAGAAAACCCGGAGCAAAAGCCACTGCTGGTGAAAATTGCGCCGGATTTAGAATGGGAGGCGATCGCCAGCATTGTTACATTGGCGCAGCGCCATAACCTGGCAGGCATCATTGCAACCAACACCACCATTCGTCGCGACCATCTCACCACTCGCACACTGACGGTAACGGGCAACCCCATTACGGATGAAGCCGGAGGCATTAGCGGACGACCGCTGCGACAGCGCTCGACAGACGTAATTCGCTTTATCTATGAAACCACAGGCGGAATGCTACCCATTATTGGCGTAGGCGGGATCTTTACTGCCGATGATGCCTGGGAGAAGATTACCGCTGGAGCCAGCCTGGTGCAGATTTATACAGGATGGATTTACGAAGGGCCTTGGATGGTGCGGCGTTTGCTGGATGGATTGGCGGAAAAGGTGGTAGCGCATGGCTACACTTCAATTCAAGAAGCGGTAGGAACTGCGACGACGACCTCTCTTTCGTCGGCATCCTAGAGTCGTGGGTGAACTCTAATCTTGCTGAGCTTTGTCACCCGTTAGCAACCCTGCTGCTCCTCTAAGTCTCCGAATCATTCACCTAGTTTGATAGGCTTGCATTAGACCTCTTTTATGCCTGCCAGTTCAGCGGCATGGATTGTTCTGTGATGGATTGTCGTGTAGCGGTGCCCTCGTCACCATTCACCCAGAGGTTGATTGGCGAGAGGGCGATGGGTCGAAGACCGGCCCTGAAGGGCGATCGCGCCCCCAGTTTTATAGGAGTAGACAATAAACCTCTATGCAAATCGAGTTTCGCGAATGCGACTTTTTTGACCTGTGGATATGGCTATCGTTCAGCACGCAACCGTCGCTGATGGAACAGCAGTATATCGAAGAAATTTTTAATTCCTGGTTTTTCTTAGGCAAGCTGGGCGGCTTTAATGCTGAAAACCTTCAGGTGCAGGACTATGGCCTTGACATCAGCTATATGGACTATGGGCAAGATGCGGCAGAAGGCAGCATGATGGCGCTGATGCACAACATGAGCGAGGTGGAGTACAACGGGGTGTGGGCTCGCTGCTGGTTTGACCTTGGCACCAGTGATGCGATCGCCCTGGATGTGTTGATCAATAGTTTCCAACAGTGCAGCAAAGATTTTGTAGCGATTGAGCAGCTCGTGATTGGGGGCGAAAATCCCGATTGGCCGATTCCGGGTCGTCGGCCCAGCGCAGTATATGACGACCGCGTCGATGATAACTAATCGTTGTTTCAGCCCCGAGTTGCAGAGCTGAGACAACGCAAAACCGTGCTGCCCGCACGCGGGCAGCACGGTTTTGGCATTTGCCAAACTGACGTTCAGCCAGTTAGGGGGCCACAAGGCTCGAATGCTACCGCTGCAGGCTGAGCAAACGGGCTTCTGGCCTATACCCTGGCACTAGCGATAAGCTAGCGGGTTGCACGATTGAGCTCTGCATTTTGTAGTCGCGCAGAGCATACTGCACGGTGAGTAACAGGCGATCGCGACTGCGAGAAGGAATGCCTCGGTGGAAACAAGCGGTGTCTTCCACAAAACCTAGCCCGGCTTTGCCCTCAACCGTAATGACGGCGTCATCGCCATAGGTGCGCATCAACTCGGCCTCAGGGATGCCCTCACGCTTCCACTGATGTCGCAGTTGCTTCCATCGATGGCTGCCTTGCACATACACATGGGCTCCCGAGTTGGCGTCTACATCCGTTAAGAAGAAGAAGAATTTAACGGAGTAGGAATCGTCTAAATCGTAGTGAAATTCTTGGCCCGCATCTCCTTTAGATTTGAGAGGAGCCTCGGTATTGGGTTTGGCAAAGGTCCACCACATTTGGCTGCCCTGGTGAACTGGGGTGCCTTGGAGGTAATGAGCGGCGATCGCCAGCAATGCAGGATCTTGACGAATGCGATCGACCGTGGAACACATGACTGGAACATTCCAAAAATGCCCAATGGCAAACGCTCGGTTCGCTAATTGCTCGGCCTTTTCCCGATCGTCATAGTAAAAGCCGAGTTGCTTGCGGCGATCGCCATAGCACGGGGTTGACTTGGCAAACTGCACAATTTCTTCCACTACAGATGGTGCAAGCTGAAATCCACCACACATTCCATCTTGCTTAAGAGCTTCTACTACAGATGTTACGGTTGGAACCGCCTCAAAAACAGAAGCGCTGGTATTGCGTGAGGTTGGAATATCTGTGGTTTTGGGAATGCCGATTCGGTAGAGCATTCGCCCTAACTTAAACTTGCAAACTTGGCGCATAACCAACCACAGCGGATTGCTCAAAAAATACTGAAGTCTGTCGATTTTGTGAGCCAAAACTAAGGGGACTTTTGTCACAAAGCTCTGTGATTGAGCCATTGGTTCGCCTCTTGAACAATATTAAAGGAGGTGACGGTAACGGACGATCTCTTGTGAAACACCCCTATGTGCCTGAATTAATTTCTACCAGATGATTCGTATTCATCAAAACACAAGATCCATGAAGTTTCTTGCAAATAACAGGAGATTCTAAGTGTAGTTACAGTGAAGTTCGGTATTTTTACTCCCTAAGATATCCAAAAGTATGTCTAAAGAGAGAAGCCTGAACAAGGCTAAATCATGGGCCTATGTCCAAAGGCCTACTTGACTGAAAAAACTAAGAAGCTGGAATGTGGCTAAGGACGGTGAACTCACGCTTGAAGGAAACATTGTATTGCCGTTCGGACGCAATGGCAGGTTAAGGAGCAGGAGCACTCGGTAGAAACCGCATCAGCTGGATGTTTCATTGCTGGGTGATAGTTAAGTTGTATTCAGGCTCAGATACAGCCGTGGCTGTTTCCACCCGTTCAAAGCTTGTCTCACCAGAGCATGATGGGCAGAAATGACACCAATGCGACGGTTTGACAACCATCGGCGAAAGCGTCGCTGATAGGGCTGGGCAACTTGAGCACGACTGATAACATATAGGTGATGTTCTAGACATGTGGTCAGGGTTGCTAAACTGTTTAAGGCTTAGGGCCTTCAGAATTATCATCCACATGTCTACAACACGACCGACGGGAAGGAGGTGACACTGATTTGACTGTTTTGTGTTGTTACTTACTAGCCTAAATCAAGCTCTGCTTTCCTCCCAGCTTTCGTTCAGTGCACTCATGGTTTTGTCAGTCAAGCAGGATGTGTAACCCTTGCACAGCAAAGATTACACACTACCCGTTGTCTTAATCAACTCGACAGGTGCAACATAGGTTACGCAAGATAGGTGGTTACGCAAAATAGGTATCCACAGACAAACGCCCTGCGGAGAGATGGTTGCTAGGCAGCGTCGCGCCCGTGATGCTGACCACCAAATCCCCAATTGGATTAAATGCCCCAAACTTATCATTGGCTGAGATATACGTTCCCTGACCCCACGCAAACATCACCGCCTCGAACTGGCGTAGCGGCTGCGCTCCGGCCACCACTTGATTTTTGTCGGCATAGGCGTTTCGGGTTGCTTCCACTAAGTTTTTGCCGTCTACTGCACCCGCATTGGACAGGGCGCGGGGGCGCTCTATGGTGTTGAGGTTGCGGTCAAAATCGAGCTGGATGCGATCGCCCTGCAGCACATTCAAATCACGAATATGGTCTGGGTCGCGCACCAGCGAATCGGTAAACGCATCCCGTCGGCTCATGCCCGAATATACGAAGCGATCGGCCCCGGCACCGCCCACCAAAATATCGCCGCTGCGGCCACCAATCAGCACATCCCGTCCGGCAAACCCACGAATGATATCTTTGCCAGCGGTGCCTGTTAGGATATCTCGTCCACCGGTGCCATCGATGCGGTTCAGGCCCGACGAGGGTGGTGGAGATGTGGGCGGTGGAGTTGGGGGCGGCGTACTGGTGCCCAAAAATTCAATAGCGCCGATGTCTGTTTGACTATCCCGCTGGTTACCCAACTTATCAACCGTGGGGGCCCCGTTGTTGACGCCATCATCAATCGCAGGACTGCCAGCCAGAAGCGGATGGAACAGCAAAAAGCTGCCGTTGCCACTCTGCAATGCGCCCAATTGTGGATTCGCAATGAGAATATTTTGTACAGCTAAGTTGTCGTTAAATCGGTTGGACTGATTGCTCAGGTAGCCAGGGAATTGTAGGTTTCCGCCGCCGTCATTGAGTTCTTTGTTGGTTTGCTGCTGAATCTGCCAGTCATTGCCGCCATTGGCTGCGGAATTATTGAAGAAAATGGAGTTGCGCACGGTGACTGGGTCAGAATTGGCCGCAATGCCACCAGCGACCCAGCCTGCCTGATTGAGGGCAATGGTGGTGTTGGTAATAGTGGCTGCACCATACAGCGCCATGCCTCCGCCCACATTGCTAAAGCCTGTGCCCACCACCTGATTGCCCGAAAAGGTGGAATTGGTTAGCGTCATGGGGGCGTTCATCATCCACAAACCGCCGCCCTGCCCCGTTGCCCGATTGCCGGTAAAGGAGGTGTTGGTGAGAATCAGCCCGCGGTTGACCTGATTGCTGAGCACGGTTAGCGCCCCGCCATTGCCCCCATTGCCTCCGCTGAGGGCCTGTACCTGATTGTCTTGAAACAGGGTATTGCTCACCGTGACGCGGTCTTGAGATCCGGTAAAGAGATAGGCTGCGCCGCCCTCTGCCCGGCCCTGGTTGCCTTGAAAGATGCTGCCTGTGATTTCGATGAAGCCGGAGGGTTCGCTGGTGGAACTGGCTCGGTCGGTATACAGTGCCCCACCATACCCTCGCAGCGAGGGGTTAGCATTACCGCTGTCCAAGGTTCCTGCTAGCGTGCTGTTGTTGAGAAACTGGGTGTTGCGGATGGTGAGTTTGCCGTTGAGGCTATTGATAGCACCGCCGTTAATGCCCTGGTTGTTGATAAACTTGCTGCCTAGCACCGTCAACGGCCCTGGCCCCCAAAAGGCGATCGCCCCAGCACCACGCTCGTCATTTCCGGCGATCGCCTTGTTCCGACGAAACTCTGAACTTACGACAGTTAGCGCCCCCTCAAAGGCGCTAAAAATGGCCCCGCCGCCCTGGTCGGCTACGTTATCGAAAAATTTGACATTGTCTACCGTCAGCTTTCCCTGGTGAGTGGTGCTAATGGCCCCACCCCGATCGCTTGTATAGCCATTGGCGAGCGTCAAATTTTTGACTATTAACCCGGTGGGGTTTACTGAAGTGGAATTGAGGAAGAAGATGCGGGATTGGTTGTTTCCGCTAATGGTGAGGTTAGAGGCGGCAGATCCATCAATGGTGAGGTTCTTGCCTACTGAAACAGAGAGTTGGCCGCTGGTCAGACGGATAGTCTGATTTGCCAGTGATGCCGCAAATTGAATGGTCGTGCCGCTGGTGGCGTTGGCGATCGCCGTCCGCAATGAGCCTGCACCACTGTCGGCGGTCGTCGTTACCGTAATTGTGTTAGACATAACCCCTCAAAAAAAATCAGCAGTCGATCAGCATGGTGGTCAGAAGTAGTCAGCCGTAATTAGAAATTGACCTGACATCGATGCAACCCGAGCTTTACTCAGTCCTGTTAGTACGACAGCCACATTGAGAAGGTCTGGAAGATTTTGCAAGATCAAGAGAGCCCGGAAGGCTTGAGAGCGCTGCTCTGCTTGCTCAAAGCCTCCTCTGGCGAAACAGCACCCATCAGCCCCCTGGGGCAACCCCTGCGAAACTCGCAGATAGCAGCAACCGTGTCCCAATTGATAGAGATATTTAAACTCTGGGTAATGAGTGATCGCCCCTTTCTCGCCAGTCTGTATCTGGCCCCAGAGCCTGCAACGCTCATGCGAAAGAACGCACACAGCTAAACGCCAAGTGCTTATTCCTAAAGGAACGCACAGTCCATCACACGACTATTGGGTTTTGATCCCCGTTGGGGGCTTTAATGTGAACAGATACCACCCTCATGAGACGAGTGGTGATACGACTGCCCTATGGATGTGCCAGCGCAGAACGCGCCCGTTTGTGGCCGTGTTCTAATGTCTCTCGCGGTTGTGACACAAATGAATAAACAATAGAAGCGGAGTGAAATGGCAGATTAACAAACCCTGTGCAAGCCAAAAGTGGCTTGTGACTCAAGTGATAGATACTTTTCAGGAACTTTCGATCAACACTCTGACAAGCTAATTTCTTAACTGCCAAGAGCTGACGCACTTGAGCATCGCTGTAGCTTTTTTAACCAATTAGACCCGCAATCGGTGTAGTGAGAATACGGAATTTTTTTGCAGTGAGGGGCGATCGCCCTCCCGTAAAAGCGCTCAGATGTTCTATCGAGCGGCTGCCTGTAAATATTGAGATTTGTACGACTTCCCCAAACTTTATGAGGAGAGCCGTCCCCTCTCCGGGTAAAATGCAGATAAATCTTTCAGATTACACACTAAACTTCGCTAAGCTCGATTGAGGACACAGAAGAATGGATCTGATTACAAGTCTTAACTGGGAAGCCATTGTTCAACTTACGCTTGTTGGCATGATCATGCTTTCGGGTCCTATTGTTATTTTTCTGCTAGCAGCCCGTGGCGGTGATCTCTAGAGCATTGGTGCTCAACGTTCGGTTTTAACGCGTTTGCCAGAGTCGCCAGTCCATCGCTTGACTTCATCCAGTCCACGCCTAAGCCCTGTCTTATCTACGCTGTAGATGATGCAGGGCCTTAGTTTGAGTTGTGTGGAGCGGGGGTACTGTTTCGCTGGGCGATCGCCCAAACGGCAAAAAAATTCAAAGGCGATACAGCGGTATTCGGTTCTGAGAGAAGAAGCTTAGAAGTGCTGCTGCGCTCTAAACGCTTGATTGGGTTAGAGACTATCGACTCTAGGAATAATCTCTAGATTCACCAAAACATTACGCGTTTTAGTCGGATAGAGAGACTTTATTCTGTAATCAGATATTAGATGCCTTGCTGATCTGTGTTTGACAGCGGCACGGGCAATGTATGTTTTATAACGAGTGATGTAGGTTGCTTGTTGCAGCATACATCGAGATAGATTTTGCATCATTTGCATCAGTTTAAAGCGCTTTTAGAGAACTTTCGGGCAGTCGATTTTAGCCTGAAGTGATAGTATTGCGGTGATTCTTCCCCTAGCCAAGGACTATCGTGATCCGCTCTGCAACTTTAACCCTTCAGCCTCCGCTTCCACCCCTTGCTGAAAACAGCCGCCTTCGGTTGTTTTCAGGTTCTGCAAACCCCGAGCTGTCGCAAGAAGTCGCCCGATATCTCGGGATGGATCTCGGTCCGATGGTTCGCAAGCGGTTTGCCGATGGCGAGCTTTATGTCCAAATCCAAGAGTCGATTCGGGGTTGCGATGTCTACCTCATGCAGCCGACGTGCCGTCCGGTGAATGATCACTTGATGGAGCTGTTGATCATGGTCGATGCGTGTCGTCGTGCGTCTGCTCGGCAGATTACAGCGGTGATTCCCTATTATGGCTATGCTCGTGCTGACCGCAAAACCGCCGGACGCGAATCGATTACGGCTAAGCTCGTTGCTAACTTGATTACTCAAGCTGGGGCCAGCCGAATTCTGGCGATGGATTTGCACTCAGCCCAGATTCAAGGCTACTTTGATATTCCCTTCGACCATGTCTATGGGTCGCCTGTGATTATCGACTACCTAGCCAGCAAGCAATTGTCAGACATTGTGGTCGTGTCGCCCGACGTCGGGGGTGTGGCGCGGGCGCGAGCTTTTGCCAAAAAGCTGGACGATGCTCCTCTGGCTATCATCGACAAGCGCCGTCATGCCCACAACGTGGCAGAAGTGATGAACGTAATTGGAGATGTGGCGGGTAAAACAGCGGTCATGGTGGATGACATGATTGATACTGCAGGGACTATTTGCGAAGGGGCGCGGCTGCTGCGTCAGCAGGGTGCTCGCCAAGTCTACGCCTGCGCAATTCATCCTGTCTTCTCACCTCCTGCCCTAGAGCGTTTGGCGACTGGCATTTTTGAGGAGGTGATTGTGACAAATACACTGCCAATTGATGCGGCTCACCACTTTCCACAGCTGACGGTTCTCTCCGTCGCTAACATCTTGGGTGAAACGATTTGGCGCATTCACGAAGATAGTTCTGTAAGCAGCATGTTTCGATAGGGCGATCGCCCCATTGATTTCTTTCAGGTTGCATACTCACGTCTTCAAAACGTCTTCAAATTAAATAACCTGAGTTCGGGATAAGCTCAAACCCTCAATGTGTCGTGCGCGACGCGCACGACACATTGAGGGTTTTGGGGCACCGCGCGACGCGCGGTGCCCCAAAACCCCCTTAACCCGAACTGACGTTAAATACTTAAACGATTGGGTTGCAGTGCGCTCTGTGAGTACACTGCAACCCAATTATTGATTAACGGGCAGACTATCAGCACCCTTCTGGAGACTGTTCGCAAGCACCAATGCTGACCCAAGTGCTTGACCCATCCGCCCAATGCTCCTTTTTCCAGATTGGGGCGTTGTGCTTTAGGGTGTCTATGGCGAACTGGCAGGCCTCAAACGCTTCTCGGCGGTGTGGACAGCCAACTGCGACTAGCACGCTGATATCGCCAATGGACAAAGAACCCACCCGATGATGGATCACAACATGGGTCACGTCTGCCCATCTGTGGCGAATCTCCGCCGCAATTTGCTGAAAGACCCGGATTGCCATTGGTTCATAGGCTTGGTATTCCAAAAACCGAACGGCATTGCCATCTGTGTTGTTGCGCACCATGCCGCTCATGACCACAACGGCTCCGTTGGCTGGGTCATCGGCCAGCCAATACGCCTCGTCTAGAGAAAGGGGGGCAAAAGTGAGGGTGCAGTGATCTCCGGCATGGGTCGGCGCAGGAGCAGCGCGAGAAAATTTAGCAGTCATACTCGGCGCGAATCTCCAGATAAGGGGGTGACGATGGTGTTGATACTGCATCCGTTCAAGCTAGAGAGGGGAATAACCCCGCTAAAACGTAGCATCTCCCAACAGGAAGCTGGGGCTTTCAAGAATGTGAAAATAGACGAGTGCTGCGACAGCCACGGTGTAGAGAGTCGAGGTGCCGATGCCCATGAGCACGTCTTGCGTGAGGTTCTTTTTCCGGTCTTTAAACAGAATGTCGCCTGCCCCAAACTGCATCATCAAAATGCCCAGCACGTTGGAGAGCCAGTAGCCGATGACCATTGCGGGCAAAAACCAACTGGGGTTTATGAGCTTAAACCCATACCCAAAGGCATAGGCGATTGGGAAGTTAAAGAAGATATCATTCCACCACGAAAGGGGTGAAAGCATATACCCCAGCCCAACCAAGAAACCACCGCGCAACGTTTTGAGCATTGTTTTTTGCAGCGTGTTAAGGCGTGATCCTATCTCTTAACGTATCGTAGTCTAGGAATCGTTTGCAATGGGTTGTGAATGCTTCACTAGGTAAGCTGCCCAATTATTCCGTTTACATTGCTAGGAGCAAGACCTATGTCTATGTTTTCTGCTCTAGGGGCTGGGCCCGCAATCGATGGATTGATGGGACTGGCTGAATTGGTTTGTCGAGAAGACTCAGTTACGCGAAGCTGGATTGGGCTAGCCCGCTATGTGCTGGATGGGTTTGACTGGGTTACATCGAGCGCAGCGGTGCAGCCCCTTGTGTGGTCGGTATTGGCGGCAACGCTGCTGGTGCGATCGCTCCGTCGTCGCCGCTGGTTTAGCGGTTCGGTAGTGCTGCTGACGCTGCTGTATTTGTTTATCAAATCCCCGATGTTTATAGCGGTGGGCGATCGCGCCTTGGTTCAGTTTTTGCCGCGTGACCCAGGACAGGCGGTGGATGCAATTGTGGTGCTGGGTCGTGGCGAGGGCTTCCGCCCCCAACGGGTGGATGAGGCCTTGCAGCTGTGGCAGGCTGAGCGATCGCCCCGTATTTTTGCGAGCGGTCGGGGTGATGGCGATGAAATCATTACTGCCTTAGCGGAACGCGGCGTTCCCGATACAGCGCTGGCCCAAGAATCGTGCTCACGGACAACTGAAGAAAACGCCGAATTTACGGCTGCGATTCTTCAACCGCAGGGTGTGGAAACGATTGTGCTGGTTACCGATCGGCCTCATATGTGGCGATCGCTCCTTACCTTTCAGAGCTATGGGTTTCGTGTGATTCCCCACTTTAGCCAACTGCCGAGTAGCTTTACCCAGCACAACGAACGCCTGCTGGTGGTGCGAGAATCTATGGGACTGCTGGGCTATGGGCTGCTGGGGCGCTACTTTCCGCGAGAGGCCGCGAGCAGCACGGCGATCGCCCCAGCGGATCAAAATTTACAGCAGGCTCCTCGGGATCACGCCTCAACTCTTGCCGCCGCCCATCAGGTATAGCAGTGCCATCCGCACGGCAACGCCGCTGGTGACCTGTTGTGAAATGAGGCTAAAGTTGGGATCATCCATCAGCTCTGAGCTGATCTCGACACCGCGATTGACGGGGCCGGGGTGCAGCACCTTAACGTGGGGCTGGCAGTGGCGCAGGCGATCGTGCGTGATCCCAAACTGCTGGTGATATTCTCGCAGGCTGGGCAGGAGATGGTTGGTCATGCGTTCTTTTTGCAGGCGCAGCGTCATCACCATGTCGGCATTCTCTAAGGCGGGAGGTAGAGACCAGTGAATGAACAGCGATCGGGGTATGGACTGGATTGGCTGGGGCGCAGCAAACACATGATCAGCTGGATGAGGGGGCAATGGCGGTGCCACAAAGTCAGCAAATAGTTTGGGGAGCAAGGTCGGTGGGCCAGCCAGATGCACCTCTGCCCCACTAGCGGTGAGACTCCAAATGTTTGAGCGCGCAACGCGGGAGTGCAGAATATCGCCCACGATGGCAATTTTTTTACCGCTTAGCAGCGACAGTCGAGGCTGATCCGCATCCAGCAGGGTGCAAAGGGTAAATAGATCGAGCAGTGCCTGTGACGGGTGCTCATGCAGCCCATCCCCCGCGTTCAACACGCTAACGTTAGTGTGCAGCCGATCCATCTCTTGGGCGATCGCCTGGGGCACGCCAGCCTCCCGATGACGAATCACCATCATGTCCGTGCCCATGGCCAGATAGGTCTTCGCCGTGTCGAGAATGGTTTCCCCTTTACTCAGGGATGAGGTGCCGGGTGCAAAGTTGAGGATATCGGCAGAGAGGCGCTTGGCTGCTAGTTCAAAACTACTGCGAGTGCGGGTGGAGGATTCAAAGAACATATTGGTTACCACTTGCCCTTGCAAAGCGGGAACCTTTTTGGTGCGGCGCGACAACACCTCCCGAAAACTGGCGGCAGTGTGCAGCACCGTGTCATATTCCGCTGGGGTAAAGTCGGCTAGCGACAGCACATGACGACGATTCCAGCTTGCGGTAACCATAAGTTGAGGCAGACGGTAAGGGTAAAGATGCGGGATTGCCATTGCCTTGGCTAGTGCGATGGCGATCGCACTAAACGTGCCATCTCATTAAACCAAACCGCACCACGCTTTCGGGACAAGATTCCCGATATCCTCTGCAACGGGCCAATGCGTGTATCGAACGAAGACACCCAACCAGACATCATGCTGAGACACCTGAGTTCGGGATAAGCTCAAACCCTCAATGTGCCGTGGGCACATTGAGGGTTTTGGGGCACCGCGCGACGCGCGGTGCCCCAAAACCCCCTTAACCCGAACTGACGTTGAGACAGAATCAACTCAGGAACAGAAGTGAGTCCTAATGAATCATTCATTCATATCCCGAGTTTGAGATAAGCTCAAACCCTTGATGTGCTGCGTCGTGCAGGGGCCTAAAACCCGGCTTACCCCGGATGTAGGTTTAATAAATTGGGATTAGGGATACGATCGTGTCGTCATTCTAGGCGCAGTTGATGCGCTCCAGTAGCATTACACAACCATCACAGAGGCAAGGCGACCGATTAGGATTGGAGTATTAAACGGATTATCTATGCTGTGTTCTACTCGTTCAATGGATTTGCCCCGACTGCGGCGTGGCGTGATCAGCGTGGGGTTGCTGCTGCTGCTGGCGGGCTGCGGTGGCAGATCTACCCCTCCTCCTGAGTCTGTTGAATCGCCGTCTTCACCGCAGGGGTTGCTGCTGCCAGAGCTTTCTCCAACGTCAGAATCGGCTGTGGGGTTGCCATCAGAATCCCCAGCGGAGGGTGTGGCTGCTGATGGAACAACCGCGCCGACTGATGGGGAGATGTCGATGGTGACGGTGTATCAAGCCGATGATCAGTGCGTCAACTTTGAACCGGAAGAGGTAGCGGTGGCGAGCGATCGCCCGATAGAAGGTGCAGTGGGTGAAATCTTGAAAGAGCAAGGCGCGGGCGACTTTGACTTATCGGGCTATCGCGTCAGCGTAGATGATGCAGGGGTTGCAACCGTAGATCTGCGGATGAGCCCTGGCTCTACCCGCAAGATGTCGTCGCTGTCGGCCTGCGAGCAATTTGCGCTGTTTGGCAGCTTGCGCGAAACCTTAACCAAAAACCCAGCGTGGAGCATTACAGATGTGAAGTTTACCGAACGTGGCGAAGACATTGTGCTGTAGCTACTCTATTTTTCTAAACTCTGGTTCTGAACACTCGGTCTAAGCAGGTTGACTCGATAGTGAATCGATTGATTATGGGAAGCATTGCCTAGGATGCGAAAGGAGCGATCGCCATCCCTGTTCATCGGTTCAATCGCAGCTATTCTTCAACGCAAATATTGATTAATAGCTATTGATCGATGCTCCATCTCCTTCTTTTTTTGTCCATGAACGAATTAGGGAATCAGGCTTTTTTGCATATTCCATAGCTGTGGATTAACGTAAGTCTCCAATGTCGGGGAACAGGAAGGTGCAAAGAAACAAAAGGTCTAACTGCCAAGGGTTTCAACCTTATTCATGGATTTGTTTCTTGAGACCTGAGTTCGACAACGAGTGAAGTGCTGAAAGAAAGGCTGAGGGTTACGCTCAAAGTATTGAATTCTAAGCACCTCAGCCATGTCTTTGAGTCTAGCGCGCCTCGACTTGACCCAAATCTTCTGCG
>JAHHHI010000072.1 GCA_019359435.1 Kaiparowitsia implicata GSE-PSE-MK54-09C
AGTATCTGCTCGACCGGGCAGATACTTCTCGATTCGTGCCCACTGGTCGTCGCGCAGGGCATAGCGTTTGGTCATTGGGCGATTCCGCTAGACTGGATGACATCGCAGCTTATGGCTTCTCTCTTAGCATGCTAAAAGTTATGCCGATTGTCCACACGCCCTAGTGTCTGCGGCGTCGGGGTAGGCGTAAACTTTTGTAAATTAACGTGAATTAAATTGACGGGCACACCCGCTTTGGAAACTCCTCTAGGAAAGGGTGAGTCGTAACGTACAGACTTGCCAGGGGGCGATCGCCCCAGCCTCCCCGGTAACAAAACCCGCTGTTGAAGCGGATGGGTCAGGCGATCGCTCCAGCAATCCGCAAGGCTGGATAGAGAGCGTTAACGGTTGAGAAATAGGGGTGGGAGCGATCGCTTCATCTAGTCCGCTATCAGCCTGGTTGGCTGTCTCGGGGTCGGAATTGCCGGGCTTAAGCCTCAACGAGACGTTAGGAATCAGCGAGGCGGGCTCGCCGTGGCACTCGTAGCAGCGCAGCGTCAAGTCGGTAGTTGATTCGGTTGTCATGCCTTCCCAAGGTTTGAGGGCTGAGAGAATCACGTTGGGTGCATCGAGGGCAAGCCATTGATCAGTAAAGGGTAGGCCCGCACCCGGATAGTTCCTTGAGTTTCTTGAGTCTGGTGGGGTAGGGTGCAGGTACGCGAGCATGGGCTGGTTTAGGGCATAGCCGTGGTGAGTGGTGCGATCGCCCTGCCAGCCTTGTCCACAGGGCTGCAGCGCATAAGTAAAGCGATGAGTACCCAGATCGCACGCTGGATCAGGAAACACCGGGCGTCGCAAGAGCGACAGCCGCAGCACCGTGCCATCGGCATCATAGCCATGCTTGCCATCGCTCAAGAGGCTCACGCCGTAGTCACCCTCGCTCAGGTGAGCCCAGCGCAGCGCCGGAACTTCCCACTTCGCTTGCTGAAGGGGATCGGTGGGGCGGGTGGGCTGCTGCTCCATCCCAAAGGGCACCTCACGGATGAGGTGGGCGGGTTCTGCCAGATTGAGCGGAAAGGCGGCCTTCAGGAGCACCTGAGTTTCGTGCCAGTCAATCTGAGTGTGGATTTTGAGGAGGGGCGATCGCCCGTCTAGCTCATAGCACTGCTCAATGCGAGAGGCGCCCACCTGCCGCACCACCCGCACGCTAGCGCTGACAGGGGTTTGAACCACCGACTCAAGGTGAACCAGAGTGGCATCAGGCAGGCGATACTGCGCATAGGCGGGATCAATGTTCCAAGCATCCCAATATTGGCCGCGATCGGCAAAGGCCTGCAACTCATTGCCTGCGCCACTCAACACCTGCCGCTGCCGCCGCTTGTCGTACACAGACGCCAGATTTCCAGTAGCGGCATCTACGGTGACCCGTAGATACTCATTTTCTAGGGTGTAGGCGTCCTGCTGAGACATCCGCGCCTGCGCCCCGCCTGCTGCTGCCGGGCAGAGCCAGAACCCGGCATAGCCCACACCGGGTACTGCGTCTGCTAAAAACGCCAGCCACCTCTCGCCCGATTTGTGCGACTCTACGATGCTAGGCACGGCCTCTGCATCGGCATTGAGAACGCATGCCCCCTCCCACTGCATACTGCTGGCGACGGGCAGGGGCACGCGCACCACCTCTGAGCGAGTCCAGTTGAGCGGGTTAAAGACGGTCATGGGCTGCGCTTGAGGATGGGGCGGCGGCGGCAGGGCAATGTGTTGGGCGATCGCCCCCATCGCATCCGCTCGCACCGCCATCGCGGTATCTAGTGCGGCCTGCCACTCCCGATTGGCGTCTTCATACACCTCTGGCACGGCTGACCCTGGCAAAATATCGTGGAACTGGTTGAATAGCACCTGCTTCCACGCGGTTTCAATTGCGTTGCTCGGAACGGCATAGGTCGTTAGCTGAGAGGCCATCGTGGCCCAGACCTCTGCCTCAAACAATCCGTCTTCACAGCGGCGATTCCACCATTTTTGGTCGGCGTGGGAAGTGTAACAGCCGCGATGGAATTCCAGATACAGTTCGCCTGTCCAGTCTGGAATGGGTTGCGCTGGAATGGGTTGCGCTGGAATGGATTGCGCTGAGCCTGAGGATGCCTTGGTCGTAGCCCTGGGCAACCCCGCTGTCGCGATCGCCCTATCCCCCAGATCTAACGCATCTTTTGGAGCTGCAAACCTGCGGTCTAAGAACGCTTCTGCGGTTGAGAATTGCAATCGGGGAAAGAAGGGCGATCGCCCCCAGCGTTGAGCTAAGTGCAGCATGTCGCGACTGGGGCCACCGCCATGATCCCCTACGCCAATCAGCCACAGTGCTTCGGTCTGGCCTGTTTTGGCCTCCCACTGAATCGCATAGTCTGCCATTTTGACGGGGTGGATGCCCTCTCCAATGGGCGCACTGTGCAGGCTGGGGATGTGCGACTGCGTGGGCTGATGAGGATACGCGGGCGATCGCCACCAAAACAGCTCATGGGGAAACGCATTGGTATCGTTCCACCGCAGCTTTTGGGTCACGAAGTAGCGAATCTCGCCCTGGCGCAGCAGTTGCGGCAACTGCCCGCAAAAGCCAAAGCTGTCGGGCAGCCAGGCGATCGCACTCGGTGTGCCAAACCGCTCTGCCACATAGCGCTGACCGTATAGAATCTGACGGGCAATGGATTCCCCGCTGATGGTGTTGAATTCTGGCTCAACCCACAGTCCCGCGGCCACCTCCCAACGACCGGCGGACACCTGCTGCTGAATGGCCGCAAACAAGTCGGGGCGGTGCTCCTCGATCCAGGCGTAGAGGGCCGGACTGGAGTGGGTAAAGATCAGCTCGGGAAACTCCGTCTGCAACTGCAGGACAGAGGTAAAGGTGCGCTGGGCGGCATCCCAGGTATCGCTGACGGGCCACAGCCACGCCAAGTCGAGATGCGCGTGCCCCAATAGCGAAATCTGCCGTTGCTGAATCCACTCTCCCAATGGCTGCAACTGCTGCCGGAGTGAAAGCAGCGCTGCATCAAATTGAGGGCGATCGCCCACGACTGTCCAATCAATCTGGGCGATCGCCCCGGCCACGTCCTGCAGGCGCTCTGGCGCAAACTGGGCGGCATAGGCTTGCACCACGGCCAGTTCATCGGCGACAAACCCCGGTTCTGGGCAGGGTTCCAGCTCGTGATTGGGAATCTCGTAAAGGCAGCGCGACTGCACCAGCGCCCCATCATCGTGGCCGGGGCTGACAAGGCGCAGGGCGATCGCCACTGGTTCCTCCGGAATTCCCGTTTGCCGAAGCTGCACCCGCGCCGAGCAGTCAAACAAGTCACCCGCCTGCACCAACGCCCCATCCACATAAATCTGCGCATCGTGAGCCCACCAGGTGAGCGCCAGCCGCACCGTCAGCCCGGTTAGCGGATACCCCCTAAGATGGGGCGGGAGGGTGAGCGCTAGCCCCAGCCAGATCACCTGCTGCCCCCGCGGCCAGACAATATGCTGGCGATCGGTGAGCGTGACCGGCTGCCAGGTGTGCCAGGCACTCGGCTGAAGGGCTTGGTCGGTGGGCAAATCACCCGAGTGAAGCCGCCAGTCTGCTTGCACATCCAACTGAGTGAGGCTGCGTAGACGGGCGATCGCGCCAGAGACCTTCTGCATCAGGGCTTCTGACGGCAACAAATTCGAGGATGGATTCGACATTAAAGCGGGGGACTCAGGCATTAATCTTCTAAGATGAAGGCAGATTGAACGATACAGCCTGAACCATCCAGCGTGCACTGCACAGTGCTACTCTGCGCCAGAACCCCCGTAGGGCCTGGTTATATCCGTGACCGATCAGACGCAGCGGTGGGATGAATCTGGTTTGTTCTATTTATCTTACGATTAACTGATTCGCTGAATCTCTTGCCTATGGCCTCCCGTAGTCGATTCCAGAGCCGCATTCTCAGCCAGATCTCGCACAGCTCGCTGCGGGCACGAGATACTGTGGGGCGCTGGGCACGGCAGGCAACACTAGCGACCCAATGGGGAGCGCAGATTCTGATCTATCCCCTATACGCAGGGGTTCAAACTGTGCGGCTAGCATCGCGACAATTACGCCAGAGTTGGCAGCAGTTGGAACCTCGCTTGCGGTTGCGATCGCCCGCTGCCGTTTTCAAACCGCTCCCTCTGCCCGATGCCGAGCGACCGCTGCAAGAGACCTTGGCTTTGGTAGAGAGCTTTGGCTTGGGCGTGGTCGCCTTGCCCGAGGCCGACTGGCTGGCGCGCTATGGCAGCAATCGCCGGGAAGAGCCGAGCAACACACAGTCTCCAGTCGCGTCTGCTGCGTTTCCCGCCTCGCCAATGGTGCAAGCCAATCCAGAAATTGCTGACACGGGTGGATTGGTGCGTCAGTCACAGGCGTCGGCTGTTAGCCCATCCGTTGGTACACTAGCTGGCACATCAACCGTTCCGCTGCCCGTCGTTGGCATTGCATCCTGTCTAACGACTCAGCGGCTGATGCTGGTTACGGTGCAAAATCAGATTCTCGATATCCTTACCCCTGAGCAGCAGGGGCGGCTGCGCCAGCGAATGGGTTGGGAGCTGTCGCAGTATTGGCGCGATCGCCGTCGGCTTGAGTCCACAACCGCCTATCGAGCCTTGCCCCTGCCCCCCGTGCGAGTGCAACCCCAAATGCTGCTGCCGATGCGCTGGTTCTATCAATTGATGGCGTGGGAGCAAACTGGGCCCGTGGCGATCGCCGCTGACTGGTTTGAGGAATCGGCGCTGGCGCTTTACTTTAGTCCCGAATCACCCGCCGCACCCCAAACGGCCAATGGGGATGATCCCTGGGACGATGATACCCCGGCTTGGTGGCCTTGGGAGGCGGAGGCGTCCACTGCATATCCCAATGGACGAGAGGCAAGCGGTGCAGCCCGATCCCTCGCTCGGCCAAACCCATCTCGATTAACAGGGCGATCGCCCCAGCGGCAATTATCGGGAACCGCTGCGGTGTCGGTGGCCGACCGACGCAGGGCGACTCAAACCTGGGCATCTCCCTCTGCTACCGATGGGGCGATCGCGCCGCACACCCAACCCGAGTCTGCCGGCGCGATCGCCCGAACCAGTGCGTCAGCGCAATCGTCAGATTTATCGGCTCCCACCTCTTATATCGACACCAACGCCAAGTTGGTGCGCTACGAAATGCATCCCCTAGAGCGGCTGCTGCACTGGATCGACCGCAGCGTACTGTGGGTTGAAGA
The DNA here is from genome assembly GCA_019359435.1 of Kaiparowitsia implicata GSE-PSE-MK54-09C. Taxonomy (GTDB): domain Bacteria; phylum Cyanobacteriota; class Cyanobacteriia; order Elainellales; family Elainellaceae; genus Kaiparowitsia; species Kaiparowitsia implicata. The sequence goes on from JAHHHI010000072.1 coordinate 5,229, forward strand.
GCAGGTAGAGGCGGTAGTGCGCTGGCTGCGGAACCGTTTGCCGCGCTAGTGCGTCAAGGGCCAAAGCTCCAGCTTGCGAGGGATTTCGCAGCATCAGTCTAAAATGCGCCACGCTTTTCGATATGATGATTGTGCTTGTTAATGCGTATATAACCTGAGATTTCTATGCTGACACTCAAAATTGTGGTTTATCTCGTGGTGGCGTTTTTCATTGGCCTGTTCGTGTTTGGGTTCCTATCGGGAGACCCAGCCCGCAACCCCAATCGCCGCGATTTGGAATAATCCTTAGATCAATGACGCCTGAAGGGTGTGGGATTTACCCAACCTCCTTCAGATCAGTGACGTTTAGTCCCCTGCGTTGGGGTAGTGGGTGTCCTCATAGCGGTGATGATTTGGGTGCGCTGGTGAACCCACTGCGCTTGATCCCCTGGCATCGCGTACCCGCCTGGGTTGCAACTCGTTAGTGCGGCTTAGCTGGAGTCGTGGAATCTGCCCTATGCGTAAATTCCACGGCTTTATGCTGCCAGATCTACTAGCTAGATTGAACGAGCTAGGGCGTGTCATCAATTCTGACTAAAAGCCTTATCTCATCAGCGTTGCCACGCCCGACTAACAAACAGGCTAGAGGCTGTAACCCCTGATTTTTGTGTCAGCCGCAGTCAATTGATGACAGCCCCTAGCACCCAGCGTGGGCGATCGCCCTGTCTCTGCTTTAATGCGGCAGTGTGTAGTAATCTCACTGGTTCAGTGGTTTCGCAACCGTTGTTGAGTGCATCTCCCCACCGATGGGCTAGATAGCGGCGTGAGGCTGTTTATGTAGATTTGGTGTCTTGTGTTAGCTATGCCTTACTCGGTTCCGCCACCGCCTGTTGCTGTTGTTGATGTTGCGCCTGCCCAAGCTGCGATTGATGCGCCTGCTGTGGTTCTAGGTGAAGGGCGATCGCCCGCTGAGGCTAGCCATACAACGACCCTAACTGCCGTCTCTCCATCGAAGGCCATTGCAGATGTGGCTCCGCCGGAGTATCGCCATAGGGCTGAATTCAAGCTAGGCTCGCATCCAGAATCCTCAGCCGTGGCCGAGTCCGCAGCAGACTCATCGGCAAACTTATCGAATGTATCGGATTTGTCAGACGGATCAGACCCATCAAACCCACCCTCAGTAGCGCTCACCCCGCTAGACCTAAGAGAGACTGCGGCTTTAAATTCTGCTGCAGCGGCAGCGTCTGCCATCGCGCCGAGCGAAAACTCAACGCCACAATCAACGCCACAATCAACCTCCGCGCCCCAGCCTGACTCCCGCCTTGGCCCACGCGCTGCAGCGCCGCGATCGCCCTCGTCTCCCATCCGTTCCTGGCAACCTAGTGAGACTGCGGCATTGCCTCCCACCTCGACCCATGCCGCAGCATTGGGCGATCGCCTGTCAGTCGGGGTGCCCTCGAGTGAGCCTCGTTTGAGGAGGGCAGCGGCGTCTGAGACGGCCCACCCCCTGCGTGGCGTGCTGGGTGCCACAGAGCGACTGGCCCCGGTACCAACCCCAGTGTCGACTGGGGCGATCGCCCCAATTCCTGAGCGATCCCGTGACGTGTCTCCGTCAGACACATCTCAGTCAGACGCATCTCAGTCAGACGCATCTCCGTCAGCGGCTGCCCTCACCGATACCCCCCTGCGCCACAATCCCCTGCCAATTTTAGAGGGGCTAGCAGGCATGACCCAAGCTCGCATTATTGCCCAAACCCGAGATGCAGAGGGCAATGCGGAAGAGGGCGATCGCCAGATTTTGATCATTCCCAGCCCGGATGACTTGCCCGATCTATCTGACCCTGCGGCACCCGCCGATCTGGGGGAGCCTGAACCTATAGACCCCGACGAGTCTGACGATCCAGCGCTACTGCTGCCGCCATTCCCCACTGATCCCAGTCTGGATCAACCCGGTCTGCCGACGAGCCCTCCCCCTCCTCCGCCTGCATCCGCTGAGCCGGATGCCGCTGGGGATGCACCAGGGACTGTGCCCCAACTCACCCTAGAAATCGTTGATGTGGTGGAACTGCTGGCCGACGAGCAGGACATTGACACGCTGCGGCAGAATTTGTTTGCCGAGGGCAATGTAGAACTCCGCTTTCGAGAAACCGTGCTGACCGCCGACCGAGTGCAGGTTAACTTGGTCAATCGGCTAACGGTGGCCGAGGGCAACGTGACCCTAACTCGGGGGGATCAGCTGCTTCAGGGCGATCGCTTTGAATACAACTTTGTGCAGGGCGCAGGGCAGATTGCGGGTGCCCGAGGCGAGATCTTTTTGCCGTCTGCTGGCGATGACTTCACCATTTTGCCGACGGATGTGAGCGCTCGCAGTTCACCCAGCGTGCCGCTCAGCCGCGTCTTGCGGCAAGATCAACCTGCTGGGCCGGTGACGGGGCAGCCTGGGATTCAGTTTGGCATCGGCAGCACGCGGGGCACCGATTTTGGCTTTGGGGATTCGGGTGGAGAAATTCGCCGCTTTCGGTTTGAGGCAGAATCCGTTGAGTTTTATCCCAATGGGTGGCAGGCGCAGAATGTACGGCTGACCAACGACCCCTTTTCGCCACCAGAGCTAGAGCTGCAATCGCGCCAAGTAACCTATACGCAGGTGTCACCCACTCGCGCGATTGTGCGCGCCCGCAATCCGCAACTGGTGTTTGATCAAGGCTTGCGCCTGCCCACGTTGCAAAACCAAATCATTATTGATAATCGCCGCCGATCTTCGAATCCCCTCGGGGTCATCGGCATTGATGATGACTTCGGCGGGATCTATGTGCAGCGCCCGTTTAACGTGCTAACGACGAACCAGGCACGGTTTACCCTATCGCCGCTGATTTTGCTGCAGCGGGCGGTGAGCGACAATAACTTCAATATCTTTGATCCGTCTAGCTTGGGGCTCGTTGCTGAGCTGGACTATGACCTAGGCCCAGGGGTTTCTCTAGAGGGCCGTGGGGTCTTTGAGTCGCTAGATTTTGCTGAGCTGAGCGATCGCTTTAGCGGCAGCTTGCGGCTGCGACAGCCGCTAGGAATCCACCAGCTCACCACCGAGGCGACCTACCGCAATCGCCTGTTTAACGGGTCGCTCGGGTTTCAGCGGGTGCGGAGTAGTGTGGGGGTGGTGCTGACATCTCCGGTCTTGCAGTTGGGCAATTCGGGCGTTTTTCTCAGCTACCAGGGCAGTGCCCAATACATCACGGCGACCACCGATAATGCAGAGCTGCTTGACCCCGGCGATACAACAGGAGACGTCAGCTTAGGACGGTTTCAGGGCAGCGCAGCGCTCAGCCGTGGCTTTCGCCTGTGGACAGGGACTCGACTGCGCCCCCGCCCGGATGAGGGGTTGCGCTTTACCCCCACGCCGATTACGCCCTTTGTGCAGCTTGTGACTGGGCTGCGGGGCACCGTTAGCGCCTATACCAATGGCGATGTGCAGCCCTTGCTAACAGCTAGCATTGGCATCAATGGCCAGTTGGGCAATTTTTCCCGCGATTTCCTTGACTATACCGGGTTTAATATTACGTTTTCTCAAACGGTTCAGGGGGGCGAATCGCCCTTCCGATTTGACCGAGCGGTCGATCGCAGCGTGCTGTCGCTCAGTTTGTTGCAGCAAGTGTATGGGCCGTTTCGGGTGGGCGTGCAGACCTCATTCAGCCTAAATCGTGAAGAAACGATTGATACGGACTATATTTTGGAATACAGTCGCAGAACGTATGCCGTTACATTGCGCTACAACCCAGTGCGCGAGACCGGCTCCTTTGGGCTCCAGATTAATGATTTTAACTGGGGAACCCCCAGAGACCCCTTCGCAGGGCCCGGAGAGACTGCTACGGTAGAGGGAGGGGTGCGGCGCTCAGACGATTAGCCCCCAAAGGTTTGACTATGACGCAGCCGCTCAATGATCCGGCTTTTACGATGACCGCTGACTTGCTGACGCGGTACTCCTTTGACATGGGCGCGTTTAGTGCTCCCCAGCTTGTGGGCTATTGGATGCGAACCTATCCGCTGGCCTGGGTTCGGGCTGCCATTATCGAAGCGTTGTATCAGGGACGCTACAAATCGATATCGGTGGGGCAGATTCTCTCCATTTGGCAGCGGCGAGGACAGCCGCTTTATCATTTTAATTTTGAGTTTGAGCAGATGATTTGCGGCGGGATGGCGGTGCCTGGGTCTGGACTGGGGAACGCTGATGCCGCTAAGGCTGATGCCGCTAAGGCTGATGCCGCTAAGACAGAGACGAGTCAACCTGCTGACTATTCCCTCGATTCTCCCCTGCTCTGCGATCGCCCACCTCTGAATCAGAATGCCGGTTTACCGGATGCACCCAGGGCGATCGCCCCCTTTGGGTTTGGGCGCGACAGCACCCGCGCAGAGGATGGCCCATCGGCCACTGCGCCGACTGCACCGCCGACTGCACCGGAGGGCGATCGCTCTGGTTCGGCGATCGCCCCGTCGGATCAACCGGAGTCCAGCGGTGCTGACCTTGCCGACAACCCTGCTGCGGGGGGGCATGCGACGCCGGATGCCGCACCCTACCGTGCCGCAACCTATCGCGGAATCACTTACAACATCGCCAAACCGCTCACCCTAAAACCGATTAGCGTGAGCCTAGCCGATCTAGATGAGTGGCTGCATCAGGATTCGGCCAAGCAGCCCATTCATCATTTTATCCCCGATGTGGAAGGGTCTGATTTTTACGAAAAGCTGCGCGCGGTTGCCCAAGGTGATGAGTCTACGAGCGCTGCGATTGCCGCGGATCGCATGGCGGCGGACAGGCTGACAGAGCGGGCGGCAGAAATCGTTGTTCCGCCTGTGATGCTAGACGGCTCTGGTGAGTTGGATTAACGGGAGTCTTGAATCCGCTCAAGCTCTCTTAACCCGACCTGAGTCTGATAGAACTGACGCAGTTGGACGATTTGTAGGAGGCGCAGTCTTCCCCAAATCGTCCCAAGCTCCTAGGACGCCGTGCGTTGTGCCTCAGTCTTGTCGGACTAGCGATTGGCCGATTGCCGCAGTGCGGGCAGGCCGCGAAATAGCAGCGCGGAGTCGTGGACGATGGTGGCGGCAAGGGCCGGAACCTGTTGGGTGAGGGTGTGGTAGAGCAGCGCGCTGTCGCCCCCGGTGAGGGCGATCGCCCCGGTAGAGTAGCGGGTGCGCCACTGGTGCGCTTGGTGCTGAATGAGGGCGATCGCCCCCTGCAGCACACCGCTGAGAATCGCCGTCGGGGTATCCATGGCCCAGAGGGGAACCTGGGGCGTGAACTCTGCCCCGGTGAGATCGGGGAGTGCGGCTGTGCCCTGGGTGAGCGATCGCACCTGTAACCTTAACCCAGGAACAATGCACCCGCCGAGCAACTGCAAGGCTTCATCGGCTGCTGTGATAGTCAGGGCAGTGCCTGCATCCACCACCAGCGTCGGTGCGCCCCATTGCGCCGCCCCCCACAGCGCCAGTGCGCGGTCAATCCCCAAGGTGGGATATAGGCCCCGCAAGGGAATCTCAGCCAGCGTTAGGGCGTGAGCCTGGGGATAGGCCAGCCAGCCTTGCCCCTGCGCGGGCACTACTGACGCAACCCACAGGGGCGGGGGTTGGGTGAAGGACAGGGCCGAAGTGATCAGATCCTCTGGTTGACTTGGTGAATCGAGATGAGAATCACGACGGGCATGGATGAGGCAATGATTGAGAGGATCTATAAAAGATTCAACGAAAGATGCTACGGAGCGATCGCCCGCCAACTCAACGGTAGATCGAGATGCATGCCAGTCAACATGAGGCGCTGAATGCGGAGGGAGATGCGTCCAGGACTGGATGAGATCTGCTGAAAATATAGGCTGCTCCATAAAGCCAGACTGGGTGAGATGGGCGATCGCCCCTTCCGATAAATGGGGTGTATCCCAGGTGTAGCAAAGCTGCTGCCGCTCAAATAGCGCCCAGTGCAGGCGGCTGTTGCCCACCCCTAGCGCTAGCCAGCGATCGCCATCCTTTTTCGATTTCCTGTGCTCGCTCACCGCACCCCCACCTGAAACAACTGACACAGCTCAATCACCTTGCTGTGCATCCACACTCGCTCGTTGGCGCCCTGCTTCAGGCCAAATTCTAGCTCTAGCAAGATGGGTAGACTGCGTTGCAGGCTATGCAATGACAGCCGCTTGACATCTTGTTGCAAGAAGTAGATGCGTTTGGGATTTGAGATTTCTGCTGCGGTGGCGATCGCCCGTTCATCGCGCTCCCCCGACTCTAGCATCAGCTTGATCCACAGCCAGGTACGAAATTGCCCGACGAGGGTGGCCACCACTCGCAGGGCAGGCTCATTGCGATTGAACAAATCAGTCACGAGGGCGATCGCCCGTCCGGTTTCGCCTTGGCGAATCGCTGCGGCCAACTGCAAGCTGTTCTGCGTGGTGGCAGAGACGAGCGCCGTCACAGCATCCTCATCCAGGGGATTGTCTAAATCTCCGGCAAAAATTGCGAGCTTTTCTAACTCGGTGTGCAATTGGCGGGTATCGTTGCCCACCGCTTCTGCCAGCAGTTCTACGGCTTTGGGTGTGAGCTTAAGGTTGCGTTCTTTCGCCACTTGCTTTACCCGCTGCACCAGTTGATCGGTCTTCCACGGAGGGATGGCGGCAAACTCCCGAATATCAGCATGTTTTTGCAGCAGCTTGGTGGATTTGATGCGCCCGTCAGGTTTGCTCGGGGTAGTGATGAGCAGTACCGTAGAGTCGGGCAGGGCGGGCAGGGTGCGCTCTAGCTCTGCCAGCACCTCTTCAGGACAGCGCTGGCAGATGGGGGTGTCTACTAGCCAGACCAACCGATTGCCGCTGCCAAACGGCGGCGTCATGGCCTGGTTGAGCGCTTGCACGATGGCGTCTGGCTGCTCTGGCGTAATCTTGTCGTAGTTGAAGCTGGCCCAGGTGGCATCAAGGGTGCGATCGCGCAATTGGGCGATCGCTCGCTGCATGGCAAAGTCATCTTCGCCCCAGAATAAGTAAATTGGCATATGGGCTTACAGCAACACCATACCTATGCTATGTTAATTAACTGCGCGGACGTATAGCTCAGTTGGTTAGAGCACCACGTTGACATCGTGGGGGTCACTGGTTCGAGTCCAGTTACGTCCATCCTCTTTTATACAGTAGGTCTTACTCATCACTCAGATTGTTGCAACTTGAGCAGTGCTCTTGCCTTGGCGATCCGAACCAGATGCTCAGCATATTCGTAGTGCTGCCACCACTGCTCTTCGGTATCTGTGAGGCCAACGGTTTCAGCCTTAGTCAGCAAATCTGTGACCTGTTGCTGCAAGGCTTCTGTGGGTTTGAGGATCAGAATTTCTTCAGCAGACGGTAAAGCCGCCAAAAATTCCAGCACATCCGCTAATCCAGAAAATTCAGCTTGCCCTGAGGCTATCCATTCTCGGAGCCCCAACTCCAGTATCTCCGGTAACTGGTCGGCCAACGGATTGAGCCGCAACGCGCAGCTAGCTCAACCAGCCTACCTCAGGCTGTTCCCCGACTAGACAAATTTCAGTCGTGATCGCACGGTCAGAATTTCGTCCGATCGCAGGGGTGCAACGGCAGATTTCGGCACCGTCACCACATCAATAGACTCACCCAGGGCATTAAACACTTCAAGGATGTAGCCCTCTTCGCCATCTTCAGGATCCGGCACCGTATCAATGAAGGTAGCAATGTCGCCCTGTCTGAGGTTGTACTCGGGGAAGTCTTGATTCATAGAGACGCGGCTATACAGTGGAATCGTGGTGTCTTTCATCGTTTTGGCTTTAAGGTGACGAACTGGATAATGCCGTCTTTGGCGCGTTCTATCCAAACTGTAACAACAAGCAGGGTGCCATTAGGGCCAAGAATCAAACCTTCAACCAGGTAGTAGGTTCCATATTTATCTTGGCGATCTGAGACAGCATCATGGGTCTGAATCAAGCTAAAGATCGCTTGTTTAAGCTGGTCAGGGTTGTCTTGGGTAAATCCGGCTTGGGCAAGAAATTTAGATTTATCATCTTCAGGCCGTAAAACTAACAGGTACTGGGTTAGCTTGGCATCGGGAATGATGATAGTGCCTTGCAGTTTCACTCTATTTTCGCCCCTCGCCGCAAAACCCTACGGTCTGTCCCTACCGCCAAGCGTGCTGCTCACAGGTGCGCCGCGCCAGCCGCACGGTTTCATCCTCGCCACTATGGGCCAACAGATAGCCTCGAGTGCGATCGCAGGTGTAGCTCACCCAGCCCACTTCAGACTGTCCCCTTCTTGAGAGGGGCGGGCTGTAGCCCAGGCTCAGTAAGATACGGCAAAGCTACACGAATTTGCGTCATTTTAGGACAGTGTGGGTAGAGAATTGGTCTGCCAATGGGGAAATGAGGGAACTTTGTAGTTTAGTACTCGCCGACAAAGTCTGGATGAACCCAGAGGAACTCCCGACGCTTGTTTTGCACTTTCACTAAGCCGCCAAAGCCAGGGTCTTTTTCTTTTAGCAGGGCGTGAAGCTCTCGCAGCATGGAACCTTGGGCACGAATGGCTTCGCCCTGGTCAAAGTCTGCTGAGTCTCGTTGGGTGAACCAATCTACGGCGATGTTGCTGCCTTTAATGCCAAGCTCAAGGCTTTTTTGCCCAAGATCTAGTTCTTGTTTGATGCCTGCGTAGGTGGCATCGTCGAGCATATACTGGGTTGCAGAAGCCGCCACGGGTAACACCAGACTCAAGGTGCCGGTGACAAGTTTGAAGTAGGGAATAGCTTTGGTAAACCACTCTCGGTTTAGTTCTAGCTCATAAACCCCTTGTTTGCTGCCAGGCGGGTTGAGCACGGGGAGCGGTTTGCGCGAATGCTCGCACCAGAGCGTGAGCTGAAACTTTTCGCTGATCCATTTGGGGCGATCGAAGAATCCTGGATCAACTGGCTTGAAGCTAAACAGACGGGGGCCGTCTTTGGCTTCATCGGTGAGCATTTGCATTAGGTAGGCAAATTGCTGATCAATCTGGCTCAGGATAGTTTGTTGATCTTTTGATAACGCCTGATGACGGTGCTGATTCCGATGATCAAGCGTCACCAGATCCCGACGAATTACCTTGAGTTCATCTTTTACAACAGCTTGAAATTGGTCAAGGCCAATGGCTTGGGAGGGGGGAGGATTGGTCGCAGCGTTGTTGAGCAGTTGATCGATGTTTTGCCATTCATCACAACCAGAAATCGGACAGGGAAATTCTGGGCGATTTTTCTTTTTGCTCTCAATCAGCTTCTGCACTTCAAAGAGACCGTGCCCAGGTGTTTCCATGCCACAGGGAGCGATGCATGGCACCATGATGTTGCAGTTCAGTCCTTCCCAGAAGCTCTCCACCAGCCATTTCACTTCTTCAGTAAGATAAGCGAGAAATCGTTCAGGGTAGGCAGCTCGGACGGTAATTTTGACATCGGTGCCAACGTGTTCTAGCAATGCCCGGCCATTGTAGTCGTTGTCAAGCATCAAGCCCCGCTGCCAATGGACGCTGTTATTGTAGTTGTTCCTGCCTAGGGAATATTTATGCAAACGCACAATCAACTGGTAAAACAAGCCTTCGGCTGGAGCCAGTTGCCCGCGATCGTCTACGATGCGACAGACTTGCACCTGTTGGCGGTCTCCATCTTGTGGTTGCTCACCCCAATTGGGCAATTGCTTTGGCCGATTATCAGGCACTAGTTGGGCAACTAGGCTAGCGGCGCTTTCTTCCTTAGAAGCCGGATCGAGCACAACTTTATAGGAGAGATCAAACCGCTCCATCAATCGCAGGAATATTGGATGGAGGTCTGGGGGATAGCCGTCTTCACCTGCGAACGGGGGATGGCTCCACACTTGGCTAAGATGGGCAAACTTGACCAGTCCGTTACGGCGACGGGTCATTTCATCATCCAATACAAAGCTGATTGCTTTCGCTAACCAATCGGGCTTGAGGATGACAATGTCTTGAAGAATAGGATCGTAATGGTAGTGCGTTAACAGCCCAAGTCTATGAGAAATTTGGATGAATAATTCTGCCTGCTGGTGATCAATATTTTGGTCTGCACATAGGCGCAGCACCTCGCTATAGGGTAAATAAGGTTGGTTGCGTTCTTGCAACTTTTCCCTTGTCTCTTGCCATTTTTTCGGAACGGTTCGACCCATGCCAGGTAAGTAAGCGGTGACATTCGCAATTGCTGCTCGCAGTTCTGCAATTCCCTTACAAGCCTTCTGTTCCGAATTCGGTTTGCTATCGACGTAAAAGAAACCAACAACAGTATCGTTGCCAAACAGGTCAGTCAATTCTTGACGGTCAATATCAGGCTGTCGTTGTCCCGGGCCATCGTGGGTTGCCACAACCAAAATTTTGGCATCGGGTTCGCGATGCTTAATCAGAGTAATCCATTCTTTGACAAACCCCTGCTGTGGCCCCTCCCGGGGCTTCCAGATGACCAGATAGACCGCAGATTCACTAAAAAATAACTGGTGGGTCGGTCGATAAACCCGTTGGCCACCAAAATCCCAACCATTGAGTGTAATTTCTGTGCCGCTATCAGAATCGGTCACAACCACAGGCTTAATTTCGATGCCGTGAGTTGTGGGGCGATCCTCTATCCAGTTATCTCCGCGCAAGGCTCCCAACAAGCAACTCTTCCCTACTTCCCCCTCGCCCACTAAAATCAGCTTTGCCTCATTGAGAGGTACCTCTCCCTCTGCTTTTGCCCGTAGGTATTGCATGACGGCTGCCGTATCTTGTGCGTAAGCAGCAGCAAGATCAGGGTTCAATGGATTATCGCTAAGGTCAAGCACTTGCAACTGAGTGAGTGCGGCGATCGCAACTGGCAGTTCCGTCAATTGATTCCTTCTGAGGTCAAGCGATTGCAACTGAGTAAATGCTGCGATCGATTCCGGTAGTTCCGTCAATCGATTAAAGCTGAGGCCAAGTGTTTTTAACTGGGTGAGTGCGGCGATCGATTCCGGTAGTTCTATTAATTGATTATTGTCGAGGTCAAGCGATTGCAACTGGGTGAGTGCGGCAATAGCCCTTGGCAATTCCGTCAATTGATTCCTGCTGAGTCTAAGCCCTTGTAACTGGGTGAGTGCGGCGATCGATTCCGGTAGTTCCGTCAATTGATTATCGCTGAGGTCAAGCGATTGCAACTGGGTGAGTGCAGCAATAGCCCTTGGCAATTCCGTCAATTGATTCCTGCTGAGTCTAAGCCCTTGTAACTGGGTGAGTGTGGCGATTGCCTCCGGCAGTTTCGTCAATCGATTAAAGCTGAGGCCAAGTGTTTTTAACTGGGTGAGTGCAGCAATAGCCTTCGGCAGTTCCGTTAATTGATTATTGTCGAGGTCAAGCCTTTTCAACTGGGTGAGTGCAGCAACAGCCTTCGGCAGTTCCGCCAATTGATTACTTCTAAGATAAAACGATTGCAATTGGGTGAGAGTGGCGATCGCATCCGGCACTTCCGTCAACGCCATGCCGATAAGATCTAGGCTTGTCGCTCCTTTTAGACAGGCTGCTTCAATACGCTGTTCTGCGTTCCAGTAGGCTACGTCTTGCGCCATGTGCTCTCACCCGCGTTTTTTGCTGCCTCTGTTATAGCCTGTTGTCCTAGCAAATCTGGCACAAGACTCAAAATAAAGACCGCACAAGCCTATAAGCGCATCGCTCATTGTATAAAAAACCTCCACTAACGACTGATAGCAACCCCTCAATTCAAAGAATAAGGTGGTTGCCATCAGTGACTCTATTTCAGCTTGTTCGACTCGTATTGGAGCAACGGTTCCGCGCTTACGAATCGCGTCCAATAGGCCGCAGTGCGCCTGCACCCGCCAGCGACCGATGCCCGTTCTGCTCTGCCATATAGTGCGGGTAGGTGCGGGGATATTGCTTAGACCCATTGGCCACCAGCCCTAGCACATTGAGCGATCGCAGCATTGCAGCAGCATCCATCAGCTCGGTTTGGGTAATGCGGTCGAGGCGAGCCACCATTACCACGGCATCGCAGTGGCTTGCCACCTGCATCACATCCGCCAAGCCCAAAATCGGCGGCGTATCCACCAGCACCAAATCATACTGGGCCGTGTAGCGCTGCATCAGTTGGCTCATCTGGTCAGACCCCAGCAGCGACACCGGGTCGAGCGGCTCTGGGCCAGCGGTGAGCACATCAATGCCCGTATTGTGCCACTGAATCGGCGTAGGGCGAATCTCTGGCGTGCTGCCGTTTAACAGGGTAGAAAGGCCTTGCTGGTTGGGCAGGTTGCAGTGCTGATGCAACGACGGACGCCGGAGATCGGTATCGATCACCAGCACGCGCTTCTGCATGCGGGCGGCACTTAGGGCTAACCCCAGCGTCAGCATCGACTTGCCTTCGCTCGGCAGGGCAGAGGTGACAATGAGCGACCGATGGGGCGCTGCTGGGTTCACCATCTGAATGGTTTTATAGATCAAGTCCAGCGATTCTCGGAAGGGTTGCCACTCTAGCGCTTGTCCTACGGATAGGGCGATCGCCCGTGACCCCGCCCGTCCTGCAGCAGCAGCCGAAGACGGCACCTCTACCGCAGGCAACACGCCGAGCAGAGGCAGCGGCGACTGGGTTTGCAGCTCATCTGAGGTATGCACGACGTTATCCATGCCCTCCCGCAAAAATGCGGCAATGCCACCGAGGAAGAGGCCCGCCACCGCCGCCAACATCAAATTTTGGCGAATGCTCGGCCCGGTCTTTTCGCCCAATAGGGGCGGCTCCACCACTTCCCACGTAAAGCCACCGCGAGAGAGTTCGGCGCTAAGCTGCTGCCGTTGTTCCAGCAGTTGCTCTAGGGTGGCACGCTCAATTTCCACCTCAGGCTCTAGGCTGTCGTAGGTTGCAATCAGTTCAGGAAAGCGATTTAGCTCTTGCCGCAACTCTTGTTCGCTTTGGGTCAGGCTGGTTAAGACGGCCTCTAGTCCACCAATTTCGACCTGCACACTGGCCATCTCCGCCACGAGCGTCAGATCCGTTTGGCTGAGTTGCCCCGCTTGCAAAATGCCGTCTCCGTCCAGGTTCATCTCCGCCGGAGCTTGCCCTAACACCCGCTGCATTTCCTGCCGCAGCAGGTCAATCTGGGTTTGCCGCTTTTCTTGCAGCACCGCCACATTGGGATCCGCATCCGTTAAAAACAACTGCTGCTCGGTAATTTCTAAATCCGTCGTTTGCAACTCATTCAACAGTTGCTGATAGCGCTCAGACTGGCTCAGTCGCGAGGCTACTAGTGCCGCTTGAGGCGACAGCGCAACCTGCTGCTGCAAGCCTGCAAACCGTGCCTGGGCATTGTCATACTGCGCTTGGATGGTTTGCCGCTCTTGCAGGGTTTGGTTGAGCGCTGCGGTCACAGCAGTGGCTTGCTCTTGGGGATTGATCAGATTTTGACCCTGGCGAAAATCGCGTAAATCGGATTGTGACTGCCGCAGGCTTTGCCGCGTGGTGTTGAGCTGCTGGTCGATAAATTCTAGCCCTCGAGTGAGGCGCTGCTCCTGCTGCTCTAAGTTGTACTCCTGATAGACCGCCTGAATTTCTTCAATCACCCGCTGCGTCTTGATGGGATCGCTATCCTCATACACCAGCTCAAAGATCTTAGTTTCAGTGCGGTTTTCAGTCACTTGGGACAGGCTGAGGCTGTCTTGAACATCGGCCAGCTCTAAATCGGGATACTCTGCCTGCAGTGCAGTCACCGCCTGCTGAATAAACTGAGAGCTGCGCATCAGATTGAGCTGCGTCACGTAGTCCACATCACGCTCTTGATCAGAGACGCGAATGTTTTCATCGTCGAGCGATCGCGGCGTGCGGCTGCGATAGTTGGGCTCTACCAAGAGGCGCATTGAGCTGCGGTAGGTGGGTGGTTGCAGCAGCGTGAGAGGAATTGCCGCCAACACCGCAAGGCTAAACAGCCCAGCCAACCATAGCCGCCTCCGCCAGAACACAGCAACCAGTTGGCCATAGCCAAAGTCTGTTTCTTGGGTTGGAGTGAAGTTGGATGGGGTCACGAGTCACCTCCCTAACTGGGACTTATATCGAAATATCGAAGATATCGAAGAAATCGTGGGCTTGTATGGAACCGAAGCTGGAATTGGGACGGGAGCTAGGGGGCTTTCGCGTGAGTCTTATCAGCGTAAGCCCAAGCTGTATGGAACCGGATGGGTCACAAGATGCGATACTCAGGTTCCACACAGTTTGATGGCTCCGGACTGTCTTCTATGACTGTCTAGGGTATACTCTAGCGACAATGCGGGTTGAAGCCATTTAGAGAGGCTAATCATGAACGCCTGCTACATCAGAGTAGCGGGTTGAAGCCGCTCTGCCATAACCTGTTCGATCACGCGATCGATGGCCTGGTAAAACACGGGTTCAGTGAAGTTTTGAATGGCGTGGTTACGGATGGCATGATAGTCCCATTGATATTTGTTGAACTCTAGCAGGGTTGCCTGAACTGAATCTGGCGTTTGGCGGCTGAAGAATAGCCCGGTTAGGCCAGGCACTTGGGTATCGAGCACCCCCCCTGCGCCATAGGCGATGACGGGTGTGCCGCTGACGTTTGCCTCGATGGGCACCAGCCCGTAGTCTTCGAGTGCGGCCACGATCATGCCTCGCGCTTTTGCCATGAGGAGCGATCGCTCTTCATCGCTCACATGTCCTAAAAAGCGGATATTGCCCAAAGCTTTGGCTTCGAGTCGTTTGCGCTCGGGGCCGTCGCCCGTAATCAGCAGCGTCCAGCCCAACCAGTTAAAGGCTTCGATCACAATATCAATGCGCTTGTAGCTAAGCAGCCGCGATGAGACCAAAAAGTAGTCTTCTTTTTGATCGGAGAACACAAATCGGCGATCGTCAATGGGGTAATTGATGGTGATGGCGTTTTGGTTGTAGATGCGGCGAATGCGCTCCTCGACGGTGGTGGAATTGGCGATATAGAGATCAGGCTCTCGGGCGTATTCCACATCGACGCGCTTCATGTGGTCAAACACCTTGCGGATAAAGGGATAAAGAGTTTGATACTCTCTGTAGCCCCGCAGGTAGGTTTTGGTATCCCATAAAAATCGGGTGACGTTATGGCAGAAGCAGATGTGCCGGGCATCAGGACGCTTGCGAACGGCTTTAGCAAAGGCTGATGTGCTGCTGATAATCAGGTCATAGTCTTGCAGATCGAGCGCCCGAAAGGCGGGGTAGTAAAAGGGCGCAAGCAATCGGAAGTATTTGGTAGCGCCGGGAACGCTTTGCAATGCTGTGGTGTTGACGGGGCGATCGCCCAAGTCAATAGTGCGATTGGGCTGGTAAAGCGACGTAAAAATGTCGGCATCGGGAAACCGATTGCACAACAGCTCAAATACTCGCTCTGCACCACCGCGCTGTGTTAAATAGTCATGAACTAGGGCAAGTTTCATGATGCTTTTAGACCCCTGATTGTGTTGGATAACGTGATTTATGACACAGGCTCAATGAAGCTAATTCAATTGCTTGCTAAGCAGACGTTTGGCAGGAAATGAATGGGGCACCTGTAGATCAATGTAGATACAAGCAATGATTTTTCACTAAGCACAAATTAGCACATAATCCTAGAAATAATTCAGGTATTTAACGAGTCTCGTAGCGTACAATATTGGGATCTTGCGTAGCTTGTTTGATTTTTTAATATGCACAAAGGCTGGGATCAACGGAATACGCTAGCTTTCAATTTCTACGCTAAATCTATCTTTCTAATGAAATATTTGTGTCTAGCTAAAGGCATAGATTTAATTCTGGGATAAACCCTGCTTTTCTGTGATAAAAACTACATTGGCGAGTCTCAGTGCCTCTTAAACATAGACAAAGACAATGCCAGGGTTGAATCCCTAGACCCATTTTCAAACAAGCGTTTCAAGAGATCGGCTTAATTGGCTGAGTGCGAAATTAGATGGAATCTAGTCAAGTCTAGCCAGTACCTGAGCAAGTGTCTATTTTTTTGCCGCATAAGCCTTAATCAAGATATTATTCAAGGCGTTGTGACGCAATGTCTCAGTTTCATGGCAATCTTGCTTTTTGGAAAGACATGCTACGGTTGGAGTTGAAAAAATTAGATTTTATTTTGTAATTTAGTGTCAGACTTGATCCAGATAAATCTCAGATAAATAGGAGTGGCGAGAACGAACGTTGGGAACTTTCAATCTTCCATTCAGTCATTAGGTTTGTTTAGTTAACGGCTGCTGTTTTTCGCTGATTGGTTTCTACGCTTGCCTATACCATTTTCTCAGTTTGTCGGGTTCTAATTAGGGAGCTAATTTGATGCGATCGCCCATTATCCTTGGCCTCATGGTTTTCAACACGGGTGCTGTGATTGGTTTGCCGCCAGTGCTCGCCCAACCTGCCACTGAACTTCCCCAATTGCAACCAGAATTACAGCCTGAACCGGCTCCAGATCTCCCAGCGCCTGCGCTCCCCCCCGCTACACCTGAGGACACCCCAACCAGAACTCCGGCAGGCACAGACTGGACAGCGGCTTATATGCTAGGCGCGGGCGATCGCATTGCCATCGATATCTTTGGCGCACCCCAGTACAGCGGTGAAGCTCTGGTGTTGTCGGATGGGTCACTGAACCTCCTGCGAGTCGGTCGGGTTCCGGTGCAGGGGTTGACGCTAGAGCAAGCCGCAGATGCCATTTCTGCCCAATATGCGACCTTTGTTCGCCGTCCGTTAGTGACGTTGGCCCTAGTTCAGGGTCGCCCCGTGCGCATCGGCGTCTCTGGTCAGGTCAATCGGCCTGGTTCCTACACCATTGAAACCAACACCGATAACGCGGCTCAGAATCTGTCCGATTTTCCGACCTTGACCGAGGCGATTCGGTTAGCGGGGGGGATCACCTCCCAGGCCGATCTGCGCCAAGTAGAAGTGCGCCGCCAAAGCCAAGGAAAAATCGAATCGCGACAGGTGGATTTGTGGAGCCTGCTGCAAACCGGAGACATGACTCAGGATGTGATTCTGCAGGCTGGGGATGCGATCGTGATCCCCGAGGTGGCCGCCCTCAGTGCCGAAGAATCGCTGCAGTTAGGCTCATCCAGCTTTTCGCCAGAGACGATTCAGGTGTATGTCGTTGGCGAGGTGCAATCGCCTGGCCCCGTGAGCGTATTACCCAACACCCCCATGAACCAAGCATTGTTAGCGGCGGGGGGGTTCAACAATCGGCGGGCGCGGCGCAGTACCGTGGAGCTAGTGCGGCTGCAGCCCGATGGCACGGCCCAGAGGCGCACGGTAGCTGTAGACTTTGGTGAGGGCGTCACAGAAGAAACCAATCCCACCTTGAGAAATAATGATGTGATTGTCGTGGGACGCTCTGGGGTGGCGGCCTTTGGTGATTCAACGGAAACCGTATTAGGGCCATTCGGCAGAATCCTCTCTAATATCTTGGGTGTGTTCAATATCTTTAATCTGTTTGATTAATTGTTTCTTACATGTAGCTTCCCTAATCTTTATTGATTCAAGGATGTTTGCATTCAGCGAGCATCCTTTTTTTGATCTGTTCTCTTTCCTGATTCGAATCCTGGCTTTAATCCTTACTTTAATCATTGCTGCAATGCAGGCTGCTGCTGTTGCTGCGGCACCAACTGTTGCATGATTCGATCAATTTGCGCGTTGGTATGAGATAGCTCAAAGCGCTGAGCCGCAACCATTTGAGCGTGATGGGCGATCGCCCTAGTCTGCTCAGGCTGCGCCTGCACAGTTTGAATCACCTGCGCTAACGCGTCTGCGTCACTGGGTGGCGTGAGCCAACCCGTTTGCCCTGGCTCCACCAACTCCATCACCCCACCGGCTGCCGCCGCCACGACGGGCGTTCCACACAGCATCGCTTCGACAATGACGCGACCAAAGGGCTCTGGTGCCGTTGACGTATGCGCGACTAAATCGCACAGCGTCATGAGTTGGGGAATGTCGTCGCGAAAGCCCAGAAAGTGGACGCGATCGCCCAACCCTAGGGCCGCGACTTGCTGCCGCAGTTGATCAGCATAGGCCTCCTCTCCAAACAGGGCATCGCCCACAAACAAAGCCACGACATTAGGAGAGCAGTGGCTAAGGGCGTCGATTAGCACATGCTGCCCCTTCCACGGGGACAGGCGGCTAAAGTGACCAATCACTAGGCGATCGCCCAAGCCGAGTGCGTGCCGCAGCGCAGTTGCTGCCGCCCGATGGTGTTGATATAGCGCTGCGTTAAACCCGTTGTAGACCACCTCCACTAGCTCCGCTCGTCCCCCAGCTGCGATAAAGGCAGTGGCACTCGCTTGGGAATTTGCAATCACACACGATGCAAATTGATTAGCTAACCCAACAATTAAGCGGCGATTGATCGAGCTGAAATGATCGGGAGAAACAATATCATGCAGGTGATACACCAGGGGCCGCTGCGATAATCCACTGGCGATCGCCCCAACCACCAACGCTTTTTGCGTATTGGCATAGATTGCATCATACTGGCGACTCAGTTGCACCACCTGAGAAATCAGCGGCACCACTTGGGTTATGCTACTTAACCCTTGCAGTAGGTTGCTGCCTTTGTTCACATTAATGGCACGCTCCGCAAGCACCCGCACAGGAACGCGGTGCTGCTCTAGCAGGGCGCGGAAGGGGCCATCAGCAAATAGACCGATAAGTGGGCGATCGCCATACTGCGAGGCAATGTCCAATAGACAAAGCTCCGCTCCTCCAGGTTTTCCACTTTGATCCAGAAACAAAATCCGCATGTTTATCTGTCCTCACTGCAATTGTTTTTGCCATTGCGCAGCAACAGTGTCCAAGCTGTATTGCTGACTGCGCTCACGGGCATTAGCAGACATCTCACTCCACAATTCAGGATTTTGAGCGAGTGTACGAATATACCGGGCGTAACCATCAACAACACCTTCAGGAACCAAAAACCCATTACGACCGTGCTCAATCAAAGAGCGCGGCCCCACATGATCAGAAGCAACAACAGGTAAACCCACAGCCATAGCCTCAATAATGACCATTCCAAACAGCTCCTCCCACTTCTTTGTCTTTAAAGAAGGAACGAGCAAAACTTGATGCTGAGAATAAATCTGAGCAATCTTATCTCGATCGGTTACGCGACCATAAACGTTCTGGTTAGAAAAAGATGTAGGCTCATTCACAAAGTCGCGCAATGATCCGTCTCCGATGAATGAAATGTTCACAGACAGATCACTTAGCTTTTTGAGTACCTCAGGCAAGAGTTTGATCCCTTTTTTTTCAGAAAGCTCACCTACATAAAGAATGCCAAAATCTTGGGAAAACGTAGATGGCCGAGCCTGAAAAAACTCATTACTGACCACATGGGGAATTACGGTGACATCAGCATTAGGATAGCGCTGTTTTATTTCCTTTTCAGAGGCCGAACTAACTGACACAATCCGCACATTTGGTGAGGTGAGAACTCGATTCCAGAATGCACGAAAAACACGACTTAACCATCCATATCGTCGAGGCACTTCATCAAGCCCCCAATATGGCCATGAAGTGTGGTAGATAAATTGATTATTAGATGCTAAAAGTCCGTACCAAACCATTCGAAAATCCCAAGGCGGCATGCCGACAACAACAGTCTTATTTTTAGTAAATAGAACTTTAATGCGAAAGATTGCATTTTCGACCGCGCGTATTAGAGACCGTTTGAGCGTCTTTTTTTCACGCACAAAATCTCGAATAAACTTTTTTAGAACACTGCTCTCAACAAAATCAAGCGATTCAATTTCATTATCGCTCCGCAAGGTTTTCAGGGCTTCAAAATATTTAGTTCCGTCAAATTCATGAACAACGACAACCTCAGAAGCCATAGCACCTACCCTCTAAGAATAAATGTAGAAATTGCAGAAAAGGGAGTGATTTGCGGAATCAATTTATCTCTAGCTAAGGCACAAATTAAAATGACAAAACCGACGACTCAAGATTTCAGGGCAATTGTCTTCTGATAAATGTCTT
Organism: Kaiparowitsia implicata GSE-PSE-MK54-09C; assembly: GCA_019359435.1. Taxonomy (GTDB): domain Bacteria; phylum Cyanobacteriota; class Cyanobacteriia; order Elainellales; family Elainellaceae; genus Kaiparowitsia; species Kaiparowitsia implicata. The sequence goes on from JAHHHI010000072.1 coordinate 25,194, forward strand.
CCAGTCTGTTTATAATCTGATCCCAGTCATAGGTGGTTTCAACAAGTGTGCGGTTAAAGCAACCCATCTCTTGTTGCAATTCTGCAGACTGCAAAACTTCTAATAAGGCATTAGCCAATAGGATAGAATCCCCCGGAGGAACCTTGCGCCCACCCTTCTCATGAATTAGATATCCTAATCCACCAGAATTACTGCCTACAATAGGCTTACCACAGGCCATCGCTTCCAAAGCCACCATTCCAAAAGGTTCACTAAAGGATGGGAAACAAAAAACGGTAGACGATTGCATTAATTCAGGAATTCTAGCTCGCTCAACTTTTCCTAAAAGAGAAACTTTAGAGGGCGTGCTCATACGACAAATTCTGTCTTTTACCTGCTCAATCTCTTTCCCCCATCCGCCTGCTATACGCAATTGACATGAGGGAATTTTCTGGTTTATTCGTTCAAACGCATCTAAAAGAACGAAAATTCCTTTATAGTCTGTCACCTTGCCTAAGAAGAGAATAGACGGGGAATTGTCAGTAGAGTAAATTGGATATGGCTCAGAGGGAATCAGTGCTGCAAACTTTTTAACATCAATACCTGGCGTTAGATTGTGTATCTTCTCAGACATCAATCTAGGTAAAAGAAGCCTATTATATGCTGCTGGAGTGGCAACTAATACCGCCGCCGCTTGCTGTTGCTGCAAAAACACTAATATCTTCTTCAAAGACCGTAGAATTTGCTTTGGCCAGTATTCTCCAGAGAGGAGTTTGTAGGCCCATCCTCTATATTCATTAGAAGCAGCGGGAACTGGACCTAAGAAAATAGGTTCTTTGGAAGGAAATAAAGCAAGGGTAATACCCGGAACCACAGGATTTAGCTGGTGAATAACATCAATCCTGTGTTTAGAACTAACCTCTTTAAAGACTTTTCTTAACTTGATCAGATAAGAAAGTCTTCCCGAAATTTTTAAATGATTATCTACCTTCATAGGATATAAATGAATGTTTTTGTTTAGCTCACCTTGAATATCAAAATGGCTAGTCGCTACATGAACAGAATGACCTCTCTCTGCCAACCGAGAAATAAACTCAAACGCGACTAATCCATCGCCATGAGGTTGAACATTAGTTAATAGATCAGAGGGGTGCGGAATAAATATAGTGAGCCTTGTATTTTCCGAATTATTCAGCATGATTTTTACTTCAGTTCGTGATATCCATCTGATGTGTTGAACTAAGGTGTTTAAGGGAATGCAAAAGCAACAACTAAAGCCCGTTGAACAATACTGATTAGTAAGGCCTCATGAAGGCATATAGCTTTGAAATGCATTACAAGGAAAACTCATCACGTATTTTTTTAGTCAGTGGACGGCCTACTAAAAGTTTTTTTAGTTTCCCAAGATAGAAACGAGTTAAGTCGGCAGGATTCTTATTTTTCTTTGAGAAATACTCAAGAAAAATATTATCTCCGTGCCCAGTGATATATATAGATCCTGGGAAAGGCAAGGCGGAAAATGGATAACCCATTTCTTTGAATAATTCAGGAATCTTTTTATGAGGTAGGTATGCTAACCCATCAATTTCATAGACATCAACTTCTAATAATGGCTTAAGCAATTCATATTTGATAATATTACTTGTGCCACACTTCTCATAAAGATTAGAGCGTGGATAAATGATACTTCCTTCTGCAGGATATTCAAATCCTTTATCCACATACCACCCGTTTTCATTGTTGTGCTCTTTGACATAGTGAGCTAAATGACAACTAACACAATCATCGGCATCTACAAACATTACATGAGATGGTTTGAAGCTCTCTGAGAACTTCAAACCCAACCACAATTTTCTCTTGTTGTCAGTGTGTTTTCTTTTTCTATCCTCTTTTGGATTTTCGATCGGCTCTGGAGGCGGAAAAGGTGCTTCTAAGTAACTCAGATTCTTGTGCTCAAACTCGATATTAGGCTTTTCATGGTGAACGACAATGACCTTGAATTCATTTGAAGTCTGGCTACAAACCGATCTTACAGTCCTCTCAAGTAGCTGATTAACTTTATCCCAAGAGTTTGAAACTGTTTTACTCTTTAGAGGAATCACAAAAACTAGCATATTGATCTCCAGCAATTAATATTTGAATGTCTCGTTCAGCAACCTTTTTCAAGAAGGTTAAACTAGCGTAGATTTCGATACTCTTTGTCCCTTATAGAATTGAGGACTCCCTGTATACCTCTGAAAAGCCATTCCCATTCCCATAAACCCCCACAAAATCATTCCTGGAAGGCCAGTCATAGTAGAGCCAAAAAGCATCTGTATTATCAGGCCAAAACTAACTGCAAGAGAAGCACCTGCGAACGTATCATTTTTAAGCGAATCATCCCGAAATAGCTTAATTAGAATTAAGACAACCCCGCCAGTGTACAAACCCCCTCCTAGCCATCCGAGTGTAAGAGTCAAGTCCAATATTCCACTATCAAGCAATCCGTGACTATAGCCAAAACCGGATCCTAAGACATTACTTAACGCAGCTCCTAGCATCCTACTGTAGTGGCCCAATCTTGCATTTGCGCTGCCGTCACTCTCAAGCGTTGTAAAGGTTTGAAGACGTTCGACTACGAGATCGGAGAATGGCTCTAGGAAAATTAAAGGAATAGAGCACATTAGAGCAATTGCTAAAGTTAAAACCAAACGAATTTGAAGGCTAGACTTTAAGGATGAAAATAATAAAGCTAGCCCAACCAACCAACCTAACCATGCTGATCGGACAAGTGTCAGGAGGAAAGATAAGTAGCCAACAGCGGTTGCAGGTAAATTTAAAGAACTTTCGCGGCTTAAAATCAGTAGCAGACCAGCCATCATTACCTGAGAATATACACCTGGGCCATTCATTGTGCTCCACACACGAATCCTCAAAGGTTCTGGATCACCAAAAGCTCTGGCGTTTTCAGTCATTAATATATTTGTTTCGAGCCAAACTCTATCCCAGTCAGGCAAAACTAAATACTGAAATACTCCGTACAAGCCTGTTAGAAGGACACACCAGAGAAAGATATTCTGTGTGTGTTGCTTTAGGCTTGGATATTCTCTCCACCTTGAGTAGAGATAAAATCCAAAAAAGATTGGGCAGGACCACTCAAGAAAGCTTGTCAATACAGAAGTATATGGAGATCGGACTAATCCTATAAAAAGTGCATAGACTGTTCCCAGGAAGGCTAGTAAAAAACATGTATCTGTTTTGTTTTCAACTTTTATGGATTTTTGCGTAAAGGTGAGTGCGCTAATCAACGTAACTAAATAGGGGGCTAAAAGAATTGGACTTGGTTCGGTGTAAGTGGAATGATAATCTGCCAATCTTCTTGCAAAGGGAGATAGGAACCATATCCACCAGGTAAAGCCCATATATGTGAGTGGACTATTGGCGTATAAGAAAAATCCTGCTAGAACAGCAGTTGAAGGAAAGATAAGATTTAAAAATTGAGGAGCCACGACTAAGCTCGCTAATGAAATAGCAATAAATATTGCGATAACTGTCCAGGCTGAGGAGAGCTTTGAGGGCATTGTCTTTTGTTCTAGGTATTTTGAGACTTTAATAAATTGATGGCTTTTGGTTTTCTAGAATACTAGAATCTTTAGATAATTTTAGTACTACGATCTACCTAGAGCTAATACTTTCTGAGTGATAAGCCTAATATCTTGCTTAGTGATGATTAATGATGGTGGCCTTGCCTTTAGAAATAAGGGGAATGAGACCAGAATAAAGGCCAAACGGAACGAGGTGGATATCAATAGAGAAAGGGCTGCGCCTATTAACCCCATTGAAGGAATCAGGAATATCATGCATGGAATATTAAGTCCCAAACCTATGCCTTGTAGAACTGTTACAGTTCCAGGTTTCCCTGATGCCATAAATGCTTGAGCCAGCACCATCGTAGTTCCGTTTACTACTACTTGAACTACTAATATGTTGAGAGTAGGTGCTGCTTCTATAAATTCAGAACCATATAAAAGGTTAAGCAGCAAGGGACTAAGAATGACTGTTATCAAGCCAATTGAAATCATTAGAATTAGGTTTACTCTTGCAGCTTGACCTGTCATTCTGATGATCTCATCAACCGGTTGCCCTGCGGTCTTTGGGAACAAGACTGTCTTAAAAGCTTCTTGAAAAACGCTCAGCATGCGAGATAGGCTTAACGCTACTACGTACGTTCCCATCGCCGTTGGGCTAAGAAAGCCTACTACTAATGCTTGGTCAATGTTTGCTGCAACTGTTCCTAGCAAGCTAATTCCGTAGGAACGAAATCCATAGTCCAATAATCGTCTAGTTGCTGAACGTAGGTTTGACCATTGAGGCTTAATTCTTTTCCAAAGTTGAACTAGAGTCCATGCGAAAATAGGGATTCCATTCAGAACATAGGCGAGAGAGGAGGTGAATGGATTTAAGGCATTGATGACTAACAGTAAGATCAGTAGTAGAAGCGTTATGGAAGGAATTAATAACCTTAAACGGTTAGAAGCTGAAAACTCCCCATTGGCTTCGAGCGCGGACAAAATGATCAACTGAACCAAAACTATTGGAGAGTTGAACATCAGCAAGCGAGCAAAGGTAACCACCTCCCCTGAATAATTTTTTAGGAGCAGTGGCATTAGAGCAATGCCAAAAATTGTTGCAGCTAGACCTGTCAATGTGCCTATAAGTAAAGCGGCAGCGAAAAACTTTGCTCGTTCTTCTGGATACTTTCGGAAGTTATAGACTACAGAAGTCGGCAGGCCTAGGGTTAACGTATTTGCCAAAAACATAGGCCACAGAATCATGGCAGATTGCTCGCCTCGACCTTCTGGCCCGAGAAATCTTGCTGTGATGATGCCTGTACCTACATTGACCCCAATGATTAAGAACCGAGATAGAACTGTTTGCAGAACTGCAGAGGTACTATCTTGACCTTTTAGAATCCACTGAGTTGCCAGCTTAATGGAACTCTTAAACCTAAGAAGGTTTGCAATCATTAAACTCTCGCTTTCCTACCTTGTAGATGCTTGCAGTTATGGTCAAACTGCTTTAATAGAAACTCATTACAGCACGGCAATTCCTCACAGAGGCGATTTTGCTTCTTTGGTACGAGAAGCAATGGCATGCAAGTGAGTTATAAGGCAGATTTTGACGCTAGGAATATATGAAAATATCCTGAGATTTGTTGCGCTTAAGATGTTCAGCGCAGTGCTACCCACATGGTATGGATATTCCCTAACAGTCTGTCCTTCAAGGCTTGTGTTTATTGCGTCTGACTTTTGCTTCGCATACAGGTTCGCCTGAAACCTTCAGGCGGTCGCCCTGTTTTGGAGCTTATTTTTTGACCTTTTTTCAACCTATAGATGAGTCATCTACAGATTTTGAAATGAGTCGGGGCAGTTAGTGACTTAGAGTTTGATTTTCTCTAAACGTCAATTTCTGTTTTAGTCTGCTTAATAGGCTCCAAAGCCACTTAGAACTTTGGGCACGGTTAGCAGGAGGAATTTTAGATCACCTAGGAGCGACCATGTTGTGAGATACTCAATGTCGCAGCGATTAGCCGCTTCTAGATCCAATAAACAGGCTCGTCCTTGAACTTGCCAAGCGCCGGTAATTCCGGGGAGAGCATTGAGCCGATGTCGCTGCTCTGGGCTGATTCGTACTGCATCGTACAACGCCCAGGGACGCGGCCCGACTAGGCTCATTTCACCACGCAGCACATTAAGTAGCTGGGGCAGCTCATCTAGGCTATATTTCCGCAACCACCGGCCGACTGGCGTAATGCGAGGGTCATCCTTTAACTTATGCAAACCAGATTGCTCACCCATAACCGCATGGTGGAGTGCTTCTGCATTAGGCACCATCGAGCGAAACTTGATCATCTGGAAGAGCTTGCCTCGCTCCCCAACCCGCCATTGTTTGTACAGCACAGGGCCGGGTGAGGTGAGGCGCACTGTGAGGGCGATCGCCACTAGCAAAGGGCTTAGTACCAGCAGCAGCAGTCCAGCCGCTAACACATCAGCACTGCGCTTTAGCTTCCAGCAGAATGTATTGCGAATGTGAGTGCGTGTCCGCAGCGAAGGCAGCCGCAAAAAGGCTCGCTTCTCGCTAGCTCGGCATAGAGAGGCCCAACGTTGTAGCGCTGCTTCTCCTAAATCTAAATCGAGATAAATATCGTCGGCATGCGTGTGGCTAATGCAATCTTCTAGCCATCGGTCACCGCGCAATGCAGGCAGTGGGATCGATTGAGACAGGTGATCGCGGCTGACCCAGAGTCTTCCTCGACGCCACTTTAGATTGCAGAGAGGCACTTCTGTTGATGGGGAAGAATTTAACTCAGGCAATTGCAGAATCGAAATCTTGGCGTAATTCAGAACAATGTTGCTTACCGTCACGGGTGTATCTCCTCCTGATATCTGGTTTTGGGGTTAAACCGGATCACGTAGATCACAAAGATGGATTGGTTCGTAAAACATCAATTTGTAGCTTTGTAGCAAGGAACACAATCTAGTGAATCAAGCAACGATACTTCAGGAATTTTTACACTTGCTTGATAAGACTACGAGGTAGATGAAATTACGGTGAAGACATTGGAGCTGCTTCATATTCTCTACATAAAACTAGAAGTTTTTGTGAAGATACTATAAAGCTGGATGACGACTACGCAATTTCACTGAGGGTGGATTTTCTGACTGAATGGGCTTGTTCCACCTTTGCATCGACTGTAGCCGCCAAATTTCTAAATGGGATGCCTCTTTAGATAGATACCGTGAACTTGCGGGGATTATCCTCTCAGCTATGTAATTTTTCGATGTCTGTACGATTTCACACACTGGAATCAGGGGAGAATAGTCCTGATACGGCATTAAATATAGGCGTTTGTGTACGGATATGGTGATGTATCTGACTAAGTAATAATCAGGAATGAGCAGGCCAAGATTTTAATTTCGGCTAAGTGGTTGCACTCAAAATCTTGATCTTGAGCTCCTAGCTCAATTCTTGAAGCTGCTGGTTTTTGCGGCAGGGTTCAGAGCATCCAGAGGTTCATGCCAAACCGTTCCTGCCAAACCCTAGTTGGGTGCATCTGGTTTGGCAGGGCGAATACCGGTTGCTGCTACAGATTGACGAAACTGGGGGTGTAGGGCTCAGATTTGGTATCACTGGCTAGCAGAGGGCAATCGTGTTCGCGATTTCTTTTGCAGCGTGGTTTTGGGAATGGCAGAGGCCTGCTGTAGCTGGCAGAGCGAGTCAAATTCTCGCGTAGCCAAGGCTCTGCTTATCCAACTTTGTCTCGTCAACTCGACGACTGCCATCAGCAATTAGACAGGGGCGATCGCCCTCAACGCCATCTGAGCTGTGCCATAGGCGGCCTCAGTCTGGGGAGAGCGCAAGACTGGGTGCCCCAAAAGCCGCGATCGCATCTGCATCCACATGGCATTGTTAGCGCCGCCCCCAGCCGACCACACCTGTTGAAGGGGAGTTGCCCCTAATTCTTGCAGCAGCCGATATCCTTGAGCTTCAATGCGAGCAATGCTCTGAAGCAATCCATGCAGAAACTCAACTGCATCCTCGGGGCGAGGGTCTAGACATGGTTCTAAGGTGGGATCTTGGATGGGGAAGCGCTCGCCGGGTTTGAGCAGTGGGTAGTAATGCAGCGGACTGTCCTGAGTTGGATCGATGTGGCGGCTGTAGGCTTCTAGTTCTGCAGCGGTGAAAAAGTGCCGCAGCACGGCCCCGCCCGTATTGGACGCGCCACCGACCAACCATAGATCGCCCAAGCGATGGCTATAAATGCCGTAGCGACTATCGTCTACCCGAGTGGTGCTGAGCAGTTTGAGGACGAGGGTTGACCCCAGGGAGGTAACGGCATCGCCCGGCTGGGCCGCCCCGCTTGCCAGAAACGCTGCAATGCTGTCGGTGGTTCCAGCGCAGATTTGACACTGCGTTGAGATTTGAAACTGCTCGGCCAGATCAGAGCGAATGGGGGCGATCGCCTGTCCCGGTTCCATAACCTGCGGCAGCTGCACCCGCGCGGCGATCGGTGTTATCCAATCGGGATAGCGCAATGCGCCTACGTCATACCCCAACTTCAGCGCGTTGTGATAGTCGCTGATGCCAACCCTGCCGTGCAAGAGGAACGCCAGCCAATCGGCCTGATGAAGCAGATAGCTAGAGGGCGTCGATAACGAATGTTTAGATTGAGGGTTTTGTGAATGATTTGAAGAATCCAGTAGCGAGTGAATGGATGAATGATCGGATTGATTAATCTTTGCCTGTTCGTTCAGCCACCAGATCAGTTTAGCGAGACTTGAGGTGGCGCTGATTACCGTGTGATCAGGAGGTGCAAGCTGTCTCACTATCTCTAGGATGGACGCGCCCCGGTCGTCGTTATAGAGCATCGGTTCACTCAGCGGAAGACCCTGAGAATCACAGATCACGATCGTGGAGGATGTGCCATTTAGGGCGATCGCCCCCAGTCTTGTTCGCACCTCAATCGGGATTTGGCTCAGCAGTTCAAACAGTGCATGTTGCCAGCTATCGGTTGTTTGTTCCGCCAATGAAATACTGGCTTGAGCCTGAAGAGTAGCGACCTGATCAAGTGCGATCGCCCGTGCCCCCGACGTTCCAAAATCTATCCCTAAAGCATAATCAGAATTCTCTACTTTTTTTGAAGGCTCCATAGTGTTTTGCGTTCGTGTATTTGTTGTTTAAACTAATCTATCTAGTCTGACAAAATTGTTGGGATCAAGGATGCGATCGCAGTTGAAACGCTGTTGTTTCCGTCTAAGCTTAAATGGATAGAATCTCGATAGAAGCGATTGGCATCGGGCTCATCCTTCCAGGTGTTTAAAAAATCAATCCAAGTGATGTTATTCGCTTCAACAAAATCCCTCAGATGGATGCGGGCAAGATGTTCATAATCTTGTTGTCCACCCGGCGCTAATTCTCGTCTTAACGGCGTGAGCAATAGAATCAGCGTGGCATTTTCTGCTTGCGTAAACTGATGCATGTCGTGGATTGTGCGCAGGTTCTCTGCTACTGGGTCGGATGCTGAAATGGATGCTGAATCGGATGCTGGATCAGAATATTGGGTCTGGTGCTGCCAGCGGTGCCAGAGGCGGGCGATCGCCCACTTTGGTGGATGGGTAGGATAGGCGTAACTGCCCACGGGTTGAGAAGTCGGTGCTCCAGCAAACAGGTCATCCGTATTTAGCAACAGCAGCACGATCTGAGCATCGAAGGTGCCAAAGGTTCGGAGGTAACCCCACTCATTCTGGGGCCCCCAGGAACTGGCCGAGGCGTTGAGCACATCCGCTGAGGGAATGGATTTGAGCGGTGTGGTGGCTTGATTAGACGCTCGGGCTGTGATCTGGACGGTTAATTGCCGCTGAAGCAAGGCCGAAATCGTCTCGGTTTGGTCAATAGCTAACCCCCCGTTGGCGACGGAATCGCCCAGCAGCAGAATCCGCACGGTGTGGGCAGACCGCTGCTGAACCTCACCCGACCGCATCGAAACCGCGTTGGTTTCAAATCGCTTGCCGCGATGATTAAGCTGCTGATGAGGTTTAAGCCGATAGCCTGTGGCGGCATCGGCCACATAGCAGATGGGCTGATGCAGGCCGAGGGTGCGCAGTCCCGCTTCTATGCCAAGCAGCAATAGGGCGATCGCCCCCAGGCTCAGCAGCACCCTGACTAGTTCCCCCATGCTTGCATTCATCTATGCCCAACTCAAATCTTAAGAAATTTAGCGATCGCCCATCAGCATTCGGCCATCACTATTGCTGAAGACCTTGCTCTGTAAAGGATCTATTCCAATTGCTCGACAGTATTGCCGCAGCAACCGGAGCTATTTGGTAGGCTGCACAACTGCCCAAATCTCTAATCACTCGCTAAAATCAAGGCGATTTTGGATATCAGCACGGTCATTATTGCGTGTTCATCGATCCAGAATCTACTGAAGCACGGGTTCTTTAACTCTTGCGCGTTTTATGACAGGGTTTAAGTGACGGCAGTGCCACGCCACTACGGCCATACCATTCCGCCCAGGGTTGCTTCAGTTCCCGAGTTCTACGGTCTGAGTTTTACTTTTCAAGCTCTACTTTTTAAGTTCTACTCAGCGTTCTAGTTCTGGTCAGCTATAGGTTCCACTACACAGGTCAATCGAGGGCTATGAAATCTCAAAATACTGGCAACCTACTCACCGTTACGGTTTCTGGCGTCGTAATTCTAGGGGCGATCGCCTTTCTGCTCGTGTGGGCACTCCAAACCGCCTATGACTTCGTCTAAATGCTCTATCAGCTAAATGCCTATCGCCAAGCTCTTTGCCTAGGGCGTGTCATCAATTCCACCCAAACGCTTTATGCTACGAGCGTTGCCACGCCCTAGGATGAGGCGTCATCCTTAAGCCCAGCGCTGCTAACACCCGGAGCGACTCAATTTAGAGCAGCGGGAAAAGTTTTCTTAGGAGCCTGCACCCTTTATCACGGCTCCAAAAAATCTGGGTGCGAGCCTTGCGGATGGCAGCCTTCAAGCCATGCCTCTTGCAGCCTAGTTAGTTCTGAACGTAAATTGATCACCCTGCCTGCAATGGTTCTGCGGACTGGGGCGAGTAGGTTTCACAACCCAAGAGGGCCAATCTGCGCGGCGAATGCTGTCGCGCTAGACGTGTTGTGGACACAGCATACTACACTTGTGCTACATTTGTAATCACTAGAGAACTGCGTGTTGGCTGCTGGTCGCGTCCCTGTGATGGGTTAAGACAGAACACGCTACGCAGGGGAGATGCCTCATGGCTCAATTAGCCTATATTTTTCGATATTTCAGCCGATATAAACGGGCTGCTATTCTCAGCATTGCCGCTGCTTGCATCTTTCAGGTGATCGATTTGGCGGTGCCCTATTCGATTGGGCAAATCCTAAATGTGCTGTCGCAGCAGCCCATTGATCCGATTACGCAAGGTCTGGTGAATCAGTTGGCGGCAGTGTTAGGTCAGGAGAGCGATCGCACCCTATCTTTGACCGTCTTGCTGAGCATTATCTTTTTGGCTACCGTCGTGCGATCGCCCATTCAGCCGTGGTTGACCGACTGGTTCCATTGGGATATTGCCCTCCGCACCCGGCGCGACAAAACGAACAGTGCGGTGGCAAAAGTGCTGTCGCTGCCGCTAGAGTTTTACGACGAAAATAACCCAGGTCGGGTGACGGGGCGAATTGCCAAAGGCCTATCCAACCACACCTGGACCTATCCCCAAATTGCTGGACAGGCCATTCCCAAACTCGTTCGGATCATCGGTATTTTTGGGGTGATCTGGTTCATTGAGTGGCGCATTGCGCTGGCCTTTTTGGTGTCGTTTGTGGTGGTGCTGTGGTTCACCGTGGGCAAGCTGACGCGCCTAACGCGGAAAGAAGAATTGCTCGATCGCCACATTGAAAACACCGAAAGCCGCACATCGGAAATCATCACCAATATCAAAACGGTGAAGGCGTTTGCGACAGAAGCCCATGAACTCAAGCGGCAGCGGCAGCGGCTTCAGCGCGAGTTTAACTATGTGATCTACCGCATCCATAAAGGCTATGTGGCGCTCTTTACCCAGACGGAGCTGTTCATTCAAAGCTGCGTGTTTGCCATTTTGGCGCTGACGCTGTGGGCCACTGTGCAGGGGCAAATTTCGTTAGGCCACTTTATTACCACGCTGACGCTGTCGAGCATGGCTTACTCAGAGCTAGAGCCAATTAGCGACATGGCGGAGGTGTTTGCTCGGCGGTTTGCGTCGATGGTGCGCTTCCATGAGTTCATGCAGATTCCGAATGGACAGGATGCAGCGGTGCTGGATCACCCTGAGGGAACGCCGCAGTATCAGTTCACGGGCAAGGTGCATTTTGATGGCGTGAGCTTTGGCTATGAGGCCGATCGCCCGGTGCTCGACCGCATTAACCTGCTGATTGAGCCGTGCCAAACGGTGGCGCTCGTGGGGCGATCGGGGTCTGGCAAGTCTACGTTGGTAAAGCTCCTGTTCCGCTATTTTGAGCCGCAGTCGGGCCGGGTGTTGATCGATGGTCACGATGTGCGATCGCTCGATGTGACGGGCTATCGCAAGCGCTTGGCGATCGTGCACCAAGAGGTGGATGTGTTTAACGGCACTCTATGGGACAACCTCACCTATGGCAATCCCCAGGCCACAGAGGCGGAGGTGTTTAACGCCTGTGCGATCGCCCGAGTAGATGAGTTCGTTCCCCTGTTGCCGAATGGCTATGGCACGGTGGTGGGCGAGCGGGGTATGCGACTCTCGGGCGGACAGCGGCAGCGGTTGGGCATTGCGCGGGCGCTGTTGGTGAATCCCGATGTGCTGGTGTTTGACGAAGCCACCTCTAGCTTGGATTATGAATCGGAGCGATCGATTCAGCTCGCCATGCAAAACATTCTGGGCACCCGCACAACCCTGATCATTGCTCACCGCCTGAGCACAGTCCGCGAAGCTGACAAGATCGTCGTGTTGGATAGCGGGCGGATTGCAGAGGTGGGCAGTCATGCCGAACTGCTGGCCCATGGCGGCATCTACCATCGCCTCCACGCCCTGCAAGAATCGGGAGAGCTGAGCTAATCCACACGCCTAGGGTGCTGAAAACACTGGACGGGCGGTATTTTTGAGACATGGCCTAACCCGACCTGGGGTGGAACCATGTCTCAATGGCAGGCGGCGGCTCGATACGTGAAGCGAAACGCCCCGACTCTATGCGTTCTGCATGGAACCAGGGCGTTCTCGTTCTGTGCTGATTGGGCGATCGCCCTGCAGCAGCCTACAAGGCTACAGCTTTGTGACGGTGGTCCAGAGTTCGCTCAGCAGTTCTTTGACGCGCTTTTCTCGGTGAGAAATGGCGGTGCCCAGCTCGCTAAATTTGGCTTCTAGCTCGGTTTGCTTTTGCTCAATCAGCGTCGGTTCCCCGGCTTTCTGCTCTGCTTTGGTGCGCTCATACCAAGACTTGGCGTTTTCTAGATGGGTTTTAACATCATCGTAGCGATCGCCATAGCGGGCGGCCAAGTTGGCATCCAACACGGCGAGCTTGGCTTTTAGACGTGCATACTGCTGCTGCATTTGTTCAAAGGCTTCAGAATCTTTGGCGGCGGCGATCGCCTGTTCTAGCAAGGAGTTCGCTTCTGCCGAACTGTCGGTGGCAGCCGTCTCAATGGTGACCAGTGCGCCGTCTACGTCGGCCTTGAGCTGGGCTTCTTCTTTGATGATTTGAGATTGCAATTGCTCAACTTGCGATTGCGTCTGGGCGATCGCCGTTCGTCGCTGGGTGCTAATGCCTTCAATAGCGCCCTCAACCGACGCCTGAATATCGTGGCTGGTTTCTTGACCTTTGCTTCTTAAATCGGTGATGACGGTCGCCACTGCATCGCGGGCAATGCCACCCAATTCTCCCGATCCACCCTTTAGCTCAGTCAGCGTTTGGGCGATCGCCTCTTTCACAATGGCTCTAATTCGCTCCGTGCGCAGTCCGCCTTCGTCCCGCGCTTTTTGCAAGTCTTCCGTAATCCGTGTCTTCATTGAATCAGTCATCGCCCTTCTCCTTCCAGATGTGTCCTGCATTGGCTTCACGTTGGGTTGCGCCAGCGTGTTGCGTTTTGACTTCGGCGTTTATCGCGCGTCGTCACAGTTCACAATCCGCCGTAGTCCGCCGTAGTCCCAGCCGTGTCTTTAGCCTATCAAGTCCAGCCTGTGGGTCTGGTTCTGGCCCGGTTCGGATAACCTGCACCCCACAGTAGGGATTGCCCCGGCGGGCAGCATAACTCTGCCCAATGGAGGAGACAGTGGGAGAGTTTGGGAGAGAATGAGAGAAATCGGGAGACGTAAATCGTCCATTACCCCGCCCCTGACACCCCTACCACGGGCTGCGCTCAGGGCAATCGCGGAAGGAATATTCGCCACCGGGGAGGTGCGTCTGGCACACAATGGCGGTGTCAAAGGCTCCGGCATCGACTTGGGCGCGCCCCATAGTGGTGCCCGTAAAGTCGGTGCCGTTTAGGTTTGCGCCGCGCAGGTCTACGTTATACATCCCGGCATCGGTGAGCTTGGCACCCTGCAAGTTTGCGCCGCTGAGGTTGGCATCCTTTAGCGAAAGCTGGCTCAAGTCCATGTCGTGCAAGTCTAGCCCGCTCAGGTCAGCCCCCATCATTCCCACACGATGCGGCCCGCCAATTTTTGCCCCGGTGAGGGTCGCGCCGCGCAGCACGGCCCCGTTGAGGCTGGCCCCGGTCAAGATGCTGTTGCTGAGGTTGGCTCCGGTCAGGTTTGCCCCGTCTAGCACGCTGCCTTCAAAGGTGGCCCCGCTGAGGTTGGCGTTGCTGAGGTCGGCTCCGGTCAAATAGGTGGTGCCTGCCCCAAACTGCGAGGGCGGACTGCTGAACTTGGCCCCGCTCAGGTTGGCCCCGCTCAAGTTTGCGCCGCTCAGGTCGGAATAGACGAAGTTCACCCCAGAGAGGTCTTCGCCAGAAAAGTCTACGCCTTTGAGATTGCACTCAATGCATTCGCGCTGGGTTAGCACCCGCTGCCGAGGATTGCCGAAGCTAACGCTGCAACCGGCTAGCATCAAGGCGCTGACGCCACCTAAAACAATCAGCCAAGCTAAATATTTCATGAGGGCGGGTGATCAGAGGATCAGGAGTTGAGTCTTCTTAATATCCTTCCCTATTTCGTCCCGCGATCAGAAAATATTGAGCAATGCCTGAAACGCTTCGTCATCTCGAATAGAGTCAAAATCTGAATCTGTCTGCGCCATCTCGCGATAGGCCGACTTTAGTTCGATAGTCCTTTTTAAGGTTTCAACAGCAGCTTCCACATTACCTTGCAAGCCATAGCAACAAGCCTTGTTATACCAAGTACTTACGTAATTAGGTTTGATGGCAAGAGCATGGTCATAAACGGCGATCGCCTCCTCATAGCGGCCTAAGTTACGCAGCGCAACTCCTTTGTTGTTGAGCGATCCGTGATCGTCCGGTTTAACAGCAAGAGCTTGATCATAGGCGGCGATCGCCTCCTCATAGCGGCCTAAGTTACGCAGCGCATTTCCTTTGTTGTAGAGCGCTTCGTGATAGTCAGGTTTGAGGGCAAGGGCTTGGTCATAGGCGGCGATCGCCTCCTCATGGCAACTTAAGTCATCCAGCGCATTTCCTTTATTGTTAAGCGCTTCGTAGCCGTCAGGTTTGAGGCTTAGGGCTTGGTCATAGGCGGCGATCGCCTCCTCATAACGGCCTAAGTTCCCCAGCGCATTTCCTTTGTTATTGAGCGCTTCGTATGTGTCAGGTTTGAGGGCAAGGGCTTGGTCATAGGCGGCGATCGCCTCCTCATAGCGACCTAATTCATCCAACGCAAACCCTTTGCCGGAGAGCGCGTTGTGATAGTCGGGTTTGATAGCAAGGGCTTGATCATAGGCATCGATCGCCTCTTCATGGCGGCCTAAGTTCGCCAGCGCAAACCCTTTGCCGGAGAGCGCGTTGTGATAGTCGGGTTTGATGGCAAGGGCTTGGTCATAGGCAGCAATCGCCTCCTCATACCGGCCTAAGTCCGCTAGCGCCACTCCTTTGTTGTAGAGCGCGTTGTGATAGTCGGGTTTGATGGCAAGGGCTTGGTCATAGGCAGCGATCGCCTCCTCATAATCTTGATTCGCAGCAAAGACCCTGCCTTGTTCGCGTAGCAAATCCACTTTGCGGTCTAGCGTTTGATTTGGGTCATCAATCAAGTTTCGCAACTCGGCTAACTTTTGAATTCGCTCAGCCGGGGTAAGTTTAAGATATTTGTCATAGTCGCCATGCGCTGACAACGAACGCTGTTGTAGTTCAGCCTGATCGACAGGCAACTCAAAAATGCCCGATCGCCAATCAAAAAAGTCTGGAGCGCGATGAATTAGATAGTTTTTAGCAAATAGCGGAATGAGAAAAACAAAGCAAGTGGTGAAGCTATCACGAAAGTTTTCGCGCTGTTGGTTTAGGTTCACCATCACGGGGGGTACGCCCTTCCAGCTATAGGAGCGCACCTCTTTCTCCGCCCAGCCTAGATGGCGCTTAGTGTCTTCATAGGCATAGAGCGAGTGTTCTAGCCCCTGAATAAACACCACATCGAGTGATTTGTGCTCTGCCAAAAAGGCTTTGATTTCTCGATAAATATTGCCGTCTGGGATTGCGTCCGTAAACCTCAGCGTTGCCATGCGCTTTTGCGGCAGGTCTGTCCTTAGCCGCTCAATGACTCGCTTTCCCTCGGCTGGCGAACATTGCACAAACAGCAGCCCAAAGCCTTGGTTGCGGCGAATGGCCCGTTGCAACGCTTCGTACTCTTCCTCCGCATCGGGGGGTGCGGCGTCGTCCCAGAGGTCAAGATTCTGGCTCATGGCGGTCGTGGTGGTTGAGCGCGGTTTTGAACTCGTCGATGCCTTCGATCAGGGGGTGAACATTGTGCCAGCGCTGGATCTCACCTTGATCATCAGCATAGCGATATTCCAGCACACAGCGGTTAAATAGCAGGTTGCGATAGTCGTCTTCATTGGGCAGGCTTTTAGTGCGATGCACAACGGCGAGTTTGGCCCAGTCGGTTGCGTCTACCGTGGCGCGGTAAGTATTGCGGGCGCGGGTGATGGCCTGGCGCACTGCCACGGCTTGAATGGGAAAGGTATCCGTCCAGTCTAGGCTGGTTTGCATGAGCTGCATCACCTCGCGCATGTGGCCGCCGCTGGCGAGGCAGATCTGGTTTAGGGTGTCTGTCTGGTCAAAAATGGCGGTTTCCAGATCGGCGTTAGGGGCATGGCGTTCCACCCGTTTGCGAATCAGTTCTTTAACCTTATTGAATCCCGGCTCGTTTAGAGATCCATCGGGATACCGCACCATCACCATCGGCAGCACTTGGCAGTCGCCATAGCTGTCGCGCAGTTGCGTGGCTCGGTTGGAATAGACCAGGGAAATTGGCACGGTATAGATCACATGGCAATCGAGCTTGCGGAGCTGCCCACTGCGGTCAATAAAAATTTCGTCGTGGTTTGTTTTGCCGTCGTCGCGAGGGCAGGGCACAATCCGATCCAGGTTATCGGCAATGACGACGAGGTTGCCATGCCCTAGGGTTTGCTTGGCTTCGACAATAAACTCGTTCAGCGCATCAATCAGTGAAATAGAGTGGGCATCGACCTGTTTGCGAATGGTGTCGCGGGTGCTGGGCACTTGCCGCAGGGTGGCGGTGAGTTTCGAAAACTGAGAGATTTGGGCATTTATCTCCAGTTTGTCAAATTCCACATCTGAGAGAGCCAAGCCCTTTAGCTCATTCCAGCGCGACTTGAGCCAGTTGGTGAGCGGGGAAGGATTGGCCTGATCTCGCAGGTCTTCCAGAATGTGGCGGGTGCAGGCCAGCAAGATATCGGTGTATTGGGTGTCGTCTTCGTCGATATCTTCGTCAGCGGCAAAATAAACGACCTTAAAGCCGTTGGCATTGAGGTGCTGCTGCAGCCGTTTGAGTTCTGTAGATTTGCCCACGCCCCGATGCCCGGTGTAGAGCTGATAGGTGGGCTGGTTCGACCGCTGGATGCGCCGACCCAGTTCGCGCACGATGTTGTCGTTGCCGCGCACGGCATGGCAATCCACATAAAACGCATCCCCCGGCTCTAGCGGACGAAAGGGATCGAAGGCGTTGTAGATGTCGGCGATCTGCTGTTCGCTGAGCAGGCGGGGCATAGGCTACAGAGAGTAGAGTTGTCCTATATCTTAGTCGTAGAATTAACGTCGGTTCGGCAAATGTCTAACCCCGTTCTGTACCCGCCATAAGACTCGACTCACCGCATCAAACCCAGGTTGAATGAAGAACGACGGCGATGCAAAGCCTTTTTCAAGGAATAAAACGGTTGTACTAAACTTGCAGTACACTATCAGCAGTATTTAGCAGCACGGGCTCATGCAGTGAGCTGCTGCTCTGGCAAATTGTGTCGTGATTGTGCGTTGCTGCCCCCGCAACGGAAGCCTAGGCGATACAATCGTTAAGATGTGTTACTGACTTGGCGATCGCCCCTTATGCCACCCCGCACCCGCAAAGCCACGTCCAAGCAAGACCCCAAGCCCGAGGTATCGCTGAGCGATGCGCTGCCCAACGGCAACGGTCAGCATTCCAACGGCGAGCAGCATGGCAAATCCGATGGCAAACTGGGCAAGCTGCAGGTGCCCAAGCGCAAGCCCAAGACCGTGCCCATCGACCCCGAAAACTGCATTCGCATTCGCGGGGCGCGACAGCACAACCTTAAAGATATTGACCTAGAGCTACCGCGCGATCAGCTGATTGTGTTTACCGGCGTCTCGGGGTCTGGCAAATCTTCCCTCGCCTTCGACACCATTTTTGCCGAGGGACAGCGCCGCTATGTAGAATCCCTCAGCGCCTATGCGCGGCAGTTTTTAGGCCAGGTCGATAAGCCCGATGTGGATGCCATTGAGGGGCTCAGTCCCGCCATCTCCATCGACCAAAAATCCACCTCCCACAACCCCCGCTCCACAGTGGGCACCGTGACGGAGATTTACGACTATCTGCGCCTGCTGTATGGACGGGCGGGTGAACCCCATTGCCCCGAGTGCGATCGCTCCATTGCACCCCAAAGCATTGATGAAATGGTCGATAAGATCATGACCCTGCCCGATCGCACTCGGTTTCAGATTCTTGCGCCCGTGGTGCGGGGCAAAAAGGGCACCCACAAAAAACTGCTGTCTGGGCTAGCTGCCGAGGGCTTTGTGCGGGTGCGCGCCGATGGCGAAGTGCGCGACCTCAACGACAATATTGAGCTGGATAAAAACCACTCCCACAACATCGAAGTCGTGGTGGATCGCTTGGTGAAGAAAGAGGGTATTGAGGAGCGGCTCGTGGATTCGCTCTCGACCTGCCTCAAGCGGTCAGAAGGCATCGCTATCATCAACGCTACCCTGCCCAAGGCCGAAACCGGGGGGGATAATGTGGTGCCGTTCCCCACCAATCCCGATTTGCAATTAGCGGTGCTACCCCTCATGGCGGCAGAGCCTGCGGGGCGCTATGGCAAAGCCGATGACGACGAGAAGAAAAACCAGGTGGATCTGGTCTTCTCGGAAAACTTTGCCTGTCCCGAGCATGGCGCAGTGATGGAGGAGCTATCGCCCCGGCTATTTTCCTTCAACTCGCCCTATGGCGCGTGCCCCCACTGCCACGGACTCGGGAGCCTGCGCACCTTCTCGGCAGAGCTGGTGGTTCCCGACCCGAAGCTGCCTGTCTATGCGGCGATCGCCCCCTGGTCTGACAAAGACAACACCTACTACTTCTCGCTGCTCTACAGCGTCGGCCAAGCCTTTGGGTTTGAGCTGCAAACGGCCTGGAATACGCTGACGCCCGATCAGCAGCATGTGGTGCTGCATGGTTCCCCAGAAAAAATTTATATCGAATCGGACTCGCGCTATCGCGAAACCAAGGGCTATCAGCGCAAGTATGAAGGCGTGCTGCCCATGCTAGAGCGGCAGTATCGCGAGGCCAGCTCCGACGCCTATAAGCAAAAGCTCGAGCAGTATCTGGTGGATCAGCCCTGTGAGGTGTGCGGGGGCGATCGCCTAAAGCCCGAAGCCCTAGCCGTTCGGCTGGGTCAATTTCGGATTCACGACCTCACGGGCGTGTCTATTCGCGATTGCCTGAACCGCGTCAACGCCATGCAGTTGTCGCCTCGACAGGCGCAAATCGGCGACTTGGCTTTAAAGGAAATCACCGCACGGCTCCAGTTTTTGCTGGATGTGGGGCTCGACTATCTCACCCTGCACCGCACCGCAATGACCCTCTCGGGTGGGGAAGCCCAGCGCATTCGCCTCGCCACGCAGATCGGCTCTGGCCTGACGGGCGTGCTCTATGTGCTCGATGAACCCAGCATCGGCCTGCACCAGCGCGACAATGACCGCCTGCTTGCCACCCTGACCCGCCTACGCGACCTGGGCAACACGCTGATTGTGGTGGAACACGACGAAGACACCATTCGCGCGGCAGACTATCTCGTGGATATTGGCCCCGGTGCGGGCGTTCACGGCGGCAGCATCGTCGCGCAGGGCAGTCTCGACCATTTGCTGTATGAACAAGACTCGCTCACGGGAGCCTATCTGTCGGGGCGGCGGATGATTCATACCCCCACCGAGCGGCGCAAGGGCAATGGCTGCTTCCTAAAACTCAAAAACGCGCAGCGCAACAACCTTTGCAATCTCTCGGTCGATATTCCCCTTGGCAAGTTTGTCTCGGTGACGGGGGTTTCGGGGTCGGGCAAGTCCACCCTGGTCAATGAACTGTTGTATCCCGCGCTGCAGCACCATTTCGGGCACAAAATCCCTTTCCCTAAAGATTTAGGCGAGCTCAAAGGCCTGAATGCACTGGATAAGGCGATTGTGATCGACCAATCTCCCATTGGCCGCACGCCGCGCTCTAATCCCGCCACCTATACCGGGGTGTTTGACGTGATTCGAGAACTGTTTACCGAAACCATTGAGGCCAAAGCGCGGGGCTATAAGGCGGGGCAGTTTTCGTTCAACGTCAAAGGGGGACGCTGCGAGGCCTGCGGGGGGCAGGGCGTCAACGTGATTGAGATGAACTTTTTGCCGGATGTGTATGTGCAGTGCGAGGTGTGCAAAGGCGCACGCTACAACCGCGAAACGCTGCAGGTGAAGTATAAGGGCAAGTCCATTTCCGACGTGCTTAACATGAACGCGGAGGAAGCGCTAGAGTTTTTCATCAACATTCCCAAGGCGGCGGCTAAGCTGCAAACCATGGTGGATGTGGGTCTGGGCTATGTGCGGCTGGGGCAAACAGCGCCAACGCTCTCGGGCGGAGAAGCGCAACGGCTCAAGCTGGCCACAGAACTCTCACGCCGCGCCACGGGCAAAACCCTGTATTTGATTGATGAACCCACCACGGGCCTGTCGTTCTATGACGTGCATAAGCTGCTGGACGTGCTGCAACGGCTGGCCGATATGGGCAACTCTATTCTGGTGATTGAGCACAATCTGGATGTGATTCGCTGCGCTGATTGGATTATTGACCTAGGGCCAGAGGGGGGCGATCGCGGCGGTCAAATTATTGCCCAGGGCACTCCAGAAGAGGTGGCGGCGCATCCCACCTCCTATACCGGGCACTACCTCAGAACGGTGCTATAGCGCTTGGGGGTGACGTTCCACCCGAGGTGTTGAGCTGTGGGTTAACAGGGGCGATCGCCCCTATCTGCCAACGCTCCGACGAATTACTGAGGGCTATTTTTGTTCCCTATAAACATTCATGATATTTTGAAGATGAACGGGCAACGCGTATCCCGGTTACACCCGATTGTCAAACTAAGTACTGAGGCACCCTAAACAACGGCGCAACGAAGAGACCCGACTGCACCTACGGGCGATCGCCCCTTTCTGTGCTTCGTCTCAGCATCTAGCCTTCGCTACATGCCTGGTCTCCGCAGCTTGTGCCATAAGCCACACTACAAACCCGGAATTCCTTGTGGGCTATTCTCCACGACGGTTATTTAACCTACACGAAACCATCTCTGGGTCACCCTGACCCAGCGCCTTAGGGTGGCTGCTATGCTGCTAGACGGCCCGCGCCGTCTGCAGCGCAGGAAATACAAGATTTTATACCCACTCTTCAAGCTGGGATGAGATATTTTTTAACTGGGTTTGCAGAGCTTAGTTAAACCCCGTATCTACAACCGCTGGCTAGAGAAATGGGATTCAATCTGAGCTTTAGTTCCGAGTTTACGTGTGGTCGTTGTGCTGAGCCCCAAAAACGTACTGACGACCCCCTTGCGGATTAAGCCGCTGTTGTTCATTTCTCTCATTGTTGTCCAATACTGCAGGTCTTTCCTATGCCAATTACCCTCGATTCCGCCCGTGGTATTTTCCCAAAAACACTTTCAGCGGATGCTGTTCCGGCTACAGTTGCCCGATTTAACCAACTCAGTGCTGAAGATCAGCTCGCGTGGATCTGGTTTGCTTACCTAGAAATGGGCAAAACCATCACCATTGCCGCCCCGGGTGCAGCCAGAATGCAGTTTGCCGAAGAGACGCTAAAGCAAATTCGCAGCATGACGTTTCAAGAACAGACCCAGGTGATGTATGACCTGGCTAACCATGCCGATACACCCCTGTGTCGCACCTATGGCACCTGGTCAACCAATATCAAACTGGGGTTCTGGTATCAGTTGGGACAGTGGATGGAAGAAGGCGCGGTGGCTCCCATTCCTGCTGGATACGAACTGTCGGCCAACGCCACAGCAGTATTGGATGCCCTGAAAGGATTGGATCAGGGGCAGCAGATTACAGCACTGCGCAGCTCTGTGGTGAATATGGGGTTTGAGCCAGACAAGTCGGGTGAGTACTCCCGAGTGGCAGAACCCGCCGTCCCCCCCCAAGATATGGCGCAGCGCAGCAAGGTTGCCATCGAGGGCATCACCAACGCCACGGTGTTGAACTATATGGACAACCTCAACGCCAATGATTTTGATGTGCTGATTGACCTGTTTGCCCCCGATGGTGCCTTGCAGCCTCCCTTTCAGCGCCCCATCGTCGGACGCGAGGCGATCCTCCGCTTCTTCCGCGAAGAATGTCAGGATCTGAAGCTCCTACCTGAGCGCGGCGTAGCGGAGCCCGCTGACGATGGCTATACCCAAGTCAAGGTAACAGGCAAGGTGCAAACCCCTTGGTTTGGAGCTGCGGTCGGCATGAACATGGCCTGGCGCTTTTTGCTGACTCCCGACAACAAGATTTTCTTTGTGGCGATCGACTTGCTCGCGTCTCCCAAAGAGCTGCTGAAC
Source organism: Kaiparowitsia implicata GSE-PSE-MK54-09C (assembly GCA_019359435.1). Lineage (GTDB taxonomy): Bacteria > Cyanobacteriota > Cyanobacteriia > Elainellales > Elainellaceae > Kaiparowitsia > Kaiparowitsia implicata. The sequence continues at coordinate 47,996 of JAHHHI010000072.1, forward strand.
TTGATGCGTTAGAGGCCGCATTAAGCTCTAGGTTTGACTAGAGTTTGCGGTGCGTTAGCATCATTTGATAAGTTCAAAACCCGTGCTGCTTGCAATGCAAGCAGCACGGGTTTTGAACGTTTAGCTCTGCACCACGGGGCTGAGCTATTTCTGAAGAACTTCGCTGTGTGATGTTAAACCTTGCTGGGTTACCCTTAGTCAGGCAGGGCAAGAGCCATTCGCCTCTACGCAGATGGCCGTTTTAGAACCGGGGGGATGGGATTCGATTTGATATTAGGCCCAAACGATGTTTATTAAAAGAGTGGGGGTTTAGCAGCAAGACTTCAACCCTATGGCTCATGCAGGATGCGCTGCGTCAAGGCAATGATTTGCTCAAATTGAAAGTTTTTGACCCACCCGCTTAGACTCTCTGCAAAGGAGGGATGGGACTCCGAAATTTGTTCAATGAGCTGTAGCAGGCGCTCTTCAAATCCAGCGTAGGGCGTATAACGGATTTTTGATATGCCTATAATAATAAAATTAATTCCACAATTCAGAATTCATTGATTATAAAAGTTCTAGTAGAGGTGCTCAACCAGTGTTTTTTGGGGCGGGCTGTGTCTGCCCCAAAAAAACACTATTAAACTGAGCCTGATTGCCTTCCATCGTGCGAATGGTTGTTGTTGGCGAACGGTAGGCCAAGGTGCGATCGCCAGTCTGCTAAGGGTCGTTCCCAGTTTTCTTCCCACTTTTGGGCTAGCAGCGGTTGAGTCTGGTTGCCCAGGCGATAACCGAGTGAAATCTGCTCCAGCAGGTCATCCATTGCCTCCGGCTTTTTGAGCAACGTTTCGAGCACGCCGCCTGCCACCAACATCGCTGCTAATGGACGGCGAACCTGTGCCAACTCAAACGCTTTTAGACCCAGCTCTCCTTTCTCATCTACCCCAAAATTCGTCACAATATGCCAGATGTCATGGGTCTGACGCATGCGCATCAAGAAATAAGAAATATCGTCTGTTACGGCAGACTTACGATAAAAGTTGGGATCAAATCCCGCATTGGTAATGTACTGGGCATAGGCATAGCCCAATGAGTCTGGCGACATTTGAAGCAGTGCCGCAATATCGGGCGACGGTGCAAGGTAACGCTCTTCAAACAGTTGAGTTATGCCGGGCTTCGTCTTGGCATAGTCCACAGCCAATCGGGTGGCTGGAATATTGCGCAACCCGTCTTCAATATCGTAAACAGAATCTGTTTTTTCGGGATCGCGAATGAGCGTAACAACGCCCTTCAGCGTTGAGAGGACATCCCGCTGTCGTTTGAGTAAAGCCTGAAATCTCATTTCCTGCTCCAATACAGTACTGCAACGCCGCAGCCTGAGCTTATGTTCTTAAATTCGGCGGTTTAGTTTTAAGCCATCTTCCTTCATTATTCCCCGACCTAGAGTTGATTATTCGTACAAGCCAGGGATCGGTCTCTGTTGTTCTAGCGTTTATGGAATGGCGGGATCGCTCCAGACCTTCTCGATACAAACCACAAGAGCCAGCCTGCATACCGCGCAGACTGGCTCTTAGGGTTTACAACTCACACTAAACCCATGCTACGGGTACGCATGGGCCGCATGGGCACTCGCATTACGTGGAGTTCTACAGACCTTGTTCTACAGGTCCTTAACGGAAGACACCAGCAGACCGACGACCTCTTTGGCGCTGCCAAACAGCATCGCGGTTTTGTCTTTGTAAAACAGTTCATTCTCGATGCCAGAGAAGCCAGCATTCATGCCGCGCTTGATCACAATCGTGTGCTGAGCGCGATCTACTTCTAAAATCGGCATGCCGTAGATGGGGCTGCTCTGATTGTGGCGGGCAGCAGGATTCACCACATCATTTGCCCCAATCACCAGTGCAACATCCGTTCGTTCAAACTCGGGATTGATGTCATCCATATCGTGTAGCTGAGGGTAGGGCACATTGGCCTCTGCGAGCAGCACATTCATGTGACCTGGCATTCGCCCAGCAACGGGATGGATGGCGTACTTGACATCGACCCCAAGCCGCTCTAGCTGGTCGGCAAGTTCTCGCACGGCGTGCTGGGCCTGCGCTACTGCCATGCCATAGCCAGGCACGATGACCACCGAGCGGGCATAGCCTAGCATCATTGCGCCTTCTTCAGCATCGATAGAGCGCACCGTTTTATCCATGGCGCTGTCGCCCGCTGCGCCCCCAGTTGCACTCTGTCCCGAACCAAAGGCGCTAAACAGCACATTGGTAATGGAGCGGTTCATGGCTTTGCACATAATCTGGGTCAGGATCAAGCCCGATGCCCCGACTAGTGCCCCTGAAATAATCAGCATATTGTTGGCCAGCACAAAGCCCGCCGCACTGGCTGCCAGACCGGAGAAGGAGTTGAGCAGCGAAATCACTACGGGGGTATCGGCACCGCCAATCGGTAGCACAAACAGCAGCCCTAGCAGCAGAGAGAGCACAATCATGCCCATCAGCACAGGGACACTCTCAGGATGGAGAATTAGATAGACGCTGCCAACCAAGAACGCGGCCACGAGCGTGATGTTGACGGGCTGCTGCAGGGGGAAGGTGATAGGCGTTCCGGTAATTAAACCCCGCAGCTTCACAAATGCGAGCAGACTGCCGGTGAAAGTGATGCCGCCAATCAGCACACTCAAGATGATGGTTACTGCGGCATCAAGCGGCAAGCTGCCACTGCTGTGGGTGACGCGCCAGAATTCCCCAATGGCAATCAGCGACGAGGCCGCGCCGCCAAAGCCGTTGAGCAGGCCAACCATTTCGGGCATGGATGTCATCGCAACGCGGGTTGCCATCACCGCGCCAATGGCGGCACCAATGCCAATGCCTGCTGCAATCAGGCCGTAGTTCAGCACCTGTTGATCGAGAAGGGTAGCGGCGATCGCCACCAGCATTCCTACTGCGGCCAACCGATTTCCCTGGCGAGCAGACACGGGCGATCCCAGCTTCTTCAGCCCGAGAATAAACAGAGCAGAGGCGACCAGGTAACTCAGTTGAATGCCCGAGGGCAACCAGAGATTCATGTCCTGTAGCATTACGCCTTCACCTCTTTTTTCTTGAACATTTGCAGCATCCGATCCGTTACGAGGAAGCCGCCGACGACATTGATAGTAGCCAGCACCACCGCTATCAGTCCCAAAATGACCGACAGGTTTGTGTTGCCTTGCCCAGACACCAGCAAGGCTCCTACTAGGGAGATGCCAGAAATGGCGTTTGAACCTGACATCAGCGGCGTGTGCAGCGTGGGGGGAATTTTGTTGATCACCTCAAACCCCACAAAGGAGGCCAGAGTAAAGACCACCAACCCGGTGATTAACGTTTCTGACATAAAAGCATGTTCCTATCGATAAGGCATGAATGAATTTAGCTGAATTGATCCCATGGAATCGATTCCACTAAATCGATTCCATGGATTTGGATGGCTCTGGACACTAGCCCACCTGAGCCGGGGCCGTCAGCAGCCCGCGCACGCGTTCGTTGCGGATGTTGTGCTCATGGGTGAGGCAAGCGCCGCTGGTGATTTCATCCTCAAAGTTGAGGGCGATCGCCCCGTCTTTAACCAGGTGTTGCACCAGAGTCAGCATGTTCTTTGAGAAGGTTTGACTGGCGTGAAAGGGCACCGACGAGGGCAAGTTAATCGGCCCAATCATGGTGACGCCATGACGGACGACCGTACCGCCGGGTTCAGTACCTTCGCAGTTGCCGCCCTGCTCTGCGGCCAAATCCACAATGACTGACCCAGGCTTCATTTGAGCAACCATATCCGCAGTGACCAAGCGGGGTGCAGCACGACCCGGCACCTGTGCAGTGGTGATCACCACATCAGACTGCTTCACATGCTCGGCAATGGTTTCTTGGGTGCGCTGCTTTGCGGCATCCGACACTTCGCGGGCATAGCCGCCAGCGGCGACTGTCTCTTCCTCAAGCTGCACTTCGACAAACTTAGCACCCAAGCTTTGCACTTCGGTTTTCACCGCAGGGCGAATGTCGAACGCTTCTACCACAGCCCCTAGACGCCGGGCCGTGGCGATCGCCTGCAATCCTGCAACGCCAGCCCCGATAATCAACACTTTTGCTGGGGCAATGGTGCCGGCTGCTGTGGTCAGCATTGGGAAGAACTTCGGCAACGCAGCGGCGGCGACCAGCACGGCCTTATAGCCTGCAATCGACGCTTGAGACGACAGCGCATCCATACTCTGAGCCCGACTAATGCGGGGAATTAGCTCCATGCTGAAGGCCGTCACATTGCGCGCAGCCAACCGCTGCGCCAAGTGGGGATTGCCCAACGGGTCGAGAAATCCTAACAGCACCGCACCGGGTTTAAGCATGTCGGCTTCGTGCTGTCCCGTTTCGCGATCGCGCGGTGGGCTCACCTTGAGCATGACATCGGCGGTGCTCCAGAGTTCATTGATATCTGGCGTGACGGTGGCACCCGCAGCCCGATAGGCGTCATCGACATAAAAGGAGCGATCGCCTGCACCCGCTTCTACCCAAACCTCTAACCCCTGTTTGACCAAGCGACTTGCACCATCCGGCGTCAGCGCGACCCGCCGCTCATTGGCATCTACTTCTTTCGCAACCGCTATTCTCATGAATTCTCCTTACGTATAGAGTTTGTTTGCGTAGGCGCAGGCTTGAGGTTGCCGCCCAAACCAGACCGTTTGAGCCATGAACCCTCCTCACGGCTTATGTGCTACGACACAATACAGCAGAATCTTGATGCTGTGGTTGGGGCGATCGCAGTCGATAGGTTATGGAGCGATGTCCTGAATGCTTTGGTTAAGCAGGCATCATGCGTTCAATCATGCCATGCGCTTAATGATGTAGTGTCTAAGCTGGTAGAAGCCCAACCCACAACCAGTAGACATCGACGATGGGCAAAACAGGCTAAATGCAAACTTAGTCGTGAATCAAGGTCGTGAATCAGGAATCGGACTAAGCGGGCTTTTGCTGTGTTTGCAGCAGCAAACTTTACAGCCTCAAACTTTACGCTTATTCAAGAAAGATCCCGCTAGGCTGACGTAAATTCAAACAATCATTCATGTTTGTTTAAAGTTGCTGCAATGTTTATTGAAATCGTGCATTGTGTCTGCCTAAAATATCGCATTCTATGCTGTCTCTCCCAACATTAAGTCAGCATTAAGCCATGGTGAAGCTCGATAGATAGGCTAACGCCCTAGTCTAATCTCGCAACCCGATACCTAATTTTAACGAGTTCATAAATAGGGCTGCTTGGCTTAGAACGTTCTCTTCGATGCCATTCGCTAAATGCACCGCCCATACAAGCATCACACGAGATCTATTCAGATATGGTTCTTAACAACTCGTTCTTAACAACTCAAAGTTGGATAAAGTTGGATTTATACCTAATTTTGCGAATGCAACCCAAGTCTTGCAAGTCGGCTCACCCAGCGGGAAGAGCGTAGTGCTACATCTCTAATCCCCCTTCAACAATCCCAAGACAGAGTGCATCCCAGTTTTGCAGGTTTGCCCTCATCCCCCAGCCCCTTCTCCCGTTTTGGGAGAAGGGGAGCCGGATTCAAAGTCCCTCTCCCGCCCTGGGAGAGGAATTTAGGGTGAGGGTTACAACAGTGGGAGCACCTCCAGGACATCGCTTCTCCCGTTCTAGGAGGATTTTAGGGAGAGTTCTGCAAAAGCAGGATGCACCCAACATTGCTGATTCAATTTAGTTTAGGGACTCTCTACCGCGCTTGCCGCTGGAACTCAGTTAGGTCGCAAATTCTAACATTCAACATCCTAAGCTGTTGGCTCCAATACATCTTGCAGGTTGACTACCAAAACCAGGCATTATTTCAGGTTGTTTTAAGAATGAGGGGTTGGTCTCCGGTTGCCCCTCCCAATGTTCCTACATTCCTGATACATCCCTGATCCCCAATCCATGCCCTCCCCACGGCTATCCCAAAACCTGCTCTAGCACCTCAATCAGCCGATCTACTTCGGCTAATGTGTTGTAATGCACCATGCTGACCCGCACCACGCCACCCTGTGCAGCCCAGCCGAGATCATCCACCAGACGACGCGCGTAAAAGTCACCGTAGCGAATGCCGATGTGATGGGGATCAACCTGGAGGGGAATGGTGCTGCTATGAACCCCAGTCACGCGGAAGGAGATAGTCGGAACCCGCTGGGTGCGATCGCTCTCCTGATGGCCCACAATCTGCACCTGGGGTTTGGTGCGAAGGTAGCGAAGAAGGCGATCGCTCAAGGCTTCTTCATGACGGCTTATGAGGTCAAACGCCTGCTCCAATTGCGATCGCAATCCAGAAGCCATCTCAGAGCCATAGTGGTGAGCGGCCAATCCTTGAAGATAATCACACAGCCCCACCATGCTGTAGCTCAGCTCAAAATTTACATTTCCCGGCTGAAACTTATAGGGAAGACTCTCATTGCCAATAAAAAAGTGATTCCACCCTGGCATCAACTCCCAGTGGTGCCGCTTGCCATACAGCACGGCATAGTGTGGCCCATACACCTTATAAAAGCTATAAACATAAAAATCTATATCCATCGCCTGCACGTCTACAAGGCGATGGGGAGCATAGGCCACACCATCTACACAAATCATTGCGCCGTAGGCATGGGCTCGGTCGGCAATCTGACGGATGGGATTGATGGTGCCGAGGAGGTTCGAGGTGTGGGTTACAGCGACCAGCTTGGTACGGGACGACAGCAGCGCATCTAGATCCGCCAGCTCTAGCGAGAGGCTATGGAGATCAACCCGCCAAACCTTAACGACAATTCCCTGCGTTTCCAACTCCATCCAGCAACCAATGTTGGCTTCATGGTCAGAGTTGGTCACAATTACCTCATCCCCAGGCTGCCACGTCTGGCTGAGGCACCGCGCCAAAATCCTCAACAACAGGCTGGTAGAGCCGCCCATTACCACCTCTGCTGGGTCGGCTGCGTGCATGAGCGTGGCGATCGCTTGCGCCCCCTGCTGCACCCGCAGCGTAGCCTGTTGCGATATGTCGTATGATGCGCCCAATTGCACATTGGAGGTCAGCAAAAATTCCGTTAGCCGATCCACCACCGGCTGGAGAATCTGCGATCCCCCGGCGTTGTCCATAAAGATCCAATCCCCAGCCAGTGCCGGAAACTGCTGCCGCACATAGTCTAGGTGAAGCGATGGAGCGGACACGGTTGAATCTGGCATAGCTGCGGAGATGTAGAGGCGAGAGAATGGGATGGAGCAATGCAATGCATCTCAGTTTAACCCCAGGTTGAGTTGCCTAACAGCCTTAGGCCTTGGCTTAACACACAAAACCGTATGAGCTAGGCGGCATGTCGCGCTATCTGCTCACACGGTTTCTTTAAACTCGAAACGCTTGCTGTTGGTCTGATGTGGCTAGTCGAGCCAGCTCACCCGCACAAAATGCATTGGCTGACCCCAGCGATCGCCCTTGGCAGAGACATCGGCGATCGCCAGATTGAACGGGATCGCTGTCGTCACATAGCGCTGAGCCAGAGAACCCACATCTGGTGACAGGCTAGCTGCTGTTGCTGCCGCCATCCCAAAGCCCAGCAACTGACCCAGGGGATCTTTCGGCAACACAACCGTCAGCCCAGCAGCCAGACCCGCCGTCATCAGCATTCCCACTGATAGATTCGTGCCACAGCGGGGATGGACTGCCAAATTCCACTCGCCGCTCGTCAATCGCTGAAGCGCTACAGCGACAGCCCGCCGCAGATGCTCTGTCTCCACTGCACCATAGAGATAAAACCCTTCATCGGTAGACATGCCGCCCCAATCATCGCGGGAGGCACTGCCCTGCGCCACCTGTTGCATCTCCGCTAGCACCCACACCGTCGCGTGCTCTAGGGCGTGTACTTGGCGCACCATCAACATCTCTTTCAAACCAGGTAAAAAGCCTAGATGTTGAGCAATGTCTGTGTCTTGTGTGGGGCTCGGGGTAAAGTCAAAGCCAAAAAACTGTGAGGAGGTTGAAGCAGTCATAGGTCGTGCCCTCGTTGGCGTATCCATTTACTCTAGCGAAAACCGCTTAAGCACGCACATAGCCTCGGTTCACTGCAGCCCAACCGACCTTAGCTTTGTTTCACACTTCAGTGTTCTCGTTGCACGGCGTTAGCCCAGCGCCATCGCATCCGAGCGCCGCAGCACTGCCATGTCTTCGGCATCTAGCTCTGCCGGAGTGCCACTGCGAATCAGTTCGGCAAAATCTTCATTGGGCACCATGATGCAGAGGGCATACAGCCGTCCTGGGCCAATGTTTTCGACTTCGTGGGTGCCTTTGGGTGGCACTAACATGCTGTCGCCAGCCCGAATGTTGACGGTTTTGCCGTCGCAGGTGGCGCGACCTTCGCCCTTGAGCACAAAAAACATTTCGACTGCGAGCTGATGGCGATTCGGCGGCGTTTTGCCGCCCACATCAAAGATTTCGACGCAGTAGGTCAGAGACATATTCGCCACTGTTGAGTCGAAGACGATGGCTAATCGATTGCTGTCATTGGGGCTAATGCGAAACGCCTGATAATCCATTGGCGTTTTGAGCACGGGGATCACGCAGATGTCGGTGTCAGAATCCGAGTCAGGGTTTGTCTCGGGTTCGATGTTGCCTGTTAACACAGTCTCAGTGATGAACTCGGTAGTCATGAGAATGGCTCCTGACGGGGTAAGTGAGTTGCGGTCGAGTTATTTGATTGTGGACAGTAGTGCGGGAGAATCGGCAACAAACCCGAAGCACTGGTTGACATTGTAGAGAGTGGCCTGCCAGCAAAACTCGGGCGAGGTGGTGGCGGTGCAGTCGCGCAGCAAAATGCAATCGTAACCAAGAAAGTTGGCATCTTGCAGCGTGGTCATCACACATTGGTCTGCATTGACACCGCCAAAGAACAGGGTAGTTTTTCCTAAATTGCGCAAAATGCTGTCAAGGGGGGTATCCCAAAAGCCGCTCATGCGGTATTTATCGATGCAGATATCGCTGGGATAAATCTCTAGCTCATCGACCACTGCAGCGGCCCAGCTATCTTTTTGCAGCACGGGGGCGCTGTTGGTGGGAAGGGGATCGCCTAGCCCGATGCCGTCGCCTGTGGGGTTATAGACATGGCGTGTGGCGGGGTTGATGTTGAGCAGATCGGGACGGTTGCCCCAATTGACCCACAGAATTGGGATTTGGATACTCCGTAGGGCCGGGAGCAGGACTTGGAGTGGGCCAATGGGCGATCGTGCCGGAGATACATCCACACCAATGTGCGCTAGCCAGCCATCGGGATGGCAAAAGTCATTCTGCATGTCGATCACCACGAGTGCCGCCTTCGCCAGATCGAGGTGCAGGGTTTTGCTGTCGGTCGGCAGGGTGGCCGGTTGGGGTGGCAGCGCCGGACGGGTAATGTCGGCGATCGCCCCATCCACATACCAAGCGTTGGGCGGCGTGCCCAGGGTTTGCAGAGATTGAGTCATGATGCGGGGTTGAGAAGCAGCTTGGGCATACATCGAACGGTTGGAGAAGTCAGAAGGAGTTCAGAAGGGGTCGCAAGTCCAACTCAATCTTGGGGGATCACTTGAGAATAAGCAGGGATAAAGCCGCTGAAGATTTGAGCTGAAGGGTCGATAAAGATTGAGTGTTGAGTGTGGGGATCAATTCAATACTCAGAGCAACCCTCAGAGCTTAAAACTACAATTCATTCATCCTTGAACGACTGCATTTTAATGATTACGTCAGCATCGTCTTGTCTTAGTGCATAACCCGCCTTGCATTCCGTATCCCCAGACACTACATTCCAAGACCCTACAGAATTCCTTACCACTGTCATGAGGCATCCTAGAACTCTTAAAAATATTGAATGGGTTGGCACAAGACCCGCTCACGCCAACCCATTTCACTGCTTGCGAAAAGCCGCATACCGACTGATTTAGTCAGCGTCACCACAGTACGCAATCACGTCGATTTCGATATCGCCATAGTCGGCCAGCGCAATGGTGCCGATGGTGGTGCGTCCGGGCAACCGATCTGGCTTAAAGTAGGAGCGATACACTTGGTTCACGGTGTCAAATTCCCGAAAATCGGTTAAAAAGATTCGGGCCATAACAACGTTGTCTAGGCTGCTGCCACAGTGTTCTAGCACCAGCTTTAGGTTTTCCATCACACGGGTCGTTTGCTCATCAATGGGGCCACGCACGACTTTGCCCGTGGCAGGGTCTTCGGCAAGCTGTCCAGAGAGAAACAGAAAGTCGCCAGCACGGACAGCATGGCTGTAGGGCGCGACGTTGGGTAGAGCACTTTCGGGAAGGGTGATGTAATTCAGCACGGAGACACTCGAATCAAATTTGCAGTACGACTGCTCAATTTAGCCTGAAAGGGAATCTGTCTGAGTGACTTGATATATCAAGTCACACAACGTTACATACTCAGTCTGAGATAAAACCCGGATCTATTTTCCTGCACGACTCGAATCTCTACTTTGCTGCCAATATCTTACAATCCAGAAACATCCGGCGTATTGCGGATCACAGGACGGCACGCGCAGAGGCATCAGGTGCCGCAGCAAAATTCAAACAGTGCCCTAGTGAAAGAATCTTTTCAATCAGGAGGTTCTGATCAGGGAGTTCCGATTAAGGACTGACGACGGAGTTGTTCTGAGCAACGAGCGCCAGAGCCGTGGTGCCAACCCGGTTATCCCGCATGGTGCCCGGATGCTAGCTTGACTGGTTTTATTGACGCAGAGGAGCAGAGGATGAACGCTGTAGGGACGGAGATTCGGGGTGCATTGCTGCCCCAGGGCGAGAGTGACACGGCGGTCAATGTGCAGATAGAGGGAGGGGCGATCGCCGCTGTAGACGCCTCCACTGGTCAGGAGACCAGCCCCGCCTCGGGATCGGGATCGGTGGTGTCGGGAACCAACAAGCTGCTGCTGCCTGGCTTTGTCAACGCCCACACCCATTCCTCTGAAATGTGGCAACGGGGGCTGATCCCCATGCTGCCGCTAGAGCTATGGCTGGCAGATCTCTACGACACCTCACCGATGGAGCCCGAGATGATCTATCTCAGCGCCTTGGGCACGGCAGTTGAGACGTTGCTGTCGGGCGGCACGACGGTAGTGGATCACTTAGCGATGATCCCCGGTAAGGAGCTGGAGTCTGTGGAAGCAGCGGTGCGCGCCTACCGCGACGTGGGAATTCGGGCTTTTGTGGGGCCATTAATTCAGGACTCGAACCTGCCGGATTCGGTGCCATCGGGTGGAATACCCCGAGAAACGCAGCCTTATCCCATGAGCACCGACGCCACGCTGGATTTTATGAAAACGGTGATCGACAAATTTCATGCGCCGGAGGATGGGATTTTCATCATGATGGCACCCACGGGCGCGCAGCTCTGTTCTGATGCCTTGTTAGAAGGCTGTGTCGCTTTGAGCGATCGCCATTCCCTCTGCCGCCACACCCACCTGCTTGAAACCAAGGTTCAGCAGATGCATGCCTATGAAAAGTATGGGCATAGCGCGGTTGAGCACCTGCACCAGCTTGGTTTTTTGGGCGATCGCACGTCTCTGGCGCATTGTGTATGGCTTACTGAAGCCGACACCCAGATTCTGGCAACAACGGGATCAACCGCTGTTCACAATCCTCTCAGCAATCTGCGGCTGGGCAGTGGCATTGCCCCCATTCTGAAGTACCGTCAGGCGGGGATTAACGTGGCCTTTGGCTGTGATGGGGCCGCCAGCAACGACTCTCAAGATGTGCTGGAAGTGCTGAAAATTGGCAGCATTTTGCACAACACCACTACGTTTGAGTATCGCGACTGGATTAGCCCTCGTGCAGCGGTGCAGATGGCGGCTCAGGGCGGTGCTACTGGGCTGGGGCTGGGCGATCGCCTGGGTAAAGTGGCCCCTGGCTATAGCGCTGACTTGGTGCTCTACGACTTGACAAGCCTATCGCTGCTACCCCGCACCGATCCCGTTGGGCTGCTGGTGCTTGGGCGGCCCACTCAAGTGGTGGATGCAGTGTGGGTCGCTGGCAAGCCTGTGGTGGTAGATGGCAACGTCACCACAGTGGATGTGGAGGGGCTAACCCAGGCGCTGCTTGAGCGACAGCAGAAATTCCCTAGCCTGACCACCCGTGCTGAGATGGAACCCCACTATCGCCACATCATGACGTTGGCGGATTGAGGCCTCGGCTAGCAGACGGGGCGAGCTTGGCTAGAATAACGGTGAGCGGTCACAACGCGGCGACTCATCTCGGTCGCGGTTGCTCTGCTCAATTGCAACGTACAGATTCCCTTTCGTTTTACCTATGGAGCAACTCCAACTTTGGCTGTATCAGCTTCAGCAGTTTGCTGACGGGGCTGTGGCTACGCAGCTGACGCAGCTGACGCCCCTTAGCCTGGGCATCATTTTTGGGGCGGGGCTGCTCACGAGCCTAACGCCCTGTATGTTGTCGATGCTACCTATCACCATTGGCTATATTGGCGGCTACGAAACCCAGAGCCGGGTGCAGGCGGCAACGCAGTCCACCTGGTTTGCCTTGGGGCTGGCGACTACGCTGGCTGCGCTGGGCATTGTGGCGGCGATCGCCGGACAGGTCTATGGCAGCATTGGCCTTGGTTTGCCCATCATCGTCGGGGCGATCGCCATTCTCATGGGGCTGAACCTGCTCGAAGCACTGCCGCTCCGGCTTCCATCACTCAACTCCACCGACTGGATTTCTCAGGACTGGCCGAATAGCCTGCGCTCTTACCTGCTGGGTCTCACGTTTGGGCTAGTGGCATCGCCCTGTAGCACCCCCGTGCTGGCCAGTCTGCTGGCCTGGGTGTCTTCTACCCACAATCCTTTATTGGGTGGGGGGCTGCTGCTGGCCTATACCGCGGGGTATGTGGCTCCGCTGATTCTGGCGGGTACGTTCACAGCCTCGATCAAAAAACTGCTGGCGCTGCGTCAGTGGTCGGGCTGGATTACTCCGGCTAGTGGCGTGCTGCTGGTGGGGTTTGGGGTGTTTACGCTGCTGTCTCGGCTGATGCCGAGCGGTGCGTTTTAGGACTGGATTGTCCGTCCGTGATCCCAACCACTGCAAGGCCCGAAAACGAAGATAAACCTCTCAGGACAGGGGGCTGCTCAGTCAAGATTTTTCCAAGTCTCTGCGTTCGTGGCTGCTCATTTACGTTCTTTATTGTTCTTCCTATGCGCTCCTTTTTTAAGCACGTTTTTGCTACCTTTGTCGGCTTGGTTCTGTTTGGGAGTGTGGGTTTAGGCGGGTTGCTGGTGCTGGTTGCCGCGGCCACGTTATCCACTCGCGCTGCACGACCGCAAATTCGCAATCAAACCGTTCTCACAATCAACCTGGCGCAGGGGTTTCAGGATGCGGGCAGGAGCGATCGCCCCGACAGCACCCTGGTGCAGTTGGCTACCGGACGCACGGTGGTTGAGCCCATTCCCTTGCGGGATGCCATTCGCGCCATCGAAGCCGCCGCCGAGGACGATCGCATCACGGGGTTATACCTGTCTGGTAATGTGCGCCCTGTAGCGGGTTCGGGGTTTGCCACCCTGCGGGAGCTGCGGCAAGCCTTGGAAACATTTCGAGAAAGTGACAAGCCCATCTATGCCTATAGCGATAGCTGGAGCGAGCGCGACTATTACCTGACGTCGGTGGCGACGACGGTAATGATGAACCCGACCGGAGCAATGGAGTTCAACGGGCTAAGCGCTGAGACGCTGTATTTTGCAGGGGCGCTGGAGCGGCTAGGGGTAGACGTGCAGCCGATTCGGGCAGGTGACTTTAAATCGGCGGTGGAGCCCTTCACCCGCACGGATAGCAGCCCCGAAGATCGGCAGCAGCGCCAAAGTTTGCTGGATGACCTCTGGCAGTCGTTTTTGACCGACACTGCGGCTAGTCGCGATTTGTCACCCGAGGCACTGCAGGCGTTGGCCGATGAAAAAGGGCTATTGCTGCCAGAGGAAGCGCAAACCGCTGGCCTCGTTGACGAGGTTCGCTATGCCGATGAGGTGCTAGAGAGCCTGAAGGCGATCGCCGCTCCCCATCGCGATCCGTCCAACAACGGCGCTGAAACGTTTCGGCGCGTCAGCCTGTCGGGTTATATCACCGCAATGCCGCCCGCCCGTCGCCAGGGCGATCGCGTCGCCCTAGTGTATCTGGATGGCGATATTGTGGCTGGGGCAAGCGGCCAGCGCCAAATTGGGGGCGATCGCACGATGTCTCTGCTGCGACAGCTTCGAGAAGACGACGATGTTAAAGCAGTTGTGCTGCGGATTAATAGCCCCGGCGGCAGCGCCACAGCTTCCGATGCGATCGCCCGCGAAGTGGCGCTCACCCAGGTCGAGAAACCCGTGATTGCCTCAATGGGGAGCGTTGCTGCGTCGGGTGGCTACCAAATTGCGACGCATGCCCAGACCATCTACGCCTCGCCCAATACCGTGACGGGCTCCATTGGCGTGTTTGGGTTGATCCCCAATTTTCAGCAAATCGCCAACAACAATGGCATTACCTGGGATGTGGTGAAAACCGGACGCCTAGCCGACATGATGACGGTGACGCGCCCTCAAACCACCGAAGAGCTAGCCATTCAGCAAAATATCGTGAATCGCCTCTACACTAGCTTTTTAGACATGGTTGCAGAAACGCGAGATCTGCCGCCTCAGCAAGTGGCCGAAATTGCCCAAGGCCGGGTGTGGTCTGGCGTGAGTGCGCAACAGGTGGGTCTCGTTGACGAACTGGGAGGACTCGATGATGCCCTGGCTGCTGCCGCCGCCGCTGCCAGCCTAGGCGACACCTGGCAGGTGCAGGAATACCCCGAGCGATCGCCCCTGCAACAGCTGTGGTGGCTAGATTTGCTGAGCCGAGCCTCGGAGATGCCAACGCCAAACACGAGGATTACCCAATCCATCCAACAGCTAGAAGAGGAATTTGCGCTGCTGCAAGCCCTGGATGATCCCTTAGGAGCCTATAGCCGTCTGCCCTTTCAATGGTGGATTGAGTAAGTCAATTCAAGCGTTGGTTTGGGATGCTGTCGATGATGGGTCACGTGCGCTCAGCCCGAATCTGCTAAGTTACAGCTGGCGCAAACGTCTTATAATCCTCTGCGGGCCGTCTATTCTTCAAGACTTGCGTATTTTAGGATTAAGGCATGTTCTGTAGCAGAGTCTCTATAGCGGCGATTGTTTGGCTTTGTTGCAAGGGCGATCGCCCTAAATGCTGAGTAGATTGTGCCAATATGCACCATGCTCTTCCCCTAACCTCTAGACTATGACTCAGCATGATGACTTGGCCTAGATGATTTAACCTTGACGATTGGCTCCCAAGCCTTTAATCCGCAAGCCTTTGATCCTCAAGCCTTGACCCAGTCTGTTCTTCACTCAGTTGAAACCCTTGACCTCTATCGATAGCGACGCCACTGCAGCAGCTGCCGTATCACGCCAGGAACTTCAAGAACTGGTGCGATCGCAGCTTGAGACTTTGCTTGAGCAAAACAACCTGCAGGGGGCCAAAGCCCTGCTGGTGCCGGTTCAGCCTGCTGATATTGCCGAGGCCATTGAAGGCTTACCCGAGGCAATGCAGGCGATCGCCTTTCGGCTACTGTCCAAAGCCGAAGCCATTGAGGTATACGAATACCTCGACTCCTCCATTCAGCAAGCGCTCCTGGAAGAATTCAAACGGCAAGATGTGCTCGATATTGTGGATAAGATGTCGCCTGACGACCGGGTGCGTCTGTTTGACGAGTTGCCAGCCAAAGTGGTCGCAAGGCTACTGCCGCAGCTCAGCCTAGAGGAGCGCCGCAACACTGCTCTGTTGCTAGGCTATGAGCCGAGCACCGCTGGGCGCATTATGACGCCCGAATATATATCTTTGAAGGAATCTTGGTCGATTGAGCGGGCGCTCGAAGAAATTCGCACCCTCGCCAACGTCAGCGAAACCATTTACTACCTGTATGTGATCGATGGGGCTCGCCGCTTGACAGGCATTCTTTCGCTGCGCACGCTGGTAGTAGCGCAGCCAGAGCAAACCATTGGTGACATTATGGTGCGCGAAGTGGTCTCGGTGCAAACAGACATCGATCAAGAGGAAGTGGCGCGGCTAATTCAGCGCTATGACTTTTTGGCCGTGCCCGTGGTAGACAACGAAGACCGACTGGTGGGCATCATCACGGTGGATGACGTGATTGATGTGTTGGAAGAAGAAGCCACGAAGGACATCTATCAGTCTGGTGGGGTGCAGTCTGGGGAAGACAGCTATTTTCAGACCAGTGTGTTTACCAATGCGCGTCGTCGGGTTACTTGGCTGCTGGTGCTGTTGCTCACCAATACGGGCACCTCGGCTGTGATGATGGCTCAGGAAGATGTGCTGAATCAGGTGGTGTCTCTGGCATTTTTCATTCCGCTGTTGATCGGCTCTGGGGGCAACGTGGGGGCCCAGTCGTCTACGGTGGTCATTCGGGGAATCAATACCTCTGAACTGCGGATGAAGGAGTGGTTTGGGGTGGTACGCCGCGAGGCGCTAGTCGGTATTTTCCTGGGCGTAATGCTGGGGGTGATTGTGCTGGGATGGGCCTATCTCATGCAGGGTGAGCTGCTCATTTCTGTCGTGGTGGGGCTGAGTCTGGTGGCGATCGCCCTTCTTGCCACCGTAGCGGGTTCTGCTCTGCCCTTCCTATTTCAAGCGATTGGGTTCGACCCCGCGCTGATGTCGGCTCCATTTATCACCACGTTTGTGGATGTGCTGGGAGTTTTCATTTACCTTAGCCTGGCACGTCTCGTCCTTCAGCTTTAGGTGTTCTTGGCTCCCCATTTCGTTCTGCCTCGCTATCGTGATAGAACCACTGATTATTCTCATTTTGGGTTTGACGCCGTTTGCCCTTTCTCTCTGGCTCAGGCGGCAGTCTGAGGCGCGGGCGCAGGCGCGTCTGCGTTTGGCAATGGACTCGGTTTCGGCTGGGCAACGGTATCGTCTAGGACAGGTGCCCAGCCAGAGCCATCCTGATGATCGGGCTCCTGTCCTAGGCGTTGTGATTAGAGACTCTCACTGCCGCTACAACGCCCGCTCGCCCTATATCCGCTGTGCCGTCAACCCTTCTGGGCCCTGCTGCGACTGCTCTAGCTACCAGCCGCGCCTATAGAAGAATGCCGCTAGAGCCCTGCCCTTAACGGGTTAGCACTATCCTCATTAAAGTCAAGGCTGCATGGGGCTTGGGCTGCTCAGGCTGCATCACACTGGTCGCGCAAGACGTGAATAGCGAAAATAATGCTGTTAAGCAGATCGGCATCGCTACCTCGGTGCTGAAACAAATCGCGGGTGAGTTGCACCAAGTCGGCATCGGCCTCTTGACCCAGCGGCAGCAACAGTTCAAGCTGGTCGTGAATAGAGTTAAGCAGGGCAGGTTGAGGCATAACCAAAGACCAAAATCAGTACAAAAATACTACACCATGATTCTGGTTTTCGGTAGTCCCCTAGTCGATAAAATTTTAGAGTGAACCCATAACTGAGGCGATAGCGATGGAGATGCAATATCGGGCGATCGCCACAGACTTTGATGGTACGCTCGCAACGGATGGGGTGGTGGAAGCGGCCACGGTGGCGGCAATGGCGCGATGGCGAGCTGCAGGCGGCAAGATGATTCTGATCTCGGGGCGAATGCTCGACGACTTTTTGGCGGTGTTTCCTCAGGTTGAGTGTTTTGATGCGGTCGTGGTCGAAAATGGCGCCGTGATTTACCGCCCGGCCGATCAGTCTGTGACGCTGCTGGGCGAGCCACCGCCGCCAGACTTTCTAGACACTCTAAAAGCGCAAATTGCGGACGCCAGGCAGGCGGTAGATGTCCCTGAAGAGTTTGAAACGCTGGTGAGCGATCGCCGATTGCCCTCTCTGGATAGGGGGCGAGTGATTGTGGCGACCTGGACGCCCTTTGATGCGATCGCCCAGTCGTTGATCGAGTCGATGAATCTGACCCACCATATTATTCTCAACAAGGGCGCGGTGATGATTTTGCCCTTGGGGGTTAACAAAGCCGTGGGATTGGCAAGGCTGCTACCCGAGCTAGACCTGTTGCCGCAGCAGGTGGTGGGTGTGGGCGATGCCGAGAATGACATTGATTTTTTAGAAGTCTGTGGGTTGGCGGTGGCGGTGGACAATGCGCTGCCTAGCGTGAAGGCGATCGCCCACTGGGTTACTCAAGCCAGCCGCGGTGCAGGCGTAGCCGAGATGATTGATCGGCTGCTAGCAGGCAACTCAATCGACTCGACACCGTAGCCCCTTCAGATAAAACCCTTCAGGAAACGACAGCAGCGTTGGATGATCGACCGACTGCCCTAATCGTTGCACGAGCTGCGTCTCGCGGCGGGCGTCTAGAGCAGCATCGGCCACAATTTTTTGGAACAGGTCGGCGGGCATTAGCCCTGAGCAGGAAAAGGTGAACAGGGTGCCCCCTGGACGCAGCAGCAAACAGGCTAAGCGGTTGATGTCTTTGTAGCCTCGGGCGGCACGTTGCAAGCTGGCCTGGGAGTCGACAAACTTGGGCGGGTCAAGAATAATGGTGTCGAACTGGCGGGCCTCGTCGCGAAACTGCCGCAGCACCTGAAACACGTCGCCTTGACGGTGTTGGGCGCGATCGCCCTCAAATCCATTCTGCTGATGGTTTGCCTCTGACAGCGTTAGCGCTGCGGTCGAAGAATCCACATTCACCACGGCTGCCGCCCCGCCCGCCAGCGCCGCCACCGAGAAGCCGCCGGTGTAGGAGAAGCAGTTGAGCACTTCTTGCCCGGTGCAGACCTGCTGGGCGATCGCCCGATTGTCGCGCTGGTCGAGATAGAATCCGGTTTTGTGCCCGGTGCGCACATCGACCCCAAATCGCACCGAACCTTCCTGAATCTCGACAAGCTCGGGTGGTTCAACTCCGTGCAGCAGCCCAACCTGCACCGGCAGTCCCTCTTTGGCACGCACATCGGCATCCGAGCGCTCATAGAGGCCGTCGCAGGCCAACCCAAACTCTGGCAGCACCTGCACTAGAGTCTCCACGAGGCGATCGCGCCAATGGTTCGCCCCAGCGGTTAATAATTGGCACACCAGCACTCGATCATAGCGATCCACAATAATTCCCGGCAGGCCGTCGCTCTCTGCAGCCACCAGACGACATGCCGTGTGATTGGGGTCGCTTAGCAATACCTGTCGTCGGGCGATCGCTCGCCTTAGCTGGGTTGCCAACCAGGCCTCATCCACGACCGTCTCTGGATCAAAGCTCCACATCCGCACCCGAATTTGCGATCGGGGCGAAATACTACCCCAGCCCATCGGCTGCTGGGCAGCGGTTAAAACCTGCACGGTGTCTCCGATCTGGGAGTTTCCCATAACTCGGGCGATCGCCCCTTCAAATAACCACGGATGCCGCCGCAGCAAGGATTTCTCGCGCCCTGGCTTTAGCATCACGGTTGGAACGTTTGGTTGATTCATTGATTGCTATTGATGCCACATCACCCTGTAGCAGAATACGCGATCGTGAGCCGGGTAAACGCAAGAAGAAGCTGAGTGCATTTGATTTTCAACTGCTTGGGTGAAGCTAATGTGCGTTTATTGCTGTTCATGTGGCTAAGGCGAGATGCCTGGATAGCAGATTTTTAGACTTTATTTTTAAGAAACCAAGAGGTGGGATAATTTGCTCTTGGCGATCGCCCAGTTGTGCTTTTTCCTTCGTTCGATTCTTGACTTCGAGATTGTTTTCGAGACTATGACCAAATAAACGGCAAGTCCCAATTTTTTGTGGCAGAGCATCACAAAAAATTGGGACTTTTAGTACAGGCGAGTCAACGCTCGTTTTGATTAACGAGCCATCTGGGCTTCCTTCGCGCGCTCATTAGAGAACGCCTTCAATCGAGAGAGCAGATTGTAAGCGCCGGGGCCGGGCTGATCTTGAGAATCAACGCCATCTAACGGCCCTTGAATTTCTTCCCAAGACGCCAGACCTCCCTCGATTTGAGAAACGCTTTGAAAACCAGCTTCTCTCAACATCTGGGCAGCATTTGCAGCCTCATCAGCATTGCTGCCATAGACGTAAACATCGCGATTGGTTTGCATGTTGTTTTGAACGCTGTCGGGCAACGTGCTAATGGGTGCATTCATCGCACCTTGAATGCAACGGCTCTGGAATGAAGAGCGATCGCGCACATCTAAAATAGTTAGACCGGGCTCTCCCCACATCAGCCGAGACTTCACCTCAAATGCAGAAGCCTGCCGATTGTTCATAGAAGATCCAGGCGTCGGCACTGGCAGTTTGCTCGCGATATTTTTGTTAAACGAGTCTTTTGCTTTTCCAACTGCCGATTCTTCTTGTTTATGAGCCGCTTGAAACTCACCTTGCACACGCTGCGCGTTGCTTTCAATAGTTTCGGGGTTGAGATTTTCTGAGCCAGTATTCATAGGTCTATATTTCCTAATCGCATTAGCTACATCCTAAAGAAATATGAAGTATAGTGTCTCGATCTATAGGAGTAATCTTTGTAGCACTCTTTAGAGGTCTATCAGATCCAAATTAGAGAATGTTTAATTCGCCACTAGATAAACTCAACCTTCTGTCGTTCTGTTCGTTCTTATTAAGGCGATGTTAAGGCGATGGGATGGATGGATCAAAGTGCTTAATCCACTGAATATCCTATATTACGCTGAATCTTAATTACGCTGAATCTTAAAAAGATTGCAGCGTTCGAGCTGCGGCTGATTTCCAGAACATTACCTGCTATGGGAAGCAGCAGTATAGAAAGCGTTGAAGCTTTTAGAAGGGTCAGATTTTTGCCTGAGTAAGCCGCGGCTTTTATCCAACTAATTTAGGTTGAAGTGATGGGCGATCGCCCTAACCAAGCGTTCACAGTTGCCTTACTCTGAGCTGCTTTTTGCTATTCCTTTAGGTTGAGTATTAGCAATCATTGTGGAGAGTTTTTTCTGCAAATCCACTCCCTAAAACAGAGATTTGTCTGACAACCGTTGAGGCATTTAGGATCAGTGTATTTATAAACCGATAAGCAATAGGGATGTTGCAGATCTATAGATGCCAATCAGCGCAAAGCTGTTCAAAGCTAGTGTTCAGCGGCCTTTGATCAATAAAATGCCCGACTGTTTCAGCGGAGAATGCTGAAATAGTCGGGCATGTGAATGTGGAGCAGACAGGTGGAGCAGACGGAACTAAGGAAATCTATGCGCCTACGTTAGCGGTTTCTTTGGGTGCAGGTGCACTCTTAGGTTGAGTTCCCGACTGGTTGCGCGTGACTCCGTTGAGGAACATTGGGATGAAGGTCTCCACAAATGCCTTTGGATCTCGCTGCCAAGCGCGCTGGATTACATCAACGCGGGTGCGCTGTAGGTCTGGAGCAAGTAAGGCGTTGGGTAGTCGATCCATCAAGTACTGAGGCCGTTGCCAGAGAGGAAGAGTATTGGCAATATCCAGCAGGTTGCCGACTCGGCGTAGTTCAGCACCTAGCGTAATATCCATGCCGCACTCAAACGCAGCTTGCTCAATGGCTGCATATTTACGCTTGGCTAGATCTACTTTTTGGCGATGCTCTGGACTTTTGTCTGCAATTCGCGCCAGCATCCGGGTTCCCCATCGCACATGCCCAGCTTCTTCTGGCAAAATGCGCTCGATGGTTTCGCGTATTTTGACGTTTTCTTCAGTCTGGGGCGCTTGCTTCAAAGCATGGATGTGCCCCGAGAAGTATTCGCAGCCGCGCTTTTCGGTGACATTAATGGCCGCCATTGATGAAATAACGACGTCATCTAGGCCTTCGTTGGGGTCACTGGCCTTTTCGCGATCGAGCAACCGCTCAAATTCTTCAATGTAGGAAGAACCGGGTGGGGTGCCCACATCGGCTCCTAGGTCGGTCAAGAGATCGGTCAGCCACATAGCATGGCGAGCTTCGTCAGACACATGGCGAGACAGATCGCGCACGAGTTCTGGGGGCTTGCCGTCGAGCTGCTCGATCAAATCGGTGAGATCTTTGCAGCTTCGCTGTTCGCTATAGCGATAGCGGTTGAGGGTAATCAAGTGGATGTCTCGATCGCTCACCACACGTTTCAACACATCTCGCGCACTCATTGCACCAAACGAACTCTGTAGCTTGCGGGGGTAAACAACAGGCATGGCAATTACTTAAAGAATATTACATTTTGTAAATCTCCTTTTCATGCTAGCGCAAGTTTGCAAATTGCACGGGTTGATGCAGGGTTGAGCCCAAATCTCACCCTGCTACCCCAGTTGGGGGGATGGACTGTCACAGGAGCCCTCGCAGTTAGAGCTCAATAGTTTGGTAGAGTCCATGCTCTCTATCCCTCTAGGGCATGATCTCATCAAACGGTTCTGATCAAGGCGCCCTAGGGTGTGTCATCAATCCTAACCAAACGCCTGATGCTATGAGCGTTGCCACGCCCGCGACCCAAAAACCAGGCTAGGGGCTGTGACGGTTGATTTCTGGGATATCAGAGGCTAATTGATGACAGCCCCTAGTCAACTCTCTACTCGGTTTGCCGCCAATAGGTGAAATAGCTGACACAGCCCATCCATACCTCAGACATTGCATTGTCATCTCGACGAGCCCACATTGGTGAGCTGATGAGATAAAGTGGGGCGATCGCCCAGGTCTAATTGATTCATCGACTCAATCCCAGACATGGCATGATTCTGGGGTGCAATCGCTTTGGCATGCGTCGTCACATAATTCTGGCAAACCCACATACTTAATATGTCTAAATATGTCTAAAAAAGATATTGTTTTTTCTGCACTCCTAATATTTGTGCCGATCTCTGTCGCTGCTCACGTGCTGCACTGGGGCACGCTGATCGAATTTGGAACCACCTGCCTCGCGATCTTGCCGCTTGCCGCTTGGATGGGCACCGCGACGGAAGAAATCTCGGTGGTGGTTGGGCCTACCATTGGCGGGCTGCTCAACGCCACGTTTGGCAATGCTGCCGAGCTAATTATTGCCGTAGTCGCTCTGCGAGAAGGGTTGATTGGCGTGGTCAAAGCCAGCCTAACGGGATCGCTGGTGGGCAACCTGTTGCTGGTGCTGGGGTTATCGATGTTTTTGGGAGGGCTGCGCTATAAGGAGCAAACCTTTCCGGCCTCTGTGGCGCGCACAAACGCCGCCGTCATGAATCTGGCCGTTATTTCTCTGCTCATGCCTACTGCCGTCAACTACACATCATCTGGCCTTCCTGAGCCACTGATGCAGCAGCTCTCGATTGCTGTCGCGATTGTGCTGATTTTGGTCTATGTGATGAGCCTGCTGTTTTCGATGAAAACTCATCGCTTTCTCTATGATGCGGGAGTTGCAGAGTTAGAGATAGAGGACGAGGACAGCCACCAGAAGCCAAACCTTTGGCTCTGGGGCGGTGTCTTGCTGGCTGCAACGGTCAGCGTAGCCTATGAGTCTGAACTGCTGGTGGGAGCCCTAGATGAAGCCACACAACAGTTGGGGCTAACGCAACTGTTCGCCGGGGTGATTTTGCTGCCGATCGTCGGCAATGCTGCGGAAAACCTCACGGCGGTTAGCGTCGCGATGAAAAACAAAATGGATTTGGCAGTTTCGGTTGCAGTGGGTGCCAGCATGCAGGTGGCGCTATTTGTCGCGCCGGTGCTGGTGCTGGCGGGCTATGTGCTGCACCAGCCGATGGATCTGAATTTCAACCCGTTTGAACTGGTGGCGGTGGCAGTGGCGGTGCTGATTGCCAACTCTATTAGCGGAGACGGACGCTCTAACTGGCTGGAAGGGGCACTGCTATTGGCGACTTATATCATCATTGCCATTGCGTTCTTCTTCCATCCGGCGATCGCCGAGATTGGATGAGACGCCTAGGCCGGGGCGAGGTGAGGTTCTAAAGCGGCGATCGCCCATTCGGGTGCTTCTAAATGGGGCAGCACGCCAGCATTGGGGATTGAGTAAAACGCCATGAGGCTATCCGAATTAAGGGCTGCAAGGCGGCGTCCGGTGGCAAGGGTGCTAAAGCGCGCCTGCTCACCCCACAGCAGGATCGTAGGCACCCGCAGACGCGGCCAGTAGAGTGCTAGGTCAAAGCAGAGGTCGCCCCGGAGCGAGGCCAATGCACTGTAGTGGCTATTGGGCTGCTGGGCCGAGGCTAGATAGGCGGCCACCATATCAGCCGTGACCCGCGCGGGTTGGGCAAACAAAAACTGCTGGAGCACGCTCTGCACAGCGGTGGCATTGGCTGCCCCCAGTTGATAGAGGGCTTGATCCACACCCGGAAGCCGGGCGATCTGCGCTGACAGGCCAAATTCATAGCCCATGCCAAAATCGCCATACCCTGAGGGGCAGACCAAAACCAAGGTTTGGAATAGCTCAGGCTGACGAATCGCCAAGCGCACCACCAGCCCTGCCGTCAAGGATGAAGCAAACAGGACGAGGGGCGGCAGTGAAGTGGCAGAGTCTGCTCTCTCTTGAAGCACAGTGCGAATGCCCTGCTCAATGAGGGTGAGGTAATCTTCGGCGCTATAGATGTGGGGAGGGTGGGCAGACTGTCCCCACCCCACCAAGTCCATGGCAATGATGTGCGATCGCCCTGCCCAAGCGGGATAGCACTTAGACCACTCAAAGGCCGAGGAGCCGCCGCCCAAACTGTGCAGAAAAATATAAACGGGAGCCGTATCGGGCAGCGTGCCCCAAGTGGCGTTGGACTGGGTGTAGTAGGCCATGACGCCCAGCTCCGTGGCAATCGCTCGTTGCTCAAAGCCGGGGGGCTGGTATATCAACATAGACGAGTGCGTTTAGGTGCCATAAAAGCCATGACGACGTCGCAATCCTGACACGTTTGGAATCATCGGTCTGCGACACGAGGGAGAACCCCCTGCGCTAATCAAACCAGCCGATATCATCATCGGTGAACTGGGTAGAGGGTGCATCTGGAAAAACTGGGCTTTGCAGCACCCGCCGCAGCTGCATCGCCGCCGTGCTGGCGGGAGATGCGGGTGGCGCAGATGGTGTAGGACTCGACGTCTCTGCGGGTGCCTTCTTCTCTGCTGGGCTCTCGGGAGATGAATCCTGCTGAGGCTCATTGGCGTTAAGCTGAGTCAGCTTCCGAATCATCGTCTTGGCTTCGTCAAGCTCCTTTTGGAGCTTCGACACGGCTCGAACATCGGCCTTTAGGGATTTCACCAGATCTCGCTGCTGCGCTAAGTCTGACTCTAATCCTTCGACCTTGCGCTGCAAAATGGACTCTTGGGCGATCGCCGTCTCTAGGGATTGCTGCAACGCCGCTACATCCACAGCTTGATCAACGGCGTCGGCCTCTGCCACTGTCTCAGCAGACGCTGTCTCTTTGGCGGGTGTTTTTGCAGCACGCCCTGTAGAGGCTCCAGCGGCTCGGGTCGATGCCGATTTTGTACGTCGAGCAGAGGCGGATGACCCAGACTGGGGCGATCGCCCCTTTGCCCCTGCATTAGACGAGGCGCGGGCTGCAGGTTTAGTGATTTTTTCCGTCGTTTTAGCCGAAGCAGATTCAGCCGCCCCAGTCTCAGCAGAATCGTCAGCTGCTCCCTCATCCTGGCTCGACAGATCACCCGCCTCTTCCCGCAATACATCAGACAGTCGGCGCTTGGTCGCCATAATTTTAAGTCCTCCAGTCTCGTTGAATTTCTTCTGCTACCCGCCGATAGTCAGCCTCGGCCTCGCGGGCATTTCTGCCGCGCCACTGGCGAGACGACTTGCCCTCCAGCGCTGCCCGCTCGTGGGCTTTATAGGCGCGAATAAACGCATTGCAGGCGGGAATCCCCAACTCCATGAGTGTATTCTGTGCCTCTAGCGCCTCGTTAACGCTGCGGGGGTCAACCCGCGTTAGCAACACCCGGTAGAGAATATGGGCAGGCATCACCACCTGCTTCACCGTATCAATTAATGCGGATAAATCCATCGGCGCTGGCGGTGTGGGTAGCACGACATAGCTAGCGGTGGGCACCAGGGCTTGCAACAGCGCTGAGTCTAGAGCTGGCGGCGTGTCTACCACGATGAGGGGATAGCCATTGTGCGATCGCAGTTGCTCAATTTCATCAACCGAGCCAGCCTGAGTTAAATCAAACCCCATGCCCTGCTGACTGCGCTGCACCCACCAGGTAGCCGATTGTTGAGGGTCGGCATCTATCAACAAAAGCGGAGTATGCTCGGCTAGGTTGGCGGCCAGGTTTACGGCGGTAGTGGTTTTGCCAACGCCACCTTTGCCATTCATTACCACCAGCAGCCTCGGAGCAGTTGAGGCAGGCTTTACCAATTGCTGTCCTCTTAAGCAAGTTCGTATGCGACACGGTACTCAATATATGCCAAATCTTGCACTCTCTCACAGCATCCTTGAAGAACGCAAGAATTTAGCTTGAGCCAGTAAGGTAACGGAGCCAATTTCGCAGCCTTTTTCCATCTAAGGGGTTTAGCGATTGCCGACTATTGGCCTATTGCTTACCCTTGACTCCACAAAAACGAGGGCCGACGACACGCGCCAGCCCTCGTTTTCTGAAAACTGTACCCTCAACCTAAGAGGCTACAGCCTGCCGCTCTTTGGCTTCTTTGATAACCACCTCTGCCACATTGGAAGGACATGGCGCGTAGTGAGAGAACTCCATTGAGAACTGACCCCGCCCTGAGGTCATCGTACGCAAGTCGCCAATGTAGCCAAACATCTCACTCAGAGGCACATCCGCTTTGATGCGAGCGCCCATGGGGTTAGTGCTTTGAGTCTTGATCATGCCGCGACGACGGTTCAAGTCTCCAATCACGTCACCCATGTAGTCATCGGGGGTGAACACGTCCACGTTCATGATCGGCTCTAGCAGTTGCGGGCCGGCCTTGGGCATGGACTGGCGATAGGCAGCACGGGCGGCAATCTCAAAAGCGATCGCCGATGAGTCAACCGGGTGGAATCCACCATCCGTCAGCGTCACCTTCAAGTCCACACAGGGGTAGCCTGCCAGAGGGCCTTTGCCAATGCTGGTCTCAAAGCCCTTTTGCACCGCAGGCCAGAATTCTCGGGGCACGTTCCCGCCCGTCACCTTGGACTCAAACTGGAAGCCCGTGCCGGTTTCACCCGATTCAATCACATAGTCGATCTTGGCATATTGGCCTGATCCACCAGACTGCTTCTTGTGGGTGTAGCTGTCTATCAACCGCTTGGTCACAGACTCACGATAGGCCACTTGAGGCTTACCTATTTCTACTTCCACCCCGTGGGTACGCTTGAGGATATCTGTTTTAATATCCAGGTGCAGCTCTCCCATCCCTTTGAGGATGGTTTCGCCGCTCTCCGAATCCGTTTCCACATGGAAGGAGGGATCTTCTTGCACCATTTTGCTCAGCGCCATCCCCATCTTCTCGTTATCGCCCTTCTTCTTGGGCTTCACTGCAATTGAAATCACAGGGTCGGGGAAGACCATTGGCTCTAGCGTGGCAGGCTTATTTGGGTCACAGAGGGTGTGACCTGTCTGCACGTTTTTCATGCCAATTAGGGCAACAATGTCACCCGCTTGGGCCGAATCAACCTCTTCACGAGAGTTGGCGTGCATTTCCACTAGACGGCTGACGCGCTCGGTTTTGCCTGTAAAGGTGTCGAGGATGTTGTCGCCCTTCTTCACCTGACCCGAATAGATACGGGTAAAGGTCAGCGCGCCAAATCGATCGTCCATGATCTTGAAGGCCAGTGCCCGCAGCGGCTTGTCGGGATCTACGATGGCAAAGTTCCCGGTTTCGTTGCCCTCTAAATCTACTTCTGGCTGGGGGTTGACTTCTGTGGGGTTAGGGAGATAGTCCACCACGGCGTCAAGAACGAGCTGCACACCCTTATTCTTAAAGGACGAGCCACAGTAAGTAGGGAAGAAGACGAGATCTCGCGTGCCCTTACGAATGCAGCGCTTGATGTCGTCAATGGAAAGCTCTTCGCCTTCGAGATACTTCTCCATCAGCTCGTCGTCTTGCTCAACGGCAGTTTCGATCAGCGCTTCGCGATAGGTTTCGACTTGCTCCACCATATCGGCGGGCACGTCCTTAACTTCGTAGTTCATCGGGTCGCCTGAGTCATCCCAGATCCAGGCTTTGCGGGTGAGCAAATCGACTACGCCGCTAAAGTCTTCTTCAACACCAACCGGCAGCACCATTACCAGAGGCTTTGCAGCCAGAACTTCGTCAACCTGCTTGACGACGCGATAAAAATCAGCGCCAATGCGGTCAAGCTTGTTGACATAGACGATGCGTGCCACTTTAGAGTCGTTAGCATAGCGCCAGTTGGTCTCAGACTGGGGTTCTACACCGCCAGAACCGCAGAAAACACCGATGCCGCCATCCAACACTTTGAGGGATCGATACACTTCGATGGTGAAGTCTACGTGCCCTGGCGTGTCAATGATATTGAGCTGGTGATCTTTCCAAAAGCAAGATGTCGCCGCAGACTGAATGGTAATGCCGCGCTCTTGCTCCTGCTCCATGAAGTCAGTGGTGGCTGCTCCATCGTGCACTTCACCGATTTTGTGGATTTTGCCGGTGAGCTTCAAGATTCGCTCGGTAGTGGTGGTTTTGCCCGCATCTACGTGGGCGAAAATGCCGATGTTGCGATAGCGCGTAATGTCTTTCTTCATGTCTGCTTCTCTGGGGTATTCAGTGCGCCTAGGTGGCGCGTTAGGTGGAACAAATCGTTGGTGAGCTGGGAAGGGTTAAAGAAAATGGGCGACGCTTGAGTAGTAGGTGTGGGTCAGGCTCGACGACTCAGCGTAAATAGCAGTTTGACAGCCAGTTTATGACGCCAATACCAACAGTACCAATTAATGAACAATTGTAAATGTTTTCGAGGGTGCCTAACGTAATGCTAGAAGGTCGGATGACCGCCATCTCTTCCCACGCTAAACCCACTCGACTACGAAGTTCGACTGGCACAACGCGCCAGTACTATGCAGATTTGCCTATCGGCAAAGCTTAGCTGCCCATTAAAGGCGCTTCTAAAGGCAGAGACACAATCCGCTCTTTTGAGGGAGGCGGGCGATCGCCCCAGTCAACTACCGTGTTAATAAGTGAAACCAATTTTTTTAGGAGTTTTTTTATGAAACGTAAAGTGGAGCCTGCCGATCAAACTCGCTCAGATAATCCTGATGCACCAAGCAGTGTTAATTCCAGCGATATGAATAATGTAAATGGTCGCCACGCGACTGGGGAAGAAGTGGCATTTCGGGACGGCTTTGCAGAAGGCCGTCGAAGCCCTACCCAGCGTCAACCTCTTTACTATAGCGAACGGCAGGAAGTAGACAACTTTGCTGGCGGCGCATTTCTCGGGATTATCCTAGCATCCATCGTGGCTTTGACTGCTGGCGTATTTTACATCATGGTTCAAACTACAGACGAGCCGGGCACGACGATCGTACCTGATACGACTGAAGAGCCCCAGACCACAGGCGGTGAAGAGCCAACTGGCGGGTCTCAGATTTTTGTTTTGCCCACCATCACAATGCCTACGGCTCCCTCTCAGCCAGCGCCAACCCAGCCGGAAGCCGCTACACCCCCAGTCTCAGAACCTGCGGTGCAGCAGCCCCCAGCACAACCTGAGCCTGACGAATCTAACCCTGCCCAGGGTAATGAGCTAGAAGCACCTGCCGCAGATGCCCCTGTTCAATAATTGCTGGTTGCCTGTCGCGCTGAACGTCCAGACTTTGTTTTTAAGCGCTTGCAGTGCTGATATAGGCTCAACCGTTTATGGCTCCTTCGCTTTGTGAGGGAGCCATAAACGTAGTTAATCGTAGGCGTATCTTCGATAGCGTCGTTTCAGTGCAATCTAGCATCCTACCCCCTGTCCTTGGAGCGTGACGACAGAGCGTGATGACAAGCCTAAAGGTAGGCAGCTTTCGGGCTCGTTGTCGCCGCTAGTCTTTAACCGCGATCTGCAGCAAAATTCTAACGCAACTGCAGTGAAACACGCCCAGATGGGGAACACCCTATGGCAATATACAAAGGTATCCAGCGCCACGCTTTTTGGTGTTTGCTGTGTGTTTGCAAGCGCACTGAACAGGCCGGGCTGAGATTGAGGAGTGATTCTTTCTAGACCAGTAATTCTGAAAGACCCTCCATACAAACCGCAACTCTGGCACCTAGAACCATGACCCATGTCTTTCACCGCTGGCTCAAATCAGGCCTATTAATGCTGGTGCTGGTGATTACCTTTGCTACCGCCGCTCTGCAGTGCAGTCTGTTGCCAGCTCAGGCTACTACCCTGATTAGCCGCCTGCCTGCAGGCAACGCCATTACGGATGGTCGAGCCTTACTGCGCTATGCCTTACCCATCGACAATGAACCTGTGCGGCAGCTTCAAGAGTCGCTAGAAGATATTTCTACTGCACTGCGGACGCGCCGCCGTCTGAATAGCATTCGCACCAACCTCACTCAGGCAGATCGGGTGCTGTCTGGCAAACAAGCCGAACTACTGGCTAGCGTCCCTGACGATCGCAAAACCGAAGCATCGTTTATCATCGCGCAGCTTGAAATCGGCATCAATGCCATGCGCACCTATATTGATGAGCAAGACAAAGAATCGCTATGGATCAAGCGGGCTGAACTGCTGGATATGGTAGGGGCGCTCGAAGAACTCATGGTGCAAGGATTTCCCTATGAGGTGCCAGCAGACTATGCCAACCTGCCCCAGCTCAAAGGGCGCGCCACGGTAGCCATGGAAACGGAAAGGGGCAGTCTTACGATTGTGGTGGATGGCTACAGTGCCCCCGTCACAGGGGGAAACTTTGTGGATCTAGTGCAGCGTGGCTTCTATGATGGGCTGCCTGTGACTCGGGCTGAAGACTTCTATGTTGTGCAGTTGGGCGATCCCCCGGGAGATGCCGACGGCTTTATCGATCCCAAAACAAAGGAGTATCGCGCCATTCCTCTTGAGGTGCTGGTTAAGGGTGATGAAGCGCCTACCTACGGCATTACGCTAGAAGACGCTGGGCGCTTTCTGGAAGAACCCGTCTTGCCGTTCTCGGCCTATGGTGCGCTGGCAATGGCGCGTCCTGGCGATGACCCCAATGGCGGCTCGTCACAGTTTTTCTTCTTTCTTTATGAAGCTGAGCTAACTCCTGCGGGCGCTAATCTGCTGGATGGGCGCTACTCTGTGTTTGGTTATGTGGTGAACGGGAAAGAAGTGCTGAGCAAGCTAAAAGCGGGCGATCGCATCATTTCGGCAACGGTGGTCTCAGGGTTAGAGCATCTGGTGCAGCCCCAGAGCTAGGTGAGCGAGGGATCTAAGCGCCTATTTAGCCGTAGATTGCTCGAACTTAGCGCGGCGTCTGAGGCGATCGCTCCCATAATCGTCCTGCGCGGAGATAGATCGGCCATTCGACTAGGGAGGGCTGATCTGGAGCGCCCTAGGCGGTCAGAATACGCTGCCAATGGGGGGCGATCGCCCCTTCCCCATACTGCTGCACAAAGTTGCGCGAGGCCGACCACGTGCTGAAGTAGCCCACGAGTTGATGCGCGTTCCACCTGATCTGCTGGGTCAGGGATGGCGGGTTAACGGCCTGAAACGGAAACGGTAGCGTGCGGTAGCCCGTCTTGACCCAGGCAATCTCTGGCGGAATGGAGGGTTCTAGCGTGGTGTAGAACCTGGTCAGCGCAGCTTGAAGCGAGGGAGAGGCCTGAGGCAGGGTGGGGCGCTCAATGCACCACGCGGCGATCGCTCCGCCGGGCTTCACCACGCGATACACCTCCGCGTGGAACGGTTCTGGGTCTAACCAGTGCAGCGCCGAGCCTACCGTCACGGCCTCCACCGAGTGGGTTGGTAGGCCGCTAGCTTCTGCTAAGCCCACCGAGTAGATGATGCGGTCATGGGCAAAGGCATTGGCGATTTGCTCCGCGCTGGCATCGGTGGCATAGACATGCTCAAAGTGGGGCAATAGGCCCAAGGCCACCTGCCCGTTGCCGGTGGCACAATCCCATGCGGCGGTGTGACTGGGAACCAGACTGGCGATGAATTCATATAGCGCCGCTGGATACTGGGGGCGATACTGCACATAGTCGCTGGCATGGCCAGCGAAATAGTCCTTAAATGTTAGGGATGACATGGGAATTAGTCACGGTTGCGTTCGGCAATGCGCAGCTTGGCAGAGCGCGATCGCCCATTTTGGGCTACTTCTGCCTCGTCTGCGATGATCGGCTTTTTGGTTAGCACTCGCAGATCGGGGTTTTCCTTTAGCGTATGCTTCACCCGGCGATCTTCTAAACTGTGGAAGCTAATGACCGCAATGCGTCCCCCAGGTTTTAACCAGGTGGGAGCGGTGTGCAAAAACGTTTCAAGCACCTCTAGCTCGCGATTTACCGCAATGCGCAACGCCTGAAACACACGCGTCGCCGGATGAATGCGCCCATAGCGATATTTGGGCGGCACGCTATAAAAAATCACCTCGGCCAGTTGCAGGGTGGTGCGCAGCGGGCGCTTTTCGACAATGCGCCGCGCCAGTTTGCGCGACAGCCGCTCTTCGCCATAGGTATAGAAGATATGGGCCAGATCAACCTCGTCCCAGGTGTTGATCAGATCGGCAGCGGTTACGTCTTGGGTTTGATCCATCCGCATATCTAGGGGGGCATCATGGCGAAAGCTGAAGCCTCGTTCAGGCGTATCGAACTGGGGCGAGCTGACGCCCAAATCAGCCAGGATGCCGTCGAATCGAATCTCCCCTGGGCCAAAATCGGCAAAGTTGATGTGGTGATAGGTGATGCGATCGCCCCAGTTTGACAGTGTTTTTTGAGCAGCGGCGATCGCCTGCTGATCGTGATCCAGTGCGGTTAAGTGAATCCCTGCGGACTGCAAGAGCAGCCGACTGTGGCCGCCGCCGCCCAGCGTGGCGTCTAGATAATGCCCCCCCGGTTGCACCGATAGCCCATCCACCACCGCCGCCGCCAATACGGGAATATGAGCAAACGCCGGATCTAGATTCGGTTCCGCGTTTGGGGCTAGATCAGGCTGCAAGTCTGGGGAGACTTGAGAGAGAGCGGACGGTTGCTCCTGGCAGGCGGCATTGGCACCTAGATTGGCACCCATGGCATTTAGGTCTGACTGGGGAGCAGAGTCGTGGGTCACAGGGATACTCGTTGAAGGCGGTAGGGTAGGATGAGCTGAAGGGGATTCAGCTGGGTCGTCTCGGGGAAGATTGCACTCCATCTCTGATCAAGCTTTGATGGAGCGGTAATCGAGATCTGAGCTGGGGAGCACCCGCCAGATTCAGCAGTGACGACGTTATCTCTATTTCATTATGGCTTTGGGTCAGACATTCAATCGCTTCATGGCGGACAATGCCGATAATTTGGTGGCGCGGATAGAGGCCAGCCTGCAGGCCAGCCTAGAGCGGTGGCTGTTGGAGCATCGCATCATTGGCTTTTTTTGGCATCATCCACCGATGCTGGTGCTGGCAGGGCTGGGCATCCTGATTTTGCTATCCGGGCTATGGCGCGCGATCAGTCGCGGTAGCGAGCAAATTTGGATTGCTCTGCTGAGTTTGCCCCTGCGGCTGCTGCATCTGGTTGGGCTGGGCAGCATTCAGTGGCTGCGCCGCCGAGCAGACCCCACGCCCCAAACCCGCCTCGCTGAGATTACGGCCCGGCTGGATGACCTCAGCCAAGAGCAAGAGGCGCTGCTGAAGGAATTGCGGGGCCTCCTCAAGCTGGGGGCAGATGAGCGCGTTTAGAGGCTGCGAACGCCACGCCTCCCAGCCGACTAAACCCGTACAGCCCCCCCAACACCACCCAATTCAAGCAGTTCACCCGCACATCATAGAATGTGATGTCGAACTGGGCATAGGCAACACAGCCCCAAAACCCCAGCAGGTAGCCCAGCAGCACCGCCTGGTCTGGGACTTGCAAGTGGCCGGATGCCAGCGATCGCCCGGCTCCATAGCAGATGCCGCCAACCCACAGCATGAACCCTAGCAGCACCAGCACCCCCGTCTCTGCCCCCAGCAGCAGCCAGATGTTGTGGGGGTGAAACATTTTGGAAATCTCGGGATCGATGCCGCGAGTGGGATAGAGAAATTTGTAGTTGCCCAATCCCCAGCCAAACCAGGGGCGATCGCGCATTAGATCCACCGCAATACGCCACACGTTCATCCGGGGATCATCCGCCCAGGCCATGGCTAAGGAGAGCGATCGCCCGCCAATGCCCCAGCGAAAGAGTCCCGCGATAACCGCAGCCAGCCCCGCGATGCTGCCCAGCAGCAGCCAGACACTGCCCCGCACCACCAGCACGACTGCCATAAACAGCAGCACCTGTGTTGCGGCGACGAGTATCCCATTGCGCGATCCCGAGGCAAAAATGCCCAGAAAGCATGAGAAGGTGGCGATCGCCATCCCCATCTCGGGTTTCCCCCATCCGCGCAGTTTTGAGTAGAGCTTCGGGGTCTGACGCGCGATCAGCATGGGTTGCAGCACCAGCCCCAGACCCAATCCAAAGATCACCACCAAAAAGCTGGCATAGGTATTGGGATGATCAAACGTAACCATCACCCGCCCCTGATGCGCCGCATTGCGCACCCAATCCACCACCGACCACTGCTGCACTGCCAGCGGCACCTGGGGCAACCGCAGCCCATACTGCAGCAGCCCCAGCAGGTTGAGGGGCAGCATCGCCCACAGCAGACTGCGCGCCAGTCGCTCAAGATGGGCCGTGGTCGGCAGCAAAAACGGCAGCACCGTAAACAGCAGCATATAGGGAAGAAAATTCGTGAGCTGCAGAAAGGCCTCAGCCCGGTCGTAGGCTAGGCCACTGCTCAGCGCCAGCACGCCAAACAGTCCCCACAGACCCCAGCGCGTCACCGCATCCAGCCCCGTCCGCCGAAACCGCACCAGCAACCAGATCAGAGCGGCCCCCACCCCCAGCATCCCTAAATACGACACATAGGGCATCACCATCAACCCGCCCCGAAAGAGGCGGCGCACCCCAAACGGAGCCGGAACATCCACCGTCATGCCCAGGGGAGTCCCGATTCCATCGCCACTGCTGCTCACCACCCGATTTCTCCTCTGCGCGTCTTAGGCAACCCTGCCTTTAATAGGCCCCCTCGCCCGTGATCACTACCCACACGGTGCGCAGCAGAATGTAAATATCCAGCCATACCGACCAGTTCCGCACGTAATACGCATCCAGGCTAACCCGCTCTTCATAGGCTAAATTGTTGCGTCCTGATACCTGCCACAGCCCGGTGAGTCCCGGCGTTACTTTAGTATATAGCCCAAACTTTTCGCCATAACGGTCAATTTCCTCATCCACAATGGGGCGTGGCCCCACCAGGCTCATTTCGCCCCGTAGAATATTCCACAGTTGGGGCAGTTCATCTAAGCTGGTTTGGCGCAAAAACCGCCCAATGCGTGTGACGCGGGGATCATCCCGCAATTTCTGGTTCTTGTCCCAATCATCGCGCAGTTCGGGATGGGCTTGCAGATAGCGTTCTAGCACTCGATCCGCATCCTGCACCATCGAGCGAAACTTCCACGCTTTGAACCGCATGCCATCTTGGCCGATGCGGGTTTGGCGATAGAAGACTGGCCCTGGCGAGTCGATGCGAATCACCAAGGCAATCAGCAAAAACATCGGCAGCACCAGCAGCCCACCCACGAGTGTGGTCAGACGATCGATCAAAAACTTGACTAGGCGCGGCCCTGGCAGCAAGAGCTGCTGCCGAACTTCTAATCCCAAAATGCCGACCATGTCTTTGGCATCGACCCAGAGGCTCGAAAAGCCAAACAAGTCAGGGATGATCAATAAGTGGGCAAAGGTTTGGCCGTAGCGCTCAATCAGGTCAAGCAGGCGATCGCGCGGCACACCCGGCATCGCCACAATGGCATAGGGAATCTGGCGCGATCGCCCCAAACTCGGGGCCAGTTCCACCCCACCCAGCACCGGCACATCCAGCAGCGTGCCGTGCTTTTTAGGATCATCATCCAACACCAGCACCGGCTTAAGACCGATGCGGGGCCGCCGTTGCAGGGTGCGAATCACCATTTCCCCCGTTTTGCCTGCCCCCAGCACAATCACGGGGTAGCCCCACCACTTATAGGGAGACAGCAGATGCCGAATTAAGCTGCGCCCAGCAAACACCATTGCAATTGAAATCAACCACGCCATCAAAAACAAGCCGCGCGAGTAAGCGTCTTCCTCTCGTCGCAAAAAAACCGTAGACCCCAGCAAAAAATACACCAGGCTGGTGGAAATTGTGACCCGCCGCAGCTCATCCACCGGACTAAGCCCCACCCCTGGATAGAGCCCCGATGCCGCATAGGTCACCACAAACAGCCCCGCCAGCGGCACCAGTTGCCAATAGGTAGACAGTGGAAATTGACCGTTGAGCAGTAGGCGCACCAGCAGGCTGACCAGACTGGCTATCCCCAGTGCTAACAGGTCACTGCCAATCATGCTAGTCAGGGTCGGAATTGAGCGGGTTGAAATACTGAGCGCTGAAAGTGTTGGTCGTAGGGCGCGGTTAAGCTGCATGGGTCGTAGACGTTCCTCATCACGCTATTACTGTATGGCATCCCCTCGACAAAATGACGCCCATTGCCGATCGATTAGGCGAGAAAGTTCTTGCTGAAACCGGTCTGGTGAAAACCGCTCCGCATTGTGGCGCAAATCATCCACCGAGAAATCGTAACGTCCCAATTCCATCTGCTGGATCACCTCTATCAGACTGTTAACCTGCTGCTCCGGAAAAAACAGTCCCGTTTTACCGGGAATCACAGTTTCGGTGGCCCCGCCGCGCCCGTAAGTGATCACCGGTGCTCCCGCCGCCTGCGCCTCGACTAGGGTGATGCCAAAGTCTTCTTCGGCAGCATAGACAAAGGCTTTGCACCGTTGCAGGTGATCGACCAATACTGTCTCGGGCTGGTGTCCTAAAAAGGTTACGTTTGCCCCAGCGATGGCTTGAAGGTGCGATCGCTCCGCCCCATCCCCAATGACGACCAGCGGCAGCCCCAGTTGGGTAAACGCCTGCACGATCAAATCCACCCGCTTATACGGGACAAACCGCGCCACCGTTAGATAAAACTCATCCCGCTGGGCGGCTGGGCGAAACCGATCCACTGCTACGGGGGGATAGATCACCGTGGCGCGACGGCGGTACGTTTTCCAAATGCGGCGGGCCACAAACTGAGAATTTGCCATGAAATGATCGACCCGGTTGGCTGTGGCCAGATCCCACAGCCGCAGATAGTGCAGGATGGTCTGAGCGGCGATCGCCCGCACACCACGACTCAACCCCGAGCCTTGCAAATACTGCTGCTGCATATCCCACGCATAGCGAATTGGCGTATGCACATAGCTCAGGTGCAACTGATCGGGCCGAGTCAGCACCCCTTTTGCGACCGCATGGCTGCTCGACAGCACCAAGTCATACCGAGACAGATCAAACTGCTCTACCGCCAAGGGCATCAACGGCAGATAGGCGCGAAAATGACGCCGAGCCGCCGGGAGCCGCTGCAGAAACGAGGTCGTCACCGATCGATGCTGAATAAAAAATCGCAGCTCATCCGGCAAAAAGTCCACCAGACTAAATAAGTCTGCCTGGGGATAGCGCAGAAGCATCTGTTCGCAGACCCGCTCAGAGCCTGCATAGGTCACTAACCATTCATGAACTACGGCAATATTCATCGCTGTTCATTCTACCGACGCCGGGTAACTTTCCCGTAAACATTGGTCAGATTTTTTCACCCGCGCGTGAGAATCGCTGGCATTCTTGCAATATCCGCCTGCGCTCTCTGGCTGTTTGCTTTCTCTCATCAGAAGTACGATGCCCGTCACTATTTGGACACCTCGACAGACGATCGCCGATCTCCTAGGGATACCCAAACCAATAGGCACAGTGTCAGCCATCCATAGGCTAGCTGGCTACCTGGCAAAGAGGGCGCATCGAAATTCAGTAGGCGAGGTCTACGGCTGCGTGGTCGAAACTGCCGAAGATTAACGCTGAGCTGACGCTGGCTTTTGATGCTAGATTCGCTGAATTTTTTGAATAGTTAAAAACCCAAAATGGTTTGAAGGTGAGAAGGGCGTTAAAGGGGGGCGATCGCCCTCTCTCACCCCCCTTTAACGCCCTACAACCAGATGCGGCGCATAGCCTGTATAGGGTGTTCGAGCAGGTTGAGAGAGTCAGGATGGGGCTTAAGCGGATTGAAGGCCAGCGGGAGCGGAAAAGCGTCTAAGAAGTCTGCGCCAGACCAGTCTAAAGGTTGCCAATGCCGATCAAGTTCTCGAATGATGTGTCGCCACGGCGATCGCGCTGTGCGATCGCGCCCATAGACCCATAACGTCTGCTTCCCAAACCCCAAATAGGCATCGCGCATCCGTCGGTCGACCATTTGCAGCAGTTTAGGATCATCGTGCGTGAGATCCACCATCTGCCCTCCGTTGCCGTAGGCCGAGAAGTAGGCGCAGGGGATGCCATAGGCTTCGGCAATGATCAGCCCGTGCAGGCTGGTGCTCACAATTCGCTTGCAGGCGGTGATGGCTTGAATGCGCTGGGCGATCGCCCCCACGTTTGGCTCGGTTAAGGGTGAGATAATCTGCACCGATTCGGCTAGATGTGGCGGCACCCGATAGCGCTTAAATTCTCGCTTATAGGTAGACTCGGGCATGCGCTGGCGCAACTCTGACAGATGCAGCACCACCCCCA
This sequence comes from Kaiparowitsia implicata GSE-PSE-MK54-09C, assembly GCA_019359435.1. Taxonomy (GTDB): domain Bacteria; phylum Cyanobacteriota; class Cyanobacteriia; order Elainellales; family Elainellaceae; genus Kaiparowitsia; species Kaiparowitsia implicata. The sequence continues at coordinate 86,650 of JAHHHI010000072.1, forward strand.
GTTCATAAGTCTTAGGAGCAGGCGGCAGCAGGGTAGGCAAGAACCAGACGGGGTCGCCATACACCGCAGGCACCGTTAAACCCTGCTGCCGCAAGAGGTCAGCCGTGAGCGGGCCCCGCACAGCATGCACCCAAAATTCAGTTTGCGGCGGTAGGCAATACCCCACGCGACGCTCTAGCGGATGACGGCGCGGGTCAAACCCGGTGCCCCACACATGCACTCGCCCTCCTACAAACTTGTGCCCGATGGTGCCGACACAGGCCAATCGCTCCGTATTGGACTGAAAGCGATGATACGCAATCGGCAGACCCGACAGAGCACTCACCACAAGAGGGCTGAGCGCATCGCCCAGGTTTGCATAGGGGTGCTGGGCAGACGTGGCCGCCCAGGTTAACGGAACTACCGCGCGATCGCCCGCGTCTGCCCTAGCAAAGGGAACCGCTTCACCCGGCTTTACCAGCGGCACGCGCGGCTTCAGCCCATTGGTGATGTAGTCCAAAACAATGCGTCGGTGAATGCGGGTTAGGGGGGCGATCGCCAGCAGAACGGTATCTCCTTCTCTACAGCCTATCTCTACAGCCTATGGTTGAGGATTCGGGCGTAAACCATCGAATCGATCACGCCAGATTGATAATGCCAGACGCCACTACCCAATTCACCACCACTCGCCAAAACTCTACCGCCTCTCTATCTGCGACTATGGGGCTGCGAGTCTAGGCGGCTCGTCGCTTCGCCAGCATAGCGTTTGCAAGCATTCAATGCCTTCATTCAGCAGCAACCGTAGAAAATCACCGTAGATGACTGCAACGATTGTAGATTATCATCGTACCTTGAAGATTCAGCCCACCCAGTACAGAGGTCGCCGTGCCCCCTAACCGCAGCCTCATAACTTACCGTGAGTTCTCAGACCCATTGACCACAAGGAGGAGAGACCGTTAGAGAATCTCTGGTCGACCTTAAGTAAGCGACGATTTATGAAAGCAATCGATTTAGGAAACCACAGAAGCCTAGAGAACTATCGGGATCTGCTGATTATCCTTGTTCAAAAAGAAATCAAAGTCCGCTACAAAAACAACGTCCTAGGGTATCTGTGGTCAGTGGGCAATCCGTTGATGTTTGCGGTAGTTTACTTTTTTGCCTTCAAAATCATCATGCGGGTGCGAGTCGAAGCCTATCCACTCGTGCTGCTCGCAGGCCTATTTCCCTGGCAGTGGTTTGCCAACTCAGTCGGCTCATCTCCCAAAATTTTTGTAGCTGGCTCATCCATTATCAAAAAGGTGAACTTTCCGCGCCACATCATCCCGCTGGCATCGGTGCTCAATCATATGATTCACTTTTGCTTTTCGCTGCCGGTGATCATTGTGCTGTTGCTGTTTTACGACAAGGTTCCCCCGCTCTCGTGGCTCTATGGAATGCCCATTCAGATTGGGGTGCAGTTGATGATGCTCTATGGCATCTCGCTGCTGCTAGCCTCACTCAACTTGTTTGTGCGTGATATTGAGCCACTGGCCAGCATCATCATTCAGATGGGGTTTTTCTTCACTCCTATCATCTATACCGAAGACCTGATTCCTGAGCGGTTTCAGCACTTGATTCCGCTCAACCCTGCGGCCCCGCTGATGATCAACTGGCGCAACTTGATTTTAGAAGGCACGCTGAATTTTCAATATGTGCTGATCAGCTTTGGCTATGGGTTGCTGTTTTTGGCCCTTGGCTACAGCGTCTACAAGAAACTTGCCCACCGATTTGCGGAAGTGCTATGAGGGAACCGGTTGTTAGCTTTGATGGGGTGTGCAAGTCCTATCCGCTCTATCACCATGTGCGAGGCATTAAGCATCTGTTGTTTAATTTTCCCCGCAATCTAAAAGCAATGAAGTCGATGCAGTACGAAGCCATTCGTGGCATTTCGTTCGACGTGTATCGCGGGGAGCAATTTGGCATTATTGGGCACAATGGCGCGGGCAAGAGCACCACGCTGGGCCTCATTGCAGGGGTGCTCAAACCCACCAGTGGGCGGGTCGTGGTCAGAGGGCGAATTTCGCCGCTGCTGTCGCTGGGGGCGGGCTTCCATCCTGATCTGTCAGGTCGTGAAAATGTGATGCTGAATGGAATTTTGATGGGGCTAACGCGCCGCGAGATTCTGGAAAAGCTGGATGAAATTTTGGATTTTACGGAGTTGGGAGAGTTCATTGAACGCCCTATTCGGGTCTATTCCAGCGGGATGCTGGCACGCTTGGGCTTTTCGGTTGTGGCGCATCTTGATCCTGAAATTTTGCTGATTGATGAAGTGTTGGGGGTGGGCGACATTCGCTTTCGGCAGAAGTGCGCCAAGAAAATCCGCGAGTTTAAGCGCAGCGGCGTGACGATGGTGATGGTGAGCCATTCTGTGGATGGTATTGCTCGCTTGTGCAGTCGTGCCATGTGGATCGAAAACCACACCATGCAAATGATTGGCGATGCCAAAGAGGTGGTTGCGGCCTATCAAGCAGCCAATGCCGATGAGGCTGATGCGAGCGATCCAGTGAATGAGGATTTTGCTGGGGTCGAGCTGTAGATTCTGTGGAATCTTCCTACGGAAACCGCTGGTCTCTAACATCGGCACAAAAGGTCTGGGTTGCCTGCATGATGGTGTCTTGCAGGTTGGCATAGACTTTGGCAAAGGGCGGCTGCCAGGTCGATAGCCCCAACACATCAGCTGTGACGAGCACCTGTCCATCGCACTGGGGGCCTGCACCAATGCCAATGGTGGGGATGGTGAGTTTTTGGCTAATGTGCAGGGCTAGGTCGGCGGGGATATGCTCTAGCACAATGCTGAAGGCTCCCGCCTGTTCTAGGGCGATCGCCTCTTGCAAAATTTGCTCAGCGGCTTGGGGCGACTTGCCCTGCTGGCGAAAGCCGCCAAACTGATGCACCGACTGGGGGGTAAGGCCCACATGGGCCATGACGGGAATGCCCGCCTGAACCAGGTGGGCGATCGCCTCTACGCGGGGGGGCGATCCACCCTCTAATTTCACCGCCTGGGCCCCTGTTTCCTTCAGCGTGCGGATGGCCGAGTGCATCGCCTGGGTAGTGCTTTCTTGATAGCTGCCAAAGGGCAAGTCTACGATGAGCAGGGCTTGAGAGACCCCGCGCCGCACGGCTTTGGCGTGATGGATGGTTTCATCTAGCGTCAGCGGCAACGTGGTGTCGTAGCCCAGCGCTACCATTGCCAGCGAGTCGCCCACTAAAATCACATCTACCCCGGCTCGGTCAATCGCCTGGGCAATTAAAAAATCCCATGCGGTAAGGGCGGTAATGGGTCGCCCCTCTGCTTTAAACCGCCGCAGTGTTTGAATGGTGATGGGCATGGCACTATCTATTGAAAGACCCCTAGCTTTTATCCTATCCAGGAGTGATTCAAATCGGGCGGTGCTGGTGAAAATCATCAGCCAAGCAATGGGTAGAATTCGCTAGGCTGGAAGCACAGTTCTGAATGTATGACGGGTAAGGCAGAGATAAAACGCGATGGGAATGCAGAAATTAGAGGCGCTGCGGGCGCTGTTTACAGAAATGGATCGGGCGCTAGTGGCCTATTCTGGCGGGGTGGATAGCACCCTAGTGGCGGCAGTGGCCGTTGCGGTGTTGGGCGATCGCGCCCTAGCTGTCACCGCAGAATCACCCTCGCTACTGCCCGAAGATTTAGAGGATGCGCGGGTGCAGGCGGCGATGCTGGGCATTGCCCACGAGGTGGTGCAAACCCACGAAATGGAGAACCCCAACTATGCTGCGAACCCGGTGAACCGCTGCTATTTTTGCAAAAGCGAACTGCACGATACGCTTAAGCCGCTGGCGATTGAGCGAGGCTATCCCTATGTGGTGGATGGGGTGAATGCTGATGACCTGCGGGACTATCGGCCGGGCATTCAGGCGGCAAAAGAACGGGGGGCGCGATCGCCCCTAGCCGAAGTTGGCATCACCAAGCTAGACGTGCGCGAAATCTCTCAGCAGATGGGCCTGCCCTGGTGGGATAAGCCTGCCCAGCCCTGCCTCAGCTCACGCTTTCCCTATGGCGAAACCATCACAGTGGCGAAGCTGCAGCGGGTGGGCAAAGCCGAGCGCCACCTTCGCAGCCTAGGCATTCGCAACCTGCGGGTGCGCTCCGAAGGGGACACGGCCCGAATTGAGCTACCGCCAGAGCAGATTCAGACCTTTGTGCAATCCACCAACCTGCCAGCACTGGTGCAAACCTTCCAAGCCTTTGGTTTTTTGTTTGTCACGTTGGATCTGGAAGGCTTTAGCAGCGGCAAACTCAACCGCGTGCTGACGCCAGTTGATACTCAAGGAGCAATCGTTGGGGGCGATCGCTCTTCCCTTACAGCGCCCCTCTCGGTTTAATCGACTCAAACCGACTTGGATAAAGGCGAACCGAGCAACGTTTATTAATTGGATGCTGGACAGGCGCAACTTAAGCAACTGATAGAGAATAATAGCTTTATGGTTTAGCAACTTTATGGTTTAGCAACTTTATGGTTTAGCAACTTTATGGTTTAGCAACAAGAGGATCACGCTGATAGGCCCAAATTGCCAAAAAGCTGCTAACGATCCCCGTCCACACTAGCCATCCGAGGCTCAAAAGCCAATGGGAGTGCGTTGGAGCAAGGACTTCCGATATTGCAGAAATTGTTGTGTCAGCAGCAGTACTTGATGATACAGCCCATAGCAATAGCTGACCATAATGATAAAAGGGTGAGAATGGAATCCACCGTAAGAAGGCTGCTCCCTCAAAAGGAAGGCTCGTAAATATCGCCAGTATCAAAACACCGACACCAGCCATGGATACACTTTTTGCGTTGAAGAGGTACCCGAGAACACAGCCAATAACGGCGAATAGGAAGCTTCCCACTATGAGTGTGCTGAATAGTTTTAGCCATTCAATCCAAGACTGATGAAGGTCAAGTCGAATCGCTGCGATAATAAACATCATTCCAACCCCCACCATAGAAATCATTAGCACTGTCAAAACTTTGGCAGCCAGATAAACCCAGGGTGGTAGCGGGGTTACTCGCAAAAGCCTCACCCAGCCGTTTTCTCGCTCTGCTGCAATTCTGATACCAAACTTTTCCACAGAGGTGAAAATAATGTTGAATGCAGCCACTCCAGCTAGAATCGGCAATGCAGACTGCTGAAAGGCTTGCGGGAGCAAAAAAGCCATTGCATAAAAAGCGAGCGCCACAGTAATAAACATGGGCTTGCGAATCAGTTCTAAAAATTCTACTTTTAGCTGGCCAGCAACCATCTTGAGCAAGGGTTGAGGCAACGGGCCTGCATTAATCGAGTCAAGGTATGACTTTTGAATTATCTTTTTAGATTGATTGGATGAGGGTTCTTGCACAGTGCCCTTTTCTAGGACAAGTGTGCGGGTTACAGCATCGGCAAAGTCATCACAATCAGAACTGACGTGAGTCACTACAAGGATTGCTTTACCTTGTTCTGCGAAATCTTTCACCTGTTTCCAGAACTGAGCCCTTGCATCTTGATCGAGATGCGTAGTTGGTTCGTCCAAGATTAATAAGTCGGGATTTCCCGCGATCGCTAGGGCAAAGTAGAGCGATCGCTCCTGCCCTCCAGAGAGTACGTTTGCAGGGCAGCGCTGTTTCTCTACCAAGTTAGCCCGTTGCAAAATTTCATCAGTTGCTAGCGGCTCAGAGTAATAGCTTCGCACTAATTCAATCAATTCTCGCACAGTCAGATAATCTGGCACTCGCGCTTTTTGCAGCATGCAGCCCACGCGTGATCTAGAGATCGATTCTGTAGGTGAGCAGCCAAACACTTTAACCTTTCCTGAATTTGGTTGTTGTAACCCCAAAATCAAGTTTAGGAGCGTGCTTTTTCCTGCACCGTTTTCACCTTGCAAATGAATAAATTCTCCAGGGTGCACTGTCAAATTTACGCTATCTAAAATTACCCGGTGCTGTCCATTACCCCGAAATGACTTTGATACGTGATTGAATTCGATAAAACTCACGGCTGTTACTCCTAGTAGCACATCCAAAATTTCACAATTGCCCAAATTGCACAGCCAAAAAACGTGGCAGTAGCTAGCGGCAATCCCAAGACGGAAAAAGCTATCACGCCACCCATACCTAGCAGCATTTCAATAGGAGAGTGCGGGGTCATGCATTTTGGAATAGGATTGATTACGGTGCAAAACAATACAACACCACTCACTGCACCCAAAATGACAAAACTTCGAATTAAATCCGCCAAAAAAGTAAAATCTCGAAACAGCGTAGACCAGCTAAATGCCGTCTGAATAGAGGAACCTTGCGGGTCATTCTGGGATGAAGTCATAATGAATAATCTCCTAGTGATGGTGCAGAAGCCCTGGTTGACTGACAAAACATGGAGCGCCAATCCCTGAAATGCTTGCTAGTCAAGGGGTTCAGGCGAAACAAGGCATAATGCTTTCTTGATGACCTCAAACCCTTGCTGCAAGGAGCTTTGAGCATCATTCAGTCAAACTTTTGTCAGTCAATCAGACAGAAGCCTGTAAACCCCGGTTGCCAAACCAGCACAAACAGGTACGGATGCTATGGGGGGTGCTAATAGAACAGTGGCACCAACCACACAGACAACTCCGGTGGTACCAGAAATGATTTCTCTGATTCCTGGTCCTTTTTCTACTTCTACTCCGATGGTTGTATTGATTTCAGGGCTGATTACAGAGGCTACCTGAACTGATGTATTCCCTTTCTTTCGCCCTGTGACAACTCCATCAGCATTGACCTTGGCCACATCAGGATCACTGGAAGACCAGATAACTTGTCGATCGAAATCACCTCTGCCCGTAAAAGCAGCTTTCATTTCTTGAGTTGCGTTTATCTTTAGAGATACATGAGAGGGTTGTAATGTAATTCCTTCCAATTTAGGGGGTAGAACTGCAATTACAATGCTACTTTTCTTATTGGAATTTGCGGTCGAAACGGCGGTAATGCGGGCGCTGCCGCGTGATTGTAGGGTGACAGATTTCTGATTTGTATCAACAGAAGCAACTTCAGGATTGTCAGACTCTAGCGTGAACTCTTCAGAAAAGTCTCCTTTTCCTTCAATAATGACGGAGAAATCTTGATCTGCAAGAAGCTGTTCACCTTGATAATGATCTGGTGCAAAAAGATGGAGTTGCACTTTTGTCACTGTAGGGAGAGCTTTTGGCTCAATCGTTACTAAGAGGCTTGCTTGCTTATTTGAAGCTTCCTGAGATGTAGCTGTAATTTTTGTTTTTCCTGGAGCAATAGCAATCACTTTCCCTTTGGCATTAACTGTAGCCACATCAGGATTAGAACTTTGCCAGGAAACCGTTTTTTTGATTTGAAAGCCTTTTTCGAGAGGATTCAATTCAACTCGGGCGATTAGTTGCTTTGACTTACCCACATTCAACGGTTCTAGAATCTGAGGCTCAATTGTTACTCCATTGATCATGCATGATATGGGCGGTGTACCTACAAATGGCTCGCAGGACTGCTGAAGCGTGTAAGTTTGCCAGAATAGCGAAGGCGCGATCAGAACAATAACGATAGCTAAAATATTCCATAGCCAGCGAAATAGCCAAGGTTTCCGAAAAACCGCAGCCTGAGCTGAACTCTGATTCAGCAAACTGGAGACATTAGGGGTCATGGTGAATGCGCTTTGAGGGGAGAGAAGGAATTCATTCTTTAGCCTTCCCTGACTACATGGAAAGTTAACAGCAGATCCATCCCGTTCAGTCAAGAGACTGCGTTAAAGTTGATGGCGTATTATCTTCTTGGAATTACACAGTTGAACAATTTTAGGGAGGCTATGTCCCTAAAAAATCGTTCATATTCTTTCATATTCTCAAGACGCTGCACGGATTGCAAAATTCCTTCCTTTGTAAAATTTTGGCGGTGGTTGAAGTTTATGATATCGAACGTGGAGAGACGAACGGATCACAAATCTCATGACCGTTAGTCAAAGACCGATTCAAAACTACTTGCAACCCCAAAAGCACCCCTTTACCTCAGGGCATAGAACGTAGCTCAGTATTGCGATCGCCCGCTTTTGTGGCTGCGGCGATCGCGAATATCTAGCAGCTCTGCTAGGCCCGGAGCGCGGTCGCGCTGGGGCGATCGCACTGGAACCTGAAACTCTGGGCGATCGCCCCTGGGTAACGCAGGTGCAGCCTCGGGGACTGCCGCCGATTTAGGAATTGGGGTAGTCGCTTGAGGCAGCATCCTCGGTTGTGTGTTCGTTAGCGCGGGCGGCAACGACGCAGGAGTGGGAACATAAGGGGAAATAACTCGACTTGCAGGATCTGAAGCTTGGCTCGGGGCAGCCTCTGCAATAGAGTCTAAGAGAGATGCGGTAGGCAATGCGCTTGGATGGTGCGCTGCGACCCGAGACTGCTGGAGCGATCGCCGAGAGACTCGAGTGGCCGTTTTTTGAGACGGTGTTCGCAGCCGCTGCGACAGCAGCAGACATCCGGCCATACAGGTCAGTACCGTTGCACCGTAGGACACAAACGGCGAAGCATTCGTGTCGCGACGAGGCCGACTTGGGGTTGCAGCCACAAATTGGGATGGGTCAGAATTGAGCGACGTATCTTGAGACAAATCTGGGTCGATTAGCCAGGTCATGCCAATTCCGGCAACGAGCAGCATCAGCGTGAATACACCGCTCCAAAACACCAGCGGATAGTCGTACCACAGACGGCTAATCAGCCAGGGCACGACGTTCCAGGGAGCCTTGCCCTCTGGTGAATTGCGAATTTCGGGCGATCGCTCACTCAAGCCCATTGCTCCCTAAAAGACGCACCATTGGTTGACGTATCGACTTGTTCACAGGTATACCGCACCCTCCGCTTCAGTTAGCCAAGCGAGAAACCCAGGTGGCGCAGCTCTCACAAATCCAGTGCTCTTAAGCGTAAGAAATCGCTGCAATGGCTTGTGCAGTGATTTATGCGGTTGCCACAGCAAATACATGTACTAATTTACCCATACTCATCATAGTAACGCCAGTTATCTGGCCTGAGCAAAATCTTACTCCTTAAGAAAGATAAATTATCGTAACGACCCTGAGAACGCGGCCTCAGGCGCACACATCGCACTCACAAACCGCTCAATTCCTGCTAAGTCTCGATGCACTTGAGGCTCGCAGAAGTTCTGCTGGCGCAGCAGTGCGACAACATCCGCAGCCTGCCCCTGCATCAGCTCCACCAGCCACAGCCCACCCGGCTTCAGATAGTTTGGCGCAGTGGCAACCAAGTGACGAAGGCTATTCAAGCCATCGCTGCCGCCATCCAGCGCCAGATGCGGCTCGTGGTGCGCCACCTCTGGCTGAAGCTGAGCCAGGGTAGCCGTTGGAATGTAGGGTGGGTTCGACACGACAGCGCTGAGCTGGTGCTGCAGCGGCTCTAGGGGGTTGAACCAACTGCCCTGATAAAACTGAATGCGCCCCGCCATCTGATAGCGTTCCGCATTGTGGTGGGCGATCGCCAACGCATCGGCACTGATATCTACCGCGTGAACGGTTGCTTGAGGAAACGCAGCCGCTAAACCCAAGGCGATCGCCCCGCTGCCTGTGCCCAGATCAGCCCAGTGGCCCAGTGCTAAATCGGTATGCCCCACACGGGCGATCGCCACCTCAATCAGCTCCTCGGTTTCAGGTCGGGGAATCAGCACCGCAGGCGACACCGTTAGCTGAAACTGCCGCCACGGTGTTTCGCCGACAAGATACTGCACGGGCACCTGCTGCTGCACCCGCTGCTGCCACAGCGCCGTCAACTCGGTGAGGGGCCGCTTTAGGGAAACCAGGGAGGCGCGTTTAGCCTGGTCAAATTGACGAGAACCGCCTGCCTTCCCAGCCCCCAGCCGCAACGTCAGTCGATCTAACCCCGTTAGAGCCAGCAAAAACCAGTCCAGCTCGCTAGATGGCACCGATGCGGCGATCGCCACCTGCTGGGCCCACTGGCGCCACTGCCACAGCGCTTGCCCAGAGATTTGAAACGCGTCTTCCTGGTTTCCGTCTTGATCCATCAACTCAAGCCTCGTTTCAGCCTCCAATCTACTCCACCCATCTCATTCAAAACTGACGTAGCAAAAGGCTCTGGGAAGGCATAGCCTCCCAAAAATCTTCCAAGTATTTCCAGGACTCCAGACAAAGTGCGTCAGTCCTGTCATCAATTCAGGGCAAATCAGCGACATCAACGCAACGGATTTGGAGCAAAACAATGGGGCACCACGCACTGCGCACTGCCCCACCATTACCGAATCAGAGTCTGCACAGAAATCGCACCAGAGTGACCCTAGGGCGTATCATCAATTCCAACCAAACGCCTGATGCTATGAGCGTTGCCATGCCCGACCCAAAGACCAGGCTAGGGGCTGTGACGGTTGATTTCTGGGATATCAGAGGCTAATTGATGACAGCCCCTAGATCCAGAATGGGGGTTTTGAAGTGAGGACGCGACCCCGCTTCAAAACCCCATGCCTAAAGACCAACGGGTTGATACAGGCGATTACTGCTGGGGCAGCGAGCGAATATACTCAATCGACTCTTGAGAAGGCACGAGCAGAATGCTGCCCAGTTCAGGGTCTTCCTCCTCCTGCATGAGCTGAATCACCGTTTCTAAGTTGGTCACCTGAATGGTCATGCTTGCCGCTAAGTCAGGCTCTGCTTCAGAGACTCGGCTCAGCAACCCCTGCAAACCAGACTGCTCAAAATACATCGGGATCACCTGTTGTTCACCCTGCTGAATAGTTAGGTAACCGCCCTCGTCTGCCGAAGACTCGGCATAAAACAACGGCACACCTTGGAAGCGATCGCCCTCCTCACCACGCTGCTGCAATAGCGCGACCGCCTCTTGCACATGCTGCTCTCGGGGCACAATCGTGAACTGCACCGACTGCGTCTCTTCTGCAATAGCCAGCTCAAAAATCTCCGCCAGCGATACCGGTGTGACCTGGATATCTCCAGCTAGATCGGTGTTTGTTTCCTGAACTTGAGTCACAAACTGCTGCGCATCTTGCTGGCTTACAAACACATTAGCGACCGACTGTGAGGCTTCGCCATTCTCTACAGTCCCCAACAAAGGCACCCCTTCAGAATTCGTGACCGCAAATACAGGAACGGTTTGCAACCGTTCAGCCACCTGCTCAGTCGTCAGCGCTAGTGCCTGACGAATCCCTGTTAGGCCGCCCAGCACCATGCTGCCGGCTAAACCAATTACGGCGCATTGGCGGATCCAAGATTTCATAACTACTCCTTACCATGTCTTACATTGTGCGTCGTTGTGGCACTGCTAAAAGATAGAGCAGAGCGAAATCCATTCCGCCCTATCTTCATCTGACCTATATGCTGACTGCATCAGGACTACCACACCATGCCTATGCTCTGAATGGTAGATCTCATGTGATGGTTTTGGGTTTTGGCAATGTTGCCACACTGCCCTCCCGCTACCGATGGAGACTACCTCTACTGCACCCCCTGCTGCTCTGAAGAAAAGCCTAGAACAATATCCAGCATAGATAACCAGAATAGATTCTAAACAATCCCATCTCATTTGGCTGGCTTGCCGCAGTTTTTATAGGGAAAAGCCTTGTGCGTCAACCTAAGGCTCTCGTGAAGCCGTTGTCTCATAAGGGTTTCACGAAAGCCTATGACCCAAGTCACAAATTTTGAGCCATCGGCCTTCTGAGAAACGCCCATGACTCTGCCAGTCTTCTTCTCTTTAGAACCTCTAGACTCGCCTAGAGTTCCTAAACATGTGACAATTGATTAATTATGACAAAAATTTCTGTGCAATATTTACGCAAAAAACAGGACGGGTTGTAGTCGCGGAAACCTCGCACGTTAAGAGTTTGAGCGTATCTTGAACGCATCTTCTAAAAACAATCAAATCATCATCAGACCATCAGACAAATTTCTTCTGCTTCTGCCATAGCGAGGCCTCTGTTATCAGCTATATAATTTTGCTCAAGAATGAGATGCGATCATCGATTCTGCTTCACACCCTTGTATGATTGTGAGGATAGATATGACTCCGCTGAACAGAAAATCCAAGGCGTCTCCGCTACAGGTTTTGGGGGCGATCGCCTTAGTGAGTGCTGCGATCGCCGCTTGCCAATCCCCTACCGCCACCACAAACGACACCCCAGACACCACTGCCCCTGCCTCATCAGACGGAGGAGCGCTCAAGCTAGGGTCGCTCATGCCCCTCACTGGCGACCTAGCCCAATATGGCACCACCATGCAAGATACGGCGCAGATGCTGGTTGATACCGTCAACACCTGCGGCGGCGTGCTAGGCCAGTCGGTAGAGCTCGTGTCTGAAGACGACCAGACCGATCCGGCTGCTGGAGCCGCTGGCATGACCAAGCTGGCCGAAGTGGATGGGGTAGCAGGCGTGGTGGGTGCAGCCGGGAGTGCTGTCTCCAGTGCGGCAGTGGATATTGCGGTTCGCAACAAGGTGATGCAGATTTCCCCCTCCAGCACGAGCCCTACCTTTACTGAACGGGCTGGGAATGGAGAGTTTCAGGGCTTCTGGGCACGCACCGCTCCGCCCGATACGTTTCAGGGCGAGGCATTGGCTCAACTGGCGCAAGACCAAGGCTTTGACACCGTGGCTGTGCTGGCGATTAACAACGACTATGGCAATGGCCTAGCGCAAACCTTTATTCCTGCCTTTGAGGCACTGGGCGGCACGGTGGTGAACGCTTCTAACCCCACCAAGTATGCAGAAAACGCCACTACGTTCGACTCCGAATTAAGCGCAGCCTTCAACGGCGACCCGGATGCCGTGCTGATTGTGGGCTATCTCGAAACAGGTAGTCTGATTTTGCAGGGGGCCTATGAGCAGGGCTTTTTAGACGGCGATACGCAAATCGTTCTAACCGATGGGATGAAGAGTGCTGAATTAGCGGATAAGGCAGGCAGGCTCGCCGATGGTACGCCCATTGCTGCCGGGGTGATTGGCACTGCACCCAGCAGCGAGGGTGGCCCCGGAGCAGCGGCGTTCCAGACGCTCTATCAAGAGACCTTTAATCGCGAGCCCAACGTGTTTGACCCCAACACCTGGGATGCAGCGGCGGTCATGGTGCTGGCGGCAGAAGCGGCTCAGGCCAACACAGGCGAGGCCATGCAAAGCAAGCTAAGCGAGGTCGCAAACGCGCCGGGGCAAGAAGTGAGCTATGTGTGCGAGGCGCTAGAGCTGGTGCGCGCCGGAACTGACATCAACTACCAAGGTGCCAGCGGCACGGTGGAGTTTAACGCCTAGGGCGATGTGGTCGGCGCCTATGATGTGTGGACGATTACCGATGATGGGAGTCTGGAAATTCAGACTGTGATTAATGTGGAAGAGTAAGCCTCTGAGCTTCGCTGATCCGGCGGGATTCTAGAAACTCAGTTAGGAAAAGCTAGAAACCCAGCTAGTAAAAGTAAGAAGAGGGATAATTATTTTTGTAGAGTCCTTGCTGTGCAAGGACTCTACAAAAATAGTTTTTTAAATCAGCGCTTTAAGCACGCTTAAAGCGTAATGCTAGAAGCGGTAATCTACGCTGAAGTAGACGGCCTCATCCTGAGCGTTTTGGGTGCGATCGCCCACATCAACCAGCGGCAACGCAGCATCCAGCCGCAGGTTTAACTGCGGATCGGGTTGCCACAGCAGCCCCACACCTGTGCCTGCTAAAAACGGCTGGGATGGCGTAGAGGTTGGGTTGCGGCTGTTATTCCACACCGTTCCCAAGTCTAGAAATGGGGCCAGTTGCAGCACCGGTGCTCCCGCCTCATTGCGGCTGAGGGTGATGCGATTTTCCACAGACGCCCGTAGGCCGTTATCACCCAAGCGCGCATTTTGCCGAAAGCCGCGCAGCGACTGACCGCCGCCAATGGCAAACTGCTCAGACGCCAGCAGCGGATCGGGGCTAAGCTGCACATCTACCTGCATAATCAGCAGATTGTTGGGGTTGAGCAGTTGTACCCGCTGCACCTGGCCCAGCCAGCTCAAAAACTGACCGTCGGGGCTGCCCTGTGCTGTTGCACCAAACCAACGGGTGCCGAGGCTAAACTGCGATCGCACCGCCCAAGCCCCCGCCACATCTCGCTGAATCAGCTCTTGCCCAAATTTGATTACGCTGGTGGTGCTGCCGGTGCGAAATACATCCCCAATCACCGCCTCGCCATCGCGATAGGTCAGCCCCAGCGACAGGGCAAATTCTCCCTGGGGCGATCGCCGTAACGGCTGACGCAGACTCACCTCGTAGAGTTCTGTATCACCCTCAACCGAAAAGCCACCCACTGAGAGGCGGTAGTCACTGGGCGCCGCGCGCAGCTCTAGCGTCCCCTCTAAGGGGTTAAGCGGCAGGCGATAGCGCAGATCATAGGCATTGGATCCGCCGGTCGTGGTGCGGCGGTAGGTGGCCGACAGCTCGTCACCTAGACCCGTTGGACTGCGCAGCCCCAACTCTAGACCCAGCCGCTCAGACCCCACACTAGGCGTTGAGAAATTATCGACGCTCACCCGCCCAAAGACCGGATCAGCTTCCGTCACCCGAACAATCAGAATACTTTGCCCCAGCCCCTCTCCTGCCCGCAGGCTCGCTTCGACATTCTCGAACAGCGGATCAAGCCGCAGCAGCCGCAGTTGATCTTCTAACTCTCCCTGGTTGAGCGGCACATTGGCCCCTAGGGTGACTCGGCTGCGGATATAGCGGTCGCTAACGCGGCGATTGCCCTCAATCTCAATCCGCTCCAGACTGCCTTCGATGACGCGAATTTGCACCTCACCCTCGGTGATGACCTGATCTACTAAGACCGCCCGCGAGGTGAGAAAGCCCTGCTCCAAATAGAGCAGCGTAATGTCGTCGGCAATGCCGCGCAGTTCTTCTAAGCTGAGCGATCGCCCCTCATAGGGCTGCACCACCGCGGCCAGCTCGGCTTCGGAGAACACGGTGCTACCGAGCACTTCCACGCGCTGCACCTGCACCCGCAGAGGGTCGGGCGCCGAATCATCATCAGGCGCGGGAAGAGGCTGCGGTTCCAGAATGGGCTCATCCGGTGCAACGGGAGACGGCAAGGGCACCGGCTGCAAAAACGGGTCTGGCTCTCGGATAGGGTCTGGAGCGGCAGGCGGCGGCTCTTGGGCGATCGCCCTCAGCGGTTCTCCATCTCCCCACGCCAACCCTAGACCTAGCCCCATCAACGGAGCGATCGCCCGCCATCGTCCCACTGCCGACTTTGCCACTCAGTCTCTCCTCAACCCCATATCAAACTTCCTTAGCGCTCATCGGCATTGCTAGATCCAACCAAGACTGACGCAAACTGCGCAAGCGCTGGCCGCATTGCAATAATTAGATGCGGAGCAGGCTTCGGATCACTGCACCGTGCAGTCTTTTCCCGCCTACACCTTGAATTAACAAATGGCAATACCGACATCATAAACATCCCCCCTGCGCAGCACTCAGGATAAACGAAAAACTTCGTATTGCCGCTTTCCCAATCACACTCCCGATCAGACCGAGTATTAAGCCGTGATTCGGAGACACTTAGAGCCACAAAGTAAGGCAGGAAACCCCGCTCAGCAAGTTTTTGATATAGAATCCTATCAATAGTTCAGTATCTCTATCTGAAGATATGTGACGGGTTTGGCAGCCACCCTTTAGGGTGAGACTAACTGCTAACCCAACGCAGTTTGAGAGGATTTACTCATTAAGAGGAAAGAACACTATGCCATTTGAACAGCAACCCTTACCCTTTGCGATGGATGCCCTTGAGGCCCACGGCATGAAGGCTGAAACCTTTGAATATCACTACGGCAAGCATCACAAAGCCTATGTGACCAAGCTGAATGACGCGGTCAAGGGCACTGAACTAGACAGCATGTCTCTAGAAGACGTGATCAAGTCTACCTATAGTGACTCAGCCAAGTCCGGCATTTTCAACAATGCCGCCCAAACCTGGAACCACACGTTCTTCTGGAACTCCCTGACGCCCGGTGGCGGTGGCGCTCCCACGGGTGATCTAGCGGCAAAGATTGACACGGCGTTTGGCAGCTACGACAAGTTCAAAGAAGAGTTTTCGAACGCAGCCGCGACTCAGTTTGGCAGCGGTTGGGCTTGGTTGGTGGATGACAACGGCACCCTCAAAGTCATGAAGACTCCCAACGCTGAAAACCCTGTGGCTCTGGGCAAAAAGGCGCTACTCACGCTGGATGTGTGGGAGCACGCCTATTACATCGACTACCGCAATGCCCGTCCTGCCTTTATCCAAAACTTCTTGGATAATCTGCTGAACTGGGACTTTGTCTCGGCTAACCTAGCGAGTGCTTAGTCAGTAGGGCGATCGCTGGATGAGTACCGGACAGCGCAAGTTTAGCGACCTGGCAATAGAGGTGAAGGCGATTTCTGTCAAATGCAAGAAAACTCTTTGCCAGAAATGACCTAAACCTCTTGCCTGAGGTGTCGCCTAGTCGCGAAACTTCTGCCCGGAAATACCAGCTCTAGGGTCTTTGAGTGAAACTCGCTCAGAGACCCTAGAGCTTTTTATATGAATCTATAGCGTTGGCAGTTAGCTGGTATGACCCTGTGGCCTGTTGCCATACGAAGGTATCCCAAGATTACTCGTCTAACGATCGACTTGAATCAACTCCTGCGTTGCGGTACAGAGCAACGTATAACGGTTGAAGCCTTTTGACTTAACGTCAGTTCGGGTTAAGAGGGTTTTGGGGCATCGCGCGACGCGCGATGCCCCAAAACCCTTAATGTGCCGTGCGCGTCGCGCACGGCACATTAAGGGTTTGAGCTTATCCCGAACTCAGGTTTGACTTGGACGCTACTGGCTCATCTGACTCAAGAATGGCCCCACCACGGCGGCCACTTCCGCCGCATATTCCTCATGCAGTCCCAACGTGCCGGGTAGGCGCTCTACCTGCATGCCGGGCACATTAGCGAGAGCCTCCATCTCAGCCTTTGATTTGGGCGGAGCTTGGTCTGCAACGATCACCAACAGAGGGACAGAAATGCCATGAGCCCAGTTCAGCAGCTCGTCTCGCTGGGTGGCTGGGTCTAAAGCGCCGGTGACAAACGCTGCCGATGCAAATCGAGCGCCGGGCTGTTGAGTGATGGCGTGTTTCTTATGAATAAAGTCGGGCGTCAGCCGTTCGACATCCGTATACACATGGCGGCCATACATCCATTTAAGAAAGGAGGGCGTGGTGTTGAGGGCATACAGTGCCTGACCCAGAAGGGGCGATCGCACCAATTGCCTTATCCCCCCTGCAATGGAAACCGGCGCACCCATCGTCGTCAACGGCCCACGCCACGTGGGGGCCACCAAGACCAGGCTCGACCACTGCAGCACCTGGGCCGCCTGCAGCGCATATCCTGCCGAATGCCCTGCCGCCACCACGGCAACAGGTTGATCAAACACAGCGGCCACAAAATCCTGCAAGAGCTGGCGATACAGGGCGGGGCTATAATCTAATGCCGGACGACTCGACTGCCCAAAGCCCAACCAATCGAGCGTGACCACTTGAAACTGGGAGGATAAGCGCTCTGCCAATCCCTGCATCTCTGCACGGCTTGAGACGGTGCTGAAGGCCGGTAGCAGTAGCACTGGAGCGCCTGATCCTTGAACGTCATAGGCTATGGAATATGTGTCGTTTTGCCAACTCCAGGCAAAGGTCTGTGCGTCGGGACGCATCTGGCGTGCAGCGTTGTAGGCACTGTTCATGGTTTTAACTCCTCTTAGGTCAAACCTGGCGCATCTGTGGTTAGCGATGCCAGCCTTGCTTCAGATCATACTGCTGAGTGACACGCCGTTTTTTTGATAATGATTATCATTCTGATACTATGATGCGGCATAACGGCAGCGTTGAAGACCACAGGTGCCCAACTTATGTGACATGAGTCATGGCTATAGCGGTCTAATCCATGACCGAGTTAAGTTGAGGCGGCGCGGTGCTCAGCTTAGGATTTAGTGCGGCAACGGCAGCTTTTTAGGGCGTTTCATCAATTCCAACCAAACGCCTGATGCTATGAGCGTTGCCACGCCCGACCCAAAAACCAGGCTAGGGGCTGTGACGGTTGAGTTCTGGGATATCAGAGGCTAATTGATGACAGCCCGTAGCTTGCACTGCCTGATTTTCAAAAGCCACTCCAAACACAGTGCGAGGTCAGATGACAACACCCAAAATGCAGGCCCAAACTCGAAGACAGGGATTAGCGACCACAGTCGCCACCCTACTCATGGCGCTCAGCCTAGGGCAAGGGCAGCGAGCAGTGGCACAGCGTCCCGAGGCTGAGTCTTCTAATTCGGCTGCTTCGACAACGGCGGTGGCATCTCGCCCTGGGGCAGGCATTTGCCCTGCCGATCTGGAACGGGCGATCGCCGCGACCATCCATAGCTCAAACTTTGCTACCGCTCAGTGGGGCATCTCAATTGAGTCGGTAGATCAGACCACTCCCCTCTATCGTCACAATCCCGATGCCCTTCTCATCCCCGCGTCGAATATTAAGCTGTTGACAACTGCTGCGGCCTTGCAGGTGGTGGGCGATCGCACCCCACAGCAGCAGGCGTCGTTCGAAGGGGCGCTTACGGGTATCAATCGCGACAGCAATAACCGGATGGCCGATGACCTGCTCCGTCGCATTGGAGGCCAACACATTGTCCGACATACGTTATCTGCTCTCGGCATTAATCCTACCAGTTTTGAAATTGTGGACGGGTCAGGACTCTCCCGCAACAATCGCGCCCGGCCGTCCACCTTTGTCACCCTGCTCAAAAGCATGTACACCCACAGCGAGAGCAGCCTGTTTCGCCGCTCACTGCCTGTGGCTGGTGTCAGTGGCACGCTGCGCAACCGCTTTCGCAACACCACCGCTCAAGGCAATGTGCAGGCGAAGACCGGCACATTGCGCGGAGTGAGAGCCTTGTCGGGGTATCTAGAAAATGACAGCTATGGCACCTTGGCCTTCAGCATTGTGGTGAACCAACCCGGGCAATCAGGCCCAGTTTTGCTCCGCGCAATTGATCAAATTGTGCTGTATACTCACCAAGTCGAGTCCTGCGGCTAATGCTCAAGCAGGCATGACCTAGCCGCTAGAGAAACCGAACCCACATATACAGCCCAACCACGGTAAGTTGTAGCGTCGCAATGGGAATTCCATACTGCAAAAAAGTTTGAAACGAGATGCGCTTGCCATGCTGTTGGGCAATGCCTGCCGCCACAATATTTGAGGAAGCCCCGACTAGGGTGCCATTACCGCCCAGCGTTGCCCCATACATCATGGCGTAGAACAGGGGCAGCACCGCGACGGGCAGGGTTCCAGAAAAACTGGGCTCCAAAATATCTGGACTGGCTAGCCCCACCGTCACCACATATTCCTTCAGCATGGGCACCATGGCCACCACTAAGGGAATATTGGGCACTAGGCTAGAGAGCACGCCCACCAGCAGCATCAGCAAAATGGCGCCCAGGGCAATGTTACGTCCCAAAATAAAAGCGAGCACGTTGGATGCGGCGCTCAACACGCCCGTTTTATCCAGCCCGCCAATCAAGACGAACACGCACATAAAAAAGATGAGGGTGCTCCAATCTACATCACGAAAAATATTGTTGACCGAGTCAATGCCGCTCTGGTGCGTGATCAGTAGGCACAGTGCAGCTCCCGCCAAAGCCACGGTTGCCGGAGAGATGGGGATAGGCAACGACTCTCCAATCACAAAAAACAACAGCACTAACGCCACAATGATGCTGCCCAAGATCAGCATGCGGGGATGGTTGATCTTGGGATGAGGCAGTTGGGTTAGGGTGTCGAGTTTTTTGCGCCAAATAGACGGAAACAGCACGGGCAGCATCACAACAATCGCACCGAGGGCGATCGCCCCCCCTAAACTAAGGGACTTCAAATAGTCTATAAAGCTAATGTTGATGGCATCGCCCACAATGAACGTCGCCGGGTCTCCGACTAGCGTTAGCAGACCCGCACTGTTGGAGACACACACCATCAAGATCAAGAGCGGCACAAAGTTGACCCCCAACTCTGTGGCAATGGGCGGAATCAGCGGAGCCAATAACATCACGGTCGTGGCATTGGGCAGAACCGCGCAAATCGGCGTGGTAATCACCACAATCCCCAAGAGCAATCGCTTGCCTTCTCCCCCTGCCAGCATCACCATCCGCATGGCTAAATAATCAAAAATCCGCGTGGGCTCAAATGCCCTCACCATCACCATCACCCCAAAGAAAAGCGCCAGCGTGGCATAGCTTTGGGCGATATAGTCAACGGCTTCGGTCAGGGTGAGCACGTTGAGAAATAACAGAACCAACGCCCCCAACATGGCGGCAATGGTGAGATGCAGCCATTCTGTGATGATGCAGGCCAGCACCAAAATAAACACAGCTAGCGCTGCAATGGCAGACCAAGTCTCCATAGATATCTCCTGGATGGGTAAAGTGCTGAGCTACCAAACCAGGAGATATACATTCTCCTCTCAAGGCTGACGAAGTTAGCTGACGGGCTAGGAGTGAGAGTTCTCCCCCCTGCTGTGCAGGGTGCGCCCCAAAGTGGGTCCTCCGTTTCGGACATAAACCGAATTAAGCCGATAGCTCAGCTGAATCTATCGAAGATAGCACCAATTTATTGAGAAAGCAGCCCCCAAGAAAATAACCCTCAACACCTACACAATCTTGGCCCTCACCCCCTCGGCCCCATCTCCCAAAAATGGGCGAGGGGGAGGCCAGACAAAGCTTTCCGGCGCCCCTTCTTCCAGAACGGGAGAAGGGGTTGGGGAATGAGGAGAAAGCTCTGGTCGCAAGGGTTTCAGTACTTATATATACACAGTAGCCCAACGGGAGAGGGCGGTTTTTGGCTTTCATATCTCAATTCAGCAACACCGTGATGTGAGGTGGGCGACAACCCTTGATGGGCTACTCTATTTCGACTCAGGAGTGCAGTGCTGCTGCTGTTGAGAAGCGCTCTGGTCGCGAAAGCCCAACGTTATCCCAGTCTTCGGAAGTCCTTTTTAGTAGGCGTGGGGGGTTGAATTCTATGAGAAATGTTGCATTCTGAGCCCTGTCCGGCATCATGAATAAGCAGCATAGTTAGTGTTTCCTCAATGGCTAAGCCGCCCGAACCGGGTATTTTTGTTCAGTCACCCATCTCAGCCGAGCAAGGGTTGGGCACCTTTAGCGGTGTCTTCACCCCATCGATCTTGACGATTTTGGGGGTGATTATGTACCTCCGCTTTGGCTGGGTGGTGGGCCATGTGGGGCTCTGGCTCACCCTGGCGATTGTGACCATTTCTACCGCAATCACCTTTTTGACGGGGCTCTTAATCTCTGCGATCGCCAGCGACCAAGTCGTGCGAGCAGGCGGGGCCTATTACATGATCAGTCGATCTCTGGGGATTGAGACGGGCGGTGCCGTCGGTATTCCGCTGTATTTTGCCCAGGCGTTTTCAGTGGCGCTCTATACGATTGGCTTTGCCGAGAGCCTCGTGCAGGTGTTTCCGCAGTTCAACCTGACGCTTGTTGCTTTAGTGACCACCGTGGCGGTTACGGCGCTGGCGTTGCAATCTGCCAGCATTGCCATCAAGGCGCAGTATGTGATTATGGCGGCGATCGCCCTATCGTTGCTCTCTCTGGTCTTAGGGCAGGGGGTTGAACCCAGTGCGATGGCACCACCTGAGGCACCGGGCACGGTTGGGTTTTGGGCGGTGCTTGCGGTCTTCTTTCCTGCTGTGACGGGCATTATGGCCGGGGTCAACATGTCTGGAGATCTCAAAAACTCCAGCCGAGCGATTCTGATTGGCACCCTAGCGACAATCGGCGTCGGCTATGAAATTTGTATGCTGATCCCATTTTTGCTAGTCGCGCGCGCTGATCCTGCATCCTTGGTGGCCGAGCCGCTGATTATGCGATGGATAGTGGTTTGGGGCAATGCCATTTTGCTGGGTGTATGGCCAAGGGTTCAAGGGATAGGGGATAAAGCAGGGAGAGGCGGGGCAAAGACTTTATTCCATTTCTGCCCTTACCCCGGCGTCACAGCGTATCCTAAAGACAGAGCGGGAGGGATTATCTGATGGCTCAATCCATGAATCAACCAAATCAACCAGTAGTGTTTCAGGGACAATTTGGGGACTACACCATTACTGAGGGCGATCGCCAAGGGGTGTTGGTCTATCGAAGCGCATTGCTGGTAGCGGCGATCGCCTTTGCCGTGGGCAGTGGGCTGGTGCTGTGGCGCAGCGGCGACCCTACCGTTTTGCGGCTGCTCACCCCGCTTTACACGCTTTTTGTGGCGGCGTTGGGCGTCGCGCTGTGGACGATTCACATTTACATGGCACCCCTGCACCGCACCCTGCAACTGTTTTGGGTGACGGGGTTGGTAGGGGCGATCGCCGCGGCCCATTTTGATCCCCTGCCCTTTGTGCAAACGCTATACGAAACGCCCCAGGCGCTAGTCGGCGTCGGCTTTACCTTTGCGGCGCTCACGGGCATCTATTTTAAAGAAGCCTTTTGCTTTAATCGGCTAGAAACTAAAGTGCTCACGCCGCTGGTGCCCTTTTTGCTGCTGGGGCACCTGGTGGGGTTGCTGCCTCCCCTTGCAGAGCAGGTGCTGCTGGGAGTATGGGCGGTGCTGATGCTCGTCTTTGCAACCCGCAAATTTAACCAGCCTGCCGCCTCAGATATTGGCGACAAAAGCGTGTTTGAATACCTCAAACACGAGAACGCTTGACCCACGCTTGACTCACCTCGGTAGCCACTATTAGCGTTGCTGAATTGAGGAATGAACCAGCAAAATTTCTAGACTCTGCATGGCCCCCTAAATCCCCCAAAATTGGGGAACTTGGAAGCTCTATCTCCCCCCCCCCAGAATTGGGTGCTGGGGGGCAAATTATCATTGCGTTAAGAAATGCCTCATCATGTTGAGAAATGGCAGTACCGCCTGATCGGGGGTATCGGCGGTTAGGAAGGGGGAGTGTAGGCTATAACTGTGGGCTTGAGTCCGCTACTCTATCGCACTATCCTACTGATCCTATGCTTGCCACCTCTCTCAAACCGCTTCCGGTAGAAGCGTCGCGCATTCGCCTTGCTATCCGTTCGCTGCAGCCGCAGGTAGTGGAGTGGCGACGGCAGCTTCACCAGCGTCCCGAGTTGGGGTTTCAGGAGCGGGTGACGGCGGAGTTTATTGCCAAAAAGCTAACAGAGTGGGGCATTGAGCACCAAACGGGCATCGCAGAAACCGGAATTGTAGCGGGGATTCGCGGCGGCCAACCAGGGAAGGTGCTGGCAATTCGGGCTGATATGGACGCGCTGCCGATTCAGGAACTCAACGAAGTGCCGTATCGGTCGCAGCATTCCGGTAAGATGCACGCCTGTGGGCATGATGGGCATGTGGCGATCGCCCTCGGCACCGCGCACTATCTGGCCCAAAGAGCCGAACAGCTTGCGGGCACCGTAAAATTTATCTTTCAGCCTGCGGAAGAAGGGCCGGGTGGCGCAAAGCCCATGGTCGAGGCGGGCGTCCTCAAAAATCCCGATGCAGACGCCATTATTGGGCTGCACCTGTGGAACAACCTGCCGCTGGGCATGATTGGGGTGCGAGCCGGAGCGCTGATGGCCGCGGTAGAACTCTTTGACCTCACTATTCAGGGCAAAGGGGGCCATGGCGCACTGCCGCACCAAACGGTAGATTCTATCGTGGTGGCCTCGCAGGTGGTGTCGGCGCTGCAAACGATTGTGGCGCGCAACCTTGACCCGATTGCCTCTGGGGTGGTCACGGTGGGCACCTTTAACGCTGGACGAGCCAACAATGTGATTGCCGATTCTGCCAACCTCACGGGCACTGTGCGCTACTTTGATCCGGCGCTGACAGACTTTTTTGAGCAGCGGTTGCAGGACATTGTAGCGGGCATCTGCCAGAGCTATGGCGCGTCCTTTACGCTGGATTATCAAAAGCTGTATCCCCCGGTGGTAAATGATGGGGCGATCGCCGACTTGGTGCGCTCTGTCGCAGAAGACGTGGTGGAAACGCCCATTGGTGTGGTGCCGGAATGCCAGACTATGGGGGGCGAAGACATGTCTTTCTTTTTGCAGGAAGTCCCCGGCTGCTACTTTTTTCTTGGCTCTGCCAATATAGACAAAGGGTTGGCCTATCCCCATCATCACCCCCGCTTCGACTTTGATGAAACTGCGCTGGGTCTAGGGGTGGAAATGTTTGTGCGCTGCATCGAAACCTTTTTCCGTTGCACGCTCTAGGCAAGCCGCGATCGGTTGAAGTCCCTACGGCCCTTAATTGTGGGGTGCCATTCTGGGAGCACGGGGCAGCGGGGCGATCGCCCTTGAGCGTTGGATCTGTCTGCCATTGATCCACAAAGTAAGTAACGCCAGTTCGGGTTAAGGGGGTTTTGGGGCACCGCGCGACGCGCGGTGCCCCAAAACCCCTAATGTGCCGTGCGCGTCGCGCACGGCACATTAGGGGTTTGAGCTTATCCCGAACTCAGGTTAAGTAAACTCTAGCCGATTGGCTTGTTGTTTAATGGACTAACGTTTGCGCTCCAGCCCCACCGCACGCTGGTCGCAATTGACGCTATCTGCCGTTGACCCCGTTAAGAGGCCGCGATAGGGCATTAAGTCTTTGTAAAAAAATATCAATAAACGCCTACCTGTACTTAAGTTTCTTAGATTTATCAGATATTTTCTACAGCGTGAGAGGGGCGATCGCCAGAGCAATGGCATCAATCTGGCGATCGCATCTTTTTTGTCTTTTTAAGAAATGAAGGGTTGAATTCCTATGCAAATTAAAAGAATTCTGACGGCTTGTTTCGTGGGCTGCACATCACTAGCTGTGACCGCAACGGCTGCATTGGCTCAGCTTTTTGTGGTTAGTGTGGATGACCTGAATGTGCGGAGTGGCCCAGGCACAAACTTTCCGGCTACCTATGTGCTACGCCAAGGCGATGTCGTCGAGGTAACGCAACGCCAAGGAAACTGGGCCTTTATTGTGGGCGAACGCGGTGGCGAGGGCTGGGTTTTTGCGCAGTTTCTCTCTGCTCAAGGCTCCTCTCCTGCTCCCTCACCACAGCCCGAATTAACCAATGACGTGTTTCAGAGCACTGGCACAGTAGACAATGCCCGCTATTCGGGTGCAGGCACCGCTCAGCTTGTGATTGTTCGGCGTGACAACGATGGTGCACTGATGCTCAATGATGCAAATAACCGAGTGTCCATTGAGTATATAGGCTCTGTTCGCAGCAATTTTGAGGGGGCAGTCCAGTTAGAAATCAGTCAATTTAGATCTTCTGAAATGGGCTATCGCACGGTGCCCGCATCAGGAACCTGTGATATTCAAACCACAGGTGGAACTGGTGTGCGGCGCGCCTTTTGCACGGTCAGCGGTGCCGGTATTGACCACGGTCGTAGCAACTTCACAGGGCAATAAGCGCAACCCTAAGCCGTCTCGACGGAAACGCCATGATGCGGGAACGCGAGTTTTTTATCCCTACAATCATCTACCGTGTGGATAATTCGATAGAGCTATTTCTGCCTCGCATCGGGGGGTGGAAGTGGCTCTGTCGAAAAAGCTTCGGCTAATGATCTGAATTTTGACGCAGTAATCCTTTAGTTGTCGTATTGTCCAGATTTTCATCAGCTATAACCTAATCAGCCTTGCTGCTCGACTCTTTGGGCCA
This sequence comes from Kaiparowitsia implicata GSE-PSE-MK54-09C, assembly GCA_019359435.1. Taxonomy (GTDB): domain Bacteria; phylum Cyanobacteriota; class Cyanobacteriia; order Elainellales; family Elainellaceae; genus Kaiparowitsia; species Kaiparowitsia implicata. Next base: position 112,333 of record JAHHHI010000072.1, read on the forward strand.
GTAGGCGAGATCGCGCATTCCAATGAGGTCAAAGCGGTGTTCAGCCTCTTGCCAAATCAAATTTGCCTGCTGTTAAGGTAATAACCGATAATTAGATAGATGTCTGGCAATTGTAGCGATGGATGCTGCTTCCCTATTTCCTCTGGCGTGCATCATTTAAGAAGAGCAATCACAACTACGTCTAGAGTGACACGAATTTTAGCGACCCGTACAACACCTTGAGGTTCGGGCTCTATTGGCGCAGGTTCAAGGGCAATTGCTAGAGTCATAGGCATTATTGAGATTTCTGCTTCGTAATAGCAGCAAACGCTTTAAGAGACTCAGGTCTTGTAATCCAAATAGATCTCATGCCCCTAAGATCCTAGTGACTGATTTTCTCTCAATACTAAACGGCTCGTAGACAACATCGATGTATGCTCTAGCAAAAAGATTAAGCCCCCTAACGGCTCAAATCAGCGGCGGCAGATAACATTCAGTCACATAAACAGTTTTCAATCGTCCGCTGCATTTGAATTGTTAGCCTGTGTTGTTGGAGCAACAGCCGGGTTATCTCGTATCACCCTAATCAAGAATCGTAAAGCCTCATTAACTGCATCAGCATCAGGGAACATTTCTGCAACATCAGCCTCTAATTGGACAGTCGTACTACCAAAACCTTTTCTTCCAGAACCTAACCTTCTGACTCGAAGGCTTTTCAAGTCATATTCTGTGCGCAAATCATCTTCCATTTCTGACTTATCCCTCTTCATAAGCTTCTCGCTCAGCTCGTGTCACTTCTCTAGCGCTGATAACACGAATTGAACGCTCCCTTTCGGTATACGACACAATCAGCAATCTCCTTTGATTGGACTCTCCTACGATAAGATACCGTTCCTCATCTTTCGAGTGGTCTGGGTCGTAGAAGTCAACATAGAGAGGATCATCAAAAACAGTTTTTGCTTCCTCGCTTCTCTAAGTGGAAAAGGCTCGAAGCCAGTTTTCCCACTGTAACCCTCTTCTATCACTCTAAGCAGATGAAAAGATCAATTGTAAGTTCAACCGACGTACCAGTGGGCAGATGAACCCATTCATTTTGTGCGTTAACTGCTCACATCCAGTTTGCAATGAAGCGATA
>JAHHHI010000073.1 GCA_019359435.1 Kaiparowitsia implicata GSE-PSE-MK54-09C
TTAATTCGCAGTTGGGCGGTCAATTTGTTTCGCTTGCAAGGGGAAACCTCGATTACCAAAGCACAACGGCGAGTTGCTCATGACATTGATGCTCTTATCCTACTCATACAATGAATTGACCCTGCCCCTGCCCCTAACTCAGCTGCCCCTAACTCTACAACCCAAATCTTGATTCCGCCTTTCGCTCCGCCTTTGATTTCAGTGCTGCGCTCAACTTCTATGTGAAACTCCATTGTGATTTCACCAACTTCAAACCGCAACCCTTTTGCCTGAGAAGCGATTATTGACTCGACTAACTCCTTACGTAATGCTGCTATCGTTTCCTGTAAGCCAATTCGCCCTCTGCTTTCTCCCATCATTTATCCTTTTTATCACTTATAAAAGTTCGCTTTACTAAGATCTTCGCATATAAATTTTGCTTTGGGCATCTGGCACCTTTCGGAGCCAGCTAACTACTGTTTAGACTGACTCTCTTTCCTAAATTCCGTCTAACACCCCACAGCAGGGTAGTTAGCCAGAATCAAAGTTGCATATCACCTCCTCTGGAGGGAGTTATACCGAATATTATCCGCATAACTATCTAAATTGGAGTGTTATGCCGAATTCTGTCGGGCTATCTACCCGAATTCGGGTGTTATGCCGAATGAGGTCGTGATAGTTACTCTCATAGAGGTGTTTAGCCAGATCTTGCTCTGCATACTATGCCTACTGAGGGTGTTATGCCGATGGCTTCAGCAAATCTTCACCCTCGGTAGGAAGTATGAAGAGTTTTCACTACAAAATGTAGAGGAAAATACTTGTTTTCTTTGACTAGTTGGTTTATTCTTTGCGATACCGGAATCGGATTCCGGTGATAAGTTAAACGCGCGCTTGGGGTTTTGGGCGCTGATTAGGAGTGTTTGCACCACTCACTAACCAGCTGACCTGACTCCTGGCACGAGCAGGAGCCAGGCTTTGATGATTATCAAGCGCCTCGCGAATGCTGACAAGTGGTTGGGTCAACCACGTCCCCAAGCGCGTTTCCTCTACAACACGCATTAGCGAGGCAAAAACTCATGAGTTCAGAGATTAAGGCGCTGGTGCGATCGCACCAGGGCGAGAGCAACGCGCAGATTTGGATCATCGGCACGAGAGACCAGGTGATCCACTTAATGAACGAGCTGTATGTGAAAAAGGTGGCGACGGATCGAGCGCAGTTTACGCCGATTATTCCTGCGCCGTTTGCGGATGGGCAGTATATGACGGTGTTGGTGCGATCGCCCTCTCCACCGTCCCGAGACTTGCCCTCGTCCACCCGCTAAGCGCAAGGTGTGGCAGGGGCGATCGCCCCTGCCGCATTTCCATAACCCACGGGCTGAGAGTCCCTACCGCTGCTCCACAGGATGCTGGCCGTAATGAGGCACCGCGTCTTCCCAGGTGGGATATTGCCCTTGCGTCTGATCGTGCTGCCACTGTTGCCGTGCGATCGCCAGCACCTCTGCCGCAGTGCTGCCCAGCACGCCTTCCACCTGCACGCGGCGATAGGGCTGCAGCCATGCGTCTAGCTGCTGCTGCCACTGGTCTGGCGTCATCACACAGTCTGCAATGCGCGGACTCACGCCGGTTGCCTGCACTTGGTATAGGCCCACATGTAGCTGCCCCCGCTGAGCTAGCATTTCTACGGCTATATCTATGGAGTCGTTTGGTGACTCGCCGGAGAGGCTTGCCGAGTGGGATGCCGGGGGCGATCGCCCCTCTTCCATTGCCGCTCGACAGGCCACCGCCGCCAGCGACGAAACGGCATAAAGCGGAATCTCTAACTGCTGCGCCAGCGTGCGTGCCGTCACCATGCCGATGCGGGTTCCGGTAAAACTGCCTGGCCCCTTTGCCACCGCCAAAAACGCCAGATCTGACCAGATTTGCGGCTGCAAAAAATTCGCCAAATGCAGATGCAGATGCGTTGAGAGGGCGTGACCCAGATCCCAGGTTTGACATCGGCGATCGCCCAGTCCGTTATCAATCGCAAGGCCCAGATCGGGGCTAGACGTGTGGAGGGCAAGGGCGTAGGGCATAAGGGGGTTATATGGAGGGCTAGACGGTAACGGGCGCTAATGGGAGGTGCGGTGAGTTGCACCGAGATAAAGTTCGCCCACGGTGGGGTTGTTAAGCAGGTCGGGGCCGAGCCCTTCGATGCGATCGCGCCCAGCATCTAAGACATAGCCCCGGTGTGACACCATCAGGGCGCGGCGGGCGTTTTGTTCGACCAGCATAATGGCTGTGCCCTGGGCGTTGATCTGCTGAATGCGCTCAAACACCTCGTTGACCAGCACGGGCGACAGCGCCGCCGAAGGCTCATCCAAAATCAGCAGAGACGGGCCTAACATGAGCGATCGCCCCATGGCTAACTGCTGCCGCTCGCCCCCCGAGAGGGTGCCCGCCTTTTGCCGCCGCCGTTCTGCCAAGATCGGAAACGCCTCAAACACGCGCTGCTTCATCGGTTTCACATTCCCCGTGCAGGTAAACGCGCCCATTTCCAGATTTTCTTCTACCGTCAGCGAGGGAAACACATTGGCAATTTGCGGCACATAGCACATGCCCCGCTGCACAATCTGGTCGGGTCTGAGGCCGCTAATCTCGGCTCCGTTAAAGCGAATGCTGCCCCGACTGGGCGACAGCAGCCCAAAAATCGCCTTCGCCAGCGTGGACTTGCCCGCTCCGTTGGGGCCAATCACCGTCACCAGTTCCCCTGCATAAATTCGCAGGTTCACCCCTTGCAAAATATTGAGGTCGGCGATGTATCCGGCATGCACATTGTCAACAACCAGAATAGGTTCAGCATCAGCCATGGGTGAAGAAGAATGCGTGAGAAAGCTCTAGGGCGATCGCGTCAACTGTTCCAAATTCTAGCGTGAGTTCGTGTGCGCTCCGTGATTCCCGGACTTTGCCAGACTGCAACTGAAGTTAGGTAAAACGGGGCACTCTACTCCTATGGGGCTCTATTTATCCGGCGCTCCACACTGTAAACTTGCAAACCCCTACCGGCAGGTGCTCGCTGCGGCACAGAACTGCGTAGGGCATCACCACAGAGAACCAGACCTATGCGAGTAGCTCAAGGATTGATGGGTGGGGCGATCGCCACCGTGATTGCGATCAGTGCAGGGCTACCCGCCTCTGCCGTGACCGTGCGCGAGGTGATCAATCCTCGCCGGGCGAACGGGGGCTGGGTGACTGATATGGCTGGGGTAATGCGCCCTCAAACCCAAGCAGAGCTGAATCGCCTCATTTCGCAGCTAGAAGCCGCCAATGGCACCGAAATTGCCGTCGTTACCGTGCTGCAGGTTGACCCAACCCTGTCGCCCAAAGCCTTTGCAACCGAATTATTTAATAGATGGGGCATTGGCAAAGCCGGACGGAATAATGGAGTGCTGTTTTTGGTATCAGTGGGCGATCGCCGGGTTGAAATTGAGACGGGGCGTGGCATCGAACCCATCTTGCCCAACCACGAGGTGCAGACCATTATCGATTACACGGTGCTGCCTGCATTTCGTGAGCAACAGTATGACCAGGGCATTGCCGCAGGAACGCGAGCGTTAGTGGTGCGGCTTGATGGCTCCTATAACCCGCTGATGGCGGGGTTACGAGACGAATCTCCAATATCGCACCTGTTGGCGATCGGCAGCATTGTGCTGCTGGTTGGGTCGTCTCGGTTCCTCACTCGGTCAAAGTGCAAGCCCGTTCTGGCGGTGCCGGGCAGTATAGAGCGACTAGGCTGTCAGGATGCTCACAACACGCCCGTTCGGGTCTTGCTCTGGGCTCGGCTAGCGGCCACGGCAGGGCTGGCGGTGGTGGTTATCTTCTCGATCGCCAATCCCCACAAGCATTACGCCGCAACCGTTGCGGGAACGAGTGGCTTGCTCATCGCGCTGATCTATGGCGTCAACCGCCACGAAACAAAACGGCTCAATCTGGCAGACCAGGGGCGCTATCTGCTGCGCCCAGTCCACTGCCTGCGGTGCCAAACTCCCATGCAGCGTTTATCGTCGCAGCAGCTTGAAGCCTACCTCACCCCTGCTCAGCAAACCTCAGCAGCGCTGGGTTCCACGCATTTTATGGCGTGGACTTGCGCTGCCTGTCAGCACCACACCGGCCCACGCCCGGCCAATCCCTATCTAGATCGCCTTGCAGAGGTATCCGACCAACACCGGAGCGATGCTAGCGCTCGTCCATCCCTCAAAGGGGTGCATATTCGCGCTTACGCTGGCCCCAAACGAGATCGCTATGACACCTGTGGAGACTGCCAAGAGCAGACGATGTTAATCACTGAGACGGTGATTGAATCTGCGACTGAGCAGCGAGAAGGCCAAGGCGAGCGCACCAAGCAATGCCAGTGCTGCGGACAGGAGGCGATGGAGGTGTTCTCGATTCCCCGCGTAGAGCCTGCTGACCACGCTAGTCATAGCCATTCTAGTTTTGGCGGCGGCAGCAGTTTTGGCGGCGGCAGCAGCTCGGGCGGGGGTGCTGGTGGGAGCTGGTAAACGCTCTGCCCGCAGTCCCTTCATCCTAAATTAACGTCGGCTCCGCACATGCCTAAGCCGTGCTGTCTATGTCGCGGGCAGCATGGCTTAGCCGTGCAGTGCAGGACTGACCAAGACTAACGAACTCACTGAACTCACGCCAGTTTCATCAAATTGGCGTGAGTTCAGTGATCCTACTGTCAATTCTCAGGGCTGCAATTGGCTCTAACTTCGGTAATCCTACTGTGAACTCTCAGGGCTGCACGGGAACGCTAAGCCTGCCTTTTCCTAAATGTAGTGAAAAGGGCGATCGCCCAATGCCTTCAGCAGCCCAATGCCTTCAGCAGCCCAATGCCTTCAGCAGCCCAATGCCTTCAGCATGCTGGTGCTGTGGGTTGCTATGGACTGCAAACGAAGCTGCCACCGCGTTGCTCTTGCCCTTGCTGATTTCCGCACCCTCTGCAAAGACCCTTAGACGAGCATCTACCTTCTTATGAGCTTTACGTTTGCCTCTGACATTTACGCCGCAGGCTCCTCGCCAACCTCTGTCGTTGCAGTGGATCTCAACGGCGATACAGTGCTGGATCTACTGGTGATCGATCCTGCCAGCAATGGCCTGAGGGTGCTGCTGGGGGATGGCTCGGGTGGGTTTACGCTGCAAGACAATTTTGCGATCGCCCCGTCTTCCTTTTCGATTGCGACCGGGGATGTTAATGGGGATGGATTGGTCGATGTGGCGATCGCCCACAACGGCAGCCCTAACGGATCGCTGTCGATTTTGCTAGGGGATGGCTCGGGCGGCTTTAGCGCCTCTGAAAGTTGGTCGCTGGGGTTCAATCCAGGGGCGATCGCCCTCGGCGATTTCAACCAGGATGGGCGGGCAGATGTGGTGCTAGTGAATGAAAGCTCGGGCGGTGCTCTGCTGCTGCGCGATGCCACCGGAGGCTTTTCTACCGAAACGACGTTTGCTACGGGCTCCTCCCCCAGCGACATCGCCATTGCCGACTTTGATAGCAATGGCACTCGCGATCTGGCTGTGGTGAACCTCAACTCCGCCAGCGTGTCGGTGTTATTGGGAGATAGTAGCGGCGGACTCTCCTCTCAAACCACCTTTGGGGTTGGCTCAACGCCCATTGCGGCTGCCGTGGGTGACTTTGACGGAGACAGCATCCCTGATTTGGTAGTGGCAAACGCCAATGGCAATAGCCTATCGCTGCTGCTCGGCGTCGGCGATGGCACCTTTGAGACCCAATCTGTGTTTGCGGTTAACGCCCCCAACGGCATTGCCGTGGGCGACTTTAGCGGAAATGGCAACTTGGATGTTGCCGTGATCAGCGATATCGGAGAGCAAGTATCGGTGCTGCTGGGGGATGGCGCTGGAAATTTAGCGCTTCCCCTCAATACCTCCGTGTCTAGCGGCCTCAATGCGATCGCCGTGGGCGATTTCAATGGGGATGGGCTGGCCGACATTGCCACCAGCATCAGCGGCTATGCCAACAATGTGACGGTGCTGATCAACAAACCGGATCTGCCGCTTCCGGTCATCACGGGGTTTTCAAACGATACAGGAGTCTCAAATACAGACGGCATCACCAACGACACCACGCCAACCATTGTGGGCACCGCAGCCCTCAGTACGGGCGTTACGGTGTATTTCAACGGGAACATCGTGGGCACGGCCCCGGTGGATGGCGACGGCAACTGGAGCTTCTCGGTAGCCAGCGGCGATGCCCTGTCGGATGGGGTGTACTCGGTGACGGTGATTTCGAATGGCGGCGGCGGCGCGGTGAGCGAGGCCTCGGCCCCGTTGGTGATCACGATCGATGCCACAGCCGCCGCGCCCGTGATCACCACCCTGGTGGAAGATACGGGCGTGGTGGGCGATCGCATCACCAGCGACAGCACCCCGATGCTGAGCGGCACGGCAGAAGCAGGCAGCACGGTTGACGTGTTCCTGGGCGGCACGCTGGTGAGCAGCACCGCCGCCAACAGCAGCGGCAACTGGAGTTTTGGGCAGAGTACGGCCCTGAGCGATGGCTCCTATAGCTTCACAGCGCAAATCACCGACTTAGCGGGCAACACGAGCGCCCTGTCTGAGGCGTTTGTGGTTACCGTTGACACGGCGCTGCCAGTTGCGCCAGTGTTGGCGACGGTGGACGTAGACACTGGCGCGTCGGATAGCGATCGCATCACCAGCGACACCACTCCCAACCTCAGCGGCACGGCAGAAGCAGGCAGCACCGTCACCGTCTTTTTAGATGGGGCGGGGGCGGGGGCGGCGATCGCCAATACCAGCGGCAATTGGAGTTTTGGGCAAACCAATGCTCTCAGCGATGGCTCCTATAGCCTCACGGCGCGGGCTACGGATGTGGCGGGCAACACGGGTGAGCTTTCGAGCAGCTTTGTCGTCACCATCGACACCACCCCACCTGCTGCGCCCAGCATCACCAGCTTTACCGAAGACACGGGCATTCCCGGTGACTTTATTACCAGCGACACCACGCCGACCATTGGCGGCACGGCAGAAGCGGGCAGCACCGTCACAATATTTTTAGATGGGGTGGAGGCTGGCACGGCGATCGCCAACAGCAGCGGCAATTGGAGCTTTAGCCAATCCACCGCCCTAGTAGACGGGGTCTATAGCTTTACGACGCAGGCCACCGATATTGCGGGCAATACGGGCAGCATTTCCACAGCCCTAAGCTTTACCATCGATACGCAAGTGGCGGCCACGCCCATCATTGAAACGCTGATTGAAGACACCGGTATTTCTGATAGCGACGGGATCACCAACGACACCACGCCCACCCTTCAGGGCACGGCTGGTGCAGGCGATACGATCACGGTGTTCCTCAACAGCACCTCTGCGGGAACCACCACCGCCAACAGCGCGGGCGCTTGGGCCTTTACGCGCACGACGGCGCTGAGCGATGGCTCCTATACCTTTACGGCGCAGGCCGAGGATGCCATCGGCAAAACCAGCGCCCTCTCGACGGCCTTCAACGTGGTGATTGATACCACGCCGCCCGTTGCCCCGGTGCTCACGGCAGTTGTGGAAGATACCGGAGTGCCGGGCGATCGCATCACCAACGACAGCACCCCCAGCATCAGCGGCACGGCAGAGGCCGGCAGCATCGTCACCCTGTTTCAGGATGGCAGCGCCGTGGGCACCACCACCGCCACCACCAGCGGCAACTGGAGCTTTGGGCAGACCAATGTGCTCAGCGATGGCTCCTACAGCTTTACCGCTCGGGCAACCGATATTGCTGGCAACACGGGAGTGTTTTCTAGCGGCTTTGTGGTCACCATCGACACCACCCCGCCTGCTGCACCCACGATCACCAGCTTTAGCGAAGATACAGGCACGCCCGACGACTTTATTACTAGCGACACCACGCCGACTATTGGCGGCATGGCAGAAGCCGGTAGCACCGTCACCGTACTGCTGAATGGGGCCGCTGCGGGAACGGCGATCGCCGACAGCAGCGGCAGTTGGAGCTTTACCCAAGCCACTGCCCTATCAGACGGCACCTATAGCTTTACGGCCAATGCGACGGATATCGCGGGGAATATCGGCAGCAATTCCACGGCCCTGCCCTTCACCATCGACACGCAGATTGCGGCCACGCCCACCATCACCACCCTGATCGAAGACACTGGGTTCTCTAACAGCGACGGGATCACCAACGACACCACGCCCACGCTTCAGGGCACCGCAGGCGCAAATGACACCGTAACGGTATTCCTCAATGGCACCGCTGCCGGAACCACGACAGCGGATGGTGCAGGGTCTTGGGCCTTTACGCGCACGACTGCTCTGAGTGACGGCTCCTATACCTTTACCTCGCGAGCGGTGAACGAGGTGGGCAATACCAGCGCCCTGTCTGCCGCATTTAATGTAGTGATCGACACGCTGCCGCCGCCCGCGCCTGTGCTTGATGCAGAGAGCTTTAGTGAGGATACCGGGGTGGTGGGCGATCGCATTACCAGCGATACGACGCCAAGCATCAGCGGGGTGGCCGAGCCGAACAGCGTGGTTATGGTGCGGCTCAACGGCACCGCCGCCGGGACTGCGATCGCCAACAGCAGCGGCAATTGGAGCTTTAGCGTCTCGACCGCCCTGAGTGATGGCAACTACACCTTTACCGCCCAAGCGCAGGATACTGCGGGCAACGCCAGCAACGTCTCCAGTGCAGTGGCCTTCACCATCGACACCACAGACCCTGCGGTTCCTGCCATTACAGGGTTCACGGAAGATACGGGGGCCTCGACCAGCGACGGCATCACGAGTGACGCCACGCCGACCGTGCAGGGCACCGCTGGCTCGGGCAATACGATCACCATCTTCTTAGACGGCTCGCCTGTGGGCACCACCACCGCCAGCAACGGCAGTTGGAGCTACACCCAATCCACCGCTCTCAGTGACGGCACCTATAGCTTTACCGCACAGGCCAGCGACCTAGCCGGAAACACCAGCAGCGTCTCCGATGGTCTGGCGATCGCCATCGATACCCTGGCTCCGGCTGCGCCGATTATCGCGAGCTTTAGCGATGATTCGGGGCTTGCGGGGGATGGCATCACCAACGACAGCACGCCGACTCTCAGCGGCACGGCTGAGGCCAATAGCACCGTGACGATTCGCCGCAATGGCACTGTCGTGGGCAACACCCTCGCCGCTGGGGATGGCACGTGGGCCTTTACCAGCGCCGTCCTCACAGATGGCAGCTACAGCTTCACCGCCCAGGCAACCGATCTAGCAGGGAACGTCAGTCTGGCGTCTGCGCCCTTGGCAATTACCATTGATACCACAACGCCCATGCCGATCATTACGGCACTGGTAGAAGACACGGGTGCATCGGATAGCGACTTTATTACGAGCGACAGTACGCCGACCCTGAGCGGCACGGCAGAAGCAGGCAGCACCGTTACGATATTTTTAGATGGGTCAAGCGTGGGCACCACCACGGCCAATAGCAGCGGCAACTGGAGCTATGCCCAGACGACGGCCCTGACTGATGGCACCTATGCCTTTACCGCCCAAGCGACCGATATTGCCGATAACACCAGCACCCTGTCGGCGGCGATCGCCTTCACCCTTGACACAACTCCGCCCGTTGATCCCACCATTACGGCCTTTAGTGAGGACTCGGGCCTGGTGGGCGATCGCCTCACCAACGACACCACCCCAACGCTCTCAGGCGTGGCAGAAGCCAACAGCACTATTACCGTGTTTCTCAATGCGCTGTCTGTGGGAACGGCGATCGCCAGCGCCAGTGGCACTTGGAGCTACACCGTCTCCAGCGCTCTCAGCGACGGCCCCTATGCCTTCACCGCCCAAGCCACCGATCTAGCAGGCAACACCAGCGGCTTCTCGTCAGCCTTTAACCTGACCATCGACGCAACGCCGCCTTTGGCCTCCAGTATTACCAGTTTGAGTGACGATACGGGTGTGTCTGACAGCGATCGCATCACCACCGACACCACCCCCACCCTCAGCGGCGTCGCCGAGGCAGACAGCACTGTCACCGTGTTCCGCAATAATGCCCTGGTTGGCACCACCCAAGCCGACAGCACCGGCAACTGGAGCTTTAACCAACTGAACGCCCTTGCCAGCGGCAGCTACACTTACACCGCTCGCGCCACCGATGCCGCAGGCAACCTCAGCCCCCTGTCGGGAGGGCTGGCCCTGGTGGTCGATGCGATCGCCCCCACCGTTAGCATCACGCCAGTGCAGCCCAACCCCAGAGAAACGGGCATTGGCACAATCACGCTGCAATTTAGTGAGGCGATCGCCAACTTTAGCAAAGCCAATCTCACCCTCACCCGCAACGGCACCGCACTGAATCTCAGCACTGCGGTGTTGTCGCCCCAAACCGCGACAACCTTCACCCTCAGCGGGCTGCTGCCGCTGACCACGCCGTTTGGCAACTATAGCCTTAGCCTCAACCCCGGCAGCGTCACCGACATTGCCGGAAACGCGCTGAGCAGTGGGGCTCTTCAAAGCTGGGTCGCGCGCGATCTCACCCCCCCTACCATCCTCAACATCCCGACGGTGGGGCCGCTGATTCAAGATCGCTTGGTGGATGCTCCCATCCCCGCGATTACGATTCAGTTCAGTGAGGCGGTGACGGGGGTGACGCCTGCCGCCTTCACCCTCACCCGCAACGGCACCGTGCTCGATCTCAGTGGGGCGATCGCCAGCAGCACTAACGGCAGCACCTGGCAACTGGGCAATCTAGCCAGCCTCACCGATCCCAATGGCGTCTACCGACTCACCCTTAACGCCGCAGGCTCTGGCATCACAGACCTGGCCGGCAATCCCCTCGCCAATAGCGCCGTCAGCAACGAGTGGGATCGCAACCGCACCGGCAAACCGGTTGGCCGCGCCAACCACAACTCCGGCTCTCTCGGAATTGTCATCGACGGCACACCCCAAGCCGATGTGCTGCGGGGCAGCAACGGCAACGACATCATTCGCAGCTTTGCTGGCAACGACATCATTCGTGGGACGGGTGGCAATGACGTCATCTTTGGGCTGGATGGGCGAGATGTGATCTACGGCGGCGGCGGCAACGACCGCCTGAATGGTGGCCTTAAATCCGATACCCTCTATGGTGGCCCCGGTGATGACTGGATGAATGGCAAAGGCGGCAACGATGTCTTGGTCGGTGGCGCAGGGAATGACACCCTGATTGGCCGCCTAGGTGCTGACACGCTAGAAGGCGGCAACGGTCGCGACACTTTCCGCTACCTAGGGTTAGACGATGCTGGTGACACGATTATAGACTTCACCCCGGGCGAAGACGTGATCGATCTGCGCGCCATCTTCCGCGAACCGGCGTTTGCTGCGCGCACCCCCCACACACAATACAAGCGGTTTGTGCGGCTTGTGCAGGTGGGAGCCGATACGCAACTTCGCGTCAAAGCTGATGGCAGTGGGCCAGGAACGAGCTTTGTGACTATGGCTACTCTCAACGGGCTAACGCCTGCCGATCTGTCTCCGCAAGACTTCATTATTCAGCATCCCATCCTGGCGTAACGCCAGCTTTGTGAATGCCCAAAACGGTGCTGTCTGCAATGCAGGCAGCACCATTTTGCGTTATTGCATTCCTACAATACAGAACTGAAATACAGAACTGAAGCAATGCTATTGCAGCCGTTGATTTAGGACAATGATGTAAGGCCGGTTCATTCCAGCGCCTCGTGGCTTGATGTCGATGGTTTGATATGCCTAGACTTACTGACATTCATGGATACATTCATGGATAGACCTGACTCTGGCAAACCACCAAATTCGTTTGGCTGCACCTGAGCTCTAGAGCCACGCTCGCGTTTAACTTGGATCGTCGATTCAGCATAGGGTATTTAACTAGGTTTAGGTTGGGAGTTTGTCGCAGGTGAACCCGGTGACGACAAAGCTGTGGGCGGGCTAAAATCATTGCCCTAAGACTACTGCCACAGGGTATTCTGTGAATTGCTGCGGGTGGTGGCAACGGCAAGAAGGGCAGAGGAACAGAGTTGTGCTTGACCTTAAATTAATTCGAGACAATCTAGACCCAGTGCAGGCCACGCTGAATCTGCGGGGTGGGGGCTATGATTTGCAGCCGATTGTGGCGCTGAGCCAGCAGCAGCGGCAGCTAGAGCAGGAGCGATCGCTCCTTCAGGCGCGCAGCAACGACATTGGCAAACAAGTGGGGCAGCAGATGAAGTCGGGCGCAAAGCCGGATGATCTCGCTGTGATTGCGCTCAAGGACGAAGGCAACCAAATTAAAGCGCAGTTGGCCGATCTAGAGCCTCGTGAAAAAGAGTTGAAGGCTCAGATTGAAGCCATTCTCCTAACGCTCCCCAACCTGCCCGATGCCTCTACGCCAGTCGGCAAAAGTGAAGATGAGAACGTGGAAGTGCGGCGCTGGGGCGACGAGTTCATTCCCCAAAATCCCGATATTCTTCCTCATGACGAGATCGGCGTCAAACTGGGGATTCTCAACTTTGAGCGTTCAGTCAAGATTGCTCAGAGTCGATTTGTGACTCTGATCGGGGCGGGCGCGGCTCTAGAGCGATCGCTCATCCAGTTCATGCTCGATCAGCATATCCAGGCAGGCTTTGTCGAAGTGCTGCCGCCCATTTTGATCAACAGCGCCTCGCTCACCGCCTCGGGGCAGTTGCCCAAATTTGCAGAAGAAAGCTTTAAGTGCGATCGCGACGACCTGTGGCTGACGCCCACTGCCGAAGTGCCTATCACGAGCCTCTACCGCGACGACATTCTGTCCGATGCCGATCTGCCCATCTATCACTGCGCCTTTACCCCCTGCTTTCGCCGCGAAGCCGGCAGCTATGGCCGTGATACCCGCGGTCTCATCCGCCTGCATCAATTCAATAAGGTAGAAATGTTCAAGTTCGTCCGCCCCGAGCGCTCAATGGACGAGCTGGAGAGCCTAACCCAGCAGGCCGAGTCAATTCTGCAAGCGCTGAAGCTGCCCTATCGGGTGATTGCCCTCTGCACGGGCGACCTAGGCTTCTCTGCCGCCAAAACCTATGACCTCGAAGTATGGCTGCCGACCCAGGGCAAGTACCGCGAAATCTCGAGCTGCTCTAACTGCGGCGACTTTCAGGCACGCCGCGCCAACATTCGCTTTAAAGAAGCAGGCAAAAAAGGGACGCAGTTTTTGCACACCCTCAACGGATCGGGTCTGGCCATTGGCCGCACGATGGCGGCGATTTTAGAAAACTACCAGCAGCCCGACGACACCATTCAGATTCCTGACGTTCTACAGCCCTATTTGGGGAGAGAGACGCTCTAGCCAGATGCAGGTGCTGCAATCTACCCTTGCGGGCGCGACCGACACCTGCAGCCCTACGTTGCTGGCCCGGTTCAAAATTGTCATGCCCCAAGGAACGGGATTGCCACTATACAATAGAGGAATTAGCTGAATGTTTACAAAGGTTTACTATGTCGGTATTGGCGGCAATTTCGGTTTTGGCCTTGTTAATTGTGGTGCATGAGCTGGGGCACTTTCTGGCAGCACGGCTCCAGGGTATTCATGTCAATCGCTTCTCAATTGGCTTTGGCCCGATTTTGTTGAAATACCAAGGGCCAGAAACTGAGTATGCCCTGCGTGCTATTCCCTTAGGTGGGTTTGTCGGCTTTCCCGATGATGATCCCGACAGCACCATTCCGCAGACTGACCCTGACCTGCTAAAGAACCGCCCTGTTTGGGATCGCGCTATTGTGATTAGCGCTGGGGTAATTGCTAACCTAATCTTTGCCTACTTCATTTTTGTCGGGCAGTTTGCCACTGTGGGTGTGCCCCAAGGCTTTAACTTTCAGCCGGGTGTGGTGATCCCCCAGGTGATGACCAGTGATTCTCCTGCTGGTCAAGCTGGCATTAAGGCCGGGGACATCGTAACGGGCGTGAATGGGCAAGCGCTGGGCAATGGCGAAGACGCGGAACGAGTCTTGATGGAAGCGATCAGTACCAGCCCGAATCAGTCTCTGGTGCTAAACATTCAGCGGGGCGAAACTGCGCTAGATGTGCCGGTGATCCCTCGCCCAGACACCGATGGCCGAGCCAAAATTGGCGTTGTGCTGAGCCCTAACGGCACCGTTGATTTTCGTCGGCCTAACAGCCCGGTCGAAGTCTTTACGATGGCTGCGCGCCAGTTCCAAGACATGTTTTTGCGAACGGCCCAGGGCTTTTACACCTTAATTACTGACTTTGGGTCAGTGTCTGACCAGGTGGCTGGCCCGGTGAAGATTGTGGAGCAGGGTGCAAACCTCGCCGCTAGCGACTGGATCAACCTTTTCCCCTTCACAGCGATCATCAGCATAAACCTGGCGATTATCAATATTCTGCCCTTGCCTGCGCTGGATGGCGGTCAACTCGCCTTCTTGCTAGCAGAAGCAGTGCGTGGCAAGCCGCTGCCCTCTCGCTTGCAGGAAGGGGTGATGCAAACCGGGCTGTTTTTGCTGCTGGGCCTTGGGGTGTTCTTGATCGTCCGTGACACCACCCAATTGGATGCGATCCAGAATTTGTTTCAGTAGCAGTTCAGCAGCAGTTCAGCAGAGGTGAGGGATGCCCCGCAAACGCGCGAGCAAAAAACAGCGCGCCCTAGAAATTCTGGTGCGGCTCAAGCAGGAGTATCCCGATGCCGTCTGCTCGCTGGATTATGAAACGCCCGTGCAGTTGATGGTTGCGACGATTCTCTCGGCGCAATGCACAGACGAGCGGGTCAATCTGGTCACGCCAGAGCTGTTTCGCTGCTTTCCCGATGCGGCGGCGATCGCCCAGGCCGATTTAGCAGAGATTGAAGCCTTGGTGAAGTCCACCGGCTTTTTTCGCAACAAGTCAAAGAATATTCAGGGTGCCTGCCGCCGGATTATGGCGGAGTTTGATGGCGAGGTGCCGCCGCGGATGGAGGACTTGCTGACGCTGCCCGGCGTAGCCCGCAAGACGGCGAATGTGGTGCTGGCTCATGCCTTTGGCATCAATGCTGGGGTTACGGTAGACACCCATGTGAAGCGGCTGACCAATCGCTTAGGATTAACTCAGGAATCTGACCCCATCAAAATCGAACGGGATTTGATCAAGCTGCTGCCCCAGCCAGATTGGGAGAACTGGTCGATTCGGTTGATCTATCACGGGCGCGCTGTGTGCAACGCTCGAAAACCGGCGTGCGATCGCTGCATGTTGGCAGATCTCTGTCCGTCTTCTGGGTTGGACAGAGGGGCGATCGCTCCTAGGTTCGATACAGCTATAGACACAGCGTCAGACACAGCGTCAGACACAGCGTCCGTTGCGATCGCCCCTAGCATGCCTATCTCCACCCAGGTGAGCAGCGGAACGGGAGCGCAGCCGCAACCCAAGTCGAAAAAATCGCAAAAAGCCTAGGCATATCATCAATTCCGACCAAAAGCCTGATGCTATGAGCGTTGCCACGCCCGCCCAAAAAACAGGCTAAGGGCTATGACCGTTGATTTCCGAATCATTAGAGGCTAATTAATGACAGCCCCTAGAGCCCAAACTGGGGTTTCATAATAAAGACAGGTAAAGACAGGGCAATTCAGAGAGGTGTGCACATGGCTCCAGCCGTCTTGATTGAAAATCTGAAAAAACGCTACGGCACTGTAGAAGCGGTCAAAGATGTTTCGCTGCAAATTGAGCCAGGAGAAATTTTTGGACTGCTTGGCCCCAATGGTGCCGGTAAAACAACGACCCTGCGCTGCCTCTGCACACTCTCCACGCCAGATGCAGGTCGGCTCGAAGTTTCCGGTATTTCGGTGCTTGACCAGCCTCGCCAAGTGCGGCAAAAGTTAGGATATGTCGCTCAAGAAGCGGCTCCTGATAAGGTCTTGACTGGGCGCGAGCTGCTGCAACTGCAGACGGCACTGTATCACTTGCCGCGCGACTATGCTAAAGCCCGGCTTAACCAAATCATCGAGTTATTGGGGCTGTCGGAGTGGGCCGATCGCAGGTCTGGCACGTATTCTGGGGGCATTCGCAAACGGCTAGATTTGGCCTCGGGACTGCTGCACCAGCCAGATTTGCTGGTGCTCGATGAGCCGACAGTCGGGCTTGATATTGAAAGTCGCTCGGCGATCTGGCAGTTTTTGCGCCAGCTAAAAGCAGACGGCACAACGGTGCTGCTCACCAGCCACTACTTAGAAGAAGTCGATGCTCTGGCGGATCGGGTGGCGATTATTGACCAAGGGCGGGTGATTGCTGCGGGCACCCCGTCTGATTTAAAGGATAAGGTGGGGGGCGATCGCATCACCCTACGCCTCCGCGAATTCACCGCTCCTGAAGAAGCCGAGCAGGCAAAGACCATGCTGCAGGCTCTGCCCTTTGTGCAAGACATCATCATTAACGAGGTTCAGGGCAATTCGTTGAATTTGGTGGTAGACACCCAGAGCGACGCCCTGCTGACGATTCAACAACAGCTCAAAGAATCGGGGTTGCCGCTGTTTGGGGTGTCGCAGTCGCGCCCCAGTCTGGATGATGTATACCTTGCTGCGACGGGCATTACTTTGCTGGATGCCGATATCGCTGCTGCAGCCTCCCGCGATCCCAAAAAAGAGAAAAAGCAGGCGATGAAAGGCAGCTAGTTCTGGAGCGTTAACGTCAGTCTGTGAAATCTGGGAGCAGAGGATGGATTGGGATACAGTTCTAGCATTTGCTGAAACCACCACGCATCAGGTGGGGCAGCAATTGATCAAAGACTTTGGGCAGGTGCAGGCCGATGAAAAAGCGGATGGCAGTCTTGTTACCCGAGCCGACCGCTGGGCCGATGCGACGCTCAGAGGGGCGATCGCCCAGCAGTTTCCCGATCATGGCGTGCTCAGCGAAGAAGTAGAGCACATCTTTCCTGCCACCGACTGGTGCTGGATTATTGACCCTGTGGATGGCACCACCAACTTTACTCGGGGCATCCCGCTTTGGGGCATTTCCTTGGGGCTTCTCTATCAGGGAACCCCTGTGTTTGGCTATGTAGCGCTCCCATCTATGGGCATCGCATTTCATGGCTACTGGCCGGGCGAGTCGGGGTTGGCGATGCCGATCGGCGCGTTTCGAGACAGAACACCCATTTACAGCAGCAGCGCCGATCCCGGCGGCAATCAGTTCTTGAATGTATGCGCCCGCAGCCTTGCGGTGTTGCGGCAGCCAGTGCCCTGCAAAGTGCGGATGCTGGGAGTCGCCACCTATAACCTGCTGACCGTCGCTCAAGGATCGGCGATCGCCAGCATCGAAGCCACCCCAAAAATTTGGGACATTGCGGCAGTGTGGGCCATCACCCAGGCATCGGGAGCCATCTGGACACCGTTAGAAGCGCAGCCCATTTTTCCGCTGGAACCGGGTGTGAATTATAGCCAGCGCCCCTACCCTACCTTAGTCACCAGCCGCGCCCAGCTGGTTCCTACTTTTCTGCCCTTAGCCAGCGTGGTGGGATCTAGCCCGTCGCGCTGAGCGTGGGAGATGCTTACCCACCTACGCGTAAACGGCAACCTGACCCGTAATAAAGATTGCGATTTGGGCTGTGATTTGGGCGGGGCTGTCGACCATGCCGCTAGCCTCAGTCCAAATCTACTCAGCGTCAAGCGTTTAACCCACACTGAAAGCCCATACTGGAGGGGAAATATGGCAACCGTTGAACTGTATACCTGGAGCACCTGCCCCTTTTGCCAGCGGGCCAAACGCCTGCTCGACCAAAAGGGCGTCGCCTATACCGAGCATGTCATTGATGGGGATGAAGCCGCTAGAGATGCCATGGTGGCGCGAGGCACAGGAGGCCAGCGCAGCGTACCGCAAATCTTCATCAATGGGCAACATATTGGCGGTAGCGACGCCCTCGCTCAGCTCGATCGCCAAGGAGAGCTGGATGCACTGCTGCAGTAGAGCCGGGGCGATCGCCCCGCCCCGCCCCGTCACGTCACGTTACTCCAATGAACAGCAAAATAGTCTTTATCAGTATCAGTCTTGTCTTCAGCATCCTTTAAGAGAGATAGAAAAAGAGATAGAAACAGCCCATGAAACTCCATGCAGACGTGAATCAGCGCGTTGTGGTATTTAGCAACGAACTGGCTTGGATAGATTCTCCAATGCCAGGAGTACAACGCCGAATGCTTGAGCGCAATGGCGATGAAGTCGCGCGAGCCACGTCTATTGTGCGCTATGCACCCGGCAGTGCCTTCTTAGCCCACACTCACGGCGGCGGCGAAGAATTCTTCGTGCTATCGGGAACGTTCTCCGATGAGCGGGGCGACTACCCTGCTGGAACCTACGTTCGCAACCCAGTGGGGTCAACGCATCGGCCCCATAGCGATGGCGGCTGCACCATTCTGGTCAAACTATGGCAAATGCAGCCTGAGGATCAGCAGCGGGTTGTGCTCAATACAGCACAAACGCCCTGGGTGCCGGGTTTAGTGGCCGGGTTAAACGTCATGCCGCTGCATGCCTACGGAACCGAGCAGGTAGCGCTGGTGCAGTGGGCGGCGGGCACCCAGTTTCAGCAACATCGCCACTGGGGGGGCGAAGAAATTTTTGTGCTGGAGGGAGTATTCGACGATGAGTATGGGTCATACCCAGCCGGAACTTGGCTGCGCAATCCGCATGGGAGTCAGCACACCCCATTTAGTCGCTCAGGGTGCACAATTCTAGTCAAAACTGGGCATCTGGAGCAGTCATAGCGCCTCACTCACCTGCTGGATGACATCTACACCAAGGCCCCTCTCCGAATTAGGATGCAGTGCTTGCCTTCTGCAGAATTTAGCTTGGTCTACCCGTCTTATCGAAGTGATAATAACAGGCTGAGTCTCTAGACCGCGAAGCCTAGTGGGAGCAGGTTTATACTGTTTGAGGAGAGATTTGGCGCAGAGCGTTGCTTCTACGCCATTGCGCACTAAGCCTACATATTGTCGTTTTTATTGCACTCATGACTACCACTGTTTCAGATATCTCCGTGAATACCATCACGGGCGACGCCAAACCCCTCAGCGATTACGCTGGCAATGTTCTGCTGGTCGTCAACGTGGCCTCTTACTGTGGCTATACGCCTCAATACACGGGGCTAGAAAAACTGCATCAGCAGTATAAAGATCAGGGACTGCGTGTTCTGGGCTTTCCTTGCAATGATTTTGGAGCACAGGAACCAGGCACCAATGAGGAAATTTTAGACTTTTGCACGGTCAACTATGGCGCTAGCTTTGAGCTGTTCGACAAAGTCCACGCAAAAGGTGCAGAGCAGCATCCCCTATACGCGCGGCTTACCACAGGCAGCATCCCCGCTGGCGAGGTGTCCTGGAACTTTGAGAAGTTCTTGATTAGCAAAACGGGTGAGGTAGTTGGGCGGTTTCGCAGTGCCGTTGCGCCTGATTCACCCGAACTAATTGCAGCGATTGAGGCAGAACTTGCCAAGTAGTGCCGCATCGGCTTGCAACAGGATTGCAAGCCGATCCAAAAAAACTACTGCATGAATAGGACAAACAATGGATGATTGCACTTATGTAAATCCCATCACATTTTCGTCTTCTAAAAACCTGTTCACTGATTCAGTCATTCACATATCCGTAGCTATTGCTGTGATGGCACCGACGCCATGACGTTTGAGAGTGTTGGCCCAAGCTAATACTTTCAAACGTGTAACTCAAGCGTGTAAACAGCATCAAGCGATAGCGGTGGGTTTTGGTGACAGTTGCTGGGTGTGACGCTGAACATTAGCTGGGCATGAGTTTGGTCAGCCAACAAGCCTAACGCGCAGTGGCAATGACTTTATTACAGGGATTGTGGATTAGGTATGAAATCGTTAAGACGTTCGACACGGCTGTATCCTCGTCGCGTTTCGGCAACGCTGCTTTGGTCAGGGATAGGGGGAGCGTTGGTGCTTCTCCTGTGTGTATCATTTTCGTCGGTTTGGTTTGCTGCAGCGCAGGAATCACCCACGACATACGATGTAGAATCTGTGCCGGGCAATGTGATTTGGGGCGAGCTGTTTAAGCCTGACAGTGCGCCCATACTAACGGTGAAATCGGGCGATCGCATTCGCATGGAGACGATTTCCCATGAGGGAATCTTGGATGATCAAGGGGACAC
The DNA here is from genome assembly GCA_019359435.1 of Kaiparowitsia implicata GSE-PSE-MK54-09C. GTDB lineage: Bacteria > Cyanobacteriota > Cyanobacteriia > Elainellales > Elainellaceae > Kaiparowitsia > Kaiparowitsia implicata. The sequence goes on from JAHHHI010000073.1 coordinate 20,078, forward strand.
GACTGAATTTCTTACCAGTAACGGCATTGCTCAGGCCGACATTCTCCCTGATCAGCTTACAGTTCGGGCGGAAGTAACCAAGTCTGGGCCTGGCCCTCACGTGATCACCGGCCCTATCTTCGTGGAAGATGCAGAGCCTGGAGATGTTCTAGAGATTAAGACTATTGATATTGACTACCGCGTTCCCTATGGGGTGATTTCCAATCGGCATGGTCGGGGGTCGCTGCCTGGGGAGTATCCAGACGACGGCTCGCCTATCTATACCAAGGTGATTCCAATCCGAATGGAGGAGGAAATTGGAGTTTTTCGCCCTTCGAACGGGTTGCCAGATTTGGAAATTCCGTTGAAGCCTTTTATGGGTGTGATGGGTGTTGTGCCTGCTGACCCTGAGGAGGCTGTCAACTCGGTGCCACCTGGACTATATGGCGGCAATATTGACATTAAGTATTTGGGTCGAGGCAGCAGCCTTTATTTGCCCGTGCAGGTGCCCGGAGCGCTGTTTTACTCAGGAGATCCCCATTGTGCGCAGGGTAACGGCGAGGTGGCGCTGACGGCTATTGAGTGTTCTCTGACGCCAACGTTTGAGCTGGTGTTGCATAAGGGGATGGAGTTGCCTGCTCCCATGGGTGAGACTGAGGATTCGTGGATTGCAGTGGGGTTGGATGTTGACCTGAATGAAGCCATGAAGAAGTCGGTGCGGGAGTATCTGCGAATTATGAACGAAAAATATGGGCTAACTAAGCCTGATGCGTTGCTGTATGGCAGTGCCGACATTGACTTCGAAGTTTCTCAAGTTGTAGATATTGTCAAAGGAATTCACGGGGTGATACCGAAGGACAGATTTAGGGCACTTGAGGAGTAGGTTCTGCGTCTTTGCCTAGAAGGGCGCAGCCGTACACGCTGTGATATCCAACCGTTGGGTTAAGTTAGGCTCTGTTAGTTGCAGGCATTCATTCACTCAATGGGCCGATCTGCATTGCCGACTGGGCGATCGCTCTCAATCTAGGCTGAGTTCGCTGGTTGCGGGATGGCATAATCCTGTGAAATGCTCCCTCAGAGAGCATTTCACAGGATTGACGCTTACACCTGATGAAGATACTGAACGTAGATTATTACTAGACCTGTACAGCTTGGAATTTATGGTTGCTCACCCTGCCAATTGCTACTGCCCCCAGCACTCTGCGATGATGCCGATTGACAGTGCGAAAAAAGCGCGGCTGCTGTGGATCGCGCTAGGGCTGATTGGTGGCTTTTCAGTTGTGGAATTATTGGTAAGCCTGTCTAGCGGCAGTTTGGCGCTGTTGGCTGAGGCCGGGCACATGATTTCAGACTGTGGGGCACTGGCGATCGCCCTTCTCGCAACTTGGATTGCACGGTTTCCGGCCTCGGCGCGTGCGCCCTTTGGCTACCGCCGGGTTGAAATTTTAGCGGCCTTGGTGAATGGACTGGGCTTGGTGGCGATCGCCTTTTGGGTAGGGTCAGAAGCGATTGCGCGGCTACAGGCTCCCGCGTCTGACATTGTGGCGCTACCCATGCTGCTGACGGCCATTGCGGGTTTGGGCGTGAATTTGCTCAACATTGCGCTGCTGCATAACCATAGCCACCACGACCTGAACTTGAAAGGCGCGTTTTTGCATATGGTGGCCGATGCGGCAGGGTCAGTTGGGGTGATTATAGCGGCGATCGCCGTATGGGCTTGGGGCTGGGCTTGGGCTGACAGCGCGATTAGCCTCGTGGTTGCTGTATTCATTTTGATCGGGGCGATTCCCCTCGTGCGTCAGAGCCTTAACGTCTTGCTAGAAACGACCCCCCGCCATCTGGATGCGGCACAGGTGCAGGCGGCGTTAGAAGCAGCGTCAGGCGTACTGCGGGTGGAGCAGATGCGGCTCTGGGCGATCGCACCGGGTCAAGAGGCTATTGCGGCTCGCCTGTGGGTTGATAGGGCAGATGGGGCAGCGCGCGATCGCCTGTTGCAAGAATTGCACACCCTGCTTCAAGTAGAGTTTGGCATGGCCGATATCTTTTTAGAACTCAGCGCACCCCTGTTGCCTCACTTGGTTAGCCTATCTCAGCCGGCATCGCTCGATCAGTTGGCGATTATGCCCGTGTCCCTATCCTCAAACCGTTGAGGCGATTCTGTAGATTCTGCACAGTCCGTAAGGTTTATTCATCCATCGCTTGGCTCGGCCTAGGCCGGGTCTACGGCCTTTCTCAACCGGGCGTGAGGGCGATCGCGTTGTTTCAGCCCCGCAGTGCGAGGCTAATATCAATTCTCTAAATCAGAACGACGGATTGTTTGAGGAGGGGGGTGGGGAACTGCGTTCCCCACAAGGGGGCAAAGCCCCCTTGCCCCCCATTTGTAGCCCAAATTTTCGGAATTGATTTAAAACAACGCTAAACCGTGTTGCCCGCGATGCGCGGTGCCCCAAAACCTCCTTAACCCGAACTGACATTAACGTTAACCAGGGTGCAGTACCGTAAATCCAACGAGTTTTATCGAATGCTATGCGTGGGTGGGTTGCTTCTCGTGTTTGGTTGCTAGGTTTTTTAGCAGCGGTGACGGTACTGATGCTGTCCTGTTTGCCCCAGACCCCCTCCAGCCCGCCACCACAGTTGCTAACCGACCCGTTTTTGCAATCACCCACCGCAGAGAGCGTCACGGTCGTCTGGTTTACTGAATTTCAGGGGACTGAGCATCGGGTTGAGTTTGGCGATGATTTTGAGCAGCGGGCGATCGCCACCACCACCCAGCCCAATCGACTGCGGGAAGATCAGCAATCGCGCGTAGGCAACCAGGTCGAAGACGGGCAAGTTTACACAGCACCCACATTCCGCACCGTTTGGCGACATGAGTCTACTGTCAGCGGGCTGACGTCGGGTCAGCGCGTTCCCTATCGCGTCATCAGCATTCGCAATGATGGACAGGCCGTGAGTAGCGCTGCATTTACATTGTCAGCAGCCCCCCCCTCTGGCACCCCCCTCAAAATCCTCCTGACCTCTGACCACCAGCAAATGCCTATGACAGCCGCAAACCTGCAAAAAGTGCAGGAAACTGTCGGCCAAGTCGATGCCGTGTGGCTAGCTGGGGATCTAGTCAACATTCCCGACCGCGCTTCTGAATGGTTTGACCATAACCAAGGCAATGCCTTCTTCCCGTGTTTGCAGGGCCATGCAGCCTATACGCTCGAGCGAGAGGGCATCGCCCCACGCACTTACCAGGGAGCAGCACTAATTCAGTCTGCGCCGCTGTTTACCGCAATCGGCAACCATGAAGTCATGGGCCGAATGGGGCTGTCAGATGGGCTTAACGATGAATTTAACGATGCGATTCCCCGAGAGGCTGCGCTGCGAATTTATGGAGATGTCGCCGCGCGATCGCTCAAAGACTACTCCTACAACACCGACACCTACGAAGCCCTCTTCACCCTTCCCCAAAGCCCCGATGGGGGCGAAACCTACTACGCCACAACCTTTGGCGATATCCGCCTCGTTGTGCTCTATACCGGAAACATGTGGCGCGTCCCCAACACTGACCCCGACCGCAGCGGCAAATATCAAGAAGCACAGGATGCGCTCACCCAGCGGGACAAATGGGGCTTTGGGCAAGTTATTTTTGAATCCATCGCCCAAGGCAGTCTGCAATACAATTGGCTCAAGCAAGAACTCACGAGCCCAGAGTTCCTTCAGGCGCGTTACCGCGTTGTCATGCTGCATCATCCCCCCCATTCCTTGGGGGATAATGTGGTTCCTCCTTACACTGACCCAGTCCGAGTCGTAGAGTGGGATGACACAGGGGCGATCGCCGCCGTCCGCTACGACTATTCCAAAACCGACGACTACCTCATCCGCGATGTGATGCCACTGCTCGAAGCCGCGAATGTACAGCTCGTCTTTTACGGACACTCCCATATTTGGAATCGCTTCCGCACCCCCAGCGGCGTAGAACTACTGGAATCCTCGAATGTGGGCAACACCTACGGTGCCGCTTGGGGTGACAATCCTCGCGATGTGCCAGAGAACAGTTCGAACTATGCTGCTCTAGGCGACCCCTATGGGCTAGAGCCTATTCTGCCTACTCTGGCGCCCCTCGCAACTGACCAAGGGGAATTAATGCCTTTTGTAGCAGACAATAACATCACTGTATTTAGCATCTTGGACACTGCTACAGGCACCGTCAGCAGCTACCGCTTTGATACTCGCACTCCCGATTCTGCTGCCATAAAATTTGATGAATTTGCCCTCAGTTTTGGCTAGCGCAGTCCTCTGACATCGCGAATTTAATAAGCGCCAAACAGATAGGGGATCTGCGGGTTAATGATGTACCAAAGGCCTGCCCTGTCTTAACCCGAACTGAGTTCACGTTATAAAAATTTATGCTGGGATCTGGGATCTGGCTGAAATGACTCGTTGATGCCGCTCTCCGCGTCGCCGTTTCAACGCTTCATCCCCTCACATTATGTTAAAAAGACCTAATTACTCTCCACAGATTATGGTCAGAGTGTCATAACTAGAAGATAGGGCGGTGTTGCACGGAGTAACTTGTCCATTGTTATGGGCGGTTCGTCTGAGCAGATTGCCCTAGCAGACTGTGCTAGACACTGTGCTTTAGACCGCGCCCTAGATGAATAGGAAGCTCTGGTCTGTGCCGTCTACTCTCGCTAACCTGCACCAGGGCAGCAATTTTAGCGCTGCGCTGGCTTAAAATTACTAAACGCTGAGGACTGAACATCATTAATGACAAATTTCCCCCATGCATCTCGTTCCCAAGTCTCTAAACCTTCGGCTCCACTGACGCAAGAGGCCCTGTCATCCCCATTGGATGAGTTGGATGATACCTATCGCTTGGCGCTGACGGTGGTTGATGCCGCTGACGATCGCAAAGGTTTAGACATTGTGCTGCTCAAGGTCACAGATGTCTCGTACCTGGCAGATTACTTCGTCATCATCACGGGTTTGTCGATGCCGCAGGTGCGGGCGATCGCCAACTCCATTGAGGCTAAAGTCGAAGAGCAATGGGATCGCGTGCCCCTGCGCAAAGAGGGACAGGCAGATGGGAGATGGCTGCTGATTGACTATGGCGAGGTCGTGGCGCATATCTTTATGCCTGACGAACGCGATTTTTATAGCCTAGAAGCGTTTTGGGGCCATGCCGAGCGAGTGCCGTTGTCCATTGCAGGCGACTCGGTCACCTAGGGCGTGTCATCAATTCCAACCAAACGTCTGATGCTATGAGCGTTGCCACGCCCGACCCAAAAACCAGGCTAGGGGCTGTGACGGTTGATTTCTAGGATATCAGAGGCTAATGGATGACAGCCCCTAGAGTGTCACCGCTGGCGCATCTGCAAGATCGGCAATTTGGGATATGGTCATACTATGGAATGCATCCTGTTTGGTGCAGGTGCATCTGGGTTGCTGTTTTCATCTGTGTACCCCTTGCCCCGTTTACCATCTTGACCTTGGATAGTTGACCCTGGATGATGAAGCCCTCTGCTCCTGTCTGCCCCGTTCCATCTGAGCAGCAGCCCCTCAATGAGTTTCGCGACCTAGCAGAATCTTGGTATTTTCGCTGGGCAACGCTGGGGTTGGTGTCATACCTTAAGCCGATTGTGGTGCTGTGGGGCATGAGTTGGCTGCTGTCGGCCCCGGTGGCAGCGGTGAGTTTTCCGGCTCAAAAACACCCCGGTCAATTTGTGCTGTGCGCAGCAGCGGGGGCGCTGGTGCTGCCAGGGTTGGCGCTGGTGCGGCTGCTATTGGGCTGGCTCTATGTGCGCGATCGCCTGCTGCGTGAAACCATTTTTTATGAAGAGTCTGGCTGGTATGACGGGCAAACCTGGACGAAGCCCGACGAGGTGGTTCAGCGCGATCGCCTGATCGTGACCTATCAAATCAAACCGATTTTGCAGCGGCTGTTGCTCACCTTTGCGGCCTTTGGTGGGGTGCTGGTGTTGGGAGCCAGTGTGTGGATTGTGCTATTCGGCTTTTAGACGGATGATGGAACCGGCGATCGCCCAGAGTGATGGGCAATGAGCGCGGAATTACGTGACGGAAATAGGTCACAGGTGAGAGCTATGAGTATGGGAAAACGCACATGTACAGCAGAGTTAGAAGTTCGGCTCTTGCGCGAGGGCATTGTTGAATCGACCCATTCTATTCAGGCCGCCGTTGCAGATGATCGCGGTCGGGTGCTATCCGTGGCGGGTAATGCCGAAACAGCAACCTTTGTCCGCTCTGCCCTAAAGCCGTTTCAGGCGCTGGCAGTGACCTCGTCAGGCGCGTTAGAGCGGTTTCAGTTGAGCGATCGCGACCTAGCCATTATGTGCGCCTCGCATCAGGGATCGGTTGAGCAAGCTCGACAGGCCTTCAACATTCTCTGGCGTTGTGATGTTGACCCGGCTATGTTGCAATGCCCCATCCCCGAGGGCAAGCATAGCCCGCTACAGCACAACTGCTCGGGCAAGCACGCGGGGATGTTAGCCGTATGCCAGCTCTGCAATTTTTCGCTGGGCTCTTACCTGCATCGCGACCACCCAGTTCAGACCATGATTCTCTCTAAAATGGCCGAGCTCTTGAAGATGCCCGCCGCTGAGTTCATTGGCGTGCGCGATGACTGCGGAGCGCCTACCTACTTCTTGCAACTCAGCCAAATGGCGACCCTTTATGCACTGCTGGCCTCGGGCTCTAGCCTCGATCTAGAGCGGGTAGTGCGCGCCATGACGCACCATCCAACCCTAATTTCGGGTGAGGGGCAGTTTGATACAGAACTGATGCGGCTTACCAATGGTGAATTGGTGAGCAAGTCGGGTGCAGAAGGCGTGCAGTGCATTGGCCGCGTGGGCGAAGGGCTGGGGATCGCAATTAAGGTTAACGATGGGGCACGGCGCGCTAAATACGCGGTGGCGGTGCATTTGCTGCGTCAGCTGGGGTGGATTACTCCGGCGATCGCCGAAACCTTGTCTGAGCGCTATATGCTTCTCAGCGACGTGAAGCGGCTGGATGTCGTTGGCGATCTCACGCTGCTCTAGCGACTTCTCTTAAGCGGCTTCCCGCAATAGCCAGAACTTATGCACTCTAGGGCGTGTCATCAATTCCAACCAAACGCTTGATGCTATGAGCGTTGCCACGCCCGACTCAAAAACCAGGCTAGGGGCTGTGACGGTTGATTTCTGGGATATCAGAGGCTAATTGATGACAGCCCCTAGTAGCAGATTGGGTAGGTGGACGATTTTTGAGAGGCTATGCACCCTAACGATCGCCCAACTGCGAAAGTCCTAATTGTGTTTTATCTGAATTTGATGCCAAATTTGATAGAGTCTACTGACGCCCTGTACGATGACGCATCCCCAACTTCTGCTATCGATTGACTTGCTAGCGTTCTATCGCCAAGCCAGCCAACAGACCTTTACGGTAGTGGATGTGGAAACCACTGGCAGTCGCGCCTCTAGCAGCCGCATTACCGAGCTGGCGGTGGTGCAGGCGACTCTGGCCGACGGCATTCAGCACCAGCAGAGCACGCTGATTAACCCAGAGGCCGTCATTCCGCCGAATATTGTCTCTATCACGGGCATTACCCAAGCCATGGTGGCGGATGCTCCGACGGCAGCGGTGGCACTCCCCCAGTTTCAACCGTGGCTGCAGGTGGGGCTGCTGACGGCGCATAACCTAGACTTTGACTACGGCTTTTTGCAGGCGGAGTATGAACGGCTCGGTGTTTCATTTATGCGCCCTACCGCCGAGCATTTGTGTACGGTTCAACTCGCGCGGCTGATGCTGCCGCATCTGCGCTCTCGCAGCCTGCCCGACTTGGTGCAGCATTTTAGCTTTCCGGTGAATACGTCGCATCGGGCCGAGGCGGATGCGATCGCCTGTTGGCTGCTTGCCGAGCGATTGCTGACCGACATTTTGCAGTTGCCCGATGCCGAAATTCTGCAGCGGTTTGCCCAGCAATGGCTCTCTGTTACCGATGCGGCTCATCTGTTGGGATGCTCCACTGCAGAGGGGCGATCGCACCTCGCCGCCGCAGGCATCACAGGCCGCACAGTCAAACGCTACAAACGGATGACTGAACTCTATCGCCGGGGTGACGTAGAACGGGTCATAGCCCAGCGCTCTGATGGGCAACAGTTGTCTTTATTCCACTAAGGGACTTTCTCGACCAGAACATTCTCACTTTAGACAAACAACCGGTTGCCCCACAAAAAAACGGTGGATTAATGTGGGAAAGTCCTGATTAGGACTCTCCTAACGGCGATTCAAGGGTTGCAATCGCTAGGTCGGTTAACCTGAGTCGTGACTGCTTGCTATTCTACGGAGGCTGGCGTGGTGGGGGATGCGATCGCACTGGCTGGCAGCAGATCGGGTGGTGTGCCTTGGCTAGCAATGTCCTCTGCGCAACTGCGGTGTTCAATCTGCCCATCGGGCATGGTGGTATTGCACAGGTAGGCGTCTGCTAGGTTAGCATCCGTCAGATTGGCGTCTGTCAGGTTTGCTCCCTCTAACCGAGCCTGACTCAGATTGGCACGCTGGAGGTTAGCGCCGCGCAGATCGGTATTGCGGAAATTAGCTTGACTTAGGTTGGCGCGGGCTAGATTGGTGCGTTGCAGATTCGTATATTGCAAGTCGGCCCCAGACAGATCGGCCCGAACTACGTCTGCCCCGACTAATTTGGCCCCGCGCAAATCGGCCTGACTGAGGTTGGCACGGGATAGGTTGGCGCGGGTTAAATTCGCATTATTGAGGCGCACATAGGGCATATGAGCATCGCCCAGGTAAGCTCGACGGAGGTCGGCATTGGTTAAGTCTGTGTGGCTGAGGTTTGCCTCTGCCAGATTGGCGCCGAGCATTTGCACGCCCGTCAGGGTGGCATAGCTGAGGTCAGCGCGACTAAAGACCGCCTCTTCTAAATAGCTATCTGTCAGATTGGCGCGAATCAATGACGCATCGCCTAGATAGGTGCTGCGGAGTTCTACCCCACTCAAGTTAGCTCGATCTAGAAGGGTGCGGCTGAGTAGGGCATTGTTAAGATGCGCTTGCTGCAGGTTGGCCTGGGTTAGATTGGCTTGATCCAACACGACTCCGGCTAAGCTCGCGTCAACCAGGCTAGCTCCTTGCAAATCGGCTCCACGCAGGTTGGCATACTCCAGGTTTACGTCTTGTAGGCTGGCATTGCGTAGATGTACGTTCTCTAGGTCGCAGCCGACGCACTCGCGCTGGCTGAGTAGCTGGCTGATGCGGTTATCTTTAGCGGCACTGGCCGATCTCCACACGCCTACAACCGCCGCAATGGAAACTAGAAAAGCGGCAACTGTAGCCAAGGCCATGACATCTTTTCTGTCGATAGGATACTGAGGGGAGGCCATAGGATACTCAGGGGAGGCTGACATGTCCTTCCCAGTCTACTTAAGGGTTAGGCTAAGCAGGTCGTGACTACTATAAAAGACATCAAACCATACCGAGTTGTAACTACGACCAAACGAACACCAAACTAACAATGGATAGGTCTGCAACCCTACGACCATTTCATGTAGTGTTTCCAGTGATGGATTTGGCAGCTACCCGATATTTTTATGAGACTGTGTTGGGCTGTCCGGTGGGGCGTCAGAGCGATCGCTGGATAGATTTCAACCTATTTGGGCACCAGATTACGGCGCATTTGGTAGATGTCCCTGTGGACTCTCCGACTAAAAATTTGGTGGATGGCAAGGCGGTGCCGATCCAGCATTAGGGGGTGATTTTGCCAATGCCGATGTGGACGTAATTGGGCGATCGCCTTCGAACCCATCACATCACGTTCATCATTGAGCCCTATGTGCGTTTTCAGGGTGAAGTCGGTGAGCAGGCTACGATGTTCTTTTTCGACCCCAGCGGCAACGCGCTGGAGTTCAAAGCCTTTGGGGACGATGACGCAATTTTTAGTACTGCTGAGATGCCTGGCTAACGCTATCTAGACGGGCAATAGCTGAGTGGGTGAGGACAAGTGTTTTAGTGGAATCCTGGCACGGTGGGAGTTCCACCAAACCATAAACACCCAGCACAAGAAAGAGACGGGTCAACCTGCCTCTTTTTTACAACCTCAGTTTGAGTCAAGGCAGGTTTTGGGGCGCTGCGCGATTCGCACGGCAGGGTGTGAGCTTAATCTTTAACTCAGGTTTTCTATTAGCGCGAGTTTGATCGCGTTGTTTAAGCTCCGTCGCGCGAGGGCTGAAACAATGCGAAAGCCGTGCTACCCACGTCGCAGGCAGCACGGCTTTAGGAATTGGCTGAGATTTTACGAAGTTACAACACGAGGTCAGAGGCTGCTTTAGACAGAGCTAACGTTGCCAGAGCAAACATGGATTTGCCCAAGCCACTAGTGGGAGAACAACGCTTTGCAAGGTGCCTGAAACCCTATAGAACGGGACTAAATGCTGACACACTGAGCACCGTTTCAACATTGGAACCTAGCTCAAAATGTCGCCAAAGGTTTGCAGCACGCCAGAGTTAAAAATGGCAAATATCACATAGGCAAAGGCTGCACCGCCGATACCACCCACCAAAAACATCCCAGCAAACTCGCTCCAGCCCTCGGAGGTGCCGAGCGCGGCGGGAGGGTTGGGATTGGTGACTGTCGCGATGGGTTTTTTGACGCCCACACCACCATAAAGAGACAGGCAGAGTGTCAAAATGACCACTAGAATAATGGCTTCAATCAACCCTACGACTGGGCCATAGGAGGTGTTGCGAAATTGACTGGTCAGCGCAAACGGCCCATAGAGCAAGTAGCCATGCGCCATGCCAATTTCTAATCCGCGCCGCTGTGCCGACAACCCAGGGCGATAGGCCGGTAGGTTGTTGATTAGCGCTTTGGTGAACTCTGAGGAATTAATAGGGGTGGCAAGATTGCCAATTTGAGGATCGCCAGCGGGTTTAATTATGTCCATCGTCATCCTTGAATATCTCTCTTGAACAACTCTGTTGAGCAACTCTCTTGAGCACTGGTTCAGAACACTTGGTCTGAACGACTGTCAATGGGAGTCAACTAAGGGGGGCTGCCCAGAGGCAGCACAGCGCCGCAGCACAGGTGAAATGCTACGCGTCGCTCTCAATGTAAATAAAGAGGAACGCCATCACTAGGGCAGGAAAAACCCAGCCAACAATGGGCACAAAAATGGAAGGAAGATAGGAGGCTGCCATATTGAGATTCCTACTATGCAGGTAAGTACAAGCTTCAGAACCAAACTTACTGCGAATTAGAGACAAATTGCGGAACGCTAAGAATTTTTAACAAACATCTAACCACCATCGTGGGGCGATCGCCCAATTCACACGGCTTAAGGCTTTAACACGGTCACAAGCTTCAGCCCATAGGTCGATTCAAAACAGCTCTTTTTCTGATCGAGCCCCCACAGTTCTAACAGGCACTCATCCTGAGGGTCTTGCGGCACTAGATGCATCATCAGCTTGCCATCGTCAGGCTGATGATGCACCTGCACCCGACGAATAGCCCCGATCTGACGGCGATCAAGCGCTACGGCCAGCCGCAATAGCGGACTGAGCTGATCCACCATGAGTCGATGGGGTTTGCTGTCGAGACTGCGGTAGGTGTCGTGTTTTTTCTTAGGGCAGCTTTTGCGATGGTAGCGGGCTATGTTGGCGATCGCCTCAATTTCGACTTCTGTAAACCCGAGCAAATCACCATTGCGAATCAAATAGTAGGAATGCTTGTGGTGAGCCGAATGGCTCACGTAATGGCCGCAGTTGTGCAGCATGGCTGCCGCCCAGAGCAGTTCGCGGGCATCGTCACCCCATTCATGCAAAACGCCCTGAGTTTGATCAAACAAACTCAGGGCGTGGCCAGCGATGCACTCAGCATAGGGCAGGTTGACATGATACTTCTGTGCCGTCCGAAGAATGCTGCGCTCCCGAATGGAGCTTTGATACCGCAGTCGGTCTTCAATCAGCCCGTGGGTCAGCATCCAGTCCACCACGACGCCTTCTCGGAGCGATCGCTCACAAATCGTCACCGATTTTAGATCCAGCAGCGACATCGCCTCTAGCAAAATCACCGCGCCCGCCACAATAATTTCGGCTCGGCGATCATTCATCCCAGGCAGGTCGCAGCGCTCGTCATAGTCCATGCGGCGCAGCTGCGATACCAGGTCGCGTAAGTCGCGCAGGGTGAGCTGATAGCCGTGCAGTGGGTCAGGCACCGTCCCCAAGTTGTCGCGGGCGTGCAGGGCGGCTAACGCCTCAATAGTGCCCGAGGTGCCCACCAACCGGGGCAACTCGTCCGGTCGCAGATTTTGGCGCACTTCTTCTATAGGCCGTTCTAGCATGCCTCGCACATAGGCTTGCAGAGCCGTGAACTCCGTGTTGCTGATCGGGTCGGTAGACACTAGCTCGGTGGTCAGCCGCACGGCCCCCACCTTCGTGCTGCTGAGCGTGCGCGGCTCATGACCATCGCCCAAAATGAGTTCAGTAGAGCCGCCGCCAATGTCGATAATCACATGGGGCTGGTTGTTGAACTCCACCCCCGACAGCACACCCAGATAAATCCGACGCGCTTCTTCCTGCCCTGCAATCAGATTAATGGTGAGACCCAACTCTTGTTCAATATGCTGCAAGAAGTCGCGCCCGTTAGGGGCTTCTCGAGTGGCACTGGTGGCGACCGCCACGATTTCTTCCACATTCAAGCTTTTGGCGATTTCTCGACAGCGACGTAGCGCTAGAGTGGCGCGCTCCATTGCAGCAGGCGTCAAGTTGCCAGTATTGCGATCGCGATCGCCCAACCGCACGGTGGCTTTCTCTTTCGCAATAATCGTGAATGAAGGCAGGGTGGGTTGAATCTTTACTACCACCATGTGAATGGAGTTTGTGCCCACATCAATGGCCGCGAGAATGCGATCTTGAGCAAGGTGGGGCAGGCTTAACAGACGCTCTCTGCTATAAGTCAACGTAGTCATCCAGGAAATCACTAAGGGGTGGGCAGTCAGACAAGGGGATGCGACGTCAGACGGCTCAGGCCAAGACATAGCCCAGTGTTATCAGGGCGATCGCCCCCTCTACATCGGCTGACGGCACCTTTTAAGACACCGTGAGCACCGCAGGGGGCCAACGCGCTAATTCGTCTTAAATCTCTTAAATCTAGTCAATTGCGGCGGTGCGGCTTGCTTGAATTGCACCTTGCTCAAGCAGGCTTAGACGCGATGCAGCAACTAAGAACATGCTTCAAAAACAGACGCACTGCATCCGGCAATGTTTCAACCAAACCTGGCGCATGCCAAGCCTTGAGTCCGGCGCTAGCAGGCATCGGCTAGAGGTGACATACCCTGTGATGAGCGCAGATCAGCACGCTAGAGATGACACTCGGGATAACCCTGACAAACATCTCGATTTTATATCGCATCGGATTTTTTGTGACGCGCATTACAGTCAAGTTCCTGTAAGGTTTCTAAAACCCAAGACACCGCAGGTTGCTGTTGTTTAATTTGAGCTGGGGGATGCTATTGCTATCCCATTAAGCCGATTGATTTAATCTAAGACACATAAGCCCGAATTCAGCCGGGATCAAGGCGTTCGTCACCCCCAACGGCGCTAGCCAAAGCAGGTGCGCATGGACGATGGAGCGGGGCGATCGCCCGCCTAATTCTAGGGCGTGTCATCAATTCTGACCAAACGCCTGATGCTATGAGCGTTGCCACGCCCGACCCAAAAACCAGGCTAGGGGCTGTGACGGTTGATTTCGGGGATATCAGAGGCTAATTGATGACAGCCCCTAAAATTCCAATGCTTCTCAACGCCCTCTGAGCGCCTCGCTATGGAACATCACTATGGGGCAAACCCCTGCCGCGCTGGGCCTTCCCGCTCGAAGGTCGCAGGCTGCTCAGCCGCCCGCATAGACCTCTTAGAATAGAGACAGTCGATACGCGCTTGACACCCCTGACGTAGGTTCATTCATTTCATCGAAGCATCGAAGAACGGGAGGACGTTCGATTGGGTCGCGGCTAAAGGTCTCTTTTTAACTTTAAATTAATTTAATTAAGGAACACCACACGTCGCAAAGCGTTGCCGGTTTAGCCGATTAAGCAACGCCAAAAATGGTGCAAGATGTGAGTATCACAGTATTAAGAAGTGTAAAGGCAGTTCATGGCGGATCATCTTATTCGAGCAACGGCAGCAGAAGGTGGTATTCGAGTCGTCGGTGCCATCACCACACGACTCACCGATGAAGCCCGACAGCGGCACCAATTATCCTATGTCGCTACCGCAGCCTTGGGGCGCACCATGACCTCGGGGCTATTGCTAGCCTCCAGCATGAAGCGGGCTGGGTCGCGGGTCAACATTCGCGTGAAGGGCGATGGCCCTCTAGGCGGTGTGTTTGTGGATGCGGGCCTAGACGGCACCGTGCGGGGCTATGTGGATAATCCGGCGATAGAGTTGCCGCCCAATGCCCGAGGCAAGCTCGATGTGGGCGCAGCAGTGGGGCACAATGGCTATCTGCATGTGATTCGAGATATCGGGTATGGCTATCCCTACGCCAGCACAGTCGAGCTGGTATCGGGCGAAATTGGGGAAGATGTAGCGTCGTACTTGGTGACCTCCGAGCAAACTCCCTCCGCGCTGGTAGTGGGCGTGTTTGTGGAGCCGGACGGAGCCACTGCCGCTGGCGGACTGCTGGTGCAAGTGTTGCCCAAGGCTGCACGCGATGAGTCTTTAGTGGAACTGCTGGAATCGCGCATTGGGGGTCTCTCTGGCTTTACGCCCCTGCTGCAAGCCGGGAAAACGCTGCCGCAGATTTTTGAGGACCTGATGGGAGATCTGGGGCTACAGGTGTTTTCAGACACACAGCTGCTCCGCTTCCACTGTGGTTGCTCGTTTGATCGCATGCTGGGCGCGTTGAAGATGCTGGGTGAAGAAGAACTGCGTGACATGATTGTCAAAGATGATGGGGCAGAGGCAATCTGCCACTTCTGCAATGAGGTGTATCAGGCTGACAGTGACCATTTAGAGAATTTGATCGAAGAGCTGAAAGCGAATGCGTTGAGTAACGGCTAAGGGTGTGGATCAGGGCGATCGCCCGATGTCCCAGCTACGATGCTCCGGGCATCATGCGCCGGTTCTCTATCGGTCTTTTAGACGCATGCGCTAATCTGCAGCAATAAATCTCGTCCCGAAACGCTAGAAAGCCCATAGAATTAACCGTTAGAGTGAGGTCGATTGGGCGAAGCATGGGAGCGGTTTGCGGGTTCTAGCCTTGCAGATGCCTGATCAAGTCTCTGTACGGCTGCGGCAGACTGGGATATGACTCTTGAATTCAGAAGGCTCGCTAATCTGAGGGCATGGGCCTGAGGGCATGGGGGCGAGGGACGACAGCGTAAGGAATGAACGGGTATGAGCAACGAGCGAAAGGGAGTGGCTTCGAGGCAGCCGTCGCGGCGATCGCCCCAGCCGGGTAGCCAGCGGCAAGCACAGACGGTGCCCCCTGTGCCGCCCAAGACGACCGTTCGGCCCCAGGCCAGCCGCCAGGCGGAGCGTCAGCCTAGGCCTCAATCTGGGCGATCGCCCCAAGCTACCGCTTCAACCGGATATGAAATGCCCGAGCCTTGGGAGTCGGCCCGCGCGACTCGGTTCGCGCCGCTGCGGCGAGTCGTGACGCAAACCATGGGTGCTGCAACTAGCTGGCAGTCGCTGTTGCTCGTGGGCTCAGCCTCGGTGCTAGGGGTTGGCTGGCTGAGTGCGGCGCTGCTGTTTAAGCTGCCGTCGTTGCCCAACTGCCCTGCAACCTTCTGGCCGACCTCATCGGCGTCGCTGCGGCTCTATTGCGCCCAGCTCGCCGCGAATAAACAAACGGTAGATGACCTGCTAGCGGCGATCGCCACCGTCAACGACCTGCCCCAAAATCATCCGATGCGTCCAGAGGCAGAGCGCCACATTCAGCAATGGGCCAACGACATTCTTGATCTGGCCGATGAGACCTTTCATCGCGGCGAACTGCAGGGGGCGATCGCCATTGCCCAGCGCATCCCTCAAGATACCGATGCGCATCAGGATGTCTCTCGGCGCATTGAGTCTTGGCGAGAGGTCTGGGCCTCTGCTGAGTCGCTCTACGGCGAGGCAGAAGATCTGCTGTTTGATGGGCAAGACCCTCGCAAGGCCTTTGACCTAGCTGTGCAGTTGCTCACCGTGGGCAACCGCTATTGGGAAACCACTAAATACCAGCAGTTGCAGGACTTGATCACCGCTTCGCGGGAAGACGGCAGCCGCCTAGCAGAGATTCGTCAACTTGCGCGGCAAGGCGGGTTAACGAATCTGCTAAAAGCTGTTGAAATGGCCCGCGAGATCAAGCCCAATAGCCCCATTTACTCCTCGGCTCAGCGGCTAATCGATAGCATTGGGCGAGACATGATGGCCGTGGCTGAGGCGTCGCTAGACCGCCGCAACTTGGAAGAAGCGTTAGCAATCGTGGACGAAATTCCCAATACACCGGCTTTGCAGCAGGATGTGCAGGACTTTAAGACCGTGGCCCAGGCGCGAGCGCAGTCTTGGCAGGGCACCGTGGCTGATTTGCAGGCGGCAGTGGTGCAGCTGCAGCGGATGCGGAGCGATCGCCCCCTCTATGGCAAAGCCCAAGAGTGGATTGCCCGCTGGCAGCTTGAGATTCAGGATGTCGGCACTCTAGCGCGAGCAAGGGAAGTGGCCGCGCTCGGCACCCTCGGCGATTTGCGTGCTGCCATTGCCGAGGCTCGTGCCGTGCCCCGCGGTAATCCCCGATCTGATGAGGCCAATGAGCTGATTCGCGAGTGGACGACCGAGATCGAAACGACTGAAGATCGCCCACTGCTGACCCAAGCCGACTCCTATGCCAGTGTAGGTGACCTGCCGTCAGCGATCGCCGTGGCTCAACGAATTCGCTCAGGGCGCGCCTTACACGACGAGGCCCAAACCCGCATTCAGGGCTGGACGAATCAAATTCAGCGGGCGCAAGATCAGCCGGTGCTTGATCGGGCGCGGCAGTTGGCCTCATCTGGGGATCTAACGGGGGCGATCGTCACCGCAGAGCGCATCCGAGCCGGACGCGTGTTGCATACGGATGCTCAAAACGAGCTACGCGCCTGGCGCACCCAGGTTGAAGCCCAATCGCAAATGCAGCAAGCTCGCAGCCTTGCCACTGCCCGCACGCCCGCCGCATTGCTAGAGAGTATTCGGCTTGCAGGGCAGGTGCCTGCGGGCACCTCGGTGTCTGCTGAGGCCACCCGCATGGTGAATCAGTGGAGCAGCGAGGTGCTGCAAGCCGCGCAAAGCCGGGCCGGGTATGACTTGGTTGGGGCGATCGCCCTGATGGAGCAACTGCCACCCAACACGCCAGCCTATGCCCAAGCGCAGTCGCAACTGACTGGCCTGAGGCAGTTGCGCGACCAAATGGCACGTCCCGCCCGCGACTATTCGATTGAGACAGAGGCAACAGAGACGCTGGAGCCCCTAGACGATGTGCTGCCGTTAGAAGAAGGGCAGTAGCAGGCCAATAGCGGGCTAGTAGCGGCCCTCAAAAGCAGGCGCGTCGCCAGAGTCAAAGAAGGGTAGAACAGTGTGACTGCGGCGTTGTGACTGCGGCGTTGTGACTGCGGCGTTAGCTTCTGGGCTTAGTCTTGCTATATTGGCTGGCTCGGGCATAGTCGCCAATGGAGCAGCAGAGGGCTTTGAGGCTATTGAGCGCTTGCTGCATCAGACTGCTGTCGTTAGCAGTTTGCGCCAGCTTGAGCCGCTGTTCGCAGCAGTTAATGGCTAGCTCGTAGTTGTTCTGGGTTTCGTAGATCGCGCAGAGGCTTTCGAGTGCTTGATCCTCATTGCGGCGATCGCCCAGTTCCTGCGCCAAAATCAGCCGCTGACGGTGATAGCCAATCGCTTTGTCATAAGCTTCTACGGAATGACAGGCGATCGCCAGGTTTTTTAACACTTGCCCTTCTAGCGCTCGGTCGCCATGCTGCTGGGCGAGGCTATGCAGCCGTTCATAACAAACAATAGTTTGTTCATGATCCGCCTTGGCATGGTACGCATTGCCCAAGTTGCGTAGCACCTGCACCTGCACCTGCACCTGCACCTCGTCTAGATCTTTCGCTAATTCGAGGGCTCGGCTGTAGTAGGCGATCGCGCGATCGCAATCGTTCATCGCTTTGAACACCATGCCGAGGTTATTGAGCGCAGCCACTTCGCCCCGGCGATCTTGAATTTCGCGGGCAATCTTCAAACTTTCCAGCTTGTATTCCACCGCTTTGTCGTAATAGTGCAAGTGGCGGTAAGCGTTCCCCAAATTGCCCAGCGCCTGTCGCTCGGTTTTGCGATCGCACACCTGCCGAGCGATCGCCAACGCTTGATAGGAATGGGCGATCGCTTTCTGATAATGCGCTAGCGCATAGTAAGTCAGCCCAATGCCGCTGAGGGTTGCGCCTTCCCCCTGCATATCCGGCAGCCGTCGATAGTGCACCAGCACCTGTTGAAACGTGTTCAACGCTGCTTCATAATCTCGAATTTGATATTGCTCAATCGCCTGTTCTAGCAGCGCATCCAGCTCCAGTTTAGTTGTGTCGGGCACCAAGCAACCCGGTTCGCCTCGGTCAAGAATTCGCTCCGTAGGGGGCACAAACGTTTCATGATAGGCATCTGGTGAGTTCACCATAGCTCAGCCTCCGTTCGGGGTAACGCGGCAACATCCCCCAGCCATTGAGGAGATGATCCGCCTGGGTTTTGCTTAGACTGACCCCATAGGGTGCGAGGAGTAGATGCCTGTAAGCCCTGATGGCCGTTTCCCTTTAGGGCTAGGCCGATGGTTCTGGCACATCTGAACCTCAGAGGAGTTCCCCTATAGCATCCAGAGAATCCGATGCCCTGTGTGGACAGAGTGACCCAATTGAGTGCCCCAAAGCGCTGATGCTCTGCGGGGCTGAGCATGGTAGCGCTGCAGGGCGCAGCAATGGGATGGAGGATGGGGAAAGGGATATACATGGCGTTACTAAGACAGACAAGATGGTAGCTAACAGCGCCAATTCGGCCCTTGAGCACTCTACTCAGCGAGGAAGGATGTGAGGGCAAGTATGGCTGAATAGGCCTGGAGTGCTAACGCCTGATTGCCAGCTTCATCATTCCGTCACAAAAGTTGCGTGTATCTTTTTATTTTTATCGACTTTTCTAGAGTATTCAATCGATCGCGAAACCTACAGGGTAGATGCCCTGATATTTACAGGTCTTGCTCGACGATCCCAGTGAAAATGCATCCGTGTATCTCCGTAAGTGACATTATATTTTTCAATGGAAAAGATACCTAACGTCAGTTCGGGTTAAGAGGGTTTTGGGGCATCGCGCGTCGCGCGATGCCCCAAAACCCTTAATGTGCCGTGCGCGTCGCGCACGGCACATTAAGGGTTTGAGCTTATCCCGAACTCAGGTTACCTAAATACTAGGTTGTCTCAGCCAGTGGTCAGCATCGACGCTGTGTTTGCAGGCCGGTCAGGCTGCGGCTGCGGTGCTAGGCTGAAGGGGTGAGTCTTCTCAAGAGTTCAAGATTATTGTGAGTTCCGTATTTGCTGACGAGCATCTGCTGTTTTCCCCTGTGACGCCTCAGGCAGATGCCATCCCCACCATCTTTGCGTTTCCCAATGAGTACACCGTTGGCATTACTAGCCTCGGCTATCAGGTGGTGTGGGCAGCGTTAGCTCTCAATCCCAGGGTGCAGGTGAGTCGGCTGTTTACCGATGTGCAGGAGAGCTTGCCGTCCCGGCCTGAGCTGCTGGGTTTTTCAGTGTCTTGGGAGTTGGACTATGTCAATATTCTGAGCTTGCTAGAGCGGCTAGAGGTTCCCCTGCGGGCGGCAGATCGCACCGATGCTCATCCCCTAGTATTTGGGGGTGGCCCGGTGCTAACGGCCAATCCAGAACCCTTTGCCGATTTTTTTGATGTGGTGCTGCTGGGGGATGGTGAGCATCTGCTGGAGGCGTTTGTTGCGGCCTATGACGCGGTGCGAGGCGCGAGCCGGAGGGAGGTGTTGCGGCATCTGGCACAGGTGCCGGGGGTCTATGTCCCCAGCTTATATACGGTGACCTATGAGGCGACGGATGGAGCGATTGCTTACATCCTGCCGATCGATTCGGCCATTCCCCCTGAGGTAGAAAAGCAGACCTATCGCGGCAATGTGCTGTCTGCGTCTACGGTGGTGACGCCACGGGCAGCCTGGGAGAGTATTTATATGGTGGAGGTGGTGCGGAGCTGCCCAGAGATGTGCCGCTTTTGTCTGGCGAGCTATCTCACGCTGCCGTTTCGCCCTGCCAGTTTCGAGGCGTCGCTGATTCCGGCGATTGAGCGCGGGCTAACGGCCACTCGCCGCTTGGGGCTGCTGGGAGCCTCGGTGACGCAGCATCCTGAATTTGAGGATGTATTGGACTATCTTGATCAGCCTCAGTTTGATGGCGTGCGCGTTAGCCTATCCTCTGTTCGCACCAATACCGTGACCGAAAAGCTGGCGCGGGTGTTGGTGAAGCGGGAGTCGCGGTCTATCACCATTGCGGTGGAAAGTGGGAGCGATCGCCTGCGCCGCATCATCAATAAAAAGCTGGAGAATGACGAAATTGTGCAAGCTGCGGTTCACGCCAAAGCGGGCGGTCTTAGCAGCCTCAAGCTGTATGGCATGGCGGGCATCCCCGGCGAAGAGCCCGACGACATCGCGGCAACTGTGGCGATGATGCAGCAGCTCAAGCGCGCTGCCCCCGGACTGCGACTGACGCTCGGGTGCAGCACCTTTGTGCCCAAGGCTCACACGCCGTTCCAGTGGCAGGGAGTAAACCCCCAAGCAGAAAAACGACTGAAGCTCTTGCAGAAACAGTTGCGCCCAATGGGGGTGGATTTTCGACCTGAAAGCTACAACTGGTCGGTGATTCAAGCGCTTATCTCTCGGGGCGATCGCCGCCTCTCACCCCTTTTAGAGCAGGTGCGCCACTATGGCGACACGCTGGGGAGTTATCGCCGCGCCTTTAAGGAATTTCGCGGTCAACTGCCGCCGCTTGACTATTATGTGTTTTCTGATTGGGATACTGACCAGATGCTGCCGTGGGATCATCTGCGGGGCCCCCTCCCCAAATCGACGTTGGTCAAACACAGAGACAGTGCCCTAGTCGTTGACGCCCCGCTGCTTGACGCCCAACCGGCACTCACCTAGGTAACCGGAGTTTAGGTTAGACCGGTTGTGGGCTCTAGTGTGCCAACGGAATTCGCCAAACGAACGTTCAAATAAAGAACAAAAAAGCGCGTCCTGATTGCAATCAGGACGCGCTTTGTAGAACCTACTAATTGTGAATTAGGGGCGAGCGTTCTACCGCAGCTGAAGCGCCTTGGTTTTGTCTGCCATGTGGATGGTATCGACAAACCGCACCGTTTTGGACTGGGTAGAGATGACCAGGCTCTGGGTACGAGAACCGCCCCCAAAGAAGCGCACTCCTTCCATCAGCACGCCGGGGGTGATGCCGCAAGCAGCAAACAGCACCGTCTTGCCCGAGGCCAGCTCTTCTGTTTCGTAGACCTTGTCAGGATCGCTGATGTTCATTTCGGATAGGCGGGCTAGGTTGCCTTCTTTGGTCATGTTGGCCCATTCCTTGGTTTTCACCACGGCAGGGTCATAGACCAATTGCCCTTGAAAGTGACCGCCTAGGCACTTCATTGCAGCGGCAGAAATGACCCCCTCAGGAGCCGCACCGATGCCCATCAGAGCGTGGGTGTTGGTGCCGTTAAAGGCGCAGGAAATGGCCGCAGACACATCGCCATCGCTGATGAGTCGCACGCGAGCACCCGCCTCGCGAATCTCAGCAATTAGCTCATCGTGACGCTCTCGCTTCATCACGACCACGACGAGTTCATCAATGGAACGGTCAAGGCACTCCGACAAAATCTTGAGGTTTTCGGTGGCGCTCTTGCGAATGTCTACTTTGCCTTTTGCAGCAGCGGGTGCCGCGAGCTTTTTCATGTAGAAGTCGGGTGCGTTGAACAGGCCGCCTTTTTCGGCGATCGCCAGCACTGCCATTGCACCAGGCTGACCATAGGCGCAGAGATTGGTGCCTTCGCAGGGGTCAACGGCGATGTCAATTTCCATCAACTCTTCAGGGTTGCAGAAATCTTTGGCATCAGGCTGGGTGCAAATGCCGACTTCCTCCCCAATGAAGAGCATCGGAGCATCATCCCGCTCCCCTTCCCCAATGACGATGCGACCGCGCATCTGAATCTTGTTCATGCGCTCGCGCATGGCTTCTACTGCTACTCGATCGGCTTCATTTTTGTCGCCTTTTCCCATCAACCGGGCAGAGGCGATCGCCGCCTGTTCTACCACCTCAATAATTTCTAAGCCAAGAGTCGCTTCCACCTGAGATCGCCTCCAACTGCTGAGTTTGCGTCACTTTCCAGACCGTGTTTCAGTGTATGAGTTTACCAGACTGAGGGGATCGGCAACACACCTTGACGATCTCTCTTGCTAAACTGGCGCGCTGGCTAACCCTTGAAATGGGCAGGGGCCAACTGCTCCCGCGCAACTAGCACGCCGGGTTCGTGCTGCATCGGCAGTGTCGTGACCTGATCTAACTGGGCGCAAAATACCAAATCTTCATGGCAGTTCAGCCGCATCAGCCGCTTGCCGTGGCTGGCATGTTGCAGCAATTCAAGCAGGCGATCGCCCCATTCCACAAACAGTGCCGTGGCGGCGATCGCCTCATCATTCCCCGCCAGATCCCCCAGTGCCAGACCTGTCGCGGACTGCAAGGCATCCAAAATCGCGCCCGCGCAAACAGTATCTTCTAGCGCAAAGGTTCCTTCCCAGCCTGAGCCTACAATCCACACGGTCTCCGGGCGCGTTGCGGCGAGGTAATCGACAGCGGCCTGTCGATTGATCAGGGCCACAGCCAGCACGGCGGTGGCCCCTTTGACACTGGTGAGGGCGCGAGTGCCGTTGGTGGTGCTGATGAAGAGTCGCCGCCCCGCCATGCGGTCGGGCGTGCAGGCGAGGGGCGAGTTGCCAAAGTCAAACCCGTCGACTTGGCTACCGCCCCGCTCTCCGGCGCGCAGACGCTGGTGAGCCGGCCAGGCATCACTGACTCGAATCAGCTCGTCTAAATCACTGAAGGCTTGGACGGCCTCTGCTCCGGCATGTAGGGCTGCAGTGATAGTGGTGGTAGCCCGCAGCACATCGATGGCGATCGCACAATCGGGTGTGCTATCTGTAGGAATTTGCTCAGGGGTGTGGAATACGGAAACCTTCACAAGGGCGCTCACTTATCACAATTGTTGCCAAACTTAATCATACGAGCTAGTGGCAGCACTCGCAGGTTTAAAGCAATTGAGCACTCCCAAAAGAGGCTGAGGCGCGGGTTGACGTGGGCAAAGGGCGATCGCCCCATAAGCACCCTCTGGCCTATCTAAAGGCAGATTGCAGCGTGAGTCAGTGGGGAGACTATAGAATTGGGAGAGAAATTATGAGGATTGCATGAAGCCTAAAGAAGGGGAACTCTGCCTGGTGGAGTTGCCTGCTTAGGGCTTTTTTCGGAAAGGCCATCCCTCTTCTAAGAGCAGCCCTGCATTGAGTGAACAATCATGCATGCCCACAAAAAAACTGCTGATTGATGGGGGGTGTTCTTCGTCCGAAGTCTCCTTACCTGTATTCAGTCTGTCCGCATCTGGTTTATCCGAGTTTTTGCGCGTTGTGTGGGTGTCGATGCCAGTTCCTCGCGTCCCATTTCAAACCGCCAACGACTGCTTTCGCAAGGCAGACCATGCGCGCTGGCAGCGACTGCAAAGCAAGCGCCATATTTTGCGATCGCAGCTTGGGTTCAATGACGCGCTTACCTCGCAGCCCCCAGGCTGTCAAAGCTGTCGGCATCATCACGGAGTTGCCTATGGGTATGGCGATCGCCGTACTGTATTGGTCTGCGGAATGCACCCCTATGGCTGGCAAGGACGCACCTGCCCCGACTGGCAAGCCGAGCCAAGTTCATACATTTCATAAATTGTAAGACTGGCGCATTGCATGCAGCGTCTTGGGAATGTTGGGCAATGTTGCAGAGGCTTAGCCGCCCCAAAATCGCCCCGCTGCGTTAGTCCTAAAATCTTCTGATCTCAAAGACCTGCTCAATGCAGGGGTTCTGACGGTTGCCGATGGACTGATGGCGTTCTCTAGTCGCGATCCCAGTACTCCCAGTGCTCCCGGAGCTGAGAAGGGTGCGATCGCCCAGCCTGCCGAAATGTGCCATGCAGTGGGAGAATGAAAGCGACAGATTTACCAGTTCTCCCCATGCTGAAGCGAATTGCAGCGGTCGTCCTTCTTGTGTTAAGCCTCAGCCTTCAAGGCTGCATTGCTCCAGCCGCAGGCTTAAAAAGCTACGTTGATAGCTATGATGGGTATCAGTTTCTCTACCCCAATGGCTGGCTACCGGTGCAGGTGTCGGGTGGGCCAGACGTGGTGCTGCACGATTTGATTGAGGAAACAGAAAATGTCAGCGTGGTGATTAGCCCTGTGCCCGATGGCAAAACCTTAGAAGACATCGGCACGCCTAGCGAAGTGGGCTATAAGCTATCCAAAAATGCGATCGCCCCCCCCGACTCAGGCCGCACCGCAGACCTCATCAACGCCGAAGCCCGAGAACTGCACGACGTCACCTACTACCTGCTGGAATATGCCGTGCAGTTGCCCAACCAGGCCCGTCACAACTTAGCCAGTGTGGTTGTGCGACGCAACCAGTTGTATACCCTCAACATATCCACTACCGAAAAACGCTGGGACAAAGCTCACGAGCTGTTTCAACAAGTCGTGGACTCGTTTGAAGTGTATTAGCTCGCATTCCCAAACCTACCGGAAGACTTGCCGCAAGAATGGGCAACCTAGCAGTAGTGCGAGGGGCGAGTGCATTAGGGAAAATCGTTGTGTGGAAGGGTAAAACCCTTGCAATGCCAGGGTTCCACAACGCCATGAACCGGATGACTCTTCGCCAGCGCTCTGTGCGTCACGGGTTTGTGCGGTTTTTTAAGGGGATTGGGATGATTCGATCTGTCTTACTTGGTCTGTTGTGCGCGATGGTGCCCATGCAGGTGGCGGCTCAGCCCATCGTGGCAAGCATTCTGTCTACAGGAGATGGAGACACGCTGCGCATTAACCAAAACGGGCAAACAGTGATTATTCGGCTGGCCTGCATTGACAGCCCAGAGCCCGATCAACCCGGTGGCACTGCGGCAGCACAGCGACTGGCTCAGCTCTTGCCGCGTGGGCAGTCGATTCAGCTCATTCCGGTAGATACCGATACACATGGGCGCACGGTGGGCGTGGTGTTTGCCAATGGCCGCTCGGTCAATATGCAAATGGTGCAAGAGGGTCACGCGGCAGCCTATCGCTATCACCTCTCGAGTTGCCCTAATTCGCGCAATGACTTGTTAGCTGCGGAATCGAGCGCTCGTGCAGCCCGTCGAGGTTTTTGGGCACAGGCCAACCCCATCATGCCGTGGGACTGGCGACGCAGGTAGTGCAATTCTAGAACCCCCAATGACAGGTTTAAATGACGGGCTTAGGATAGGGGTACGGCTGGGTGGGCTGACAAGCTAGCTGAGGATTGCCTGGGTTGATCTCCCCTAGCCCCCTTAACAAGGAGGGAACCGGGTCAGGAGTCCCCCTTGCAAAGGGGGATTGAGGGGGATCGCAACGGATTTGCCATAGTCACGGATTTGCCATAGTCACGGATTTGCCATAGTCAGGGCAATTTGTGTGTATTTAGGAGCTACTCGGGAGAGGTCTAGGGTGAAGGCGTTCGGGCTGTTAGCCTAGACGTGTTGTTGGTCAGCCCGCAATCTGGGGTAATGTCATGCCGGTAATGTAATGCCTGCCACACGAGTGGCGATAAGCAGGATGGAGCAACTATGACGCAATCAGAACGGGTGTGGGATCATAAGCCGTGGTGGTGCCAACCCTGGTCGATTTTGTTGACGGGGTTTGGGGCGATCGCCACGAGTTGGCTATTATTTCGGCTCATCTGGCTCACCGCGTTAGTGGCGATTCCGCTGCTGCTGTGGATGGGGTTCTTTTTGGTAATTTATCCCCAAGCGGTGAAGCAGGCGCAAGCAGACGAATAACCCACTGTGGCGATCGCCCACAGATCTTCAGGGCTAGGAGGCTGCATCGCTAGCAGGTGAGCTTAACTGCGCTGATGGTGCGCTGATTAGTAGTTGGAACTGGCCAGATCGCTGGTGATCCACGGCTGCTGCTGCCGCTGTTGCAGTCGCTTGCGCCAGCCGCGAATTTGCTCTGCAGTTTTGCTGAAGGGGGAGGGAGGAAAGGGCGATCGCCCCAAGCCGTGATCCGCGACTAATGAGGGTCTAGCCGTGGCCTCTTCCGTCAGATTCAGGCGGCGGGGACGGTTTAAGCACTCCGACAGGTTGTCTAGATAGGGTTCTAGCTCTAGGACTCGCAGCAACTGATCCGCCGATTGATAGCGATCGCGCACCGAGATTCGTAGCATTCGCCGCAGGATATTGCCAAAGTGTTCGCTGACGTTTACCTCGTCTTCCCACCGCAACTCGCCCGTCACGGGATCGTAGTCAAACTCCATAGGAGGCTTGCCCGTAAGCAAGAATAAACAGGTCACCCCAATGGCATAAATATCGCTGGCATAGCTGGGGCGCAGCGCCAACTGCTCCGGCGGCGCAAACCCAATCGTGCCGACAAACTGCGTCGTTGCACCCCGATGGGCGGTGTCTTCTAGTTCTACGATGCGCTCTTTGACTGCGCCAAAGTCAATCAGCACCAGTCGTCCATCATCCTGACAACGAATGATATTGGGCGGCTTGATATCTCGATGGATCACCTGCTGCTGATGCACAAACGTCAAGACAGGCAACAGCTCTAGCAAAAACCGCTTTACCCCATATTCCGAGAGGGGCCCCTGCTGGCGAATTTCCTTTGCGAGCGTCCATCCCCGCACATATTCCTGCACGAGATAAAACTGATCGTCTACCTGGAAGTAGTCCAGCAGTTGAGGAATGTGGGCGTGGCTTCCCAACTGGCTAAGGGTCTTGGCCTCACGCTCAAACCGTTCGCACGCCCGTGCCAAGGTGGATGGGTTGCTAACCTTGGGGCAGAGCTGCTTGATCACGCAAACAGGCGACCCCGGCAGCGCGGCGTCCCGAGCCAAAAATGTAACGCCAAAGCCCCCTCTACCCAGGGCTTTGATGACGCGGTAGCGATCGCGAAATAGCGTATCGTCTCCGCAGTACTGATGCAGGCGATCAGTGGGTGAACTGGCTGGGGGCTGAGGTGTCGTTTCGAGAGAGAGTTGCATGGCGGGTGCAGAGGGGATAAATCTAACGCAATCTCAAAGCAGTAGAAGACTATAGCTCAATGCATTCGTCTGGGCTGCCCTAAGGTTTCGTTAAGGGCTCAGGAGAGGGGCCGCATGAGCTTGCGAGTTAAGCCAACTCCGCATCCTTTCAAACTACAAGCAAGGAGACCACAGACATAGACTAAACGCAATGCAGTTGCACCCTGCTCAATACAATCTTTATACTCGTCCTAATATGCCCACATCTTCTTTGAAAAGCGGACTGCATCGCCTCAGTATTTATGGTGAACTAGGGCTGTTGGAGTTGACTCCATTAAACGTTAGTCACCTAGATGCCGCCCTGAGTTGAACTCTAAACTGAGGGAGAGCGATCGCCCAAGCGGCAGAAGCCCAAGATTACAGACTATCGCAAACCCATGGTTTGAACATGCCACCATCCGATCAGTGCGGCTGTTCTCAGACAACTAAAGCGATTAACTCCAGCTTAGGACTGGATTTAGCCAACGGTTACATGAGGCAACCGCTCGATTTCTCCTCACCTTATACCAGCTTTATGGTGTTTCATGCGTTGATATACGTAGACCCTAGCACACTTGACCCAGCGCTGGCTGGGCAGAAACATATCGTCAATTCTGGGGAATCAAAGACCTAAGACACAGGTCTAAGAGCTAGTTGAGGCACAACCGCTGAAACGGCCCATATCGCTTGCAGGCTGGGGCTGTCAGCGCAGCTTAGGTTTAGCGATCGCCCATCCATTGGTTCAACCATTGAGACCGTGCAGACCCATACAGTCCCTAGCGGGAGAAAGTGCCTGGCTCATCTGCAACACTCGGATCAAACCTGCTCTGTGGCAAACTGCGGCAAAGAGCTATACCGAGTTACGGGCTTCCATGTTACGGGCTTCCACGTCATCTTGTTGATCGAGATTGCAGTCTTTATTGATTAGCGGCGCAATGACCTCCGATGCAATTTCTTCTTTTAGGTTTTGCTTGAGGGCTTCGAGCACCGTCAATGGGTTGGTTGCTTCTTTCATCACCTCAGCTTCAGGATCGTAGCGTTGCTCCATATGGGGCAGATCTTCGCGAAATTCTTCCAGTAGGGCAATAATTTTGGCAATTTTTTTCTCTGAGAGCAAGCTAAGCTGCAGCATTAGCTGGGTTCGCTGTTTGGCAAAACTTTCTTCTCGGCTTTGGCGAATGAGCACCCCCGTCGAAATGAGCAGGGCGGCTGCATCAAGCCCTTGGTCAGTCCAGCTGAAGGTGGGTAGTGCAAAGGGCAGCAGCTCTGTGTGGTTAATCAAGTCGCCAGAGAGCCACAACCCCAGCACGATGGTCAAGGTATATAGAAAAACTGGGCGGCTAAAGAATGCAGCAATAGACCCGAGAAGCCGTTCGTGAACTGGGATGTCTTGAGTTTCTTGACGGTGAATTTCGATGATGGCTTCGATATTTTCGGCAATCGGCTCTGGGAGTGGGGCGGTGATGATGCGCTGTGGTTGCATTTGCCACTGTGCGGCTGCATTTGCCTTAGCAACGTCAGTCATGTGACAGGCTCCGGTTCAAAGGGCTAAGCACTCGTGCGTCTATGTTAGGACGCAGCAGGTTAAGTGTGGGTTGTAGAGGGGTGAATGGGTGGATTCGTAGGCGTGTGGAACCGTTGTGGCGTGCAGATTCCATCAGGTTCAGTCTAACCCAGTTCATCCAGGCAGATGAGATTCTAATTTGCCATGCGTTTGGCGCTGAGCAGGGTTTGGCTGGGGCAACGACTGGGGGGCGATCGCTCCCCGGTATTTATGATATGGTCTTACTTTTTGACAGGATCAACTTTGATCGGGGTATATTCAGCCCTGATTTTAATGCAGCCTGAATGCAGCCTGTGGGACAGCCATAAGCCGGACTTGATACAAGCAGAGGAAGGAGATGGCGACGAGTGTGGTGACTGGTGCCGCTGGGTTTATTGGGTCGAATTTAACCGATGCGCTGCTCCAGAGGGGCGATCGCGTCATTGGCATTGACCATTTCAACAACTATTACGAATCCGCCCTCAAGCTCAGAAACCTGGTGCTTGCTGAGCAGCATCCTAACTTTCAGTTGATTGAGACAGATCTAGAATCGCTGAACTGGGCCACGCTGCTGGCAGATATGGCATTTCACCTGTTCTTTAAAGCGGTTCTTGAAGGAGGAGCCATCCGCATCTATGGCGATGGTCAACAAACTCGAGACGATACGTTTGTTCAAGATGCGATCGCCGCAAATCTTACAGCTGCGACCGTTCCAGACGCGATTGGGCACGTGTTTAATATTGGCGGCGGAGTCGTGTGGTGCTCACTGAGCGACACAATGGAAGCGATTGTGGGGCAACCCATTCTTCGCCAGCATGTAGAAACGGCGGTGGGCGACGCGCGCCATACCGCGGCAGATGTTACAAAAGCAGCGCAGGTGCTGGGTTATCATCCCAAGGTGTCTCTAAAAGACGGACTGACTCAAGAGTGGGAGTGGATTCAAACGCTGTACTGCCAACATCGGGTAAGTCTGAAAAACCCGCAATCCCCACGCGCCCCAGCACGTTCAGGTACATCAAGCCGGTGATGGATTAAGGGAGGTGGAGCTTGCATGATGCAAGGGTTCGCCCTACTGGTTGTTCTTACCCACTCGACTGTTACACTATGACGAGCCTTTCTCAACCCGATCCTCTGCTGTGGCACGACTGGCATGTAGTGGGTCGCATGGCTGACCTACCGCCAGAAACGGTGCAGGCGGTGCAGCTGCTGGGGGTGGATTTGGTGCTGTGGCGTGGGTCTGACGGGGGCGTGCAGGTGTGGGGCGATCGCTGCCCCCATCGCAGCGTCCGCTTCTCGGCAGGGCGTGTGCGCCAACAGGCACTGGTGTGCGCCTACCACGGCATGGCCTTTGGACAAGATGGACGATGCCTCAATGTGCCAGTGCATCCCGGCTACGAACCGCCATCCCAGGCTTGCGCCCAAGTCTATGAAGTCAAAGAACGCTATGGGCTGATCTATGCCTGTTTAGGCAATCCGTCTGCTCCGCCGCCGCCGTTTCCAGAATGGGACGATGTGGCCTATCGCACCTATAGCACTGGCCCGTACCACATTCGGGCAAATGGCTTGCGCGCGGTAGAAAATTTTTTAGATGTGGGGCATTTCCCCTATCTGCATTCGGGAATTTTGGGCGATGTGGCCAAGCCCCAGATTTCAGACTACGACGTCACACTAGATGCCGATGGTGTTCGGGCCCGTGATATTCGCGTATGGCAACCCAATCCACTGGGGACGGGGGCGGGCGCTTATGTCACTTACGAGTATTGGGCCATGCGGCCCCTCTCAGCCTACTTTCGCAAGACAAACCCGACGGGGGACTGCTTAACATTTTTGCTCAACGTGACCCCCATCGATGAGACCCAGTGCATCGCTTGGTTCAGCGGCGCGATGAACTATGGCGTTGACCTACCCCTGACGGACATTACCGCCTTTCAAAATCGGATTGTGGCACAGGACTTGGAGAACCTAGAGGCGCACAATCCGCAAGCGTTGCCGTTAGAGGGCGGGCTGGAGTTTCATGTGCCGAGCGATCGCACCTCGCTCATGTACCGAAAATGGCTGAAGCAGTTGGGGCTCACCTACGGGGTCTATCGCTAGCGCACTACCACAGGCCGCGTACAGGCTGTGGGGCTGGGGTGGCTGCTGGCGCTGGCGCTGCTGCCGGAGCCGCTGGCTCTGCTGGGGCAGGCTGACGTGCCTGCAACTCTTCCACTAAGCCTATTGGAATCAGCACTCGGTTGATGGCGTGAATCACGCCGTTGCTGGCAGGCACATCGGGCAGAATCACACTGGCATTGTTAACCACCACTTGGTCTGGCGTAACCTGAACAGCTAGTCCACCATTTAAGGTATCCAATCCGCCGGTCTCTAGTTGATCAGCCATGAGCGCATCGGGCACAACATGGTAAGCCAGTACAGAAGCTAGTAAATCCTGATTTTCGGGCAACAACAGTGCATCAAGCACACCCGCAGGCAGGGCTGCAAAGGCCTCATCGGTCGGTGCAAACACCGTGAACGGGCCAGGGCTAGAGAGCAAGTCCACTAGGTCAGCCGCTTGTACGGCGGCAACCAGCGTTTGAAACGCATCATTGCCGCTTGCAACCTGCACAATTGTCTCGTCAGTTTCGTCAACCTGGGACAGACGGACAGGTGTGGAAGGTTCTGCTGTATCTGCCAAGGCGGGAATAATCAGGGCGGTGGCCATGACTAGGCTTGCGCTCCACAGGCTAGTGAGAGCTAATCGTCGCCAGGCGAACTGTAAGTGAACCATGAAACCTCTAATAAAGATTGCAAATTTTTGTAACTCGTACCGTGCATATCCTACTGAATCTCATTAGGTATTGCAGGGAGCTGAGAGAAAAAAGGGCGATCGCCCAGATCAATGCTCACAGAACTGACTGGGACACACCCTACAAGATCCATAAAAAAACTGCTCAAGCACGCTTGAGCAGTTTTTATTTACGCAAGTCTAATTAACTAGCGCATCCATCAACCAACCAGCACTTGCCAAGGCAAAGGGCAGTTGTTCCGATGGAATAGTATTGGACTTAATATTGGACTTAGTAACGACGTGATGAGAAGCTACCGTTGCGATCGCCACCGCCACCGCCACCGCCACCAAAGGAGCTTCTGTTCTCACGAGGCTTAGCTTTGTTGACTTTCAGGTCACGACCCATCCAGGCAGCGCCATCTAGCGCATCAATGGCAGCTTGCTCTTCAGAGTCTGCGCCCATTTCAACAAATCCAAATCCACGCACGCGACCGGTGTCACGGTCAGTAGGGATTTGAACCCGGCTCACAGAGCCGTACTCTGCAAACACAGAAGTTAGGTCTGCCTCTGTAACATCGTAAGACAAGTTGCCTACATAAATCGACATAGATTTTCTCCAAAATCAAGGGAATGTAGAGATTGAGATTTCGGGGAGAACCTTGTCAATACCAAACGTGAAAAACCCGTTAATACTAAAAACAAATGCTGCTACCGATCACTTAACTCTCAGGCCCTATCCTAACACTCCATATTGAATCGTCACGCAGAGCTGCCAAAATATTGGGGGCAGAATCCGGTCAGGCTACCCATAGTTAATAGCAAAACCACTTAGCCAATGCAGGTCAAATCTATGCAGCGAGCGACATAGACGTACATCCAACAAGTCTCAGAAGGCACCTGAATGAATATTAAGATTTGTATCATTGCCTCTGCGTCAAGTCCTACACTAAAACAGGTAGGGTGAATCGAATCGGTGAATCGAGCTACTAGATGAACAGAAAGAATCATAAGAATTATCGTGCCTCGATTGTCATCGAGCCCACTCAGTTGTTTTTTCGTGAGGGGCCTTAGCGCTCATGGCAACTTGGCAATGTGTAAAGCAGTGTGGCGCATGCTGCCATCTCGACCCTGCCGATCGCCCCGATTTAGATGAGTATTTGTCTCCTACAGATTTAGAGCTATATCTGAGCCTGGTAGGTGACGATGGATGGTGCATCAACTTTGATCGCCAAACCCGAGAATGCCGCATTTACGATGATCGCCCGTTGTTTTGCCGGGTTGAGGCAGCAACGTTCGAAGCAATGTATGGGATTGAGCCGGATGAGCTGAATGGATTTGCTATCGACTGCTGTCGACAGCAGATTGAAGGCGTGTATGGCGATCGCAGTTTGGAAATGCTGCGCTTTGACGGAGCTGTAGGCATTGGCTGAGGACCGCTAATCCGGGACTAGCCGCCAGTCGCAGCAGAACGTCGGGCTAGAGCGGCGAAACAGGACGTGCCATTGGCGATAGATTGGCGATAGTTGGTTAAACCTAACGTCAGTTTGGCAAATCCCTACAGCCGTACTCACATCAAACCCGAAGCGGGATAGGCGCTCAGCGCCTATCCCGCTTCGGGTTTAGTATTGTCAAACGCAGGCGTGATAGCTAGGCGATAGACGCCATTTTCACATCACTGTTTGCCAACAGATCCTGAAGCTCTTCAGAGTCCACTGTCTCCCGCTCTACCAACATTTTGGCTAGTGTATCCAAGATATGGCGGTTCTCTTGAAGCACCAGCTTTGCTCGGCGATACGCTTGATCCACCAGGTTCCTCACCTCGTCATCAATAGCCGCTGCAGTTTCTTCAGAGAAATCGCGCTCCGACATGATGTCGCGTCCCAAAAACATGCCGCCTTGGCTGCGACCCAAGGCCACAGGCCCCAGCCGCTCACTCATGCCAAACCGAGTCACCATCTGGCGAGCGACTCGAGCCACTTGCTGCAGGTCATTCGAGGCCCCTGTAGTCACCTCTTCTTCCCCAAAGATAATCTCTTCAGCAAGGCGTCCACCGAGGGCTACCGCCATCTGGTTTTGCAGATACGCGCGAGAATACAGGCCAGAATCCATCCGATCCTCACTGGGCGTAAACCAGGTAAGCCCCCCTGCACGACCACGAGGAATAATGCTGATCTTCTGCACAGGGTCATAGTCAGGCATTAAAGCGCCCACCAACGCGTGTCCCGCTTCGTGATACGCCACTAGTTCCTTACGCTTCTCGCTCATAACGCGATCTTTCTTCTCTGGCCCAGCCAGCACCCGGTCAATGGCGTCGTTTACTTCATCCATCGATACCTCAGTGAGGTTGCGACGTGCGGCCAGAATTGCGGCCTCGTTCAGCAGATTTGCCAGGTCAGCTCCCGTAAAGCCAGGTGTACGGCGGGCAATCTTCTGCAAGTCCACATCCTTCGCCACGGT
Organism: Kaiparowitsia implicata GSE-PSE-MK54-09C; assembly: GCA_019359435.1. GTDB lineage: Bacteria > Cyanobacteriota > Cyanobacteriia > Elainellales > Elainellaceae > Kaiparowitsia > Kaiparowitsia implicata. The sequence goes on from JAHHHI010000073.1 coordinate 54,183, forward strand.
TTTGCCCCGAGCATGCACTTTCAGCACATCTAAGCGTCCCTGGTAGTCAGGGCGATCGACGACCACTTGGCGGTCAAAGCGACCCGGACGGAGCAGTGCTGCATCCAACACATCGGGTCTGTTCGTTGCAGCAATAAGGATAATACCCGTGTTGCCTTCAAACCCATCCATTTCGGTGAGCAACTGGTTCAGAGTTTGCTCTCGCTCATCATTGCCCCCACCCAGGCCAGCACCCCGCTGACGCCCAACCGCATCAATCTCGTCGATGAATACAATACAAGGCGCATTGGCTTTAGCTTGCTCAAACAGGTCACGAACGCGGGACGCACCAACCCCAACGAACATTTCCACGAACTCAGAACCGGAGATAGAGAAGAACGGCACACCAGCTTCACCCGCGACCGCCCGAGCCAACAGAGTTTTACCTGTTCCAGGAGGCCCAACGAGCAGCACGCCTTTGGGAATCTTGGCACCCACCGCTGTGAAGCGATCGGCATTCTTTAGGAAGTCCACGACTTCGGTTAGCTCTAGCTTGGCCTGCTCGATCCCAGCTACGTCGCTAAAGGTAACCTGCGTTTGGGGCTCCATCTGCACTCGAGCTTTCGATTTGCCAAAGTTCATAGCTTGGCTGCCCGGCCCACTTTGGGCACGGCGCAGCACAAAGAAGAGAACCACAAGCAGCAAGAAGGGAATCAGCAGCGTGCTTAAGACCCGACCCAGCACGTTTTCTTCGGCTTGGGGTGCAACGGCGATGTCTACGTTGTTTGAGGTTAGGATATCAAGCAACTCGGGGTCGTTAGGCAGGTTCACGAAAGCGCGCTCACCGTCGTCAGACTGCACCTGCGCCCGAGTCCGATCAGAGCTAATCGTAATTTTTTCGACCCGGCCTTCGCGAACGGCGCTAATAAACTCGGGGTTATATTGCCAGGTTGTAATGTTGGCAGGCGGGCGCTCGATCAGGGTTGTCGCCAAAAATACGACGACGATTACCAAGAGCGCGTATAGCCCTGCATTTCTCCAACGTTTATCCACTGAGGATCTTCCTCCTAATCTATAAACAGAACCCAATCTTTTAAATAGGAATAGGCGCGCTTGATATACCTAGTGCTGTTGACATGCGACCAGTCTGAACTGATTTGCATAGACCTTGCCTGCATCGCTGTTTGAGTCTTCGGCTGTAGGCAACGTCACCAGGTATTGCTACTCGCTATACCAAAATCAAAAGAGCAGCCGATATCAACTAATTGCTTAGTACTGAACTTAACGGTATGAGAGATGGTGAATACATCGAGTTCACACCTAATTCACACACCTAATTCAATAGAATTTGCCGATACGCCGCACGTAAACTATTTCATAATCTTAACGTAATTTTACATTCCTGCGGATGTGACAGGGTCGCCGTGACTAGGAGCAATGCTTCCCAGTCAAGAACCTCAGCAGAATGCAGAGATGCCGCCTGTTAGAGACGCATTTCTGCATTATAGAGCTTGGGTGAGAACGGCAGCAGAGCGGCTAGGGAATGCGGGTGTTGAAGCGCACTAGGCCTGGTTGGCCGACGGGCACCTCGCCCAGATTCACAAAGACAGCACCGTTGTTATCATTGGTTCCACACGGGTCGGGTAATGGGGCGAGGGGCGTAAAGAATCGCCCCGGATCGTTATCCGCCGTATTGGTGAGCGCTGTGGGATTGGGGCTGCCAGGAGCACGGTATTGAATGCCCTGCTGTGGGCCGAAGGTATTTGGTATAAAGTCTGTGCCGACTGGGATTTGGTCGCAGAACTGCACATTGCTGGCGGATGTGGTGCCGTCTGACGAGAAGTAGAGGGTGTACTCTACAATGTCGCCACTTTGCAGGCGGGTTTCTTCGGGAATTTGCAGTAGCCCGATGGGAGTAAGCCCAGCACTGTTGAGCGTGGCAGCATCTTCAGAATTGTTGGTGAACTGGCCAAAGTTGAGCCCCGGCAACGGCACACCGTTACGCACGACATTGGTAATGCGCTTCACTAGGCGGAAGCTGGTGTCTAAGTCAAACCGAATGGGCGTTGGCGTACTGTTGTTGCTGGGGTCGCCATCGCTATCTGGGTCAGAGGTGGGCACCGTTTGACCGGTTTGGTCGGTAGAAATATCGTTGACGGGTGTTCCGCTGGGGCTGAGTCCGGTGCCGATGGCGTTGTTTTGATAGACCAGACGCTGGGTTCCGGGGTTAACCTGCACAATGAAACGAATAATGGCTCGTTGGCCTACAGCTAGCGTTTCAGTTCCTGAGAGCAGATTCCGATCGCCATTTCCATCAAAGTTGGGGTTGGCAGCGGTGAGGGGCCCGCTCTCGATGCGAGGGGAAAGGGCGATCGCCACTGACTCTGCCTGATCGAAGGTGCTAGTAGCACGACCAAACAGATCATCCTCGATCTGAATGTTCTGAATTGGCACATCTCCTAGGTTTTCGACCAGGATATTGAAGGGAACGTTGAAGGTGCCGTCGCCATTGGGAGTCACAGTACCCCGCTGTTTGGCGACACCCAGCACTGGCCCTTCGGGAAATACCACAGGGGTTGGATCATCCTCACCAGGGTCATTGGGGATGCCATTGCCGTTGGGGTCTGGGTTAATGCTGGGGTTTGACAGGTCGGATACGGGAACATTGGCCGGGCTGATGCCTGTGGCGATCGCCTGGTTGAGATAGGGCCCTAAGTTAGCGCCAGGGGTAACCTGCACCACCACCCGAATTGTGGAGGTTGCGCTGATGGGTAAACTCTGCCCCGGGGCTAGTAAATCTAGGTCGGCGACACCATCGTAAGCAGGGTTAGCCGCGAGTCCGCCGCTGACCACTTGGCTTTGAAGCACCTCAAACTGAACAGCCTCGTCAAAGGTGTCACTAAAGTCGTCGGTGACTTGCACGTCGTTCAGCAAAATGCCGCCCAGGTTTGTCACCACAATGTCGTACACCACATCGTAGGTGCCGTCGTTGTTGTTGGTGATTTGCGTGGCTTGCTTGGCGGTACCGATGACGGGCGTTTCCGCAAACTGCACGGGGGTGGGCACATCCTCATCAGGGATGCCGTCGCCGTTGGGATCGGGATCGTCACCGTTGGTAGACAGATCGTCAGTGGGCACGCCGGAGGGGGTTTCGGCTTCGCCTAGCACCGAGTTCAAGTAGGGGCCAAGGTTAGCGCCAGGGGTGACGCGGATGGCAAAGGCAATGGTTTCACTCTGGCCCAGTCCCAATGTGCTGCCTGGGTTCAGAAGGTTGGGGTTGGTATCGCCATTGAAGGCGGGATTAGCAACCAGCGACCCAGTCGTGCTTGGGGAGGTGAGGATGGTGTATCCCACAGCTCCGCCAAACTGAGTGGCTAGATCGTCTAACAACTGAATATTTTGCAGGGGAATGTTGCCATAGTTCTGCGCTCGTAGTTCGTACTGCACGTCGTAGGTGCCGTCGCCATTGTTGACGACATTAACGACGCGCTTGGCAACGCCCAAACTCGGTACTTCGGGTAGGCTCACCACCGTTGGCGTGTTTTCGCCCGGTTCGTTAGGGTTGCCGTTGCCGTTGGGGTCTACCTCGGTGCCATCGTTGGAAATATCGGTCGTGGGCTGGTTGGTAGGGCTGGTGGCGTTGGCGATCGCCGAATTTTCAAACGGGCCTAAATTACCATTCGGCACCACCCGGACATTAAACTGCACAGTGGCCGTGCCGTTGACCGCCAGAGTTTGTCCCGCTGTCAGCAGGTTAGTGCCTGCGCCCGAGCCCGTAAAGTTGGGATTGGCCGCAATTCCGTTACTCGCCACCGAGCCAGGGATGATGGTGAAGCTCGCCGGTGCCAGGAATGTACTGGTCAGATCTTCCTCAATCTGAACATTGACGAGGGGCGTGTTGCCCAAGTTAAAGAGCTGCATCGAGTAGGGAATTGTGAAACTACCGTCCCCGTTATTAATGGGCGTGCTCGCCTGCTTGGTTAAGCCCACAACTGGATTAGAGGGCACTAACTGAGCCACATCTGTCGCACTCTCCGTCTCGTTGGTGCCGCCGCTATTGTCATTATCAATCGGGTCTGTGACATCAGCAGGGCGGCGAATGGTGGCCGTATTGATCAAGTCACCTGTGGCATTAGGGGCGATATCAGCCGTGATGGTATAGGTGGCGGTGCCATTCGTTAGCAGGTTAACGGCTGGGTCTACGATGGCATTGCCGCTACCGCTGTCGGTGCAACTCGACCCCAGAGACGCCACACAAGTCCAGGTGACATTCGAAAGACTCGGAGGCAATGTATCGGTAAATTCAGCGCCTAGCGCATCGCTGGGGCCATTGTTTTGCACTACGACCGTGTAGGTGATGGAGCTACCCGGAACGGGATTGGGTACGTCGCGGGTTTTGCTAATGATTAAATCGGCTTCGCGTACCAGAATACCGCCAGGTAATGCCACTGGCGGCGCAGGAAACAGCACCCAAGTGTCAATACCGCGATTATCGCCAAAATTACTAGTAAATGCGTGCCCGCCGCCAGCGCTACTGACCCCCTGCGGCGGCAAGGCTTGAATCGGGTTAGGCGCTCCTGCCCCAGTCAAATCACTGTCATCATAGAAGATGGTGAAGGGGTCAACGGACAGTGCGCCGGGCGGTTGATTCAGCCGTTCAATGACAATGCCACTGGCGTTGTTTTCGGCATCGAGGAAGGGAAAGTGCGCCTCCCCGGCCGTCAATTCAATCTGGGTATCGTAGGGTGCGGCTCCTGCGGGAGCCGGGTTGCCATTGCCATCATTGCCATCCCAAAAAATGGTGTTGGCTCCGGGTGTGACGGGGCTTAGCAAAATCCGGTCGTTGGCGTTGCCAAAGATGCCATCCCCATTTAGGTCGATCACAATGGTGGCTGTGCCCGACGCAGTGGCGTTAAAGCTGAAGGTTCCTCCTAGCGGGTTGTTGCCAGATGCGCCGGGGGTGCCCTCAATCCCAATAAATTCAAAGTTGGTGGCCGTTGGCGGCGGCGTGGGGGGATTATTGAGCCAGGTAATGCCGCTAGGCGATGAGGCAACAGACGGGAGGTCTGCAGCAGGCGGGTTCAAGAACAGTTTGTGCGTAATATCGTTGGTGGCTTCGTTGTCGGGAAGTGCTGGGCTATGCACTGGAATGGGCTGCCCGATGGGTGCGGGGATAGAGCGAAATAGGGAGGTGCCGTCGGCATCTAAAAAACCCTCGCGATTAGCAAAGAAAATAAAGCCGAAGGGGTCAAGCCCGTTGCCCTCAACGCGGTAACGGTAGCCGTCGCGCGTGAGGACTGTAACTTCACCGTTAAATAAGCTGCCTTGTCCGCCCATGTTGAGCGCTAAGTAATTGGCAAAGACGCGCCCCAGCACGGGCGTGCCGCCTGCTCCCAGCGCACCGCCCTGGCTGACGGTCACATCCCAGGCGACCACCCAGCCCTGATCGTTGGCTTGAGCCCAATCCCCACCTGCTGCAATAGGCGGTGGATCTTGGTTGCTGTTGGGGTTGGGGCTTTGAAAGTCAATCTCCCAGATGCCGCCTTGCCCCGCTTCGACCTCAATGCTACAGGGGGTATAGCCGATGCCCGGCCCAGCCAGTTCGGCTGCTCGGTCGGGAATGTTGCCTACGCCGGGGCCGCAGGTGCCGCTTGAGCCATCGGGGCGGCGAAACGCGATGTCGGTGATGCCGGTCACGCCTGTGGCGCTTGAACCCAAGTTGATTGTTTCTCCAGGCTGAGCGAAGACCTGAATGACCGTGCGACGCAAAATACCAGAGGTCTGGTCGTTGCGGAACTCGAGGTAGGGTCGGCTACCTGGGTTGTCGGTGAGGTCACGGCTGCCTTCGGCACGGGCGGCAGGCGCAAGTCCCCCCATCCCCATGCCCAAGACCAGCAGGATGCCGATGAGACGGCGATCGCCCCTAGTGCGAGCAACACCCCAGCGAATTAAAGCTTTTGTCAGCCAGTTGATCATGGTCGTCGGTCAGTCCTAAGGGCTAGCAGAGGATTAGGGTTCGATCTGTAAGTCGTCTTCTTGGATGATTAGCTCAAAACCGCGGGCATCGCTGAAAATCAGCTCAACCCGGCGATCGCGCGCATAGTCAAGGCGGGTGGTGCCGTCTGATAGCCGCTGCTCGAACCCAAAGGCGCGAATCGCCATCCGTTCGGGTGCGATGCCCTGCTCCAAGAGATAGTTGCGCACCGCTAGCGCTCGCCGGTTCGACAGCGCTAGGTTGTAGGCTGCGCTGGCGCGGGGGTCGGCATGCCCCTGGAGTTCCACCGTGATGGAGGGGTTGTCGCGCAGCACAACGGCCACTCGATCTAGCACTTGGCGGCTGGCAGGACTCAGGGTGTCGCGATCGAGAGCAAAGTGAACGTTGGTGGGCACTTGTAGCTGCAAGGGCTCAGGAGTTGGCTCTGGCTCTGGTACCGGCTCTGGCTCGGGAACAGGGGCAGTGGTGCAGCGGGGGATTTCGCCAATGGGCGGCACGGGGGACTGGGTATCTTGGGTGAGAATCACGGCGGGTTCGGAGGTGCCATAGCGCGAATCGGTGGCGATCGCCCCGACCCCCTGCCCGGGCGGCAGCTCAACCGTCGCGGCAAATTCACCACTGCCATTGACGGCAACGCTGCCGAGGGGTTCTGCCAATGCCCCATAGGGGTTGTCCACTTCTACCACGCGGTACAGTTCTACTTCAGAGCCAGGATCCGCCATCCCCACCACGGTGAAGCCTGATCCAGCAGGCGTCAGGCTAATTAACTCAGGCGCGTTGATGTTGCCGTTGCCGCTATCGTTGCGCTGCTGGCGCGATCGCCGGGGTGGATTCGGCCCATCCCCCACCTGATAATCCTGCGGAGTGACGTTGTGCTGCGTCACCAAGTCAATGCTCAACCCATCGAGCGCCTCAAACTGGTTCTGGGTAATCACGTTGCGATGGCTGGTGGGATAGGCTGCTACCACCACCCCCGGCCCTGGCTGCTGGCGAATCGTGTTGCCCGTGACCTCGTGATCGCTGCCCATGAGATAAATAGCAGCGCGCTGAAAGCGGCGACTGTTGTAGCTAAACTGGTTGTCGCGGATGGCAACCGAGCCATCTGGCTTAAATAAATAGACGCCGCTGCCGTCGCTCCCGCAGATTAGGTTGCCGATAATCAGGGTCTCATTCACCTGGCCTTCGAGCCGAATAGCGTCGGGCATCCCGGCGACCCCATTGCCCACTAAAATGTTGCTCTCGACCCGCATGCCCTCGGCGCGCGCCCCGGTGATAATGGCGCTGCCATCGTGCTGTTCTATCCGGTTGTTGCGAATGACGGGATTCACCGCATTGAACACCACCACTCCAAAGGCAGAGCGTGGGGTTGGCGGCAGAACGGATTCACCCGGTTCGCTGGGCGGCAAGCCCAACCAGTTTTGCTCAATCACCACATCGGCAGGCGGAATATCGCTCTCGCTAAAGGAGGCACGGCGCGATGGAACGGGGCGCGGCACCGCAGGCGGCGGCGCGGCATGGGCAATCAAAATATCGGCGGGTGGGGTAGAAGCGGTCGCTCCGTGTTGCGACGTAAAGCCGTAGAGGCTGAGCCCCCGCACCGTGACGCCATCAGCGGTAATGGTGAGTCCGCGCAGAAGAATTTGCCCTGGGGCAGGGGTGAGGCTGACCACGGGAATGGGCACCGCGATTTCGGCAGTGGCGCTGCGATCGCCATCGTAGCCGGGTTGCGTCGTGCCATCGAGCACCAGCCCTGGCGCGGCCAAGTCTGGCAGCACCGTCTGCAACAAAATGGTCGTGTCGCCCGGTGCCAAGTTAAATTCGATGCGGGAAGACCCAGCATCGCTGGGCAAAACTTGGGCCTGTTCGGCACTGCTCAGCGACTCCAGCGTGAGGGTGCCATTGGCCAGTTCAATGGCTTCGCGCAGGGTCAGCCCAGCGTCGGGTTCAATCGTATCGGCCGCACTGTTGACGATGAGCCGCAATGCGGGAGGCGCCGAGTCGAGTGCATCAGGCGTCCCGTCTTGGGCGATCGCCCCTGGCACCAGCAGCGCCCCTGCCGTGAGCAGCAGCCCTGTGGCGGCGGTCGTGATGGATGAAATGATTCGAATCTGGGTGTGTGTCATCTCATTCCCCTCCCTGCGGCGCATCTGGTGTAGTCGCCTGGATAATTTCGGACTCCTGCTGTTGAGGCGGGGCAATGCGCTGCCGACCAAACCCGCCAAACAGCTCGTTCACCTTGAGACTGATGTTGAGGAACACGCCACCCGCCGAGCGATCGCTCCCCAAATCACTGTCGTTGGCCTCGCCAAAGCTATAGCCCACCCCAATGCGCAGATCCGGCGTGGCGTAGTAGCCCACTTCTGCAGACAGCCCCACCTCGTCAAAGTTATTGGTGGTCTGGTGAATCCAGCGGGCCTCACCGGCCAAATCCCAGCGATAGCCAAGGCGGTAGGCAGCACGCGCTTGGGCCAGGGTAATGGTGTTATTCACGGTTAAGTCGTTGGCGAGGAACGAGTTGGAATGACGCAGGGCAAACTTGCCGTAGAACTCCCAGCGCCAGTCAGGGGCAAAGAGCGCCTCTGCCGATAGGGTGTGGTCTTCAGACCCCGTACCGGTGTTGACCAAGATATTAGAGGGCGTCAGGGCTGGATTTGTGCGGTAGCGGTAGCTCAGCAGGGCATTGAAGCGATCGCTCCGGGGATTGCGATAGGCCAGCCCCAGGCGCGCTTCGCTGGTGTCGCCCAGTTGCCCCGTCAGCAGCGAGTTGCCGTAGTTGGCCTGGCGATAACGCAGCAGCGCCGTTAGCTCTGGCGTCAGCCGCCCCGCTGCGCCCGCTGTCCACACGGTGTTGTTGCCTGTGGTAGACACGCGTCGCTCTAGGCGGGCGCTCGCCTGAAAGTTGGGATTGTCTGTATATTCCAGCCCGACGCTGTAGCTTTCGCCCGACGAGAGACCCAGCGCCGATGCGCTCTGCCCCACCGCAAAGGGCTGCTCAAACTGCTGCCCCGCACCCGTTTCTAGCAAAATATCTTCGGCAATGCGCTCATAGTTCAGCGAGAGCCGAAGCCCTGGTGCCACCGTGACCCCGTGCTGAATCCCCACCGATTGTTGCCCCATCATGCCGTTGATGCCGCCCACAATGCTATAGCGACGACTGAGGGTAGTGTCTTCGGTGAGCTGACGACTGAAGTTGGTGCCCAGGCTGGTGATGGAGTTGGTGCCAAACACACCGCCGTAGAAGAATTGCTGACTCACATCCAGCGTCGTGAACTGATCCATCTGCCAAGACAGGCCCAGCGCAGTTCGCCCAGGATAGATGGGGTCTTCGTCACCGCTGAGGGTGAGGTCGTTTTGTGCCCGCACAGTCAGGCGATCGCTCACGGGCCAATCTACCCGCGTCACCAGTTGGCTTGAGTCCACATTGAGGGCGGTGTCGCCCGTGCGGTCGTTGCGGTTGCGGTTCACAAACTCTAGCCCCAGAGTGGCGGTGCCCACCTGCTGCAGTGCCCCAACGCTAACGGTGGTCAGCGTATTATTCACGGCCGCACCGGGCTGTGCCACTAGCCCCGGACTCAGCAACGCCGCCAAGTCCGTCAAGATCAGGGGCGATGTGCCAAAGTTTTCTTCAAAGTCGTAGCGCACCTGAAGCTGGGTGCTGGGGCTGAGAGTTGCCGCCAGCGCCGCCCCTAGTCGCGTTTGCCCCGGACGAAAACTGGTGGTGGCGTTGTTGATAAAGGTGTCGTCTACCGAGCGATAGAGCAGCTGAGCCCGCAGGCTATCGCCCAGCGGGGCATTGGCCTCTAGCCGATAGGCCGTGCCCGACACATTGCCCAGCAGCGGCAGTTCGTGAGCCGATCGGGCAATTTCTCCTACAATTCGCCCATCGCTGCCTAGCGGAATCTGGAAATCTGCACCATAGAGTTCATAGGTGCGATCGCCCTGATCTTCATTCAGGTAGCTAACTGCCGCCCAACTGCCTTGCGTCAACCCGTGGCTGAAGTTATATTGCAGCCGACCCGCATAGAGGTTGGTGTCATCCCCCCCTTCAAACTGGTAGCTGGCGACAATACGGCGCACCAGCGTTCGGCCAAAGGGGTCAAACACCGTCCGCTGAATGGGTCGACGAAACAGCAGTGTGCCTCGGTCGTAGTCAATCTCATAATCGGCACCCCGGTTTAACGCTTGCCGTTCCACAACCACACCAGGTCGCCCCAGCTCCTCTAGTTCCAGAAAAACCGTTTCGCTGCCGCCAATCACCAGCCGTCGCGACAAGAAATAAAAGCCGCTTGTGCCGTCGGGAGCAATGGTGTCACGCTGAAAGCCTTCAATATCTGTGGCAAACAGGCCCGTGACTTGAAAGTTGCCCAAGTTATAGTTGCCGCGAAACCCATGCAGCTGCCGATTGGTGGCACCAAAGAGTTGAGAACTGCGGGAAAACTCCGGCGTGTTGTAGTCGCCCCACATGGCAAAGTCAGGCTCTGCACCGGGGATGCGCGCATCGCGCTGAAACCGCAGGAACAGGCTGTCGCTTGAAGGCGTGAGAAAATCGACCGTGGAGCTATCGCCGTAGGTCGGGTAGACCTGTTCACAGGATTGGTCTTCTCGAAACAGGCGGGTGCTGCCGTCGCAGGTTTCGTTGAGCGGGCGACTGCTGTTATACGCCCCTAGAAATGACCACTCGCCTACCGTCCCAATGCCAAACAGCGTTGCGCCAAAATCAACCTCGGTTCCCTGCACGACGTCGGCATTTGGATCGAGCGATTCTGGTGCTAAAAAATCTCGAAAGCTGCCGAAATAGTTGGTGCCGGCTCGCCCAATTCGCAAATTCAGCCCCCCAGTCACCAGGGAGGGTCGCAGCTCTGTGGTGAAGCTCACTTCGGTATAGGCTTCGATCTCATCCCCTGGGAGGGGCAGGGGCGTTTCAGTGTTGCGCTCAGATCGACTGTCGCGCGGCAGGGGGGTGCTGAGGCGCGATCGCCGCATTTCAGCCAGTTGCCGTCGCTCGACCGCCGCCCGCACCCGCACCCGCTGGGCTTCTAGTGTGGATTGCAGCTGTACCGTAAATTCGCCATTGAGCGCCCGTACCTGAAACCCAGGGCGATCGCGATCATAGTCGGCACCCAAAAACTGCCCGGCTGTTGCGGTTAGGGTCACAATCACCGGCTCTGTCACGGCTGCGCCGCTGTCGTCGGTAATGCGCCCCGTCAACGCGATCGTCGAGCGGTTGTCGGCAGGCGTGCTGCCGCTCTCGCTGGGAAATAGCTCTAACGAGAAGTCAGCGACCTCGTCTGCACCGCTGTCCCACTCGGTCGCTGGAATCGGCTCGACTATAACTGGCGTTTGCGAGAGCGCGGGCGACGCGGGGGGAGCCGTGAGCCGATCAGCCGAGGGGGCATCGCTTGAACCTGTATGACTCTCAGACGAGGCGTCTTCTTGGCCCCCAGTTGAGCTGGCAGGCGATAGAGGGTCGGGTGAGACCTGCGCTGCTGGATCGGGAGATTCGGGGTCAGCGGGCATCCAGTCATCCCACTGGCGATCGCGCCCTACGGGAGTTAGCGACTCCAGTCCAAGTGAGTCCAAGGCAGGGGATGCGACAGACTCCGCGTCGCCTGCTTCTATCACTGCTGGCATTCCGGCGGCGGGTGCGGTGGCGGGGGCAAGGCTGGCCTGCTCGATCAAATCCTGACCCAAGGTTTGAGACGCAGCAGCAGCACCTAGGTCTGCATTTTCTAGATCGGTTGATGCTGAGTCGGGATGGGTTTGGGCGATCGCCCTTTGCCCCTGCTCGAGCACCAAAGCCCCAGCCAACCCGACGATAAGCCACACCTGCAGCCACAGACGCGCCGACCGAATGCTTGAATTCATCATTGAAGTAGCGGCAGTAGCGCTGGATTGTTGAGCGCGGGATAGTAAAGCCCGTTGCGAGGTGCGTATCATAGTCCCTGCTCCTCCCCAAACACGGGCGTAACAGCGAAATTCATGCGAGCCAAGCCACCCGGAGACAGCCGCACCAGTCGCGATGGGCTATTGCCCTCAATGCGGTAGAGGTTGGGGGCCAACGTGTAACCCGGCAAACTGGTGAGATCCAGCGTTCCTACGCGGTTTCCAGCAATCACATTAGCCACAGAGAATAGGCCGTCTGGGTCCGTAATGATGCGATTGCCGTCATCTAGAAAAATCACGGCATTGGGCACACCCGGCTCACCGGGTTGCTGCTCGCCATCAAAGTTTCGATCGACAAACACGCGCCCAAGCAAGGTGCCGCAGTCTGCCACTATGCCAGGGCGAATCGTGACTCGGTGACGAGTATCGGGAGTTCTTTCCGTGGGTGTTTCCGCAAAAGCTTGGTTGATGCCATCGCCCCGCACCGCATCCGGGCTAATCAACACCCCATAGGCAACGGTCAAATCCTGTCCTGCCGCTAATGGCGCATATTCAAAGGTCAACTGCCGACCCGAGACTCGAGGTGGCAAGATGGCAACTTCTGTCGTGGTGTTGCCAGTCGTCAGGGCTGCCTGAGCCGTTCCTGGCACGTAGCTCAGCCCCAGTGGCAGCTGATCCACAAGGGTGAGGTCATTAATGACTGTCGTGCCTGTGTTGCGCACTAATAGGCGATAGACAATCACATCACCGGGCTCTGCCGACACGCGATCGCCCGTTTTGGTGATTTCTAACCCGTCTTCTTGAGTCAGAATTGTGAAGCGCGTCGTATCTGACGGAACTTGTACCGTGCTACCGTCTGGCGCGTCAAAGCTAGCACTGCCCTGATTGGTGATGGTGGTAATGGTTTGGGCAGACAGAGGCACCCAGCTACCAAGCCCGGCGCTCCCTAGCAACACCAGCAATAGCGATGCCAGAAACAGCCCAATTGTTTGCGTATACGGCCAGCGAAATCTGCGATTCATTCCTCACCCCGATTTCAGCGCGTGGTTGCGCAATCCTCTTCACCCGCTTGCGGCCGTTGACCCAGCACTACACCAAAGCCGACAGAATTAAGCCTGGCTACTCACAACTGGCGTCTAGCACAGCTCTATCAATGGGCCGAAAGCTCACGTAACGCCAGCCCCAAGCAACCGATAACAATCTTTAAAAAAAGAATCTTCAAAAAACTCTGTGTAAAAGCTCTATAGCAGCTCTACGTAATATCTCGAGGAAGGCGAATGGATTTAGTACTATGACCTAAGCCACATATCACCATCTCTAGTTCAATACACGTAGCCGAAAAAACCTATGACACGACCCAATAATGCACCTGAGGGTTAACGCAATCTTTCTAAAAATGCTCCAATTAACCTAATTAAAGGAGTTTTTGAGTGATTGACGTTTTTTATCTGAAAAGGATAGTCTCACACTCGCGAATGAAACGCAAGCGTTAATGCTGCTTTTTTCCGTAATTTTACAGAACCAACGCATCAGAAATACTTCAATGTCGCTTCCGTAAAGATGCTGAGGTGTTGATCCATAAATACCCAACATCAGGTTGTCGGGTTATTCGCCCATTTGGGCTCAACGTTTATGGGGAAATGAGGATAGGCTCCCTTGTACCCACCTATTGGGTGAGGGCGGCAGTGGGGCGATCGCGCTAAATTAGAAATAAGCAAGAGCGATCGCCCCTGCTGGTTCGATCACTCCTAATCACAGCAAGCCTCCGCGTCGGTCAGCGTTTTTTTATCTGAGGCGTTCAATAATTACTGAACAAATCGAACAGACTGAGATGGGGTTAAGAAATATTGAGCCTTGTGGGTAAATTGGATGGATCATTTCGTAGATCACGGAGATCAATCAACGGCTCGGCCGGTGGGCCCAGAAGCAGTATTGAACCGAAGTCCGGCCTTTGAGGCGATTAATTTTGCCGAAGAGATGGGCTTAATGTTTGAGGCTGTAGGCGTGCCGCGCATGGCAGGGCGAATTTTTGGCTGGTTGCTGATTTGTAATCCGCCCCAGCAATCTAGCCCTGAGTTGGCTGAGGTGCTGCATGCGAGCAAAGGCTCAATCAGCACGATGACCCGACAGCTCATTCAGATTGGGCTGGTGGAGCGCGTGGTGATTCCGGGCGATCGCCGCGACTACTTTCAGATCAAACCTAATGCTTGGACTCAGCTCAGCCAGCAGCGGATGGCGCAGATTAAAGCGTTTCGTCAACTAGCAGAGCGAGGGTTGCAGTTGCTCGATGGCGCAGAGAGTGAACTCAAGCATCGCCTAGAAGATATGTACGACATGCACGCCTTTTGGGAACGGGAGATGCCGCTGCTAAATCAGCGCTGGCAGATGGAACGGACGAAGGGCGATCGCCCTCACAGCTAAAAATTGAGTGGAGATGGGGGAATGGGTTTGGGTGGACGGGCCGCAAAGGATCACTGGGTAGATCGGCGACCCATCACAGGTTCTCTTTATATATCTATCGCGGATTGACGAATAGACCTATGGCAACGCAACTGCAAAAATTAACCAAGCGTGGGGGTTCCAACCGTTGGCTGCTGGGCGCGTTGGCGGCTGGTCTGCTGGGGCTAGGAGCATTTGGGATGTTGACCTGGCGGCAGCAGTCTGCCGCCCCCGACATTAGCACCATGACCGTGCCCGTAGAGGAAACCGCCCTCACGCTTCGCATTGCCGCCAACGGCAGGGTGCAGCCCGCCCGGACGGTGAACCTGAGTCCCAAAAACGCCGGGATTTTGGCAGAGCTGATGGTGGAACAGGGCGATCGCGTCCAGCAAGGGCAGCTCATTGCCCGGATGGAAGGCGACGACATCGGCGCCCAGCTCACGCAGTCGCGGGCACGGGTGGCCCAAGCCCAAGCCCAACTCGCTGAGCGCCGGGCAGGCAACTTGCCCGAAGACATTGCCCAGCGTCAGGCCGAGGTGGAACAAGCCCAAGCCCAGGTTGCGGAAGCCGATGCTCGCGTGGCGTTGGCGGATACCCGCCTACAGCGCAACCGCACCCTGCAATCGGAAGGAGCAATCTCCCTGGATGATTTGGATGCCGCCACCCGCGAAGCGGATAGCGCCCGCGCCAACCTAGAGCTGACCCGCGCCAACCTGCGAGCCACTGAGCAACGGCTGGGCTTGAGCCGCAGCGGCACCCGTGTTGAACAAATCGCCGCCGCCGAAGCGCAAGTGCAAGAAGCCCTTGGCAATTTGCAAGCGGTAGAGGTGCGGCAGCAAGATACAGAAATCCGCGCACCGTTTGATGGCATCATTACGCAGCGCTATGCCTCAGAAGGGTCGTTTGTCACCCCAACGACGTCTGCGTCAGACGCCAGCGCTGCCACGTCAACGGCGATCGTCGCAGTCGCAGAAGGGTTAGAAGTGTTGGCAGAAGTGCCTGAAGTCGATATCGGCCAGCTTCAGGTGGGTCAGCGGGTTGAAGTGCAGGCCGATGCATTGCCGAATCAAGTGTTTGAAGGCCGAGTGCGGCTGGTGGCTCCCGAGGCGGTGGTGCAGCAGAATGTCACGTCCTTCCAAGTGCGGGTGGATCTGCTGACGGGGCAGGAGCGCTTGCTTTCGGGGATGAATGTGGATGTCACGTTTTTGGGCGATCGCGTTGAAAACACGCTGGCGGTGCCCACGGTGGCGATTGTGACCCAGGATGGACAGTCGGGCGTGCTAGTGCCGGATGACCGCAACCGCCCTGAGTTTCGTCCGGTAACGCTGGGGATTGGTGTAGGCAACCAAACTCAAGTGATAGACGGAGTGGAGCCGGGCGATCGCATCTTTGTTGACTTGCCCCCCCGCGATGCTCAGCGGTGGATGAACCCTAACCAGCAGAACTAACTCAGTCGCTTGCCAAAAGACTACCAAATCACACAAAAAACATAATCGAGGGTCAGTGAGGTTGTGAGTTCGGTTGCCTGTTCAAATCCCCCAAGCCCTCGCCGTTAAGGAGTAAACCCATGGTTGACCTGGCTGAAAGTACAAAAATGGCGGTCAAAACCCTGACAGCCAACAAGCTCCGGAGTGCTCTAACCATGTTGGGCATCATTATCGGAAATGCCTCGGTGATTGCGATGGTGGGCATTGGCCAAGGCGCCCAGCGCTATGCCGCCGAGCAATTTGAGTCGCTAGGCCCCAATACGCTATTTATCATCCCTGGCAACGATGGCGGTCGCCGGGGCGGGAGAGAGGTGCCGCGAACGCTCACCTATGAAGATGCTCAGGCGATCGCCTCTCAAGTGCCCAGCATCGCCGCAGTCGCACCCCAGATTCAATCTCAACAGGCGGCGGTGTATGGCAATCGAGACACCAACGCCACAGTGATGGGAGCAACGCCTGATTTCTCGGTGGTGCGTAGCTTTCCAGTCGAGCAGGGACGATTCATTACCGATGAAGATGTGCAGCGGCGAACCCGAGTCGTCGCGCTAGGGTCTGATCTCGCCAATACCCTGTTTGGCACCACCAACCCCATCGGGCAACAGATTCGCATTCGCAACATCAGCTTTGAAGTGATCGGCGTGATGGAGGCTAAAGGTGCATTTCTGGGTACCAATCAAGACGACGTGGCGATCATTCCAATTACCACCATGGCGTCTCAAATCACTGGCAACGTCTCTCTCTATGGCACAGAGGTGACGTTTATTTCCGCTATGGCGCGAGATGACCAGTCCATTAATGCGGCTCAGTTTCAGATTTCGAATCTCTTGCGGCTGCGCCACCGAATTGTAAATACCGACGACTTTACGATTCAAACCCAACGCGATGCGCTCACCATTGTGGGCAACGTCACTGGAGCACTCACCATTATGCTGGCGGCGATCGCCGGAATCTCGCTCTTTGTCGGTGGCATCGGCATCATGAACATCATGCTAGTCTCCGTCCGCGAACGCACCCAAGAAATTGGCCTCCGCAAAGCCATTGGCGCATCGCAGAGCGACATCCTGTCTCAGTTCATAATCGAGGCCGTTATCCTTGCGGTCATCGGCGGCGCAGTCGGCACCGGCATTGGGGTCGGGGGTGTATCGCTGGTGGGAGCCGTGACGCCGCTGCAAGCGGGGGTTTCTCCCATTGCCATCGTGGTAGCCGTGGGCGTCTCCGGCAGCATCGGCCTCTTTTTTGGCGTTGTTCCGGCAAAACAAGCAGCAAAGCTAGATCCCATTGTGGCGTTGCGCAGTGCGTAGAAGATGTCTTAAACAGAACGTCCTCCCCTTGGGCGAACAACCATAAAGCCTTTGGCTTGGCTGCACCAACGCCCCTACAAAAGAACTCCCGATTGACACGGGATTTTCTAGGTCAGCTTAATGGAATTTAGAGGGTAGGGATTGGCAGCATTCTTGCTTTGGCCGTTATCCCCTCGCCGCTCCCCACCGAATCTCTTACCACGGCCTGATCTTCCTCCTCTCCAACACTCATCCTCAAAATTGCCATTATGCAAACCATTATTCGGCTCAAAGATGTCTCCAAAGTTTACGGTGAGGGCAACACTGAGGTGAAGGCGCTGTCAGCCGTAAACCTCACCATTCAGTCGGGGGAATATTGCGCCATTATGGGGCCATCGGGATCGGGCAAGTCCACTGCGATGAACATCATCGGCTGCCTCGATCGCCCTACATCGGGCCGTTATGACCTAGATGGCATTGATGTATCACGCCTAAGCGATGACGACTTAGCCCATATCCGCAATCGCAAGATTGGGTTTGTATTTCAGCAGTTTCATCTGCTGCCGCAGCTCTCAGCAATGGAAAATGTAATGCTCCCCATGGTGTATGCCAGTGTGCCCCTTGAGGAGCGATCGCACCGGGCAGAAGAGGCGCTGACGCGAGTGGGGCTAGGCAATCGGCTCAACAACAGACCAAATCAGCTTTCTGGTGGGCAACAGCAGCGGGTGGCGATCGCCCGAGCCATCGTCAACCGTCCGGTGCTGTTGCTGGCCGACGAACCAACCGGGGCACTTGATTCTAAAACCACTGAAGAAGTGATGGAAATTTTTGCTGAACTCAACGCTAGCGGCATGACGGTGGTGATGGTGACCCACGAAGCCGACGTCGCTAGCCAGAGCCGTCGTGTGGTTTGGTTCCGCGATGGGCAGGTGCTCCACGACCACCTCGACCCGGCTGATCTAAATCAACGGGCGATCGCAGCATCCTAACGGACACTAACCGGACACCCAATCAGACGTGCCCCGATACCGCAAGGGCTGAAATTCGAGGCTTCTTGCTAGCCCGTGGAACAGCGCTGGCTCCAGACCCGCACTAAGGGGCTGAACTGGCGAAAACCCATGCCATCCCGCCAAGCGGATGGCATGGGTTTTCGTATCGGTCAAGCCTAAGAGGTTTGCTAGATGGTGCGTATTGCGTACGATACAGCAAGGGTTTGAGCGTCGCCCGACCGTCGGGTATCCCACAACTGAGTTGGCACCACGGTTACTGTTGGCCGATCAATACCAGGCTTTCTGAGGGCAGTGTTTGAACATGCCGTTTGTGAAACTCCCGCTCTGTCACCAAGTCATGCGTACTTTCTACCCGATCGAGAAATACGATGCCGTGCAAATGGTCAAACTCATGCTGAAAGATGCGGGCCGGAAATTCACGCAATTCGTGCCGCTTGGCCTCGCCATCAAGCGTGGTGTAGCCAATCTCAACATTGCGATAGCGGGGAACTAGGCCCCGGATACCAGGAATGCTCAGGCAGCCTTCCCAACCCTTTTCAACCTCGTCGGAATAACTCACGAGATAGGGATTGACCATTACAATGGGCTCCATCTCTGGCGCGTGGGGATAGCGCGGATTGGGCCGCGATGCCACTACCAATATGCGCAGCAGCACCCCCACCTGCGGTGCTGCAATGCCAACGCCGTTAGAGGCTGTCAGCGTTGTCAGCAAATGCTGGGCGATCGCCCGCACCCAGGGGTCTTGCACCCACCGCACGGGAGCCGCCGTTTGCCGCAGACTTGGGTCGCCTAGTTCAACAATGGGAAGTGGGTGGGTCATGGCATTCATCAATCCCCTTCATCTCTAGAAATCAAGCCAAAAAATTAAGCCAGATTGCCCGGAGGAAAACCTATGTTTTGCAGGTTGTTCTACTCCAAGCAATTCTTTTCACTTAAGACCTAGCGCTAAGAGCTATCATCAATTAGACTCTGATATCCCAGAAATCAACGGTCACAGCCCCTAGCCTGTTTTTTGGGGCGGGCGTGGTAACGCTCATAGCATAAGACTTTTGGTCGGAATTGATGACACGCCCTAGGATTAACCACGATTCTGGGTCGGCATAGGCTCAGGGCTTAGGGTGAAGCTAAGAGGCTGTCCGTTTCGGCGCAGTTCTACGACAAGCTCACTGCCCACACGGCTGCGTTCCACAATTTGTTGCACTTGCTCCGACGATTGCACCGTTTCCTCTCCTAGAGAAGTCAACACATCACCAGGCCGGATGCCCGCCTTCGCGGCAGGCGAGTTTGGCAACACTTCCATAATCAACACGCCTTGATCTTCCTGAACCGTGATGCCACTTCTTTGGTTGATGTTGCGACGTAGGTCTGGGGTGAGCGTTGCCATGCGAACACCTAGATAGGGATGCTCTACTCGGCCTGTGGCAATCAGCTCATCGGCAATGCGCTTTGCGGTGTTGATCGGGATGGCAAAGCCCAGCCCTTGGGCATTCGCGCGGATTGCGGTATTCACTCCAATCACTTCACCCCGCTCATTGAGCAGCGGCCCGCCGGAGTTACCGGGATTGATCGCAGCATCGGTTTGGATGAAGCTGGCGCGCTGATCGGGGATGCCCACCTGAGCACTGCTGCGTCCGGTGGCGCTGATAATCCCTGCTGTGACGGTGTTGTCTAATCCCAGAGGATTCCCAATGGCGATCGCCCATTCTCCCGGCAGCAGGCTGTCAGAGTCACCCAGGGTCACCGAGGGCAATGCATCGGCCTCAATCTTAACCACGGCCACGTCCGTAAACTGGTCTTCTCCCAAGACCTGCCCTTCAAAGGCCCGCCCGTCTCTCAGCGTCACCGTGACTCGATCCGCCCCATTGACGACATGGGCATTGGTCACAACCAACCCCTCTGCATCAATAATGAACCCAGAGCCCACGCCTCGCTCAACCCGTGAGGAAGGCCCTGGCGCGGGCACATTATCGCCAAAAAAGCGGCGGAAGAAAGGGTCGTTGAAAATCTCTGGTGTCTGTGATGAGACGGTGCGAGACGCATTAATACGCACCACTGCTGGCCCAACGTTCTGTGCAGCTTGGGCAATGAAGCTAGAGCTCTCAGACGCTGCTAGCGCTCCTGTCGACCCACGAGGTGCGGCTTGCCCAATTAGGGTTTGGGGCTGAGGGAACGAGATAGCGCGGGCGTTGAGCAGGCGATCGCCCATAAAAAACGTACCAGCACCTGTCAAGAACAGCGATAGATAAATAGCAGTTTGCTTGAAAGCGTTGTTGTGACCAGTCATGGGAGGTTGCTAATACTTGTTAATACAAAGTGATCGTGATCTCAAAGTCGAAAATGCAAGAGATTGTGTTCCACTGATTTCACGTTGAGCGAGTTCAGCAGCCCACCCTCTTATCCACAATTCTCCTATCCGCAACTCCATAACCTGACAGAATCAACCGCCCTTTGTCGCTTAGATGCGGCTGTTGCGGTATCTACAGAGTAGGCGTCGCAGCGTGCCCAGCCTTTCCATCAACCTGTCGAGTTATGAATCTTTTAGCAGAAAGGGGCGATCGCCTCTACCCAAGCGGTAGCGGGAACAGAGCTGCTGAAACATCAAGCCGTTCCACAATCCTGCCTAACTCGATGATAGCTAATTGAGCGGCTCACCGTCGCTCGCCCCATGGGCTACCTCCATTGCTTCCTCTAAAAGCCCTGATCTGGATATGAGCGATCTGGATGTGAGCAAAGGTTGGCTCTCCGCTCTCCGTGTATTGGTCTTCCTACGGTAAAACTACGGTCAAAGCCCTCGTTGTCACAGCAATGTCACTTTGATATCACTATAATGACAAATCAACTTGGTAACGTGATGGCACAGGTGAATGAATGCTGTAGAGGGACAATATTCTATATCGAAGCCGTATCGCGTAATCGCTGCGGGGCCTTTGCTAGAGTATTGCCCCTTTTTTTGTCAACGCTAGCAGTCGAGCGTATCGCGAGTATTGCGTCCAGTGTTAGGGTTTGTGCCGGTTGCCACCTTACAAAGCTTGTCTTGTACATCTAATCGCAGCAGCACGTTAGTAAAATCTGCTCCGGTTATGGTGGCACCATCAAACCTAGCATTTTGAGCAAACGCGCCTACCAGAACAGCGTTCGTTAAATTGGCATAGACTAGACGGGCGCTGTCTAGGGTTGCATTGGTGAGATTTGCCCCTTCTAAATTTGCTTCTTCTAGGTTTGCACCAAAAAAGCTCACGCCAGTTAAGTCTGACTGACTCAAGTTGCTTTGGCGAAGGTTTGCTTTGGTAAAGCTGTCGGCAGTCAATACTCGGTTAGAAAAGTTCGAGTTGACTAAGTTTTCGCGATTATAATCCAGCGCAACTGCGGAGAGGGGAAGCGCTAGAAAGCTGAACCAAACTGCTGCAACGAGGGCGATCGCCCCTTTCCAGCGGTGCTGGGCCTGCATCCGCAGTTCGCCAGCGGTTCTTTGAACGACAGAACTCTGAACGGATATCATTTTGACGACTGTGATCCAGCCCAGGCTTGCGCTAGTCTTCACATCCGCGACTATACCCCAGAGCAATGTACCCATTGCTGCTAACCCTCACTTTTCTACTTGCTTTTGCTATTTTCTAAAGACGCCATACGCTAATCCTACCTGATGCTGCAGGCTTCGCTACTGGCCTGTCATTTTGTCTCACAATTAAGGCACTGCTTCCATGCCTCCCTCGCCCAGTGTTCCGCCGGATCGCTCCCAATCTCGCGCTGCGGCATCGTCGCGGAAACAGGCGGCGCTGCTGGGGCAACTGGCAGAGCAGGTCGTAGCGCAGTGGCTCACGCAACAGGGCATGACAATTCTGGCACAGCGGTGGCATTGTCGCTGGGGTGAGCTAGATGTGGTGGCACTGCATCCACCGACATTGGCGAACGCTTCATCGTCGCTTGTGTTTGTGGAAGTAAAGGCGCGGAGCGATCGCAGTTGGGATCAGTCGGGTTTGTTGGCTGTGACGCCACAGAAACAGATAAAACTCTGGCGAGCTGCGTCCATGTTTCTAGCAGAGCATCCCGACTATGCCGACCTGCCCTGTCGGTTTGATGTGGCATTGGTGCAAGGACAGCGCCTTCCCCAGACGCAGCAAGCAGATGCAGCTAAAGGCGTAGACCTAATTCGGCTTAATCAACCTGTGGCGATCGCCCCCTATCGCCTCATCCTGCAACATTATCTAGTCGCTGCGTTTGAGCCAGCCTAGGGGCGATCCAGAACACAGGCTAAGGGTGTCTGGGTGCCAAAGTCTCATGCGCTAGAGCCAAAGTAGCAACCTCTCAAGTTAGCGCTTCCAGCACAACACTACAGCTAATATGAGTTCGATGGCGTTGGTTCAATCCCGCAGTGTAGGGCTGAACCAACGCTAAACCATGCCGCCCACGTCGCAGGTAGCCCAGCTTTAGGAATTTTGCCAAACTGACCCTATAGTCAGCATTTGAAGCGCTAGACCATCTCTGCAAACGCCTCATCAAACAGTGAGGATTGGGCGATAAACGCAAAAAGGGAAACCCTATGCTGCGCGGGTTCCCCTTTTTGTAAAGCTGATAATTCTGTGGCTGCCACCACAAGGCTCAATTCTCGTGTCGAAAGGGGTGGTTTCCGATGCCAAGCTGTTTCTTTGAGCGCTTCAAGTTTTTCCACAGCATCTTAATCTCGCTGTAAGATTCTTCAGGCGTGAGTTTTCCGTTAGTTTCTAGCCCGCTGATCAAACTCACCCGATTAGCAAACTCTTGCAAGTTAGCGTTGAATACTAGGTTCTCTGGCTGAACCTCGCCGTAGTAGCGGCTGCGCGGCGAAACAAAGTCATTAAAATTCGCCATAAGCTTACCTCCGTTGTTTTATTAAACTTCCCTTAACCATAGCGAGCATCTCCAGATTCATCAAGTGCCCTTCAAGTAAATCCAAATAAAAGTTTAAAATCCCTTCTAGGTAGTAGGTGTAGAAACTGCCTGGCATCAACCGTCTGGTGCAGAAACCTATGCGCTCATATAAAGATTAAAGATTGGGTTAAGAAGTAAAGGCGTTTAGTTGCCCATCTAGGTGCCCATCTTAATCCTGTGCCAGGGTCGCGTGTTTGAGGGCTGTGCTCATGTGGCTGGATGCCTGCGGCTCTACTGTAGAGTCTTGGTGGTGCAAGGCTGGGGTCGGCATAGCATTCTCAGGTAACTTAGGATTCCCCAATATTGCTGGTCTGGATGGTGCTGATCTAGGTTGTTTTGAAGTGCGTAAGTCGTGGCGTTGTCAGTTGCTCCGTGCTCAAAATTGCAGGGAGCACCGCGCATTGAGCCATCCTGTAGGCGTAAACATGTCATGCTTTTGAGGCAAGGCGGTGATCTACCGCGCCGCACCCTGACTTACCTACGCAAAATTACGACTTACCATGCCAGAAGGGCCTGAGATTCGACGAGCAGCCGATGCCATTGCAGCGGCGATCGCCCACCAACCGCTCCAAGACGTGTTTTTTGCCTTTGATCACCTCAAACCCTATGCGGATGCATTGCAGGGCGATCGCATCTACGCCGTCGAAACCCACGGCAAAGCCATGTTGATTCGCTTTGAAAATCAGCTCAACATCTACAGCCATAATCAGCTTTACGGCAAATGGTTTATCCGCAAGGCGCAGAGTTTTCCTACTACCAACCGCCAGCTGCGGTTAGCTATCCACACAGTCAACAAGTCTGCATTGCTCTACAGTGCGTCAGATATTGCGGTGCTGCCCAATGAACTCTTGCTGACCCATCCCTTTTTGAGCCGCTTAGGGCCAGATGTGCTGCACCCCGAGATCACAACGGATGAGGTGCTGGCGCGGTTGCAGGATCGACGGTTTGCCCGCCGTCAACTGGCGGTGCTCCTGCTCGATCAAGGCTTTTTGTGCGGATTGGGCAACTATCTTCGCAGCGAGGTGCTGTTTGTGGCGGGGGTTCGTCCTACTCGTCGCCCGGTGGATTGTGAGGTAGCTCAACTGGCGAAGCTGGCTGCGGGTGCGATCGCCCTCAGTCAGCAGTCCTACCAAACGGGTGGCCTTACCAATGATCTAACCCAGGTTGCGCAGCTCAAGGCCCAAGGCTGGCGGCGATCGCACTATCGTCACTATGTGTTTGGGCGCGGGGGGCAGCCATGCTTTACCTGCGGCACCCCTATCGTAAAAGAGGTGGCAGCGGGTCGCCGCTGCTACTACTGCCCTACCTGTCAGCAGTAGGTTGCCACAGTAGTCACGTGATGTGCAACTTTCAATCTGCCCTCATCCCCCAACCCCTTCTCCCAGGTAGGGAGAAGGGGTGCAAGAGTGGCTCAAAGTCCCTCTCCCAGAGCGGGAGAGGGATTTAGGGTGAGGGGGAATCGGTAAAGTTGCACATCGCATTAGTCGGTCGCCACAGCAGTCGGTTTCCACAGCAGTCGGTTTCCACAGCAGTCGGTTTCCACAATAGATGCTCCTGAGATGTTCCCATAGTCAGTAGACAAGGATAACAACCTGTCGTTGCATAATAGAAAGCGGCTTATTCTGGCTGTTCCCCCATCCCCCATCGCATCCCCCATGAATTATCTAATTGCAGTCTTGCCCGATCGCATTCAAGCAGAAGCCGCCTATACGGCCCTCGAAGCGGAGGGGTTGCCGATGGATAAGGTGAGCTTGCTAGGCAAAGGCTATAAAAGCGCCGACGAGTATGGCTTTATTGACCCCAACAAACCAGCTAAACGCATGGCAACGCAGATGTCGTTTTGGCTGGTGCCGTTTGGGTTTGCGGCTGGCTATGGCTTTAACGTCTCTACTCAAATCATGCTGGTGCCCGCAATCGGAGCGGTAGGCAATCACATGCTGGGCGGCCTATTTGGGGCGATCGCCGCCGCAATGGGCAGCTTCTTTGTGGGGGGTGGCGCAGGGCTCTCCCTCGGCAGCGGCGACGCGCTGCCCTACCGCAATCGACTTAAAGCCGGTAAGTACATCATCGTGGTAGAAGGTGCGGCCAACCTCACAAACCAGGCCACCAAAATTCTGAAACAGTTCAACCCCGAAAACATTCAAGGCTATATCGCCCCGCAGGTTTAATTCTCAGTTCCAGTCGCGTTCCCGGAGTGGTCGTAATGCAGTTTTTTGAGATGCGCAGTGACTCAGCCGCCACGCGCCTAAAGACCTGACCTATCAGCCACTCCTCACGTCCCAACCCCTGATCCTTAATCCTTGAATTCTCACCATGTCCACCCTTCCCGATACTCTCGAAGAGGCCGTAACCCAAGCGCAGGCCTCTACTAAGGCGGCGATCGCCGATGGCTTAACGCGGCTTCAGGTAGAGCTCAAATTCCCCGAACTCAAGGTGCTGCCCGTAGCGCAGCAATACCTAAATGGGTTTGAAGACCGGGGCGCTCAAATGCGGGTGTTCTTCCCCGATGCGGGATCAGGGGCGCTGGCGCGGCGCGATTGGGGCGACACCCCCTATCCGCTGCGCGGGATTGGGGAACTGCAAGCCGTGATTCAGTCCGATGAAACGCTGTTTGTGTTTGTAGAGCCGTCGCCTGTTGAAGTGGAGCAGGTAGAAGCCTTATGTGAGGAAGCGGGCGATCGCCCGTGTGTGTTCCTCAACCCTCGGTTAGAAGATGTGGCAACCATTGGCATTGGCTATGCCGGGCGGCAACTGCGCGATCGCTTTCTTAACATTATCGAGTCGTGCTATTACATCCGTCCGCTAGAAGGGGCGCTGCTGTTTCGCGCGTATCCATTCCCTTGGCAAGTGTGGGTAGAGGCTGAAACGGGGTACACCCTAGTGGCCGAAGAAGCGGAAAAACCCGTGGGGGATGTGTTGGATCGCATCCTTTTGCAGGCGAGTGGGGGAGACGCCGATTCGCCTACCGCCGCGCCTCCTCGACGTGGCTTTCTGGCAGGAGTGCAAGACTTTTTGCGGGCGCTGAGCCAGTAGGCTGATCCCGTGATCCTACTCAGAACGGGTGCGCTGGGATGTCAAATTGCGCTCATAACTTTAAGTCGTCTTGGCATAACCTTCACGTGGCAGCCTGCGATCAGCCCTAGGTGGGTGGGCATAATGGAGTCATCGAGGTAAATTCTAACCGTCGAGACGCTTGGGGTTATGATGGGTCGCCGCATTTTTATTGGAGATGTGCACGGGCACTATGATGGGTTGGTCGCGCTGTTAGAGGCGATCGCCCCCCAGTCTGACGATCAGGTTTATTTTGTAGGCGACTTGATCGACCGAGGCCCCAAAAGTGCAGATGTCATCAACCTAGTGATGAGCCACAGCTATCACTGCGTGCTGGGGAATCACGAGCAAATGTTGCTCGAAGCGTTCCCGCATGGGCAGGTAGCGCAACAGCCTCTCAATGCCTGGCTCTACAGCGGCGGCCAGTCCACAGTGGTGAGCTATGACAAGAGCGAAGATCTGCTGTTTCAGCATTTAGACTGGCTGCGATCGCTCCCCACCCACCTAGATTTGGGAGACATCTGGCTGGTGCATGCAGGCATGAACCCTCACCTCACCGTGGCAGACCATACCTCTCAGGAATTCTGCTGGATTCGGGATGAGTTTCACAGTAGCCCCTATGCCTATTTCCCGACAAAGACCATCATCACTGGGCACACCATTACCTTCACGTTGCCCAATGTGACACCTGGGGCGATCGCCCGGGGCCGCGGCTGGCTCGATATTGATACCGGGGCTTACCATCCTCGGAGCGGCTGGCTGACCGCGCTTGACTATACCAATCAGCAGGTGTATCAAGTCAACGTCTACCATCAAAACGAGCAACGCACGCTGCCGCTAGCGGAAGCCAGCATTGATGTGGATCCTAAAAAAGTCATCTCGCGACGGCGACAGCTGCAAGAGATGGAGCGCTAGCGCCTGCCGCAGTGGGGGAATAGCTTGCTACACTCAGATGCAGCTAGTATCATCCGCCCTTCTCCCTCATGACTACACCGCGACGTATTCTCGACCTCATCCGCCACGGTCAACCTGGTGAAACTGTCACAGTGCGCGGCTGGGTTCGCACTCGGCGTGACCAAAAAGAATTTAGCTTTGTGGAAGTCAACGACGGCTCATCCATGGCGGGCCTGCAAGCGCTAGTTACCGATGTGGCGGCCGAAGCCCTGCAGCGGGTGAATACGGGGGCGTCGGTCGAGATTTCGGGAGAGTTAGTGGAATCTCCCGCAAAGGGGCAGCGGATTGAGCTAAAGGCCTTCACCCTTCAGGTGTTTGGCGAGGCCGACCCTGAAACCTATCCGCTACAAAAGAAGCGCCATTCGTTCGAGTTCTTGCGGACGATCGCCCATTTGCGATCGCGCACCAACACCCTAGGCGCAGTCTTCCGCGTGCGGAATGCATGCGCCACAGCGGTTCATCATTTCTTTCAGGAGCGCGGGTTCCTCTGGGTGCACACGCCTCTGATCACCGCTAGCGATGCGGAAGGCGCAGGTGAGCTGTTTACGGTCACGAGTCTAGACCTCAACAATCCACCCCGAACGAAAGAGGGTGCGATAGATTTTGGACAAGACTTTTTTGGGAAGCGGGCGTTTCTTACCGTCAGCGGCCAGCTTGAAGCCGAAATTATGGCACTGGCGTTTACCGATGTGTATACCTTTGGCCCAACCTTCCGGGCCGAAAACTCCAACACCTCGCGGCATTTGGCAGAATTTTGGATGATTGAGCCAGAAATGGCCTTCTGCGATCTAGACGGCAACATGACTCTAGCCGAAGACTTCTTAAAGTATGTGTTTAGCTATGTGCTCAAGCACTGCCCAGAAGATATGGAGTTCTTTAACCAGCGGATCGACAACTCGGTAATGGAAACCGCCGACAACATCATCCATAACCAGTTTGAGCGAATTACCTATACCGAGGCGATCGCCCTGCTCGAAAAGGCCAGCAAATCCTTTGAGTACCCGGTGTCGTGGGGGCTAGATCTGCAATCTGAGCATGAGCGCTATCTCGCCGAAGACCTGTTCAAAAAGCCTGTGATTGTAACGGACTATCCCAAAACCATCAAAGCCTTCTACATGCGGCAGAATGACGATGGCAAAACCGTGCGGGCGATGGATGTGCTCGCCCCCCGCATTGGTGAGATCATTGGCGGCTCCCAACGCGAAGAACGGCTAGACTGTCTAGAGCAGCGCATCGACGAACTGCACATCCCAAAAGACACGCTATGGTGGTACCTAGAGCTGCGACGCTTTGGCACAGTGCCCCACGCTGGATTTGGGCTGGGGTTTGAGCGGTTGGTGCAGTTCATGACGGGGATGCAAAATATCCGCGACGTGATTCCCTTTCCCCGCACGCCCCAGAATGCAGAGTTTTGAGTAGCGCTTGCATCCGGGTTCAATCAGCTCTTCAGCTTTGACCCATTAGGGCTTCGATCGCTTTGGGCTTTGATCACTGTGGGGATGCTGGTGCATTCTGTTTCCACAGCAATGAATTTTTGGTGTGAATGAATGCTATTCATACTAGCGAAGACCTGCATGACGTCCTGAGTCTTAGCTGATCGTTCGGGCGATCGCCCACGTTGGCACCATAAGCCGACTCAAACTGGCTCAAATTGGCATAAAAAAAAGGCGCGTTGCCGCGCCTAAAGTAGAGAGATATCCGAAAACCATTGAGACTGTATCGATTACATCAGGCCGATCTGAGAAAGAATACCTTGACCGGTCAACAGCTCAGTAGCCAAGCCGATGACAAAACCCATCATGGCCAGACGACCATTCCAGGTTTCAGCGAACTGAGTAAAACCAAACTTTGCTTCTTGACTTTCCATGGTGCGTAGACCTCGTGTTTAGGTTCTGTAATGTAATTTAACATAACTTTAGAGAAGGCGACAATACATCTATCAAAATTGGTACTTTTATCGATACCACTTGATGACATGGACTAACGAGGCGGCTGAGAAAGCCGAACACGTCAGCGCCAAGCTGACGCAAACACTGCGGCACTTAATTGAAACGCAACCCCAACAGCGCATTCCGTTTTCCATGTTTATGGAGACGGCGCTCTACGACTCAGCGTATGGATACTACGCGACGAACCAAGCCAACATTGGCGGACAGGGAGATTTCTACACATCGCCCCATGTAGGGGCAGAGTTTGGGGAGGCGCTGGCTGAACAGTTTGCTGAGATGTGGGCCAAGCTGGGCTATCCCCACCCCTTTACGCTCGTGGAAATGGGCGCTGGTCAGGGGTTGCTGGTGCGAGACGTGCTGCGCTATCTGCACCGCCACCACGACGCTTGCTTTGATGCGGTGGAGTACATCGTGGTCGAAGCGTCGCCAGCCTTAGTAGCCCACCAGCAGCAGCGCTTGGGCAAACTGGCGCAGTCATTGGGACGCCTACACTGGCGCACGTGGCAGGATATTAAACCCGACTCTATTGTGGGCTGCTGCTTTTCGAACGAGCTGGTCGATGCGTTTCCGGTGCATCGAGTGGCGCTTGTGAAGGGTCAACTGCAGGAGGTTTATGTTGCGCTAGCGGAAAAACGCGATGAGCCGTCGCGGGACGCTGGCGCGTTAGCCCAGGGAGAAGGGACAGGGGCGATCGCCCCTACTCCTCTCTTAGATCCGCTGGATTCAGAACAGCTTAATCTATCAGACCCATCCACTTGGTTTGCCCCATCTCCCGCGTTGCAGTTAGTTCAGTCCTCAGATTTTCAGGAGGTTTTGGGGGATCTATCCACCCCACAGCTCTTGGCTTATTTTCAGCATGTGGGCATTGAGCTGTCTCTAGAGCAGTATGGCGAGGGCTATTGCACCGAGGTGAACTTGGCCGCGCAGGACTGGATGCAGACAGTGGCACAACGGCTACGGCGGGGCTATGTGCTGACGATTGACTATGGCTATCTGGCGCAACGCTACTATCTGCCCAGTCGCCGGCAGGGCACGTTGCAATGTTACTACCAGCATCGGGTTCACAATAATCCCTACATCCACCTAGGGCAGCAAGACATCACGGCGCATGTGGACTTTACAGCGCTGCAGCAGTGGGGCCGACAGGCGGGGCTAGAATCTCTGAGCTTTACGCAGCAGGGGTTATTTCTGATGGCGCTGGGACTGGGCGATCGCATTGCGGCCATAGCTCAGATGGAGCCCGATGCGTCGCGTTCTATTTCAGATATTTTGGCGCGACGAGAGGCGCTACACTCGCTGATCAACCCGACAGGTTTGGGGGGGTTTGGGGTCTTGCTTCAGGGGAAGGGGGTAGAGGAGGATGGGCGATCGCTTCGGGGCTTTCAGATGCCTTGACGGGTTAACGGCGCTCCAACCCTAACCATTTCCCAGC
The DNA here is from genome assembly GCA_019359435.1 of Kaiparowitsia implicata GSE-PSE-MK54-09C. GTDB lineage: Bacteria > Cyanobacteriota > Cyanobacteriia > Elainellales > Elainellaceae > Kaiparowitsia > Kaiparowitsia implicata. The sequence continues at coordinate 84,550 of JAHHHI010000073.1, forward strand.
CTAGGCATCGTTAGTCTGACTCTCCCTCGCCTTGTGGTTCGCAGGGCTGTAGCGTAGCGAGGTGCAACACCAATTCATCGATCAGAGGGCGTACCGTGCTGACCGGATAATCAAAATGGTTGACGATAATGCTGAAGGTTAGGGGGGCATAGTGAGGCGGGTCGAGATAGCCTGACAGCGACGCCACGCCGCTGAGTGCGCCAGTTTTGCCATAGAGTCGTCTAGCCGCAGCTGTGTCGCGAAAGCGATTGCGAAGAGAGCCAGTTTCAGCGGCGATCGCCAGTGATTGCCGAAACATCTCGGCTTCGGGGTGGCGTGCCATCGCCTGTAGGGTTTGCACCAATGCCCGAGGTGTCACCAGGTTTTTTCGCGCTATCCCCGATCCGTCTGCCAGGGCTATTCCGGTAGGGTCTACTCCCAACCGTTGCAGAATGTCAGACACAGCCGCCAGTCCTGCCGCCAATGTGGTGGGGCGGATTCTGGGATTGTCGGTATCTGCCAGAGGCAGTTGCACACCCAGCGTTTGCAGCAGGGCTTCTGCATAGAGATTATTGCTATTGCCATTGATGTCAAACAGCAGCGCTGATAGCGGCGGCGAAAGCACCGCTGCAACCTCAGGTGCCGTTGTGGCGGGCGGGCGAGCCGTGAAGGGGGCGATCGCCGTTTCATGCACCCGAATGTCAGCGGCTTCTAGAACCTGCCGAAACTCAGCCAAAAACCGCTGAGTCGGATCAGGAACCGCAAAGGCCGTATCAGCAGGAGATGCCCCTTGGTGCAACTGTCCGCTCACTCGCAGTACCCCAGTGCTGGGGTTGCGCTCGACGCGAATAAATTCTGGTTCGGTTGAGCGAACAGTCCGAGAAGTATTCTCAATCTGCCAGCCGAGTGCATCGGCAGGATGAGGCCAGACAATCCCCAGCGGCTCTCCCAAAGCGGCTGGCACCAGTTGCAAGGGCACGCTGTTGCCATTCAGGATCAGGCTGTTGATGGGTGGGCCATAGCGCGCTTGCACGTCTTCCCAGTCCCAATTGGGCAGAATGGGATCGCCTTGAAAGTGAGACTCATAGGCTACGAGCTGCCTAATTGTGGTAATGCCCTGATTTTGCAGCTGTTGCGCCAGTTCTTGCAACTGTTCGGTTTCTAAGCTGGGATCGCCTCGTCCTACGATGTGCAGCGTCCCCGTTTGCGGCAATGCCGTCCCATAAATGGACGTGCGAATCTGGTAGTCTGCACCTAAATGCTCAAGGGCGGCGGCGGTTGTGAGCAGCTTAACATTTGAGGCTGGGATCAAGAACTGCTCAGCATTCTGAGCGTAGAGCGTCTCGGCTGCGTCTGCTGTTTCGACCAGAATGCCCCAGTGCGATCGCACTCTAGAGGGCTGTTGCTGGAGTGTGGCTTCTACCGCCGCAGCCAACTCCGCTGGGCACACAGCGGCCCAACTCCGCTGCGTCCACCCTCCAACATCCAGCGCCATCGCTAGGCTCACTCCTACCCAAGCCAACCGTCGCATCTGTTTACACCAGCAACTCTGCACGCAACACTGTAGTTGCCTGTCCCTTTAGCAAGACGCGATCGCCCCGCAAGCCAACCTTAAGCACGCCGCCCCGAGGCGAAGCCTGATAAGCCAAAAAGTCGGTTTTGTCGAGCCGCTCGCTCCAGTAAGGAGCGAGCGTGCAGTGAGCTGATCCAGTCACTGGATCTTCATCAATGCCAGAACCGGGCGCGAAGAAGCGGGAGACAAACTCAAACTCTGACCCAGCATCAGCACGACTCGTGGCAATCACGCCGCGAATTGGCAGCGAACGCAACTGAGCCATATCCGGCTGAAGCTGCCGCACGGTCGCCTCAGAGTCTACCTCAACGAGGTAATCAAAGCGACTCTTACCCACCCATAACGCCCCACTGCCTAACGCTTCTAGTAAACCGGGTGGCGGAGCAGTTGCCGCCGCTGCATTGGCAGGAAAGTCTAGCTCGATCCATCCCTCGGTCTGACGAGCCGTTAATAGACCACTGCGAGTGTGGAACCGCGCAATCTGGTCAGACGAGAGATACCCCTCCGTCCATAGGGCATGGGCACTGGCTAAGGTTGCATGGCCGCACAAATCAACTTCGACCATTGGCGTAAACCAGCGCAGAGAAAACCCGTCTTCTTGCTGAAGCAGAAACGCTGTTTCCGACAGGTTCATTTCTTGGGCGATCGCCTGCATCCAGCCTGCGTCCTTGGCTTCGGGCAGCACGCACACCGCCGCTGGGTTTCCTGCAAATGGCCGATTTGTGAACGCATCTACTTGGAGAATTGATAGTCCCATACTCTACACAGCCTGAAACGCGTATGAACATCGGAGATATTTAGCATCACGTTTAAGAAATGGGATCAGCCAATTCAAAAACCTGAAGTTGTGGCCTCAGAATAGGGCTCAAGTTCTAGGAAGACATCCCCCACCCTGGTCATCCATTCAGGTGATTATGCTGCTCTATGCTGCTCAAAAGTGTGGCGCGTTTCAAGAGAGGAAAGCTTGGATTTTAAGGTGTGAGTCGTGACGTGACCTAACAAGCTAAGGAATTGCAGAGCGATCGCCATTCTTCAAACTCTAAATTGCCCGCTTCATACAGATCGCGCAAAAAAATCGAAATCTGCCGGCAGGCAATGTGACGATCAATCATGGCTTTGCTAACGCTGATGGCGTAAAGCTCGCTGCTGTAGGTTTGATGGGTGTTGAGACACAGCCGCGATGGTGAGTAGCAAATGCCGCGATGACCAGTTTCTTCCTGTTCCGTCTCGACGATCCAGCCCCGATAAAATTCTTTATGGCATTGCTCATTCATGGCGCGGTACTCAGCTTGCATGTTGATTCTATAGTTCAACTGTAGAGATCTCCGGGGTGAAAAGCGTTCGCCACATGGCGTAAATCGAATCCGCCAAGGCGGCATACCTGACAGAATCACCACTAAACCCCAACGCAGGCGTACTTGACATACTACTTCACAGTTATTTTCGGCTTAGTTTTGTAAGCTGAAGGGAGAGACTACAAGCAATACTTATGACTTCTATAACGTTTACTAATCTTGATTGGCGGCGTTGGCAAACTCTCGTTATCACCACGCTAGCATTTTGGGTAAGTGTGAGCCTGCTGGTGGATTTGGTTCTGATGCCAAGCATGTATGCCACAGGCATGATGGTAGAGCCTGGGTTTGCTTCGGCTGGTTACTCTATTTTCTGGATCTTTAACCGGATGGAGATGCTGTGTGGGGCGATCGCCCTGACTGGCATTCTGTTGTTGGCCCTTAAGCAATGGGCCGCCGACACCCGGTGGACGTCTATTTCGATTGCGGTCATCCTGATGGCAATTCCCCTCGTCTATACCTATGCGCTCACCCCATCAATGAGCGCTCTGGGAATGCCTCTGGACTTGTTCGCCTCCTCAGCCGAGACACCTGCTCCGATGACACTGTTGCACAGCGGCTATTTGGGGTTAGAGTTCCTTAAATTAGGATTGGCTAGCTGGCTGTTGCGTGACTTGTTTACCCAGCTTGTCAAAAGCTAGTCGGCAAAATTGTAAGTGCCACTCAGCGCTTAGAGTGCCTTCGGTTTATCCTCAATCTACTCAGCCTAGATAGATATACAAAAGGGAGTCTATTGTCTACTGTGATGTGGCAGACTCCCTTTTGTATATCTACACTTTATTGCACATCCTAAGTTCAAGATAAGCTCACACCCTTCTTAATCCGAACTGCAGTTATGGCAGGGTTATAACCTTAAGCTGCATATTGCAACTGTTGAGTTAATCAGAAAAAAAACTTCCGTGGAGCCCCTATACAGGAAGGATTTTACAAAACTAATTTTCAAGTCAGCGCCTTAAGCACCTTAGCAATCTTAGAACTACGTTCAGCGTTTGGCACCACACGATGCCCTGAATTGGCCTCAAAACAGATAATTCAACGTAGCGATGAATTCTGTATCCGTGTCATTAACACCACTTTCAAAAATGATATTGAGTTGCACGTCCACTACAAAATCGTCCAGTACGTTGAGGTCAACTCCTCCTGTAACCATAGGGTCAAGATTGCTTAGTCCGTCTGCATTGTAAGCAAAGCCTGCGCCAAGATACGGGTAGATGCCCTCGTCAAGAGTGCCTTCAATTGTTAAGGGCAGCCGTAGTTCCACATCGTCAGCAAATAATACGGCTGGACGCACCGATAAGCTTGTGTTGTCTAAATCTGTCAGCCTGAGCTTAGAGTCAATCACAAATGCAGTACTGTCATTCAAACCTGTGCGCACCCCTGCTCCAACGTAGTATCCGGGTGGATCTGCTAGAACCGCATTGGCCATGCCGATGACCATCGCTAATGCGATGCCACTTGCCTTCACGAGAGTTTGCATAACGCCTTCTCCAACGCAATGGATTCATCATTTTGCATCACCCAATAGAAGCGCAAGGCTTTTTTCTTGTCTTCACTAAATAACCACTATTGCTCCTGTTTTGGCTGCGAAGAGATATCAAAACTTCATAGAGTAGACTGTATTTTTCCGTAGTTTTCAGGACTGGCACACTTAAAACAGTGTGAAAACCAAAAAATTAGCAGTAGCACCCCAAGATGTTAGGGTGCCACTGCTCTAGACTTAGATTATTTGAGTAAGTCACTAGAGCGATCGCTCTAGTCCACTATGGGCAGAGGGAGACTCGAACTCCCATGACCAAAGGCCGCCACATTTTGAGTGTGGTGCGTCTACCAATTCCGCCATCCGCCCGCAGATTCAGCTTTATTATTATAGAGGATTGAGCGGGATTCGAGTAAAGATTGATAATCTTGGCTGCTCGCCCACCGTTCGACTTCACGCGCGCGCAAGACAGGGACTGGATGACTCAACTGTGCAGTTTGTGCCTGCCGCAGCAGCTGACCCATTTCACTCATGCTTAAGTCATTGTAGTCTCGGGCTTGCTGCAAAAATGCGTCAAGGTTGAGGCGAGACGCAATCTGAGGAGATCCGCCCGTTAATTTCATCAATACAGACGCAACCACATTGGAATCTTGAGCAACCAGTAGCGCAGCGCGATCGCACGTAAACTCGGCACATCGCACCCACTCCATCAGTCGCTCCTGCAAGGTTTGCGCCAGCACAGTTCCCACAATGGTAGTACTGGCCGCCAGCAGCAATAGATTCGCTAGCGTCATATACACACTGTGCTCGCATTTGAGATGCCCCAACTCGTGAGCAATTACGGCCTGAATCTCTTCAGGGGTGAGCAAATCAATCAATGATGTGTGAAGTACGATAAACGGCATTTTGCCCCGCATCGCAAACGTATAGGCATTGGGAGCAGGATTTTGTCGAATGTAGAGTTGGGGCGGCTCTAAATCTAAAACATGGCTAGCTTCGAGCAGCAGTTGGTGTAAATCGGGTAATTGGCGATCGCTCACCAAAATCCCGGAGGCTAAGTTTTCAAGTTGAAAGAATTGTTCAGCAAAGGAGCCTAACAGACCCCGAATGATTAGGTCTAGCCCAGGAATCTGTTGCAGCGTTTGGGTTGCCTGGAGGTCGAGGGGATGGCGGAAGTGGTGTGCCTTAAGGCCAACCAAAGTAAGCTTTTCTAGAGCATTCATGAAATGTATCGAGGGAGAACTGAACTACATTCTAACGATTAATCCTAATCCGTTCTCCTCCCTCACGTCATGCTCTTCATTGGCTGGGGCAAGGCGAACAGGCTTATCGTTGCCCACACGCTTGACTACAAATATTGGAACTCAGAGGGTTTAGCCCCCCAAACCCTCTGAGCGGAGACACATGGACTCCAGTGATAAATGATAGTTCCTGACGACAGAAGGTTCCTGGGGAAATCTACAGATTTAGCGAAATATTCTCTAATCTCTACCCTTTGATATAGCTATTCAATGGATTTGAGCAATAACTTAGTGCATCTTGCACCACTGATTTGACTCAGGGCCATGGCCTTTGAAGCGAGATGTAGATTGGTTGCTTGATTTCCCCAAAAGGCTAAGTCAGGCTGCGTTTTCTAGCGCAGAACTAGGGCCATAACAATTGCAAGTGCGGTTTGAATGCGGATATTTGGAGGACGTGGCGTGAACTCAAACCCCAAGCCAATATGGCGACAGTTTTGGCCTGCGCCACAATCCCATCGCAACGCCTGAAATTGAGCAACGCCCCTAAAATGCTCGCCTGAAACAAACCTCTACCGGGTAGGACGACGGCGCTGCAAAAACTCAGGAATATCTAGGTCAGGCTTGCCACCTCGGGGCTCGCTGGCGGGCGGCATGGCCCCTCCAGTCGGTGGCCCTGCAACAGCTCGCTTCAACGGCGACACCCGAGCTGCTGCTGCTGACCCTGGAGCATCCCCAGAAAAGCCTGTGGCGATGACTGTGATTCGAACCTCACCTTGCATGCGATCGTCAATCACAGCGCCAAAGATGATGTTGGCGTTTGGATCAACGGCTTCATAAATAACTTCTGCAGCAGCATTGACCTCGTGCAGCGTTAAGTCTTGACCGCCTGTGATGTTGAAGACTACGCCCCGAGCGCCATCAATGGAGGATTCTAGCAAGGGTGAGGAAATAGCAGTGATAGCCGCCTCGCGAGCGCGAGACTTACCCGAACCAATGCCAATGCCCATGAGCGCTGAGCCTGCATCAGCCATAACCGCACGCACATCTGCAAAGTCTACGTTGACTAGCCCTGGAATCGTAATAATGTCGGAAATGCCCTGCACACCCTGCCGTAAAATATCGTCGGCGACTTGAAAGGCCTCTTGAACGGGGGTTTGCTCTGAGATGACTGAGAGTAGCTTGTCGTTGGGGATCACGATCAATGTATCGACGCGGCTTTGCAAGGCGGCGATGCCTTCCTCCGCTTGGGTTGTGCGGCGCTTGCCCTCAAATGTGAAGGGGCGAGTCACAACGCCCACAGTAAGCGCCCCTACTTCTTTTGCGACTTCAGCAACAATGGGCGCAGCACCTGTGCCAGTGCCACCGCCCATGCCTGCAGTGATGAAGACTAAATCGGAATTTTCTAATGACGCTGCAATCTCATCTCGCGATTCTTCTGCTGCTTTTTGCCCAATGGCAGGGTTTCCGCCTGCTCCCAACCCGCGCGTCAGCTTTTGACCGACTTGCAAACTGTTTTGAGCATCAGAATAGGTTAGCGCTTGAGCGTCGGTGTTGATAGTCCAAAACTCTACGCCGGCAACTCCGCTGGTAACCATGCGATTTACAGCGTTGCAGCCGCCGCCGCCAACGCCGATGACCTTGATTCGAGCAAAGCTACCTGGCACGATTTCACCACCTCTGGATTCTTCTATTGGCTTGTTATGGTTATTGGTATCGCCAACTTCACCCAAGTGTAGCCCAGAGTTGGTAAAAGAATTTGCAGTATTCATTGAACCTGAGATGTATTGATAATGTGTGGTTAGAGCAAGTGCAAGAAGGAGCTAAATCGTCTTCTGCTTAAGCCAATGGCTATTTTTGGCTATCTGGTGATGGAGCGGGATCTGCTTGAAGTGGAATGGATGTCTTAGAACATTTCAGCGTGATCACAACCTGTGAGGATAAGTTCAACAGCGTGTTGAATAGCCTGCCTGAGGTGTCTCTAGAGCTTTAGAAAATAGTGTCTACACGAATTCAATCATTTCCCAGAGCGGTGCTTGGGCGCGATCGCCCCACTTAATTTTGGCAACAGATGGCTTCATCGCTATCTGTTTTTCAGCATACTTAATGATTAGGCACACTAGGGCAGCATTTAAGTTCTACTCATATTAGGGTATGTCGTCTGAAAAACCAATCAATTTGCTGAAATATCTGTATAGATAGCAGCTAAGCAATATTTAAGGCGCTAGATATAGCGTTTGCCCTCGCTTGTCAGATCGTCTAGGTTGAATGCTAGACCACAATTGCTCGATTGACTCGACATAATTCAATCCCACATGTGAGTTTGGCTCGAACTCATTTTTTTAGCCTGGACGAAGGCATTTCAAAAGAAGGCTGCGGGATGGTTTAGAAGAACCAAGGCCATTAGATTCAAAGCATTATCCTCAAAACGCATTGTCGTAGGCGTCAGACTCATGGGTGTCAACGTCATCAAATAACGGCTCAATGGCATCAAGCTCTGACTGGCCTGAGTAGTCCAATGCATTCTGAAACCCGATGAGTTGAATCATGGGGCGGTTGGGATTTGTGACGTCAATATGGGCAATGCGGCTGCGTTCGATTGTGTTGGGCAGGTTGCGTATTTGGGCGATCGCCCGCAGTTGTGCTGAGAACCGAGCCGCAGTCGTGAATGCGCCAATATGCACTGTGCCCACATCGGTTCTCAAGATCACGTTAGACGGATTCCGCCAATCAATTTCAGCAATGCGGGGTGCTGTCGGCATAGCGGCGTTAATCTGGGTGATTTCTTGATACATCTCAGACCACTGGCTGCGGTTCTGCCCGTTCATGCCAACTACAGTAAGGTCGGGCACTTGCAGACTAGAGCCAAGGGTGAGATAGTTCTCGAGCGGAAACCAGGCACCCGTAGAATCGAGTAGCCCTTGGGTGGACTGGGATAGGGCCTGTGGCGTGGGCTGAGACGCTTCACCGGATTCGACAGTAGATAGAGTCTGCTCCGGGTCGGGGATAAAATCCTGAGCCACTGCGACGGGTTTACGTTCTTGAACTTGCAGCATCAGGCTGGGGGGAAATAGCTGACGGGTAATGGTGGCCTCAGCGATTGGGCCGCTCGCTTCTAGCCCTCGGGCGATCGCCTCTGTATCGACTTCCCATAGGGTTTGGGGATACTCCATCGGCAGTAACCGCTGCACCATGTCGGAAGACAGCAGCTCATTGCCGTCTACTTGGATCTGACTAGAGTCATAAATAACCCAGCTAGGCCGCGTCACTAGCCAGATAGCGCCACTCGTGAGGGCGATCGTCACCAGAAGTCGCCAGCACGACTGCGCTGCCTTGAGCCGCCGCTGTCCGCGCAGCCGCTGCCGTCGCTGTGCTAGCCCTGTTCGAGAAATGCGAGACAAATTAGCCATGAGCCAACGCTGAAAATGAGGGTGTTTTTTTAGTCATGTAATCATGATGGGGTAGATCGAAGGAACAGCCTTTACTTCATCCCATCATGAGCCGGTGAGGGGTCGCCTAAAAATCATTGACGAAGATGAGCGAATTCACGCAAACCGGTAAATGTGCCTGCACCCGTGAGATAGACTCCTGATTCTGGTTGCGAGCATGGGCCACAACGCAGGCTGAAGAAAACACCCAAGCGCTGATGCGCCTAAGGGGAGGTGCTCGATTGGGGCTGTAATCGCTGTTGAAGGAACTGATGCCATTGGGCGGCGATCGCCACGTCTGTAAATGGAATGGAGACGACTCGCTCAGGAAGCGTGAACGTCAGAGCCGCACGACGACTGCGCCGGGGCAGGTGTTCAGGATCGATGGGCTGGTTGTCTGCAAAGAGTTGGAGCGATCGCACCTCACTCAACGCGAGAGTTTCTATATTGGCGGGTTCTTGGCGTGTGGGTTTGCCCCAGGTGAGCGTGTCGCCCTGCTGACCCAGCACAGCAAAAATGTCGTATTTGGCCCGCTCAAACTGAGGAGCCCAGCGCTGATAGGCTTCTAGTTTTTGATACTCGTTCCACCCAGCATACGCCAGCCAGAAAAACATGATCAGCAGCGGCAACCAGAGCAATCCTCGTTCCATAGCAAATCTCAGCAAGAATAGGCAACAGGCAGACGCATCATGTTACTGCATTGTCCCCGCATGAAGATCCGTTAAACTGCCTGCCCTTATCCTACCTATTTCAAGGATGATGGGATGATCTTCATTTGATGTCTAATGGCAGGTCATCCAATCCTCTCGGCCAATCCCCAACCCGTGCGGCCTGCTGCATCAGCAGTACAGCTTAGCGTTGCTGGAAAGCCTTGTCCAGGGCCGCATTTGCAGTTATTGAGCAGACTGAACGATAAGACGGTTGAGCTATGGTAGGGAGAGGGTTTATTGCGTCGTGCGCCTCGGTGGAATTTTGGGATGAGCTGTGGTTCTGGAGAGTCTATCCGCGTGTCCAATAGCCGTGCTCGTGAGGTGTTTCAAACACCTTTGATAGGTTGTAAACCGTTGCAAACGCCTAGCTCAGACCCTTCTTAGACCACAGGTTGAAGACGTTGAAGCGTTAGTTCAAAAGGCTGGGACTAGACCCGCTCCTCACACGATTGATTCATGGGCTGATTAATTTTATGAAAAAGCTGCTCCTGTCGGTTTTGTTCGTTGTTGGGTTGTTTGTGGCGCTATGGAATGCGCCCAGCCTTGCCAATCGCGGGGTGTATGACTCGCTTGTGCTGGATTTTCGGGATGATGTGCCGCCAGAGCAGGTGCAACAACAGGTGGCGGCGATCGCTCAGCAGTTTGGCACAACGCCCCAGATCAACAGTATGGTGGCGGCATCAGAGCAAATCTATGTGCTAGAGGGCGATCGCCAACTGCTCAAGGCAATCCGAAAATCAGACCTGAAGCCTTATCTGGAATCCATTAGCCCCAACTATATCTACAGTAGTTTTGAAACGCCCGATGATCCCGACTATCCCAAGCAGTGGAACCTGCGCAGCATCAAGGTTGAAGCAGCCTGGGATGAAACCAAAGGCGAGGGCATTACAGTAGCGGTGATCGACACCGGGATTGCGCGAGTTCCAGACCTAGAGCAAACAGAATTCGTCAAGGGCTACGATTTTGTCAACAACCAAGAAGACGCCACCGACGACAATGGGCATGGAACCCATGTGGCAGGAACCATTGCCCAGTCTACCAACAACAGCCTTGGCGTTGCGGGGATCGCGTATCAAGCCAAGCTGATGCCCCTCAAAGTCCTGAGTAGCTCTGGCGGGGGCACCGTGGCCGATATTGCAGACGCCATTCGCTTTGCAGCGGATAACGGGGCCGATGTGATCAACATGAGCTTGGGCGGTGGCGGAGATGCGGATGTGTTGCGTGAGGCGATTGACTACGCCTACGGCAAAGGCGTGGTCATTGTGGCGGCAGCCGGAAACGCCAACACCAATGCAGCAGCCTATCCTGCCCGCTATCCCCATGTAATTGCCGTGTCTGCCACTAATGCTAGCGGCGGGAAGGCACCCTACTCTAATTTTGGGGCGGGTGTAGACATTTCTGCCCCGGGTGGCGACACCAGCGGTGAGAACGAGATGGGTGGCATTTTGCAAAACACCATTGATCCAGCGACAGGAGAATCAGTGTTTCGCGCTTTTCAGGGCACGAGCATGGCCGCGCCCCATGTGGCGGCAGTGGCGGCATTGGTTCGAGCCTCGGGAGTGGAAGACCCGGCAGAAGTAGCCAAGGTGCTCAAAGAATCAGCGCGACAGATGCAAGGAGATGAGCTAAACCACTTTGGGGCAGGGCAGCTAGATGCAGACTCAGCTGTAAAACTGGCGCTCAAGGGGCAGATTACTGTTCGCGATTTTTGGCGCTGGCTCAAGTCCAATGGATATCTGAATCTGCGCTTTTGGATTGATGGCGGGGTGTATGCGCTGCCGACAAAACTGGCCATGGTTTTGGGATCTTACGTTCTGGCCTGGTTGCTACGAACCTATCTGCCAGGGTTTGGCTGGGCGCTTTCGGGCGGTTTGATTGCGGGCAGCGCTGGGCTATTTCCCCTGCGTGGACTCTACGTGTTTGACCTGCCGCAGTTTCCCTTTCGGATTTTGGGCAGCTCGATTCCCGAACTAGGGAGCGCTATCCCTGGAATGGCTCTGCTAAATCCAATTACAGCGAGTGTGTTAATTCCCTTTGGGTTAATTGCGCTGCTGTTGATGCATCCATCACTCAAATGGTTTGCCATTGGGTCAGCACTGGGGGTAGCGTCCTGTTTGGCCGTGAGCGCAGTAGTGGATCCGGCGATGCTGTGGCTTGGCAATGGGGCGATCGCCCGCAGTTTTCTCTTGGTGAATGCGGCCCTTAGCTTTGGGTTTGCAATGCTTGCGGCCAAGGCGGCTCATGAGCGTGAACAATGGGGATAGGCGATCGCAGCACAGCCGCAGATTCAGAACAGGAGACTTAACCGATGAGTATTACAGTTCAAGGCACGGTACAGAAATCCAGCATGGGCACTGGCACGTGGGCTCTAGTAGCCAAGGATGGACAAACCTACGAAATCCATCAGGGTGCCCCGTCAGAGTTGCTCAAAGACGGACAGCAGGTAACGGTAGAAGGCACCATCCGCACGGATGTGATGACCATGGCAATGATTGGTCCTGTGCTAGAAGTGTCGGGCTTTGAGCCACAAGACTAATGGCCCCACGCCATGGAAAAGGGAAGACGCGCGGCGTCTTCCCTTTTCTGTTAGGACTTAAGCAATTAAACGACTTTGGGGAGGCTTAGCCTCCCTAAAGTCGTTTAAGATTCCCGGGACGCCGCACGAAGTGCGTAAGTCCTGTCTGTGATGCCCGGCAATAGGGCTGATTGCGGGGTAGCGCATGCAGCGCTGACGGATGGATTGGGTATTGTGGAACTCACGTGATGCGAGGTACACAATACCGATTGTCTTAACCCTCTCGACTAGTTGCAGTAAAACGCTAGGCGTCATCCAGCGCGGCGATGCCAGGCAGCACCTTGCCCTCTAGCAGTTCTAGGCTGGCGCCACCGCCGGTGGAGATGTGGCTCATCTGATCGGCAACACCTACTTTTTCGACGGCGGCCACCGAGTCTCCCCCACCAATGATGGTAGTGGCTCCCGTTTTGGTCAGGGCGGCTAGGCTCCGGGCGATCGCCTCGGTGCCTTTGGCAAATTGGTCAAACTCAAACACACCCATCGGCCCGTTCCAGATCACCGTTTTGCAATCAGCCAGCGCAGCCTGAAAGACGCCCACTGCGTCAGGCCCAATATCCAGACCCATCCAGCCATCGGGAATTGCCTCTACGCTCACGGTTTGCGCATTCGCATCAGGAGCAAAGTTATCAGCAATCACCACATCTGTGGGCAGCAGCAGTTCTACGCCCTTTTCTTTGGCTTTGGCTTCTAAAGACTTGGCTAAATCTAGAAACTCATCTTCTACCAGCGACTTGCCCACGCTGAGGCCGCGCGCTTTATAGAAGGTGAAAATCATGCCGCCACCAATCAGGAGCTTATCGACCTTGTCGAGCAGCGTTTCGATCACAGTGATTTTGCTAGAGACCTTAGAGCCTCCGATAATCGCTGCCAGAGGCCGCTGAGGCTCTTCGATCGCGCCCTGGAGGTATTGCAGTTCTTTTTCGATTAACAGCCCCGCTACCGACGGCTTGAGATACTGAGTCACTCCCTCGGTAGAGGCATGGGCGCGGTGGGCTGTGCCAAAGGCATCGTTAACATACAGATCGGCCACTGAGGCGAGTTGCTTGGCAAACTCTGGCCCATTCTTTTCTTCTTCCGCATAAAACCGCACATTCTCAAGCAGGGCGACTTGGCCATTGCTCATTCCGGCGATCGCACTGGCAACGGCGTCTCCAATGCAGTCGTCGCACTTCACAACCTCTTGCCCCAGCAACTCTGACAGACGCGTCGCTACAGGCGTCAGACGCATGCCGTCTACCACTTTGCCCTTGGGCCGCCCAAAGTGACTAGAAAGAATGACTTTTGCGCCATTCTTAGTGAGATATTGAATAGTGGGCAGTGCGGCACGAATGCGCGTGTCGTCGGCAATCGCACCGCTGTCGTCGAGCGGCACGTTAAAGTCGGCTCGCACGAGCACCCGCTTTCCTTGCAAGTCGGATGCAGTCAGGCTGGAAATGGATTTCTTGGACACTACACTTACCCCTTAAATGAGTTTTTATACCTATTGGATATTGTAGAACGTCAGGGTTTACTCACAAAAGGGGGGCAGGAAGGATTAGTAGCCTTTGAATATCTTTTAGAGATGGCCTCAAGCTATAATCTAAGATTATGAGTTTGGCTGCATTCATCTTCAAATGGTTATAGCCACTGTGAGAGGGGCGTTATTCCTAAAGAAGCTCGCCACGCATGTTCGGCATGGTGCTTCTATTGATAGACTGAACCTCTGGCGTTCCAAAGCCCGTATTCTGCGAATCCTGACATTCCTCCACCCTTCAAAACTCTACAAGAATCTGTGTCGTGGTGAAGTGCCATTATGTTTAAGACAGTCTTGTTTCCCATTGATCAAAGCTATGAATCGCGTGAGGCGGCTGGAACAGTTGCCAGCTTGGTAAAAACGTTGGGTAGCCGCCTCGTGATCGTGTCTGTTGTCGATAACACTGCTGAGAATAGCGAGATGGCATCTCCTGAGGCGATCGCCAATCTGCTGCAAACCGCTAAAGATCTGTTTCAGCAACAAAGTATTGACGCCCAAGTGCTTGAACGCGAAGGCAAACCCGCCTTTGTCATCTGCGACGTGGCTGACGAACTCAACATCGACCTGATCATCATGGGCTGTCGCGGCATTGGGCTAACGGAAGAAGGCAGCGCTAGCAGCGTGACAAACCGCGTGATCAATCTATCGCCTTGTCCCGTTCTGGTCGTGCCCTAAGTTTGGGCGTTGATCCGAATCGTTAGTGAAGCATGGCCCATCGCACTCACTAAGCAGCTAAGTAGCGGTTATATGGGTCTGTCTTTTGTGGCAGACCCGTTTTGATTTGCAGTACTTGATTTGCAGTATAGGAGTGGTGAACCTGTAGAGGGTGCGATGGGTTATGGGCATATTTAGGCAAAGGCGTGCTTCTGCCTAGGGGTGGGTTGAATTAAAGCGGGGATGATGCGACATATTCCGATTCGCTGCGGTGGGTGACAGCCCGCTGGGCGATCGCCCCACTAGCTCACCTAGATGATGTGGTTAACCTATGCTCTGCGGAGATAGGATGCTTCGTGATTCGGTGCAAGGGAAAGATCTGCCCTATTTATTCTTCTAACAAAGAGAGTTAAATCGCGTGTCTACTGTCTACTGTCTCTCCAAGCGCAATCTGATTTCGTCAGCCTCTTACGATTCAATCTTTGAACTCGAAGACTTGATCTTGCAGACCTGCGAGGCTCAACTGCTTGCGCCTAAGTATCGCAATATGATGCAGCGGCTAGAAGAGCAAAAACTTGCTACTAGGTCGATCGCCCGACGCATTGCCGAAAAAACCGTCGGCATTTATGACCCAATTACGCTTGCCCAACGTGACGCCCTAAACCATGCGACCGACACCAAGATTCTTCTCATCGTCTGTCAGCACGGAGCCGACCTCAATTTGCTCACCGCCATACCAGGCTGGCGAAAGTCATTTGATCGGGTTGTGGCGTATGTTTGGGACTGCTGGGGGCTTGAGAGCTACCCGCCTTATACAACAGAACTGGATCACATCTTTGTCCCTATGCTGGAGGTAATGGAGTCATTGCACCGTGCGTTTGGTGTTCCGGTTTCGTGTTTGCCTCTCGGGTCTGATGCGCTGAATCATGGCTCAATGGGGAGCGATCGCCCCATTGATATCATCAGCTATGGGCGGATGCCCGCCGAAGTGCACCACGAATTTAGCCGGATGTTTAATAAACCTAACTCCGACAAGTTTTATGTGCGTCTTAACCCTAGACCTACAGAAATCCCGCCCAACCAGCCCTATGCCATGCGTGAAGATATGCGCTATCGGCGGATGCTGTTTCAGCATTTGCGGCGTTCTAAAATTACGCTTGCATTCGACACTCTATCGCCCACCGAGCGCAAGTTTCCTTTTTCCTTTTTGACGCTGCGGTGGTTTGAGTGTGGTGCGGCTGGCTGTGCAATGGTCGGCACCCCGCCAAAAACGCCGCTCGCTCAGACGATATTGGATTGGGAAGATGCTGCCATCGCGCTGCCTGACCAACTGACAGACAGCGTCGAGTTTGTCTGTGAATTGCTGAGCGACACACTGCGACTGCAGCGCATTTGGCGGCGCAACTATCTCAATCACGTTAGTCGGCATGATTGGCGATTCCGGCTCCAGCAAATCTTTGACACGTTAGAGTTGCCTCTCCCTCAACCGTTATCCCATGACCTGAATCTGCTACAGGAGCGCTATGCTGAAATGGCTGTAACGCCCCTCAATTTCTAACGTTGCCCCATGTCATCTCCCGCTATCCAGTGGTATCCCGGTCATATTGCTAAGGCAGAGCGCAATCTGCTGGAGCAATTAAAGAAAGTAGACGTGGTGTTTGAGGTGCGAGACGCGCGGATTCCGCTGGCGACACAGCATCCTCAAGTGCCCACCTGGATTGGCAATAAAGAGCGAGTGTTGATTCTCAATCGCATGGACATGATCCCCACGCCCTTGCGAGAGGGATGGCGCGGATGGTTTATGCAGCAAGATGAGATGCCGGTCTTCACCAATGCCAATCAAGGTGGCGGGATCAAAGAGGTCAGCAAGGCGGCACAGATCGTGGGCGATCGCATCAATCAGCGACGGCGCGATCGCGGCATGTTGCCGCGTCCAGTCCGAGCGGTTGTGATTGGCTTTCCCAATGTGGGCAAATCGGCGCTGATTAATCGGTTGCTGAATCGGCGCGTGGTAGAAAGCGCTCGTCGAGCGGGGGTCACACGCCAGTTGCGCTGGGTGCGCATTTCAGAACAACTGGATTTGCTTGATGCACCCGGCGTACTGCCGTCTAAGCTTTCGGATCAAGACGCTGCGCTAAAGCTAGCGATTTGCGATGACATTGGAGAAGCGGCCTACGATAACCAGCGAGTTGCTTCGGCCATGATTGATCTGCTGAAGGATTTACAGGAGCGTGCGCCTGAAGGGGTAGAAGGCGTGCGATCGCGCTATGGACTTGATCCCACCACCTGCACGGGCGAGAGCTATCTGGTAGATCTTGCCGCAACTCGGCATCAGGGTGATGTAGAACGCACTGCACGCGAATTGCTAAATGACTTTCGGAAGGGCACTTTGGGATCGATCCCGCTTGAGTTGCCACCCATGCCACCTACCCGAGCTGATATAGATAAGGGATAACCATAGAGGTGCGATCGCCTCAGCAGAACAAATACGGCATTAGAAGTAAGGTTTTGGCAGAGCATAGGCTTTGCTCAAGCGCATTGGCTCTGTTGCATAAGCACCCTCATCGTTAGCGATGGGCCAACCAATACGGACATATTTATCCTCATCATTCTGAATAAATTGTGAATTAATGGCGCGTGCAGGATCGGGGATCACGGGCTAAGTGACAGTGTGGCACAATCCTTTGGCGCTACGGCCTGCAAGCAAAACGAAGCGGTTAGCAATAGCGCAATTGTTTGATATACAAGGCATTCAAGCCGTGGCCTTGCTTGAATGTGATGACCAAAAGAATGAGTTTTCCTCAGTTTTTTGACCCTAAGTGGATGCATTCCTGCATCATGCAATGACGCTAAAATTACAGATCTAAGAATAGAAATAGGTTGATTTACTCATTGCAGGAATAACGTAAATCGACCAACATTTAGAACGATCAGTGCAAATTTAGTGCGAATTCGCGAGTGCAGACCGCAGAGTAATGAGAGTCGGCATGAAAAGAACTCCGGCAGATGTGGCTATTGCGTTGAATGCTGACTAGACTGGCGATCGCCATACACATTGCCATTGAGTCTGAGCGATACTGATCCATCAGGAATGTCGCTGCCAAGACACCATACAGGCAAGCCCCAAGCCGTTCTCCCCTCTAGTGTTCAGTTCCGTTGATTAAAAAGGCCTTGAATCGCACCTCGTTGACGGATAGTTCTGAATCTAAGCAGCTACGGGGGCAGCGGTATAGAAAAAGTTTTGGATAACCCCAACGCTCAGCATCAAGGGCGTCTTGAATGCAAAGCAAGACGGATTAGCCCACTCATTGATGCTGCTGAAACAAACGGGGCGATCGCCCCTGGACGCAATGGACAAAAGCTTTTCACTGAATTTATAACGTCCTGGCTTCCGACCACGGTGTAGCGGACTTGTCTAACGAGGTATGAGTACTATTCGGCTCACTCCATTTCCTAACAGTTCAGATTTAACAGTTCAGATTTATTGGAAGCACAATGTATGGTATTTCCCCAATCGTCAGAGTTTGATCAGCCTAGTCAGTTATACGGGGCGGGATCAAGCCTGCTCAACCCATCCGTTCCTGAAGCGGCGGCTAGTGATCCCCATGCGACTGCCACGGGCGTCTACGTTACAATCCACGGGCACTTTTACCAACCTCCGCGCGAAAACCCCTATTTAGACGCAATTGAACGTCAGTCTAGTGCGGCCCCGTTTCATAACTGGAATGAGCGCATTCACCACGAGTGCTATCGTCCCAATGCATTTGCTCGGGTGCTGAATGACCAAGGCGAACTCTTAGGGGTAGTGAATAACTTCGAATACTTCAGCTTTAACATTGGCCCCACGCTAATGAGCTGGTTAGAGCAGTATGATCCCGAAGTGTATCGACGGATTTTAGAGGCAGATTGCAGAAGCTGCGCGCGGCTAAATGGGCATGGCAATGCGATCGCCCAAGTCTACAACCACATCATTTTACCCCTGGCGAACCGACGGGATAAATACACTCAGATTCGGTGGGGCATTGCTGACTTCAAAACTCGGTTTGGGCGTGATCCCGAAGGCATGTGGCTGGCAGAGACGGCAGTAGACTATCCCACCTTGCGGGCACTGGTGGATGAGGGCATTCGCTTCACAATTTTGGCTCCCTCGCAGGCGCAGCGCTGTCGCCCCATCCCAAATCACGACAATCCTGATCCCGCGTGGTTAGAAGTGGGTGGCAGCCAAATTGACCCCATTCAGCCCTATCGCTGCTTCTTGCCCGAAGGAGACTACATCGATATTTTCTTCTACGATGGCCCGATTTCTCGGGATATGGGGTTTGGGGAAGTCTTGAGCAGTTCCCATCAATTTGCGGCGCGGCTGGGGCAGGCTGTCCGGGGCGATCGCCGTCCATCGCAGCTGGTGTCTGTTGCCACGGATGGTGAAACGTTTGGGCACCACAAAGGCGGGACAGAAAAGGCCTTGGCCTATGCCTTTGTGCAGGAGTTTCCTCAGCGCGGCTGGACGGTGACAAATTTTGCCCACTATCTCAGCATTAATCCTCCCACTTGGGAAGTTGTGCTGAAGCCCGTGACAGCTTGGAGCTGTGCCCACGGCGTAGACCGCTGGCAAGATGATTGCGGCTGCGGTGGCGGTGGGGTATGGCACCAGCAGTGGCGCAGACCTCTGCGTGACTCGCTAGATTGGCTGCGGGATAACCTAATTCAGGTGTTCGACACGGCAGGAAGACAGTTTTTTACCGATCCCTGGCGGGCTCGGGATGAGTATGTCGCGGTGGTGGGCGATCGCTCCCTCAGCACCATCAATCGCTTTTTAGAACGGCATCAAACCCGCAAGCTCAACCATGCCGAGCAGGTGGATGCGCTGCGACTGTTAGAAATGCAGCGCCATGCACTGCTGATGTACACAAGCTGCGGCTGGTTTTTTGAAGAGGTGTCGCGTCCTGAGGGCACGCAGATCTTACGCTACGCAGCGCGGGCGATTGAGCTAGCGGAAGATGTGACTGATGTGCAGCTTGAGTCGGCATTTGTCGAGCGGCTGGGTACGATCCCCAGCAATGTTGAGCTGTTTGGCAACGGCACTGCGATCTACCATCAGTTGGTCGATCCCGCCAAAATTAGTTTGGAGCAAGTGGCAGCGCACTATGCCATCAGCTCTCTCTTTACCGCTTACCCAGCAGAGCATCAGGTCTACGCCTATGATGCCCAGCGCCACGATCACCACCTTCGGCGGCTGGGAGCCCTCACCCTTTCAGTGGGGCAACTGCAACTCACCTCTGAGATGACGCGGGAGACCGTGTATTTGGTCTATGCAGTGCTGCACCTCGGCGGCTGGGACTTCCACTGCTGCATTCAGCCCTATGCTGGTCGCCGTGCCTATAACCAGATTAAGCAGCAAATTATGGAGTCGCTTAACCTGGCCAGCGCGGCGCAGGTAATTTTAGAAATGAACCGAGTGTTTGGGGATCAGTCCTTTAGCCTGCAGTCGCTGTTTGCGGAAGAGCGCCACCGGATTATGCGGCTGCTGAGCCAAGAAACCCTAACCCGGCTCGATCAGCTTTATACCCAGGTCTACCGCGACAATTACGGCGTGTTGATGGCCTTTCATCGAGACGGATTGGCGGTGCCTCAGGAATTGCAGGTGGCGGCAGAGATTGCTATTGCGCATCGAGCGATGGTGTCATTGCAAGCGTTAGAACGCGAAGCAAGCGACCTGCCCTTGAGCAATCTGCAACGGTGCGAAAGTCACTTGATGGAATTAGAGGCGATCGCCGCCGAAGCTCAGCAGTTTCATTGCCAGCTTCAGCCGCTAGAAATTCAGCAAACTCTGGAACGATTGGTGTGGCGATCGCTCTGGAACCTCACTCGGGGTCTCACGTCTGAAGCCGAGACTGAGACTCTAGCCCACGCGACACCAGCCCACTCGATTCAGTTTGTGGCACAGCTGGTTCGCATGGCGCAGCAGTTGTGCAGCAGCCTGCGTATCGACCGAACTCAGGAACTATACCTGGATTATTTGCACACCACACTGCTGCCCCAGCTAGAGCAGCAGGCGATCCCGTCCGATACGGCCTGGCACCTGCTGCAACTGGGGCAAGCTCTGTCTATTGACGTTAGCGCCTGGCAATCGGCGTGCTCTTTGGGGTAAGTGGGCGGTGCATCTGCCCTGCGCGGGAAGCTGCCGCTGCGGGTACTTCCTGGGGGGCAGCCGCTGTTGGGCCAACTGCGACGACTTCCCTGGGGCGGCAGGTGCCTGCGTTGCAATCGAGCCCTAACTGATGCCATACCAGGGTCGGCACCACTTCACCCCGCTGCCCTAGTTGCTCTTGATTCAACACATGCGATTCCCAAAATGCTCGGGGAGATAGGTGATGTGCCAACTGACGTGGATGGGGCACCGTAAAGCACCCAAAGGCTTTGCGGTATTCCTCAGAGTCTAGCAGCGACAGGATGAAGGCGCTGACCCCATGCTTCATCAACAAATCGCAGCAGAGGCGCATTTCTTGCTGGTCTACCGGCGCGCGCCCCATAAAGTGCTTAAAGCAGCGCTCAATAAATTTGAGGTTTGATGAGGTGAAGTAAAACGCCTCTAGGTATACGGCAGATTGTCCCAAATCCTTAAGGAAACGCCTCACCCCTAGCTTGCCTGCTAAAAATGCAAGTTCTGCCTTAGCCAGCTGTAGCCGTTCGTGGTGGTAAGGTTGCCGTTCTAGCACCTGATCATAGATACGCCGCAGGCTGATGGCGCGGTCCTCAGTAGGCGCGGTGCCTGCCGCGGTGAGGGATGCAGTTGGGTAGTGCATAGAAGTGTGCTCTCCTGAGTAGATGCCTTTAACTAGGCGTGAGATTGTAGGGTTTGGATAACGCTCTCAAGGTAAGGGCGAATGAGGCTGCTGTTGCTGGCAGGCAGGTGAGTGGCGATCGCCTCTTGCAGGTAACGGTAGGCTGTAGCGCAATGGTGGTGATGCTTATAGGCCACAAGCACTGTGTCTAACCAGGACATCATTTGCTCGTTGAAAAAGACATCGTCGTCTCTGAGAATTGACAATGCGACATAGCGCAGCACTTCTGTCATGTCGTACTGACAACGCTGTTTATGGCGCTGAATCACCTCAGGGTGAATTTGCGCCAGTTTGTTCATTACCAGGTTGATGAACTGAGGGCTGCGATCGCGCAGGTTTTGATAGGTTTCTACCCGCGTTGCATAGGTCTGGGCATAGTACTCCAGGCTATGCAGTCCTTCAGCATCGAGGTATGTGCCATCGGCCTCGCGGAGTTTCGTATCAAGCACATGGTTCAGGGTTGTCATAAACCTTCTCCTATATCGTTGAGTATTATCGGAGCCATGAGTCTGTAGCCGGAGCTTAATGGCCTAGAGAAAAGCATGGCGCTAAAACCTAAGACCTCTAGGTTTGGGTGGCTCATGCGTTTCTCTATTCATCAGACTGCCCAGCACCCTGGCAGACGCATCGCCATAATGTATTTCTTAATACAAGGCTGGCGACGCTATACGGAGCGATCGCCCCGTCATCTCGGGCGTCTCTGCATCACGCCCAATGTTCGGTAGGATGTGAAGGCACTCATGTTTTACAGCTGTCGTAACAGTTCTTCAACTATTCAACTCAGCAGCCCCTCTGTTCAGAGCCTGCCTTACCCTACTTATCCATTGCCCTAGGATGAACGTTTTTACAGACGCCTATCAGTACGCGTTGACCAACAGTAGCGATTTGGTGCAAGCGTTGCAGCAGCATTTGAGATTAGTGGCTGTGCCGCTGTCTGTCGGGTTGTTGCTGGGGTTGCCCCTGGGCCTGTGGAGTGCGCGATCGCGCGCTGCATCGACCGTGCTGATCAACAGCTTTAATGCCCTGCGGGTGATCCCCAGCTTAGCGGTATTGTTCTTGGCGATCCCCTACTTTGGGCTGAGCTTTCAGTCAGCGGCGATCGCCCTAACGCTGCTGGTCATGCCACCCATTTTGATCAGCACAGATGTCGCCTTTCGCAGCATCGACCCGATGACCCGTGAAGCCGCAAAGGGCATGGGGATGAGTGGTGGGCAAGTGTTGCGGATTGTAGAGGTGCCGTTAGCGTTACCTGTGATCATCGCGGGGATCAAGACCGCGACCGTGGAAGTGATTGCCAGCGCTACCTTGGCGGCCTTCATCGGGGCTGGCGGATTGGGCACGTTCATGGTGCGCGGTTTTGCGCTATACAACAATGCGATTTTGCTGGTGGGCGCCATTCCCGTGGCGATGCTAGCGCTGGGGGCTGAAATTACCTTGAGCCGGGTGCAGCGATCGCTCCAACCACCGACTCGCTAAGCGTTCGCGGGCTGTTCATGCGTGCGAATTAGGTGGGCGATCGCCTGCGCCCGTCCCTCATAGTCTGCATCGGTTAGCACCGGGCATGGCTCAAACGTGACAGCATCGGCAGGCACGGCGACCTCAAGCCAAGATTTACAGCCCCCATAGGCATCCCGATAGGGAATTTGTAGGGGAGCCGCCAACCGATGCGTTCGCAACAGCAATCCATAGAGCGGTTGCTGCGGCTTCCAGCGCAACCGCTCCGCCACCATCTCATCCGTCCAAATGTGGTGAGGCTGTAGGGCCGCCACAGTTGCCGCCTCACGAATTTGGAAAATGTGGGTAATCTCAGCCCAAGCGCTGAGCGTCAGCCTTTCAGGATGCCAGCCTGATGCAACCGGAGCCACCTGCTCTCGATAACCAGCCTTGAGCCAGCGCGATTGTTGATGCTCGTAGGTGGGGTAGAGCACCACCTGCCGATGGGCAACTTCAAACCGTCCCTGCTGTTCTCGAATGCCGCCCTTTCTGAGCAACAAAATAGTATGACCCTGCGTCAGAGCTTCGAGGGCGATCGCCCACTCCTTTAAGGCTGGAACGGACGATAGAGATGGCTCAGTCAACGAAAAACCTTGGGTTGTAGAGTGTTGCATGGGTCTTAAGTTATGTTTCCTATTACGAAACCCCAATGATTGAATGGCTAAATTAGGGATGGTTGTTGCCGAGTGCAGCCTAGTTCCGCTTAGCTCCAAGATCTCGTGTATCGTTTGCGGCAAGAGCGAGCGCCATTGGCTCTGTTTCAGTGGCGGTCATCCCTCCGACTCTTCTCCTTACTGCATGACAAGACGCCACGAGGCAACACGCATCTGTTCACTGCATTGATTCTAGTTAGGACACGATGAGTAACCAAACTCCGAACGCTGTATCGTCCGATTTACAAACAAAGCTAAATGAACTTGCTGCGGTTATGGATAACCGTAAAGAGGAATTTGTCGATTTGCTGAACAGCGAACACCCCGGTACTAGCCGCCGAGTGGAAGCACGCTATTCTCAATGTATCTGGTGGGAAGGCTGTTACTATTGCCGGGATGACAACGGATCTTGGCAACGGGTGAAATGCTTTATGTGATTGATCTGCCAATCAATCAGCCGAAATAGCGCTCAGTCCAAAGGACAGGGGGAGTGAATCTAACCAGATTTGTTCCCCCTTGGTCGTTTGTAGGTTTTGTATAGGTAGAAGGGTTTGAATCCAGGGCGATCGCCACTATCCTCAACCTGAGTTCGGGATAAGCTCAAACCCTTAGTGTGCCGTGCGCGACGCGCACGGCACACTAAGGGTTTTGGGGCATCGCGCGTCGCGCGATGCCCCAAAACCCTCTTAACCCGAACTGACGTTATCCTTACTATTCTTCATAAATTCGACGGCGTTGTTTCAGCCCGCAGCGTGGGGGTGAAACAACGCTAAGCCGTCTGCGTCGCGAGCAGCAAGGTCTTAAGGATTTGCCGAATTGACCTGATCCTAAAACCCTCAAATCATTTCTTTAACCCGAGATCCCTCAAAAAAACTCAAGCGGGTGTCACCGACATGTGACGCCCGCTTGAAGGGTTTATTCAGGAATTTTGCAGCTGATATCTAACGGTCTACAGGCTGTTGTTATTGCGTTGCCCTAGCACTTGAGACTTCAGCGAGTTGAAATCGCTGGCTAATTCCTTCCGGTTGGAGGCCTTGAGCAGATAGCGATAAATGAACCACGCACTGTAGCCAATGCCAATCAGCTCAAAGGTAGGAGCTAGCAACGGCACATCATTGACAGAACCTAGAACTGCCAGAGTCAGTTTGACTGTGATGATAGCCGCTACAATCAGCCCAATCGTAACGATGGGACGGCGATACTCACCGAAAAAGCCAGAGAGATAGTCGGGCAAATCTGCCAGAAAGGCTGTCAGCTTATCAGTGACATCCTTCAGCTGTTCATTCACTTCCCCGTCTGGTTCTGGGGTAGAAAAGGCCGATGGCGTGGTGTCTTCAACAGGGGTTGAAAAATCTTCAATGGGGGTTGTTTCTTGATTCACATCTGGATCCATAGCAGAGTACCTTAGCGCAACAGGTTTAATAGAGATGTGGTGAGGGCAACCTTAATCATAAAAGTTGGGTAATGGTCTTAGGGTAAGGAGTCTGAGTAACAGCAATGCCACAACTCATCGCAGCCTCAGAGGGCTAGAACTCCCAAACGTGGAACGATACCCAAGAACCGCGGGCTTACCCCATCAGATATATCTGACAGGATTAGCCTTATTTCAGTAGGATTCAAAGGTTTATCGCGAACGCTATTAAAGGATAAGGCACTTTACCAACAGTAGGATAGCGGGTGGACGGGTTTTTGTCTAAGCATCCGACTTCTATAGCCCATCCTTGAGACTGACTATATTGCAGATGTTCTCTGGTTTTAGGGGTCTAGAGCCATCATGATTGAGATAAAACTCGATGGTGAGAGAGAACCTTTATGAAGTGCTGGTTCTATAGGCTCAAAAGTTATTAAAAGATACAAAAAAAGCCACACGGCTGCGGCTTTTAACTAAGGAGCATGGCTGTTTGTGTAACTAAGAGGAAACCTGAACGGATCGTCACTTGGCTTGGAAGTCAAGCTGGATCTCTCCGTTGTTCTCTGCTTTAGTGTGCAGGATGGCTTTGGCTTTGGCGGTGACGAGGATCGATCATTGCTGTGATTGCAGTCACAAAAAAGCGATCGCCCCCACTCCTAAAGAAATAAGAGGGCGATCGCCCCTATTAACGTGTGAGGTAAATCTAATAACCTTAGCTGATTAGCTTACAACTATTTTCAGCCCATAGAGCAGTGCTAACGAAAATTGAGCAATCTAGCGATAGCACACCCCCGTCACCCACAGCTCACGCAGTAGCGATGATTGCGTACGGGCTGAAACAGTCAGGTATCACGCACGCACACCTAAGGTGCCAGCGCATTGCCCCGCAGCAAGCTACCAATGGTCTTCGCGGTAATCTTGAGCTGTGTTAGAGGATTGGCAGGCACCACCGTCTTGTAGAGGTAACTGTCAAACGTCAGCTTTTGGACATCGATATCGGCGCACATTTCCACAAATGCTTCGCGAGTTGCATCCGAGCGGTAGAACACGCGCTGGAGAATATCGAGCACCAGATAAGTCGCGCCGTAGGTTTTATCCCAGCGTTTGATGTAGGCTTTGAAGTCGGCTTCGGTGATAAAGCGTTGGCCGCTCTGGGTCAGTTCCACAATTGTTTCGGCACACATGCGGCCAGACTTTGCGGCAAAGTAAATGCCCTCGCCCGACGACTTGGTAACGTAGCCTGCGGCATCGCCCACCAGCGCTACGCGGCCCACCACCCGGCGGGGGCGGGGATGCTCAGGAATGGGATGCGCTTCTACTTTGATAATTTCGCCACCTTCTAGCTTCTTGGCAGCTCGGGTGCGGATGCCTGCCTGCAAGGCTTTGATTTTGGACTTGTTGACCTTCATGGTGCCGGTGCCAACCGCAACATGGTCGTACTTGGGGAAGACCCAGGCGTAGAAGTCGGGCGATACGTCGTTGCCGACATACATTTCTGCCAGTTCTTCGTAGTAGTCCATTTTGGCTTGGGGCAGGCGAATGCGCTCTTGGAAGGCGATCGCATAGTTATAGTCGCCTGCATCAATCGCTTTGGCAATGCGCGAGTTGGCCCCATCAGCCCCAATCACAGCATCGACCTGCAAGGTTTTGATCTCGCCTTCTACGCTGCCGCTGGAGTGGTCGGCATAGTGCAGCGTATAGGGATCAGTCGTGTTTTCGGGAATATCAAGGCCGTAGACCGTGCCGTTGATCAGCGTTGCGCCACATTTAGCTGCGCGATCGCGCAGAAAACCATCTAACACTTCGCGACGGCACATGCCGATATATTCTTCATCCTTCAGCGTTCTGCCGATATCCACCTCAATGTTAGAAGGGGATATCATCTTCATTTTGCGAACGCGGCGATCAATGATTTCTGGAGGCAGGTCAAATTCACTCACCATGCAGAGGGGAATCGCACCCCCACAGGGCTTGGCATTATCCAACTTGCGCTCGATCAGGTAGGTTTCAATACCTGCCTTCGCTAAAGTCTCGGCGGCGGAAGACCCAGCCGGACCAGAACCAACTACAGCAACCCGCAGTGCCAAAGGTTTTCTCCCGTTACTTCAGACGCATTACGCCCTGCATCCTATCACGGAGAAATTGACGATTTTGCGACCGTTCGGGAGATATGACCGAAATGTTAAACACCGTAACATTGCGTAATGCGCGGGCTGCATGCCTTGATGCACAATCCTTAACTCTTTCTATGCCACAGCCATGACAGGATGGGATCAGAAGAAGCCCAGAGTACCTCAGTTTCGATAGTTTTGATAAGGCTTGGGCAGTCGGCGTTGGTTGAGGCTGTCTAAAGTAAAAAACATGTCACCCCAAAAGTCAGACGCTTCAGACTCCATTAACAAGTCATTAGCTTGGAACGGTTGTGAAGGGCACAATCCCATCCTGGTGGGTGCAGTGTTGGGTGCAGCGCTGGGGATGCTGGTATTACTCAGCTTTTTAGCGAAACGGATCTATCAACCCGCGTCGGATGGGTCTCAGAATCGGCAATCGATACTGCCAGCCGAAATCCATCAAGCCGGGATGTTCCCTTGTCCAGGCAGCTCGATTTATCTGATATGAATTCTCCAAAGATTTGCTACAGGTAGAGAGAGTCGTTATAGTCTATCCCCATGTCAGGAGTCCTAAAGATCGATGTCAGCGAAACAGCTGAGGAGCTGAAAGCAGTTTTAGCCCAACAGCAGCGGGCCTCACAGCGCAGTAAAGTCCAGGTGTTGTGGTGGCTGAAGACGGGACAGGCCCTGGGGATCTATCAGTTAGCTGAGAGGAGTGGATACCACCGCACGACAGTATCTCATTGGCTGAGCAACTATCGTCGCAGCGGCCTCGACTCGTTAGTGCAGGTGGCGCCTAGTGCAGCGTCAGCGCTAAGAATTAGGGTTAACGGGAAAGCTGAGATAACCTGTTTTACATGGAGTGAGCCAGAATGCCATGCAGAAGCAGTACATTGTTCGCCTGAGCGCAGACGAGCGCCATC
>JAHHHI010000074.1 GCA_019359435.1 Kaiparowitsia implicata GSE-PSE-MK54-09C
AGAAGATTTGGGTCAAGTCGAGGCGCGCTAGACTCAAAGACATGGCTGAGGTGCTTAGAATTCAATACTTTGAGCGTAACCCTCAGCCTTTCTTTCAGCACTTCACTCGTTGTCGAACTCAGGTTAACCCCATAACAGTTTGGCCAGTGTCTAGAATCGTGCTGTCTGCGTCGGAAACAGTACGGCGTGGCGTTGTTTCAAACTCACGCTACGGAGATGAAACAACGCTACCGAACTCACGTCACGGGAATCGCTCTTAAGCCAAGATAGGGTGTGTCATACCATGACACACCCTATCTTGATTCCATTGGCGTCTTATGGGTCGAAGACTGTTTGACTTAGTAAGCACCTTTCTTGAGTAAAACCACCCCCACGGTATCTAGCAAAATCTTAAGATCCAGCCAGAGCGACCAGTTTTCAATGTAGTAAATATCCAGACCAATCGCTTGTTCAAAGTCTGTAATATCGGAGCGCCCAGAGACTTGCCACAGCCCCGTGATGCCGGGCAAAACTTCATGGCGAAGATAGTGATACTCAGAGAATCGTTCAATGTCGCGCAAGGGCAGAGGGCGCGGGCCGACTAAGCTCATTTCACCTAGCAGCACATTGAACAACTGGGGCAACTCATCCAAGCTATAGCGCCGCAACACGTTGCCAACTTTGGTAATGCGAGGATCATTCTTTAGCTTAAACAATACCCCGTCCTTCATCTCGTTACGAGCTTCTAACTCTTTCTGCAATTTGTCAGCATTTTGCACCATTGTGCGGAACTTCCATGCCTTGAACTTGCGCCCATGCAACCCCATGCGGGTTTGTCGAAAGAAGATGGGACCAGGAGAATCGAGCCGAATCAGAATACTAAGAGCCATAAGGATAGGCGAAAACACAAGAATCAATGCTGCAGACCCAAAAAAGTCGAACAGACGCTTCATCCAAAAGTCAGTACCTGTAATGGCAGGCGGTGCAAATGTCACAGAAGGCTGACCGCCAATAATCCAAAGTTCTGATTTAGGGAGGGCTGGTTCAACACCGTTGGGAAGGAGATGCACTGTAACACCGGCAGTCTGAAAATGCCAGCAGACAAACATTCGGTTTTTAACCGACTCCCAAGAGACAAAAATCTCGGCGATCCCCAATTGCTTAATCCTTAATAGAGTTTCTTCACGACGGTTCCGATCAAGGCAACTGCTATCGGCCACGCCTAGGATGTCGTATCGATTTTCGCGTGACAGCAGACTGCGGTAGGCTTCTTGGTCATCATCCGAGATGATAAAAATGGGGTACCGAATGGCACCTTTGCGTCGCGAGCGATCGACGGCCACCTCTACTGAGAACCGCCCTAGACAGACAAAGGTGACGGCAAATGACCAGAACAGCAAAAAGGTGGATCGCGATACGAACTGATTAGGATCATATAGAAACGCAGTGAGCAAAATTAGAAACACTGCTAAAGAAATAGATTGAGTCAGCCCAATGTAATCACGACGGCGATCGCCCGGAGAGTATAAACCGCGTGCCGCAATTACGCCCACGCAAACTGCCAGGATAACCAACAAGAACAGAGACCCCTCTGGCCCTGTCCAAGGGGACTGCATTTGAGTTCCAATCGCGCGTGCTAGCGTCCAACTGGCAGACAAGAGCAGCGCGTCAAGCAACATGAGCGTTAGCACACGCAGCCAAGATAGCGCAGCCCCACGTCGAAGCCGTGCTGAGCCCGGAGAGCGCAGATCGAGTTTAAATTCTGGTGATAATTGTGGGGAGGACATAACCTTTATCCTTACAGAATCTTGGCGACAATAGACAGGTGAACGGTAGTATGAAGCGTTTACTGATGCAGACGTTATGGGTGATTGGTCTAGTCACCTTTAGCCGCTTAAATGAGGACTGAATCAAACGATAAATGAAGCATCAAAACTAAAAATCAATGGATAAACCATGGCACTTCTATGGATGCGGCTCTACTTAGTGGACACCCTAATAGCGCTAAACGCCTCTCTACACTACACTTAGGTTGTCCAACGTTCCTTGAGTTTCAAGATTATCTCAGTTCCTCGGGTGCTGGGAGAAACCCCCCCGGTATATACGCAAACTTCACAATGCCTCTGGGTAAGTTTGGGGAGAGCTTCACACTCCCTAAATATAAAAATCCGGAGAGCTCTGTAAGGTTTCTGTAAAAAGAAATGCATTTTCCATTAGGCAGTTCTGATTTTCTGGTTTGAGCTCCTCAGTGTCAGTTCAGGTAAGCACAAGTTATTGATGTTTTTCTATGTTGTGTAGACTGCGCGCAACACAGAAAAACACGAGAGGGCGTTAAGGAACCGCGCATGGTGCGGTTCCTTAACGCCCTCTCGGAGTATAGGTCGTGCTGTGGATGTTAAGGGTGAAGCGGGAAAGAGCCGTCGCTCAAGCTTACTTGGCCAAGCCATGTTCCAGCGCATAGCGCACTAGTTCTGTACGGCTATTGGTCCCGGTTTTGCTAAACAGACGGCTGACGTACTTCTCTACATTTCGAACGCTAGTCTCTAACCGCTTGGCAATTTCTTTGTTCATTAGGCCTTCTACCACTAAGTCCAACACGCTTTGCTCGCGCGGGGTGAAGTCGATGGTGATCGGAGAAGGCGTTTGCACAATACCGCCCTTTTGAGTCAGCATGGCCTTAATTTGAGCAATCTGCTCGCGGATTTCAGCGATGTCGGAGCGATCGCCATCGCTGGCAGCTTTCGTCAGGGTGTTACGGCGTTCGAGCAGGGTCGTGACAATTGCAACCAGTTCTTCTGGGTCAAACGGTTTGGGAAGATACGCGTCGCACCCCGACTGATAGCCCTGAATTCGATCAGAGGTCATGCCTCTCGCAGTGAGAAAAATAACGGGTAGCGTCTCAAAGCGCGGATCGTCTCGCATCTGCTCAAGAAACTGAAAGCCGTCAACCTGAGGCATCATCACGTCAGAAATAACCAGGTCAGGCAACGATTGCTCAAGCAAATCCCAACCTTCCTGGGCATTGCTGGCAGTACTCACGGTAAACCCGCTGTCCTCTAAATAGGCCTGAACTGCCTGCCGCAGCCCTGGCTCATCATCAACCAATAAAATCTGCCCACTCATCGCGTTCTCTCCCTGTTCTGGGTTGCCTGACGTAGCAACCTCATACCAAGTGTATCGGGGCTTTGTCCCAGCGGCGCGAATTTTCTGGTTCTATTCAGTTGCGCCTGGGATTGTTGGAGCTGTTCTCAATTTGGGCAATCTGTAAGGTAGCCATTGCCAATGAGGTTGGTCATGGGTATCGAGCAAGCGCTTTTGGCCCCTGACCAATACCCATCAGCACGTTGAGCACAATAGCGTTGGGCACGACTAGGATGAAGGGGGCAGCAAATAGCGCGGTTCGCTCAGACCCTGGCAAGTCAGAGCCTTCTACAGGCGTATTTGCCTAAACGGTCTTAAGATGCGGTTTTGGACGATGGCCGGGAATCAACGGCT
Source organism: Kaiparowitsia implicata GSE-PSE-MK54-09C (assembly GCA_019359435.1). Taxonomy (GTDB): domain Bacteria; phylum Cyanobacteriota; class Cyanobacteriia; order Elainellales; family Elainellaceae; genus Kaiparowitsia; species Kaiparowitsia implicata. Next base: position 3,475 of record JAHHHI010000074.1, read on the forward strand.
GCTCTGCTGTAGTTATCCCCGCCCTAGTTATCCGCCATTCGGATTCGATCCTGTGGTGCGGCCAATGCTTAAACCGCTAGTATTGCTGGAAAATTAGGGAATCTTTTTGCGGATGTTCATGCTTTCCCTGTGAAGAAGGGCAAAGGATCTTAAGTCCTCTCGAACATCGAGACGACGGAGTTGGAGCGGATGACAGACCCAAACATTGGTCGGGTATTAATCGATCGGTATCAGCTTGTCGAACTGCTAGGCCAGGGCGCTATGGGTCGGGTCTACGGGGCGAAGGATATTTTGCTGGGCGGGGTGCCTGTGGCCATCAAGTTTTTGGCGCAAACCTTGCTAAATCAGCGAATGCGCGATCGCTTTGAGCGTGAAGCGACGACCTGCGCTCAATTAGGGCAACGCAGCATTCACATTGTGCGCGTCACCGATTACGGCGTCGATGAGAACGAAGTGCCCTTTTATGTGATGGAGCATTTAAAGGGGCATGGGCTAGGTGAGTTGATCATGCAGCAGCCGCTCAAATTACCTAAGTTTTTAAATTTTAGTCGCCAGATTGGGCTAGGGCTGCAAACGGCGCATCAGGGCATCATCATTGATGGCAAGGTGTGCCCCATTGTGCATCGCGACATTAAGCCCAGCAATATTATGGTGTGCCGCGACGATAGCCTGGGCGAGTTGGCAAAAGTGCTGGATTTTGGCATTGCCAAAACCATGCAGGAGAACGATGCGAACCAAACAAATTGCTTTATGGGCACGCTGGCCTATGCATCGCCCGAGCAGATGGAAGGGCAAGAACTTGATGCTCGCTCAGATATCTACAGCATGGGCGTCATGATGTTTCAAATGCTGACAGGGCGAATGCCCCTAAATGCAGAAACTCATACCTTTGGCGGTTGGTATAAAGCACATCATCATCATTCGCCGCGCACATTGGTCGAGGCTAATCCTGCTGTCAAGGTGCCCAAGGCCTTAGAAACGTTGGTGATGGGCTGCTTGGCAAAGCATCCGGGCGATCGCCCCCAAGCCATCAGTGAAGTGCTTAAAGCACTGGAACCCTTCGACCAACGCTTTGGCTCTGGGAGAGAAATTGGCAGGCGCATCGGCGATGTGCTATCAAAAGTTCCTATTATTGAACCGCCCAGCACGCCCAGCGTGGTAATGCCGGAAGATGTATTTCGGCTAGCCACCTGGCCGTCAAACCAGCCCATTGGCGAAATTTGCTTTCCCAATGCCATTCGCACAAGCCAGGGTATGTTGGCAACGCTGTGGGTGATGCTGTCGCGGCAAGATGTGCAAAAACGAAAAACCTGCACTCGCTACAACCAGTTCCTATTTACCCCGTCTCCTCATCCCACGCTGGCCTGGCTAACGGTGCTGTATAACCCCAAGCATGGAGCGCGCTGGCTACCATCTTATCTGGATCTAAAAACCTCTCAGGGCCAGAAAATTGCGCGGCTATTGAGTGAGACCGGGCAATATCACGTGATGATGTTTGCCAAAGAAGATCCAGGCAAGTGCAGCGACGTGCTGACAGTGCCCATCGATCCTGCAATGTGCACGCTGCTGAAGGACTGGGTGACAGCGGGGCAAATGGCGCCGTCGGTGGCACAGTTTAGCGTGAGCCGCAGCCTGCTCAAAACCGAAATTGACACCCTCAAACCCAAGATCCTTCAGAAGCTAGAAGCCGGATTTTGAGTTATGCAGATGCGGAGGCGATCGCCCGCTTATAGGCAATCCAGCCGCCATAGTGCGACACATCGTCCCATCCGTGTTCATCAATCAACGCTTTGGGGTAGAGAAAGGCGATCGCCGTCTCATGTTGATCAAGTTGCACCTCATGGGGATACATATGCGGTGGTTCATTTGCAGCCAAATAGTCAAACTGCTCTAGGGTCAACTCATACACTTCACCGGGGATGGCAATCCCCCCCTCACCCATCTCATAGATGCCAGGGTGCCAGCCATTCTGCACCGAATGCAGTCGATAAATGGGCTGGGTCTTCGCCTCGCGGACAAATGTAGCATCCCCCAGATTTTGGTGGTCGGGCTGCCCCCGCAGGGCAGATCCACAAATAAACACACGCCGAACGTCAGCGTCAGCCATAACACCATCCTTAAAATTTACGCAGTCAAATCAGTTATGAATTTGTTACCGTAGCCCCTGATTAGAGACATGCGGTAGCTCCCTGCCAGTCGCAGGCGCTAACCGGCTATTCTGGTTCCGTTGCGGTGCGCGGTGCGCCTACTTTATAAAGAGACTTCATAAAGAGTTGTGCAGCATACCGATTTCAGTGACGCAGGGCCGGGGAGAGCCGCCGCCTCAATTGCATCCTGGGCGCACGAAGCCTAACCATTAGTGACAGACAGCAACAGTCGGACAAGTGCTGAAACAACTTGAGTCCAGGATGAGCCAAAATTCGCCTCACCCCAAACGGAGGTTGTAATAAGCTACTAGGATCTCATAGAACATCCACCAAAATTCACCTAACCTAAAGTTCTGCATTACTCAGATTTCTGTATAGCCTGGGCTTTAGTCAAAAGCATCTTGGGGGATTAGCGCTATCTACCATTGATCTTCAAATCAAAGGTGCTGCATAGGCTGCATTACGCTTAACGCGCTAATTTGAGAGCCTAGCGCTGTTTTACTCTTCTAGACGCGGAATGGAGACGATGCTATCAAACGCATAGGGATAGCGCCAGAGCTGAACTCAGCCCTGGCGCTATCCCATTATTGTCTAGCCACGGCCCTCTAGAAGTCACACACTTGCGGCAGGAAGTGGATTAGCCTTGATCAACCCAATCGAGTCTGCCTGTTTGTTGGCCTTGGCTGTTGGGTATAGTTTGATGCTGCCGCGTTTCAATTGATGCAGAGGATAACCCGCAGCTAGCTCTGAGGCTTTGGTTTTGACATCACAATGCGGGCAATATCAATCACTTGCTCGAACAGCTGGGGGGCAACCAGGCGAATTAGAGACAGGTAGACCACTGCGCCAAATGCAGTGCACACAGCGACAAGAGCCAAGGGACTTAGCCACCCAATGAGCGCTTGCTTGATAGCTAAAATAGCTGCCGCCATGATTAACGCACTCATGAGCGGCGAAATAAAGACGCGAAGGTATTTGCCCAACCCTTCTTTGATGAGCTTGCTGATAGCCCATTGCCCAATTGGAAAGACTAGGTATGACCGAATCACCGCAGCTGACGCTACTGCAAAAATGCCCCAACGATAGGCGATCGCAAACCCTGTCAAATTCAGTACTGCATTCAAAGCGCTTAGCCAAAACCACCAAGCAGGCTTGCCCATCGCAATAAACACCGAGCCCTTAAAAAAGGTAATAGAGCGCAAAATCCCCATTAGCGTCAGCACCTGCATCAGGGGCACCGACGGCAACCACTGCTCGCCAAACAGCACTCGCACCAGTTCTGGAGACAGGACTGCCATGCCCAGAAACGTCGGCATGGCGATCGCACTGGTTAATTGCGTTGCCGTATAAAAGGCCCGACGAAATCGTTCCGGGTCATCCTGTAGCCGAGAGAATGTAGGGAGCGCCACATCGCGACTGGTTTTCACTAAGAGCTGCGTCATCACATTCAGCACTCGATAGGCCACGCTATAGTAACCCAGCGCTGCCGGGCTAAAGAAATAGCCCACCAAAAAGTCATTGGCCTTGGTGTTCAAAAAGCTGAGATAGTTGAACCCCATGATGTGCATGCCCACCCCAAACAGGTCGCGGAAATGCCGAACCGATACACTCAGACCGGGTCGCCAATCGCTGAATATCCAGAGGGTCAGTGTTCCCAGCACCTCATACACAATCTGCTGGGCCACTAGGCTCCACACCCCATACCCCAAAAACGCCATCGTAATCCCTGCGGCACCCCCCGCAAAGGTGGCAACCAACCACCGCGCAGCGATAGTTTTATATTCAAACTTGCGCTCTAGAATCGACTGCTGCACCTGCCCTAGTGCCGAAATCACAAACAACACTGAGAAGCATTGCAGAATGGGCGTAAGCGCAGGCTGCTCAAACGCATTTGCCACTAATCCAGAGACCGAAAACCCCACCAGTGCCACGACTGAACCAATCGTAAGATTGATCCAAAATGCAGTGTTGAGATGCTCAGGCTCTAGATCTCGCCGCTGAATAATCGCTTGGCCAAAGCCCTGCTCTAAAAACAGCCGCATAAAGGCGAGAAAGACGTTTGCCAGTGCCACCAAGCCAAAATCTTCGGGCGTCAGCAACCGCGCCAATATAAAGAAGATGATTAACGTGCCAGCCTGGCTACCCCAGTTCTGGATGGCTGACCAGACCACCCCCCGAACGGCTTTTTGTTTAATGCTCATGCGATCGCCCTACTCCTAACAAAACTCATTCACATATACCGATTGCCGGCTTTCGACAGAGCACTCGTCCGATAGAGCCTACAGCGACAACTGTAGAGGTTTGAATATTGCGTTCTTTATGATGTGGAACCCTCTCCAAACAGGATTCCACATCACCCCACTGGGTCTTCTGCGCTTGCCTGCTGCGGCTACGGAATAGCGTCTCAACCCAATCATCGGGCTGATTGAGACAGCTCACCGACATCAGCAGAATTGCCCCCATCTGCTGCGTGAGCCGTGCTGCCCTCAAGAGTATTCAGTGTGGGCTCTGCAACTGTTTGGCGATAGTGTTGCTGACGACGGGCGTGGCGCTGGGTGAGGTATTGATTGAGCCGTGACTCAACCTTTGCAAAGGCCCGAGACAGCAGCGAATTGCCGCGTCCCAGCGTCAGCTTTCTCACCAGCGGGTCGGTGAGGGTCATGTGGCGACGCCAGCCTAGCTTTTTGTACTTAGAGGTGAAATAGCCATCTTCAGCCAAGTTCCATTTCTGACGCAGGTGGTTTAGGCTGTCCAGAGTCCAAGCATTGCTCCAGCGCAGCATGTAGTAATGCACATCGCCCCAGTTTTGCGGTGAACCAGGCAAGTAGGTGACAAGCGAGGCCGGCTCAAAATAAACCGTGCCGCCCGCCTCTTGCACGCTCATGCAAAAGTCGAGATGCTCTTTTGTGTTGAGCATTTGTTCATCCAACTGACCCAGCTTCTCAAAGATAGACATCCGCACCAGCACACAATGGAATTCTGCCAGTTCTGTCTCAGTTCGGGTAAGGCGATCGCGCATTGTCTCAACCTTACGTCCCTGATCCATCATCTTTTCTCTCAACCGCCGCCGCCCCAGTTTGTCTTGCCAAACGTGGGACTGCCCTCCAGCAAAGTGAATTTCTGTATGGATAGGTTCGTACTGACACATCAAGGGCCCCACCACCGAGGCATTCGTTTCTTCGGCGCACTGCACCAGTGCCTTTAGCCAACCCGGCGACGCAATCACATCATTATCCACAAAGACAACATAGGGAGTCGTCACCGCTGCCAAACCAATGTTGCGGGCCTGATTAGGGTAAAGATAATAGTCGGTGCGAATCAGCGTAAAGCCCTTGGCCTGCGATTGCTCCTGCAGATAATGCTGCACCGCTTTGGGCGAATTGCCATCAACATATACGAGGCGAAACGGCATCGTGGTGTGGACATAGATGCTTTCGAGTGATTGCTCAGTGCAGCTAAACCGCTCTCGTGGCACCACCACGAGGGTGACCAAAGGCGTATCGTCAGACGACTGATGGGTGGAACCGTTCGAAACATGAGTTGGGATAGCAGTGGACGAGGACATCTCTTCTCCTTATAGGGATAGGTAAGGTTTATATTGATCAGCTCTTAAGCTGTTCTATCTCAGGAAGGGGCAACGCGCTGGGCATAATGCCTAGACCGGCTATAAGCGGTTATACCGTGGGAACGGGGCAGGTTCTAGCAGCAACCTTTCTTGCAAACTTGCAAAACAACTTGACTGGCACATAAATCCTCCTAAGCATCTTGCTGATGCATCTTGGCTCCCGTTGGCACAGGGATAACAATGGGTTGAACCCCTTAGAAGATGGACTGTTATTGCACTGTTCTTGCGCCGTTTTAAAACTATTCTTGAACTATTTATTGAGCAACACTGAAGGATGGGCAGGGCCCGCCAAGTTGGTAGGGAGCCCCTGCTGCGCCTGAATAGATGCGTCAGTCGCGTGGTTGAGCATTTGGTATAGGTCAACCAGTTGATCATTAAGGTGATGTAGATTGTAGTGTTGCTCGACGGCAGCGCGCCCAGCCTGACCCATGCCCTCCCACTGCTCTGGATGCTGGATGAGCAGTTCGATTTGGGCCGCCAAGGCATCGGCATCACGTTCTGGCACTAATAACCCATTCAGGCCATGTTCCACTAATTCAGGAATTCCGCCGTGCCAAGTGCTAATCACAGGCATGCCCATCGCCATGGCCTCCTTTAAAACATTAACCGGGGCATCTTGATTTCCATCTGCGGCGGTGACGCTCGGCGCGACAAATAAGTCTGCTTCTTGCAAAATCGCAGCAATCTGCTGCTCGTTCTTCCAACCTAGGAGGTGTACGGCCTGATTCAGGTTGAGGGCGTTGATTAACTCTTGCAACGGCTGGCGTAGGAACCCATCTCCGATAATGCTGTATCGCAAATCGGGGTATTTGGGCAGCAGCAAGGCCACGGCACGAATCGCATACTCAATCCCTTTTTTCTCAACCAATCGACCCGTTGTCACGAGATGCACCCCGCGATCAGAGGGGGCCTGCCGAGCCCGGTATGGAAATTTAGCGCAGTCTAGCCCAGACCGATGCACACGAATCTGGGCAGGGTCGCACCCTAGCTCAATCGCACGCTGCCGAAAAAATTCGCAGTTGGCAAGAAAGAAATCTCCTTCTCGAAATAAAGGGCTGTACACAGATGCCCCCTCCTGCTTGACGCAGGTGCTGATGTCGTAACCGCGAAAGGTTGTCACCAGTGCGGGACGGGGATGCTGCACTCGGGCAAACAGCATTCCGCAAAAGCTTTGGGTTCCAAACTGGCTATGGATGATGTCGTAGGGGGCTTTATCGGCCAGCACGGTAGCTGGGTAGACCAGCCGAAACCCTAATGCACTGAGGCCGCATTGAAAGGGGTTGAGCGATCGCCCAAACAGAGCAGGATTGCGATGCCAATGGCGCATCACCAACCACATCCCCTTAAGCACCCGAGGGATTAGACCCGAGGGCGTCTCAGGGAGTTGATAGGTTCTGTCCCAGAGCCCATACGTTTCGACATCAGGATGAGCCTCAGACGGATCGTGAATGCGATTGGTGTAGATATCGACGTCATGCCCCCGGTCAATTAGCCCAGTCGCTTGGTTGAGAACAAACGTTTCCGATAACTTTGGAAAATCGTGAACAAGAAACGCAACGCGCATGTCATCTCCTGAAATTGGCGTGAGTCTTAATCTAGAGTTAGCGCTATCCCCGCTGAGTTCGGCCTCCCAGCCTTAGGCGGATCTTCTCGTAAGCGCTGATACTCTTCATCAGGTAGATAATGCCCAGCACCTTTATGCGGGTTGACACTCCCCCTAGGCGCTCGTCTCGCAATACGCTTTTTGTGGTGCCGACAACACGCAGCACTAAGTCATCTGCGACTAGGCGCACAAAGCGCTTATTGCGCTTCCACATTGAGGATTCTTGTGTGACATAAATATCGTAGACGCCGCCCGCCAGCCGCAGGGTGCGACGGCAGATCTCGCGTAAGGATTTTCGGGTAGGGTGAGCCACACAGACATCCTCAGCATAGATCTGCTGAAAGCCCGCTTCAAATACTCGGGCTCCCCACTCTAAGTCTCCCTGTGATTTTAGATGTGCCCGAAAGATGCCGACCTTATCGATCACAGGCTTCCGCGTAAAGATGTTAGCAGTCATTCCAGCCTTGCGCCGTTTGACGAATTCTTCTTGAGGAAACCCCATCACAACGTGGTCATACAACTCAACAACAGAAACGTTATCAGGATCGTCAAAAAACATTTCGATCTTGCCCGCCACTAACCCACAGTCTGGGTTTTCCAATAGATAGTTCACCCCAGTTTCTAACCAAGTAGAGGAGGGAATACAATCTGCATCCGTGAAGGCAATGACATCGCCACGAGCAACTGAAATTCCTTTGTTTCGAGCTGCATAGGAGCCAGGAGCTAGCTCTTTGATAACGACAACATGCTCACATTGAGTGGCGATCGCCCCTACGTCCTGGTCTGGATCAGACCCATTATCAACTACAACAATTTCGTAGCAATCTGGTCGATAGGTTTGCTGCTCTAATGCAGCCAAACAAATCTGCAATCGTTTTGTGTCGTTGTATACCGGAATAATGACTGAAACAAATGGTTCCGTGATCGGTTTCTCAGACATTGAATTCGATGGCATAATCTGAGATTGATCTGAATGAGTACTAACCATTAGAGATAGAAAACCTCGCTGCTGCAAAACTTAAGGCGACTTCTGAGTATTAAAAGTAAAAGACCAAGCAAGCATTTAGGTGATGAATTCTCAAAAACAATCAGCACTTCATAATCTTCTTAAAACTATACGCGAGCCTACTGACTAGCTCGCAACAGTAATCCAGCTTCTTTATGGAGCCTTCATATATTTCTAAATTAGCTTAAGCGTGTTCTTACAATTGGCAAGAGACTGTGTGAGTAGGATAAAAAATTTTCTCTTGAAATTATAATGTTGAACCATCCAATTTGAGTGGAGGGGTATCACCCATCTATAGGAAATTCAGACAAAGAAAGAGAAGAATTATCTCTTTAGATATAGGCCATTTAGTCAATCTTCACTTAATAGGGCTGATCCATTTTGCAAATGCTTTAGATTAAGCAGTTGTTAATAGTTGAATACGTATCTTTTTGCCTTTTTCACATTCAAAAAGGAGCGGATGCCCAAGTTAAAAAAAGACTCGATGCCTGTAAAAATTGAACGCTTCCTCTAAATATAGCCGTAATCATTCTGTCATTTAGTAACGCCATAATGCCGGGTCTCAAAGTGTTGAGATGCTAGCCTAGTTCAGATGTATATTTTGTGCAGCAGCATTGCCATAGAGGATTGCTGATTCCTCAAACAACCCTCTAGATTGAGCTGCAGGGGGAAGACAAAGTCGTGGCGCTATCTCTACAACACCCAACCGAAACATTGCGTCCGCAATGCAGACGCATGTCAAGCGTTCTAGTTAATATAAACTCGATCGTGTTGCCCACCTCGCAGACAGCACGCTTTTGAGCAGGGGATGAGAGCTATCTCCCAAAACCGGGATGCACTCGCGCTTATGCGCCTTCTTCTTGCAGGAGCTTATCTTTCGAGTCGGCCCAGTAAGCACTACAGGTCCACTCTTCGTTGTTGTCGCTAACCTGCATAGACCAGCGATAAACTACGCTGTTGGGATCAACACCAACTTCTAGGAGTTTGGCGCCCATGTAGTATTCCATTTGCTCTTTTTTGAGCTGTTTGTAGTCTTCAGACCGAAAGCGCTCAATTTTGCGGGTGAGATGAGCCTGAGTATGCTTTGACATAGAGCGATCGCCGTTCACAGCCACAATACTAGATAACTAGAGGTTAATAATCCTCTTCTTCATACTCTACGACACGCTGCCGCTCGGGGATATTCACCTGCGGTGCGCGATACGGTTCAGGGTTTTCGTCATCTTCCCAAACGTCATCCAGCACATCTTCCTCGTACTCGGCATCCAAAATAGGCTCTGGTGCAGGATAGGCGGGCGCAGGCGCATCGTAGTAATCTGGCTCTACCTGGCGCTGCCGCATGGGTTCGCGGATCTCGCGGCGTTGATCCCAGGCTTCATCGTCCCAAGTATCGCGGGCGGGGGCAGCGGTGCGAGCAGGCGGCGGTGCAGTCGCTTTCACCCCAGTGCCCAGCTGATTCGCCACTGGCGTCGGCATAATATATTCGTCTTCGTCGCGTTCCCACGGGGGGCGGCCAATGCCAACCCGCTCCAGCAGGCCAACACTCAGCTGCACCATTTTTTGCTCTGCCCCTTCAAACACAATCAGGCGATCGGGGCCGCTGCTGACTACTTCGTCAATCGATAGCTCGTAGGTGCTCACGACTTGATCGGGAATGAATGCCATCCCCAGGGAGGCAATCACAATGGAGGTAAGCTCGCCTGTTTCCGCGTCAAACCTAAAGCCCCGCACCTTGCCCAGCAGATCGCCGGTCTCGGTAATGACTTCACAGCTAATCAGACTGCTATAGATATCAACATTGATGTCGTCTTCTATGGCGGTATCGTCTTCCACCAAGATCACATCGCCAATTTGACGGACGCTGCTCAGCAGCATGGTTTGCTGCGTACTCGACAGAATGCCGGAGATGACGCTTTCTCGAACCCCAAAGGCCACCACATCCCGCCGATCAACATCGACCCAGATTTGGCTAACCACCCCTAGCCGTTTGCCAGTGGTGCGAGTAATAACTTGGGTTCCGATCAGGTCAGAACGCTGGCGAATTTGTTCAGATGTCATGTCCGAGTCCTAATCTCGAAGCGGGTTAAGGCGGGAGGATGCAGGGTAGGGGCGATCGCCCTAATCTAAAATCAAGGGGGCGTTTAGAGCAAATCGCACCGACGCTACAAATATCAATACTAATAGAATTAATAGAAGTTTACGGATTCATCGTGCCAATTTGAACCCTGGCTATTCAGGATCGACAGGCTCGCACTTACCGTGTGGCGGTTTGAGATTCCAGATCGATCCCCAAGACTTGGGTAAAGGCCCCCCGCGCCTGGGTCACGCCGATGGTGCGCTGAGCGGATTCAATCATGGGACGACGCAGACTTACCACAATAAACTGTGCTTGCTGCGCTTGCTGTTTGATCATTTTAGCCAATCGCTCTACATTTGCCCCATCCAAAAACATGTCTACCTCGTCGAAGGCGTAGAACGGGGAGGGGCGATAGCGCTGCAGCGCAAAGATAAAACTGAGCGCGGTGAGTGACTTTTCGCCTCCAGACATAGAGGCGAGGCGGCGCACGGGTTTGCCCTTGGGGTGGGCCACCAGATTGAGGCCGCTGGCAAAGGGGTCTTCCATATTGTCGATCTGAAGGTAGCCGTCACCATCCGACAGCTCAGCGAAGATTGACTGAAAGTTTTGGTTGACCGCATCAAAGGCTTCTTTGAAGGCGCGTTGCCGCAAGGTGGTGAAGTTTTCAATCCGCAGCAATAGCTCGGTGCGCTCTTCCTCTAGGGTGCCGAGCTTTTGACTCAGTTCATCCAACCGGGTTTGGGTGCGCTTGTGCTCTTCTAGCGCCAGCATGTTGACAGGCTCCATGGCCTGCATCCGCTTTTGGAGCGATCGCAGCTGATTTTGCAGGGTCGTGAGATCAGGGGCATCGTCAGGCAGATCCGGCAGGGGATCGGGCAATTCTGCCCGTTTGGCGGCTACCTCGGCGTCGAGAGTCGTGTGGGCGGTGCGGCGCTCTTGCTGAGTTTCTTGGAGTTTGTTACGCTGCCACTCCGTTTGCTGCTGAAGCAGTTGCTGCTCGCGCAACTGTCGTTCGGTCGCGTTGCGCTCGTCTTTGGCGGCTTTGAGCTGTTGTTCTAAGGCGGCTAGGTCGCTCTGGAGGGCGAGAATTTGCTGCTGTAGGCTGTCTTGCTGTTGGCGCAGAGCCGTTTGCTGGTTGAGCTGGGCGGTTTGCTGGCGGCGTTGCTCTTGGAGTCGCTGCTGCTGCTGGGTGAGGCGCTCTTGGAGTCGCTGGCGTTGGGTTTCCAAATCTTGCAGGCGCTGCTCGGCGGCGCGAACGGCCTGTTGGCGATCGCCCACTACCGATTCCTGCTGGCGAATTGCGGCCTGCATCTGCTGCCATTCGCTATGGGTCTGGCTGGCCTCTAGCTCTGCCAGGGTATGGCGCTGCTGTTGCAGCTCAGCATCTAGCCCAGGCAACTCGCCATCCAACTGTTGCAGACGGGTTTGGGCGGTGCCTAGCTCCTGTCGATGCTGGGAGAGCTGAGTCCGGGTTTGCCCTTCTTGGGCGACCAGGGTGGCTTGCTGGGTTTGCAGTTGCCCCAAGAGCAGCTCGGCTTCGCGCTGCTGTTGCCGCGCCTGAGTTAGCCGGTCGGTTTGGTCTTTGAGGGTGACGCTGGCTTGGGCGATCGCCCCGTCACAGCGGCCCAAAATGCGGTCGAGTTCTTGCAGGCGATCGCGCAACGCCTCAGCCTCGGCTGATTCACTTGGGGCAACGGTGCCAAACCGCAGGCTGCCCCGCTGAGGCGAGAGGCTACCCCCCGTCATCGCGCCACTGGTTTCTAATAGCTCACCATCCAGTGTGACGATGCGAAACTTGCCCAGGTAGGGTCGCGCGGTCGCCAAGTCTGCAAATACTGCCGTGCCGCCAAACACATAGGCAAACACCTCGCGATAGCGGTCGTCGCAGTCAATCAGGTTCACCGCATAGTCAATGAATCCCTCAGGGCGGTTCCAGGCGGGCAGGGGCTTAAAGCTAGAGGGTCTAATTTTGGTAAGCGGCAAGAAGGTGGCGCGTCCGGCTTTGCGCTGCTTGAGTAGGGCGATCGCCGCTGCCGCAACGCCATCATCTTCCACCACAATATTGCCCAGCCGCCCGCCCGCTGACAGTTCTAGCGCCCGCTGATACTGGGCATCCACTCGTCCCAGTTGCGCCACTAGGCCACACACGCCCGACAATCCCATTGTTAAAATGGCTTGGGCTGCGCCAGTGCCTTGGGCCTCTTGGGTGGCCTGAGCTTGGGCTTCGAGCTTGTCGAGCTGCCGCTGCCGATCGCGCTGCTCGGCTAGCAGTCGGGTCTGGGTCTCTTGTTGAAGGCTGAGGTCTTGCTCAGCCGTGGCGATCGCCCCTGCCAATTGCTGCACCTGGGTAACCGCTTGATCATGCTGAGCCTGCACAGCGTCTCGGTCTGCTGCTTGGGCTTGCAGCGACTGGGCGATCGCCCCCAGCGCGTCTGTCTGCTCCTGAATTTTTTGCTGCAGTTGGGTGGCCCGCTCTTGCAAGCGTGCCTGCTCAGTGCGCTGAGGCTCGACCTGCTGCTGCAACGCCTCAATCTGGCGGCGCAACGCCGCCTGCTCTTGCACCCAGGCGTCCGACGCAGCGGCGATCTCATCGGCCTGGGCGCGGCTATGGTGCAGCGTTTGCTGGGCGGCGTCGCACTGCCGCCGCAGCGTCACCAAATCGTGCGTGGTGAGGTGGGCGATCGCCCGCTCCACTTCTGCCAGTTCCTGCGTGGCCTGCTGAATCTCCTGCTGATGTTGCTGGATCGCAGCGTCTGCCTGCTGTCGCTGCGTGTCTAGCTCATGGGCCTGCCGCCGCATCTGGCGTAGCTCTGCTTCACGCGTGGCCAGGGTTGATTGCAGCGCCAACTGCTCATCTTCGCCCAGGGCTTTCACCCGCATATTCATCTGCTCTAGCATCGCCTCTGACGTGCGAATCTGGCCTTGCAGCGCCTCAAGCTGTTGCGCCAGATCTGTCAACGAGCGATCGCCCGCTGCAAGCTGCGCCACCACCTGCTCCACCTGCTGCACCTGCGCCTGCCAGGCCAGCACCGCTTCCCACTGCGTCTTTGCCTGAAACTCTGCCCGCAAGCGCTGATATTTTTCTGCCTTAACCCGATCCTGCGCCAGCCGCTCCAATTGGGTAATCAGCTCTCGCTCCACAATGCGGAATTTTTCTTCGTGCTCTTTAACCGCATCGAGCTTGTCCTTCGCCTGATGGATTTTGCGATCAAAGGCCGCCACCCCCGCCAGTTCGTCAATGATCTCGCGCCGCTCGCGAGAATTCATCGAAATGATGCTGGTGACATCCCCTTGCAGCACCACATTGTAGCCCTCGGGATAAACCCGAAAGCGGTTGAGCTGTTCATGCAGATCGGTCAGCGTGCAGGATTGACCATTAATGAAATAGGTGGAAGTGTAGGTGCCCTGCTGCGTCACCCGCAGTTTGCGCGTTACGTTCCACTCGTTGAACGGCACCAGCGTGGGCGCAACGATGAGCTGCTCGCCCTGAATCGCCTTGCCGTTGCCATTGGTTTGACCTAGCTCGTCTGCGGCGCGGGTTGCAGGATGGCCGTTGCCGTTGGTCGGCGTGCTGCTGCTGGCTGGGGGGCTCTCGTTGTCCCCCACATACGCCGCAAGATCGTCTTCGTCGAGGGCAAAGGTGACGGTGACGCTGGCCTCAATAGTTGAACGCCCCCGAGTCGCAACCGATTGGTTCACCAAATCCGGCAGCCGCTCGGCACGCATCCCCTTCGACCCCGACAACCCCAGACAAAACAGCAGCGCATCTAAAATGTTGGACTTGCCGGACCCGTTGGGGCCAGAGATCACTGTAAACCCTGGCAACAGGGGAACCTGGGCCGTACCGCCGAAGGATTTAAAGTGGGAGAGCTCTACGCGCTTAATATGCACAGTGTTGCCACAGAAGGAGGAGAGAAATTCGGGCGATCGCCCGCGCTTAGTTCACCATAAAACGTTCCGACAGATGCCCAAACCTTAACGTGAGACTTGAAGTTTTTAAGGCTATTAGCGAAGCCCCAAACCTGATTAACCAACCCTGAGTATTCGTGAATTGACGACGTATCAACGATGCCTCACGATTGCCCAGCCACCGTTATAACAGCTTGCTGCCCTACCGACACAGCCAGCCATATCTGTCTTGGCAATCTTGGCAATTATGAGCAGGATAGTTAATTAGTCTGAATAGTCCCTGATAGTCATAGATTTGCTGGATAGATAGCCAAGCCCTTACCTCAAATCCCCACGGAGTGAAGCGTAGCCATACTGCCCGTAGAGGTCTATACCCTAGATATGGCAAAAGATATGGCACAAAAACCTTGGCACGTTGATAGCTCTAATCTCATCTGAGGCAGAAACACTACAACACGCAACCGCTTGCGGACGGTGATGTAGAAAAACTAACGTTGGATCAGAACGTGAAATCAGAATCACAGCCTAGGCGGATGTAAAGATTAGAAACCCAGTCAACCGTTAAGTACAAATATACTGAATAAGTGGAGAGTTGGCATCCGTGGTTGGACTCAGTGAATGCACCAAGGCGCTGACCGACGCTGCAAGGTCAGTCCCTACAACACACAACCCAATCGGGAGAGCAGGGAACCCAGAGGAAAAGCATTGAATCTGGTACTCTCATGGGGTACGCCCAGCCCAGATTCTAGATGATTGATTAGGTGATCGGTTGGATGCTTCAGAAGCACTCAGCAGACTCCTATTTTGCATTGCGTTCTAGTTTACAGTTGCATTGTGCCTTTTCCTTATCAACGCCTATGACGCAGATTCCGCCACAGCCCACTCCAACCCGGTCTCGCACCGAGCTGCAAGAGCTGGTGCAGTCTCAGATTGAGATGATGCTAGAACAAGGCAACTTGGAGGGTGCTAAGGCACTGCTGCGTCCCGTGCGTGAAGCCGATATTGCCGAAGCGATTTCGGCGCTGCCCAAAGCAAGACGGGCGATCGCCTTTCGGCTCTTGACCAAAGGCAAAGCTATCAAGGTCTTTGAGTATCTCGATACTAGTATTCAAGAGGATTTGCTGACTGAGTTTAAGCAGCAAGAGTTTCTCGACATCGTGAACCAGATGTCGCCAGACGACCGGGCGCGCCTGTTCGACGAGCTGCCGTCCCGTGTGGTCAACCGCATGCTAGATCGGCTGAGTCCGCAAGAGCGAGACGCCACTGCGCTGCTGCTGGGCTATCGCCCTGGCACAGCAGGGCGCATTATGACACCAGAGGTTATGGCGTTAACCGAAGATCTCACCGTCGCCCAAACATTTGCGCGCATCCGCCAATCTGCTAATTCCGTCGAAACCATCTATGAGCTGTATGTAAAAGACCGCGAGGGAAGCCTAGTAGGAGTTTTCTCGTTGCGAAAGCTTGTAACTTCTAGGATGGATCAGCGAATTGGCGACATCATGACGCGTGATTTGGTCTCGGTGCAGACCGATACGGATCAGGAAGAAGTCGCTAAGCTCATCCAGCGCTACGACTTTCTGACGCTGCCTGTGGTGGATATCGATGGCAACTTGGTCGGCATCATCACTGTGGATGATGTGCTGGACGTGGTGGAAGAAGAAACCACCGAAGACATCTATACGTCTGGCGCGGTTGCGGCTGGGGGCGACAGTTATTTTGAAAGCAACCTATTTCAGCGGGCGCGCAAGCGAGTGACGTGGCTGCTGATTTTGTTGGTAGCGAATACTGGCACTGCTGCAGTCATGCAGGGAGGCGAAGCAATTTTGAATCAGGTTGTGGCACTGACCTTCTTCATTCCTCTCTTGATTGGCACAGGTGGCAATGTAGGGGCGCAGTCATCAACAGTGGTGATTCGCGGTTTGAATACAGAGGATCTCAGTATTAAAAAAGCGCTAGCTACGATTCAACGCGAGGCTGTGGCAGGTTTGCTGCTGGGAATGATGCTGGGGGCGATTGTCACGGTGTGGGCCTATGTGCTAGAGCGAAGTTGGGGGGTGGCTTATTCGGTGGGCGTGAGTTTGGTAGGTATTTCGGTGCTCTCTGCCACAGCAGGGACGGCACTGCCGCTTTTGTTTAAGCAGATGAAGCTTGATCCGGCGCTGATGTCGGCTCCGTTTATCACTACGATTGTGGATGTGCTGGGCGTGTTGCTTTATCTGAATGTGGCCCGCGCTATTCTGGGTCTCGGGTGATTGGCCTAGTCCATACCTTTTTAGTGTGTGTAGAGTTTAGTGTGTGTAGAGCCGCTAGTGATAAAATTCTGATGATTTCTGGATTTCAGGCGTCATTGCACTAGTCCATAGAGTGGTGGGTTTGTCTCAATGACCTCCATGCTCTATCAAGCTGTATGAGATATGCTCTGGTAGTGGCTAGGGCGATCGCCCCAACAATTCGTCCAATTCGTCTGGTATTAGCCGCGTAGTTACACCCGTCAAGCAAAAGCACTGCCGCAGTCACTGAGCTTGCAGTTTGAGGTGTTTTATGGCGCTCTACATCGGCTTGTTCTGAACACTGTGGGTTTCCCTTTCGCGTTGATTTGATGCTGATGATGAAGTCTTACCTTGCTGCCGCTGTGCAGATGAACAGTGTGCCAGACCTGAGCAAAAATCTGGCCCAGGCAGAAGATTTAATTGAACTGGCGGTGCGCCAAGGGGCAGAACTCATCGGGCTGCCCGAAAACTTTTCCTTTTTAGGAGATGAGATGGAAAAGGTGAACCAAGCGGGAGCGATCGCCCAAGCTAGCGAAAAATTTCTTAAAACTATGGCGCAGCGGTATCAAGTGACGCTGCTGGGGGGTGGCTTTCCGGTGCCGACTGATGACCCCAACAAGGTATTTAATACCGCGTTGCTGGTGGATACCGACGGCTCAGAGCTTAGCCGCTATGAAAAGGTGCATCTGTTTGACGTGAACCTGCCCGACGGCAACACCTATCGCGAATCCAATACGGTGCTGGCAGGGGTGCAAATGCCTGCCGTCTATGCATCTAAAGAGCTTGGCAACTTAGGTTTATCGGTCTGCTACGACATCCGCTTTCCCGAACTGTATCGCCATCTGTCGCAAATGGGGGCCGAGGTGCTGTTTGTGCCCGCCACGTTTACAGCCTACACCGGCAAAGACCATTGGGAAGTGTTAATCAAAGCCCGCGCGATTGAAAACACCTGCTATGTGATTGCACCTGCGCAAACGGGGCAGCACTATGGCATTCGCCAGTCTCACGGGCACGCATCCATTGTCGATCCGTGGGGATTGGTACTGGCCGATGCTGGCGATAAACCCGGTGTGGCGATCGCCCCCATTAACCCCTCTCGCATTGAGCAGGTGCGCCGTCAAATGCCCTGTTTGCAGCACCGAGTGTTTATCTAGCGAGCCTGGTTTCGCTAAGTTCTATCGAGAGTCATCACATTTTCCCCTAGCTTGGTATAGATCGAACCGAGATAGGTCTAAAGGCTGCCCTGCCTAAGTTTGAGCAAGTTTGCGCTAGAACGCGGCATATTGCTCATAGACCTAGCTAACCTAACAATTGTGACAGCCGCTAAAGCGCTACCGATTGCCATGCAGCAGCATGATTTGAATGAAACCCTTTCTGTATCGGGGTTTCCCTAAATCATTGCTGCTCTTTACAGAGCCGAATAAACCTGATCGCGCAACCCAGTAAAGAATCGCCCAAGTAGCAGGATGCTCAAACCTAAAAGACCTTATAGAGTAAACTGAATGCGTTTTGCGCTCATCCCGTATCCCTATAAGCTCATGCCACTGATATTGACACCGCTTTCACCGTACCTCTCCACACTGCTGCCTCCAGGGCTGTTCTGGCCGGGTAGTCTGCTGGCAGATGCCGCCTCTGGTGATACCGTCACCACAGCCATTACAGAGGCGGCAGCAAACGTTGCCTCAGAAGCCGCCTCAGACGCTGAACTTGGCCCCATTATTTTGGCAGGGGTGCTAGTGAGCCTAATTGTGGTCTACGTTGCCTCCAAGATGGGCGGCGAGCTGTGTGCTCGCATCAACCTGCCGCCAGTGCTGGGGGAACTGGTGGGTGGCGTGGTGGTCGGGATTTCGGCCTTGCACCTACTGGTATTCCCAGAAAGCGTGGGCGACCCAAGCGCCTCATTGATCATGCAACTGCTAGAGCGCACGGCTGGTTTGGAGCCAGCCTCTGCGCTCAGTGTCTTTGAGTCTCAGAGCGAGGTGATCGGTCTGCTGGCAGAGTTGGGCGTCATTATTCTGCTGTTTGAAATTGGCTTAGAGTCTGATCTAAAGGAGCTCATTCGGGTTGGGCCCCAGGCAGCAGCAGTTGCTGTCGTGGGGGTCGTCACCCCGTTTGCGCTGGGGACGGTAGGCTTGATTGCGCTGCTGGGTGTGCCGACGATTCCGGCCGTATTTGCCGGGGCAGCCCTGACCGCCACCAGCATCGGCATCACCGCCAAAGTGCTGGCAGAGTTACGGCGGCTCAGTTCTAGAGAAGGTCAAATCATTATTGGGGCAGCCGTTCTAGATGATGTGTTGGGCATCATCGTGCTGGCGGTGGTGGCTAGTCTGGCAAAAACCGGAGAAATCGAAATTCTGAATGTGGTGACGCTAATTGGCAGCGCTGCCGGGTTCTTGATCGGCTCTATTTTTCTAGGCCGATTGCTCAGTCCTTATTTCGTGAGCTTGGTTGATCAGCTCAAAACGCGAGGCCAACTGCTGCTGACGTCGCTCATCTTTACCTTTGCGCTGGCCTACTTGGGCGACATTTTGCACCTAGAGGCAATTTTGGGTGCGTTTGCGGCTGGCCTAATTCTGGCCGAAACGGAAAAGCGGGAGGAATTAGAAGAGCAAATCATTCCGATTGCAGACATGCTGGTACCCATTTTCTTTGTGACGGTGGGCGCTAAAACCGACCTGAGTGTCTTGAATCCGCTGGTGCCTGAAAACCGAGAGGGACTAATTATTGCAGCTTTCCTGATCGTGGTGGCCTTTGTTGGAAAGGTAGTGTCAGGTCTGGCGGTGTTTGGGCAACCCAACATTAACCGCCTGGCAATTGGGATTGGGATGGTTCCTCGTGGGGAAGTGGGACTGGTCTTTGTCGGTGTGGGTTCCGCTAGTGGCGTGCTCTCCAAACCGCTAGAGGCAGCTGTGATTGTGATGGTTATTTTGACCACATTTCTGGCTCCTGCCCTGTTGCGGGTGGTATTCAAAGACGATGACGATGAGGCTGAACCGCCTGCAGTATCTAGTTTGAGCAGCAGCGCAGAACAGCCTGTATCTATCGACGCTGAAGACGCTGGGCCATCGGAGGCGGCTGACCGTGAAGGGGTTGAAATCACCTCTCAGGAGTAGTACGTTCTGGCAAAGATTTCGCTATCAGGCGACAACTCAAGCAAGGGGTCTGGGTCATCTCTGCCAAAGAATTGACCTGCATTGAGCGAACAACCCGAATGACTTTGGCTGTTGCTCAATAGCTGAACTTGCGTCATTTGGTACTGGTTTGGAGTAGGCTATTCAGCCTGGCTTCTCCTGTTTTTGATCGGTGCTCTAACCCTGAGCAGGAATTAGGTTTAAGACGTGGCCCTTAGCCCTGTAAGGGGTCTATGACTCAAACCCGTCAATGCTAGACGGCTACGACTCTGGAGTAAACACTTCAGCAGCAGTGTCCGTTGAGAATGATGTCAACTGCGGAGGGTGAAGCCAATGTATTGGCTCTTCTTCGGGTTGAATGGCTATAGCGCGTATCCACAGATGTTTGAGCATGCAATTAAAGGAAAGATAATGCAATACAGCATTAATGACCCATTAATTTGCACGTTCATTCATACAACAGATACGCAGTAGAACGGCCTATGCATGGAGAAATGAGGGGGCGATCGCCCTCTGGCTTCTATCAGCAATGGGCCTGCTCTAACGGTTTAATTGCGCTATGAATTAGGGATCAGGGCTTCTCTTGCAACCCTTGCTTGATGGAGCTTGCGGGCGATCGCTCTAACCCTTCATCGAACAATAGCTGTGCTAGGCACACCTATACCGTTGCATCATTCAACAACCTATTATGTCCATCAAGCGAACCTCTAGATCCGGGGAAATTGGTGTCATTTAGCCCTCCGCAAGTCACGTTTTTTTCATGACGTTTATTAGGGAACCAACCCCTACTTAAACGCTTCTAAATAATCACCTGCGCTCTTAAATGGGTAGCTGAAGTGGATACATTCACCCGTGAAGGTATGTTCAGGGGTGTGGCTCTCTGGTGCGTGTTTTACAGCTTCAACATACAGAAATGTGGAGCAAGGTTCAGATTCTTAGCTACTATTTTGCTGGGTTTTTGTGAGCCATTCAGCGTACTGGATAACCAATTTCAGTCCAAACAGGCGTGGGTTTGTTCCTCACACGTTGCAAGAGGTTGATCGTGAAATTACGGTGGATTCTGCCCGGATTTCTGGGTGTTGTGGGTTCCTTGCTGGTGGCGATGTCGGTCGAGGCAGGCACGCTGCAGTCCTGGCGGTTTAACCCGTCAGCCAATCAGTTGGTGTTTACCACCACGGATGGCGTGCAGCCTCGGGCACAGCTGATTGCCAATCCCACTCGATTGGTGATTGACTTGCCCGGCATTAGCCTGGGGCAATCGACCCTGCGGCAAACCGTGGGTCGCGGCATTCGCGAGGTGCGAGTGGGGCAGTTTGAAAACGAAACAACCCGCATGGTAATCGAACTGGAGCCGGGCTACACGATTGACCCGGATGGGGTCATCATTCGGGGCGCGACGCCGACTGAATGGTCGGTTCAGCTGCCCACGCCGCAGCAGGTGGCAATAAACCCTGGCAACGGCAGCCCCGCTCCCTCTACGCCGCCGGCTAACGGGGCAACCCGGGTAGACGGTCTGCAAGCCACCAACGACGGCTTTATTTTGCAAACTAGCGGTGGCGTGCCCAGTGCCCGCTGGGATCGAAGCCGCGATCGCCGTCAGCTCACCCTAGAACTCTCCAATGCCTCTCTATCGCCGCAACTGGTCGATCAGGCCATGGCGCTGAACCGCAACGGGGTGCAGCGAGTAGAATTTAGCCAACGAACCGGGCGATCGCCCCGCGCTCGCGTCATCTTTCACTTGAGCGATCGCGACAGCGGCTGGCTAGCTAATGTGCGCAGCAATAGCGGCATTGTGCTGGTGCCCACTCGGCGCGATCGCGACGAGGTGCTGGTGTCTCAAGACCCCATCACTCGGCCTACCCCTACCCCTACCCCTACCCCTGCCCCTGCACCACCGCGTCCCACACCGGCTCCCGCTCCCGCTCCCGTGCCGCCGCGTCCGGCTCCGGCTCCGCCTCCTCAGCCTGCACCGCCGCCTGTGGTGACGCCGCCTCCTACGACACCGCCCCGCGTTCCCAATAGTCGCATTGTGGTAGCCATCGACCCAGGGCATGGCGGCATTGACCCCGGCGCCGTGGGCATTGGTGGGCTACGAGAAACCAACGTAGTCATGCCCATCAGTCTAGAAGTCGCGGCACTGCTAGAGCAGCAAGGCATTCAGGTGGTGCTGACGCGACGCGACGAAAGCCGCACAGTGGATCTAGCTCCCCGCGTTCAGATTGCAGAAGCTGCTCGTGCCAATATCTTTGTCAGCATCCATGCCAATGCCATCAGCATGAGCCGCCCCGATGTCAATGGCATTGAAACGTACTATGCATCGGAATCTGGGCGGGTGCTAGGGCAATATATCCACAACAATCTGATTCGTTCAACTGGGATGAACGATCGGGGGTTGAAGCGGGCTAATTTCTACGTGATTCGTAACACCTCGATGCCAGCCACGCTGCTAGAAGTGGGGTTTGTAACGGGTGCGCAAGATGCACCTCGCCTCGCCACCCCACAATTCCGCAGTCAACTGGCAGCGGCGATCGCCCAAGGCATTTTGCAATACGTGCAGCAAAACCTATAGCGCCACACCCTCAAAACTAAATTCCAAAAATACATCAGTTCGGCAAATGCCTAAACCCGTGCTGCCCGCGTCGCGGGCAGCACGGGTTCGCGCTGTTTCAGCTACACATTAAATGATGATAGAGAAAAGGACCGATTCCTGAGGGTCTTGAGCGATCGCGTTTGCAATGCAAATTGCCGCGTTGATCCAGGTTGATTATTGTAGAATTCGCGCAGGGCGGGTCTCATGCGCTAGGTCAGACTTCTTGTGGGAGAAGTGCTTGGGGCATCATGGATTGAGAGGGCGTACTCATCACACTTGAGAGAGAAGAGATCTGACCCAAGAAGAGATCTGAGGCAAGGTGCATCAAGTCAAACAATATGCGGTATAAAGGCGCTGAGCAGGAAAAAAGTCGCTCCTGTTTTACAACCGTCTAAAGGCAGATCTTGCTCGCAATCAGGATCATCAGCCACAGGATCGGGGATAAGAGCCCGCGATGAGTTCTTCAATCCGGGTCATATCAGGAATTGATGCGAGGCTGCTGAGCTTTAGGCTAAATTGGTGGGAACTGGTTTGGGTTTCCCCGGCTGCATCCGATGCGTTGCGCCAACGCGTTTTCAAAGCAGTGCCGGGGTATGAATGTGTGTGAGGAGAGATGGGAATGACCGCTGCGCCGCAACCGATACGTCGAGATCTTCGAGGGCGCTCTCGACGATCGTTACCCTATGCACCACCCGTCGAGAAAGATAGCCATAGCAAAGTTGCAATGTTTCCGCCGCTGCGGGATGCCATCGGAGACGCGGGGGCGATGACAGTGGCGGCGGCAGCGCCCTTAGCGCCCTTAGCGCCCGTTGCGGCTCCCGTTTCAACAGCTAATCCTCAGCGCCCTCGCTCTGCAATGCCGCTCACTCAGCGACGACCTGCGGCAACTCGACTCGGCAGAAAAGATTTACGGAGTACCCTGACGGCATCGACTCCACAGGGGGCGCGTTTTCAGCCATTGCCAAAGCGGGCCGAGCCTCACCCTGCAACCGCCGCACCGCTGGCCTTGCGATCGCCCCAGAAACCTACGCCACGTCCAGCCATCCCTATCAAAGCGACGCCCCTTCCGGCCTCAGCTCGACCGCCAGCTCAGCCGTCGATGCCAGCCCCGATCACGCGCACCATTAACACCACGGCAGTATCCGCCACGGTAAAACCCCTGCCCAACCGAGTGGCGCGGCCCCTTTGGTTGCGCTATTTGCTGCTGGGCCAGCGGCTGTCTACTCCGCTCACGCTAGTGCTAATAGCGGGAGTATCCGTGATCTATGGCTGGATGGTGTATACCCAGCAGGCTTGGAGCCGCAGCTATTCTGAGTTAGAGCAACTGCAGCGTCAGGAGCGCCAACTGTTATCGACGGATGAAGTGCTGAAGCATCAGTTGGCTGAGCAAGCAACTCAACCCGAGAGCGGTCTGGCTCTGCCTAATTTAAATAACACGCTGTTCCTGCCAGCCCCTGCCCCACAGCCCCCGGTCAACACCGCACCAGATGTCGCTCCTCCTGCACCCCCTTCTGCACCTGCTGTGGAGCCATTGGGGTATTAGGACTGCGTGATCATGCGTTTCCTCCGTTCCCGTTCCACCCGATCGACGCCGTTAGGTTACAGCCAGCTTACGACTCCAGTTCACCACACGCGCACGCTTCATCCGCTATTGATGCCGGGTAATGCAGGGGCTAAACAATTGCCATGACGATATTTGAACCTTCTTCCTCTGGCGATCGCCCCACCCATCGCCGCCGTGGTGCTGGGCCAGTCCAGCGATCTCTGGCTCAGCCGCGCAGGCAACAGCCCCGGCCAACCTGGGGCAAACGGATCAAGCAAATTTTGCGTCAAATGCTGAGCCCCAGCCCCAGCTCGACTGCAAGACGGCATCCCCAGCGTCGGCGCTCACCCATTTGCCATCCCTCGGCTTTAGCGCCTTCCTCTACCCAGCGACCTGTCAGGCGTCCCGTAGCGCGGTCGCGTCGGTCGCGTCCGCCTGCGGCCATGCGTAGGGCGATCGCCCCACGCCGGTTGGTGCGCCAGCGCCCGATTCGCTTTCGCCTGCTGCTGGTGTGGGGTGTGCTAGCATTCGGCATCCTCGGGCTAGCGGTTAACCTATTTCGCCTGCAAATTTTAGAGGCTCCGACCCTGCAAGCCCGAGCCCTCGCTCAGCAAACTCGCTATGTGGCACCCCGGCTGCCGCGTCGTCCTATTCTCGACAGCCGGGGTGACGTGCTGGCAATTGACCAGCCCGTCTATACGCTCTATGCCCATCCCACCCTGTTTAAGCAACCGGCTCAGGCGATCGCCCCGCAGGTTGCACCCATTATCAAGCAGCAGCCTCAAGCGGTCTATCAAGCTCTCAATAGTGCAGAAAGTGGCATTGAGCTAGCCTACAGTGTGTCAGAAGATGCAGCCGATCGCCTCCGCGCACTTCAGATTGACGGGCTAGAGCTGATTGAGCGAGAGCAGCGGCTTTATCCCCAGCAAGATTTGCTGGCACAGATTGTGGGCTATGTGAATGCCGATCGCCAACCCCAAGCGGGTGTGGAATTTAGCCAACGGCAAGCGTTGGAACGTCCCATGCGGGAGCGGGGGCGTTATTTAAACCAGCGCGGCAATGGGGCGCTGTTGCCCAATAATGTACCCCGCACGTTTTTCCAACAGGATAATCTGAGCCTAAAACTCACCGTAGATAGCGCCCTGCAGCGGATTGTGCGGGACGCGCTACGGAAATCGATGCAGCAGTTCAATGCCAAGCGGGGTGCGGTGGTGGTGATGGATGTTCACAGCGGTGCCATTCGCTCGCTGATTTCTGAACCCAGCTATGACCCCAACCAATACTTCCTGCATGATCCGGAGCAAATGCGGAATTGGCCTGTGGCCGATACGATGGAGCCGGGTTCAACCTTTAAGCCTATCAATGTGGCGATCGCTCTAGAATCTGGTGCCGTGTCTGCGACCGATAGCTTCAACGACGACGGACAAATTATGGTGGGGCCATGGCCGATCGAGAATAGCGACTACAGCTATGCCGGAGCCCGAGGCGTGCAGTCGGTGACTGAGATTGTGCAGCACTCGAGCAACGTGGGCATGGTGCGGATGATGCAGCGGCTCACCGCCCAAGACTATTACACATGGCTCGAAAAAATTGGGCTAGGGCAGACCTCAGGCATTGACCTGCCGTTTGAGTCGCCGAGCTATATCAAGTCCCAAGATCAATTCTTAAACGATCCGGTTGAAGCGGCAACCACCGCGTTTGGTCAGGGTTTCACCATCAATGCAATGCAACTGGTGCAGCTGCACAGTGCGATCGCCAACGGCGGCTATCTTGTGACGCCTCATCTCGTTGACGGGCTGTATGACGCGACGGGCGATCGCTACTGGCAGCCGTCGCGCCCTGAGCAACAGCGCATTTTCTCGGCTGACACGACTCAAGCAGTGCTGTCGATGATGGAGGCCGCCGTTGAGGATGGCACGGGCACCTCCGCCCAAATTGACGGCTATCGCATTGCGGGCAAAACGGGCACGGCCCAGAAAGCAAGCGATCAGGGTGGCTATCTCGACAATGCTAGAATCACCAGCTTTGTCAGCCTCTTTCCGTCAGATTCACCTCGCTATGCCATTTTGGTGGTGGTGGATGAACCGCAGGGAGCGGACGCCTATGGGTCTACGGTGGCGGCTCCTGTCTCGCGGGTCGTGATGGAAGTGCTGGCGGCAACAGACGGCATTTCGCCCACCCTTCCTCTTTCTGACTCTGGCTCTGAGGCCAACGCCGACGCTGAGGCATCCGAAACTTTTTGACCCGCGACTCGTCCCTAACGATAGCAGCGTCCGTCCTTCCCCTCAGTGCTTTGTATTGCAGTGTGCGGGAATAGATGCCCTAAGCACGATGGCAACGGCCAGGTTGATGACAGACAATGCAAAAGATATGAATGATTCGCAGCGGCTAGGAGATGAGTGTATGGCATGGCGTTGGAACGTAGGACTGGCGGCGATCGCCGGTGTGTTATTTTCTGCATCGGGGGCGATCGCCGCAGATGAGATCATTCTCAAATACGGCCCCTTTCGTCAGTCTGTGGCAGTAGAAGACTTGAACCAGCTCGCAGAAACTGGAGAAGCGACCCCACGACTGCGACGATTTTTGAACCGCGCGAATCAAACCCCTGAGACAGCGCAAGAGGCGCTCACTCAACAGCTAACGATGGATGTTGTCACGGCTGACCGCATCCTCAACCATCCCCTAGCGACGCCAGCCCTCGAACAAGTGGGTGAGGTCATTTATCCCAGCTCTCGCACGGCGACTGTGCAGGCGATGCGGTCGGCCATTGTGCTGTCTGCCAGCAACGACGGCACGGTGACCCCAATTGAGGTTATCAATAACTATCCCACCCGCCGCGTCTTTGTAGAGGGCGATCGCCTAGTTGAGACGTTTCAGCAGTTTGGCTCAATTCAACAGCGCGTCAACGATTTGTTGGGCGTGTTGCGCCAATTCTAGAAGGAGTTTAATCCGCACAACGCCAATAGCGGCAGGAAGGTTTGACTTCCTGCCGCTATCGGCGTTGCTGATTGGGGTTTGGCGAATTAGAGTCTGATGCAGACCCCTGGGGCGTGTCATCAATTCCAACCAAACGCCTCTTATGCTATGAGCGTTACCACGCCTAACCCAAAAACCAAGCTAGGGACTGTGACTGTTGATTTCTAGGATATCAGAGGCTGATTGATGATCCCTAGTAAGCCAAGGTTTCTAGCGTTTCTTTTAGGTAGCGGCTAACGCACTGATCGAGCGAGAGCTCACGCATCTCGGCATCATTGAGTGTTTCTATCTGCCAGCGCTTAAAGCCAGAACTTGTGGCGATCGCCTGCTTCAAGCTGTTCCAAATTTCTTGATCGTTGGGTTGCGCGTTTCGAGAAGCTGAGAAAGACGCCATAGAATCCTCGTGGGTCGTGTGATGGGGTGAGCGAGACAGAGGTGCAGTCCACTTTCAAGATAACCCATACATCTCAAGATACTGTGTGATCGAACACCAACCCTAACGTCGCGATTAGCCTTGAGAACTTTCGTCGCTAGGTTCAGGGCGAGGCTCAGGTGGGTTGTCTGGCGTAGTGTCTGGCATCAATTCAGAATTGCCATCAGAGGGCTGCTCTGCGGGGGGCTCTGACAGTCCCTCGTCTGTTCTATCCGCGGGTGTCTCTGGTGCAGAACGAGGCTCCGCGTCCTGAGTCTCTAACAAATTCTGATTGATCACCTGGGAAGGATCCAATTCGCCGTGCTCTAACGCCTGAACCTCTACTGTGTCTGCTGCCTTGATGGGGGTAGATGTCTCCGCAGCAGACAGTGCATCCTGATTCGTTGCCCCATTGGCCCCATTGACTGGCAGGTCAGCCACTGTGTCAGGCAATTGGTCAGCTAATGGCGATGAGTCTATCTCTTGAGGCGGCATTTCGCCTTCGGGAGTCGCAGGTTCTAAGGCTTCCTCGGCTATATTGATAGCCTGATCAGACGGTTCAAACCCTGGCTCAAGAGGCTGCACTGGAGACATCTCTGGCGTTACTTCTAGCGCATCGTCTGATGTTGACTCTAGTCCCAGCTCTGAGTCTGGATCTAGGCCCACAGCAGACCTATCACCCGTCTTCGATGCAGGCGATGCAGACGGTAGAGGCTTATCCTGAGGGGTCGCCGTTGCATCATCCCACGGGGAGTCATCGACGCTCCAGTTGGGTGAGTCTGCGGTCTTAGATGGCGCTGCGGGAGTGGGAGACGCCGCGCTAGGAGACAGCTTGGGTTCCATAACTAGCGGCGGCAGCAGGTGCGCTAGCCGCCAGCCCAGAGTGGTGAAATCTTTTGGGATTTGATCGGGAGGATAGGGCGTGAGTTTGGCAGCGGCGGCGGCGGAAATGACGAGAACCCGCCCTGCGCTGGCAGCGATTTGCATCAGTAGATTACTCAGAAAGAAGGCGATCGCCCCCAACCCTAACCCAGCCCATCGGCTGCGACTCGATGCAACCGATGCGATCAGGGGCGCAGCTTGGTAGATCTTCCACAGCAGCACCAACATCAGAACGGCCACGGCGATCGCCAAGATCTGCGTTTCTAACGACTTGAGGGGCCGCAACGTCCGCCGCTGCTGCTCCGTTAGCTCAGACGGCTTGAGGCACACCGCATAAATGCTATAGAGATTAAAGGGACGCTGCCACTGCAACCAGAGCGGCGGAGCGATGCCCGCGATGCCTACCAGCAGCACCTCCACCGGCACCGGCAAGACAGGGTCTCCCGCTGCCAGCCCCAGCGCACAAACCTCTAGGCAAAGGGGCACCGCCGCCGCACCTGCCAAATGAATCCACAGGTAGGGATCAGACCAGAAAGAGCGCATTGTTGTCACCTTGGCTACCAATGCCATCCTACAGCGGTTTGCGCCTGCCTTCATGGAGGGCGAAAGCGGCAGGCGGTCAGAATATCGCGCTCACCCCAACAGGCTGAGCTGAATGAAGGCATCCTCCTCTGCCGTTGCGTTAGCCTTGCGCTTACGGCGACCTTTGGGCTTGTGGGGGCGAATGTCTACATGGGCCACAAACCAGGTTCGCAGCGCCTGTGCCTGCTCCAGATCTAGCGCTTCAAGGTTGAGCGCTGCGGGGTGTAAATCGGGCGTGGGCGTCTGCGCCCAGCTCACCTCGCTATCGAACCAATCCGCAGCTAAGGGCAGCACTGACTCTGGCAGCCGCGCCAAGTAAGGCAACACATTGTCCTGGTTCAGAAACGTCTGACGCTGCTGTTCCAACTGCTTCACCCACCGCTGACGGGCTTTTTTATAGTCCAAAATGGGCGGCGGATAGTCGCACAGGCGCGGCGGTCTGCCCAGTTGCGCTGGCGGTAGATGCGCGACCTCTGGCACCCACTGCTTAATGAACAAGCCCTCTGGATCGCAACGATCCACCGCGACCTGTTCTGGGTTGTAGATGCGCGTCCAGGTTTTATCAACGCAGTGGGTTACACCGGCCTGCATGGCCCACTGGTAATGGTCAATGGGGCAGTCTCCGTCGATTAGGTGCCGCATAAAGTGCAACGCGCCAAAGCGCCAGTCCATGCCCACCAAATTGCTCAGAAAGCTGGAGTACAAAGCGCGGACGCGGAAGTTGAGCTGCTTCCAGCCGCCGGTAGCGTCTAAACACCGCGCCGCCGCATCCACAATGGGGAAGCCTGTTTGCCCCTCTCGCCATGCATCATACAGGCCTTGGTCAAAGGCCCAGCCGTCCTCATCAAAGATGCTGTAGAGCGATCGCACCTCCAATTGCGGCAAATAGCGAAAGCGCTGGGCAAAGCCGCTACCCCACCGCAGTCGAGCGATCAACTGCTGACGGCTGCGCTCAGCCCGGTTGTCGGGACACTCCCACCGTTGCGCTGTTTGCACACACTCCCGCACTGAGATCGCCCCAAACTTGAGGTGAGGGCTAAGCCCCGTTGTTGCTTCTGCACCTGGATAGGAGAGCTGCCAATAGTAACGCGTAATCTTGTCGTCATAAAATTCACGCAGCATTTGCCGCGCGGGTTCAATGCCACCGGGGGGAATCTCCTTGCCGTCTGGTTCTAGCCCTAGGTCTTGCAGCGTGGGAATAGGGGCACAGGGCACACCGTCTGGCAGCTCAACCCGGCTGGGCGCGGGAATTTGCGGGGAATGCATGTGCAGATACCACAGATCCCGATAGCGCGGATACGGGATTAAGTCAGGCGTAGTTCCCGCTGGCTCAAACCAGCGAATTTTCATATGCGCTTGGTCTAGAGCCTGATTAAGCCGGGCATCTCGCACCCGTCCATAAATCCGTTCAACGTCAATATGGGCGTAAATGCCGTCGGCCTGCGTATCGCGTACCAACTGCGGCAGCACCTCCACAGGGTCACCATAGCGAATGATTAACTGACCGGAGCGATCGCGCAAATCTTGATCCAGCGCCTGCAGGCACTCCAACATAAACCCAACCCGTGCGACCGCTGTTTCGGGATGGGTCAGCAGGGCTCGGTCGAAAATAAAGACTGGAATCACCGCACCCCGCATCGCCGCACGATACAGCGGCGCATGGTCAAACACGCGCAAATCTCGCCGAAACCAGACGACAGTGCGATTCATAGCAGGGCTGGGGCAAGGGCTAGAGAGGGCTGCGCATTATTAATCAATGTAACGCAGTCGCCAATCTCCGGCTTTTCACTCATTCAACCTGAGTCTGGGATAAGCTCAACCCCTTGATGCGCAACACGCCATGCACACGGCCCATCAATGGTTTTAGGGTACTGTGCGTCGCGCAGTGCCCCAAAACTCCCTTTAACCCGAACTTAACGTACTTGAAACGTTAATTCATCTCTTCTAAGAAGGTTTGCACCCGCCCATTCGGAGCCAACACTACGCGAATCAGCGCGGGCTGACCGTTAGTGGTGGGCGACACAAACGACTCGCCCATCAGGGGCATTCCGGTTCGATCGATGTAGTTTCCGGCTACGATTCCTAACGGCAACACCTGCTGCACGGTGCCGTCTGCATTAACCAACACGCGATATTCGATGGCCTGGTTGAGCGACTCGGGCGGCGTCCATCGCTCCTGGAAGTATTGATTGGCTTCGTCAAGCTGGGAGATGCCTGTCGAGCGTCGAGTGGGAATCCCCGCTGGGTTTAGGGCGGCAGAGCTAGTGCTGTCACCAGAAGGAAGGACAGTGCCGCTAGGCCCAGCTTCGTCAGAGCGCAACAGCCCTGATTCCGGCATCTGTGCGCCTTGGCTGGGCACTAACACGCCTGGGTTTTGGGGCTGCTCTAACGGAGACGCCTGCATCGGCGCTCTGCCCGTTTGAGTGGGTGCTGCAGCGATAGATGCGCCCGCAGGTGGCGCGGTGGTAGCCCCCGTGGGGAATTGAGGCGCCTGAGCTAAAGGTGCTGGGGCTCCTTGAGGCTGCGGCTGCGGCTGCGGCACTGCACCAGGCTGTCTAAAAATCCCAGGTTGTGGCCCCTGAGCCACGCCTCCGGGTGGCACTGGCGGCACCGCATTGGGATTCGCTTGATCCGGGACGAGCAGGCTGCCATTCGGCCCCTCCTCTTCAAACAGTTGATCGGTAGCAGGGGAGCCAGCAAATGCTTCGGGCGCAGCGTCTGCGGTGGTGCTGGCGTCGCGTGTGGCGACGGTAGGGCTAGGGGTCTGGGTTACATCCATCACAAACTTGGTGATGCCGCCCGTTGCGCCTAGAGCCAGCACTAAAACTGCTGCCGTTCTTAGCCAACCTGTGGTGGGACTCGACCAGCGCGATCGCCCCATCGCAGGCAGCGCAACGGCTTCTGCCGCATAGTCATCCAGCGCATTGGCTAGGTCAAACAGCTGCGTCGCGCTCAACCGCAATACCTCACCTGACGCAGCGGTTGCCAATGGCCCTAGGTGCAAGTCGTGGGCCAGTAGCCCAGCGGGTTTTAGGTAAATCGCGGTCGGCATGGCCAGCACAGTATTTGGCTCAGGTCGGGATGATGACGCCGCCGTTGCGTATCGAGGTGTCTCAGGTTGGAGCAGATGTTGGGGCAGAGGCGCGATTGGGTGCCCACCGTCGGCAGGGTGCAGGTGTTGCAAGGCCGGCTGCATCTGCTGGGCATCTGGTTCTAGCAACTGCTGCACATAGGTTCTCACGGCTTCGCTCAGCGCGTCTAATTGCAGGCGATCGCCCGACACCATCACCTGCTGATGATCCGCCAGTTTGGGATCATCAAAACTTAGATCAAAGCGCACTTGCCGCAGCACCGTGCGATCCGTCCAGCTCGATAGCGCTGACCGAGCTGCCGCCACCTCAAGAGTGCAGGTGGGAGGAGTGTATCGACGAAGGACAGAAGAGGTCATGAGCAATCTAAGGAAACGGTAAATACGTGCAACTGAAACGGGTATAGACGACCGTGCTAGAAATCCCAGCACAGAAGATCGAAGCAGATTCTGATGCTAACGGGCAGAACTTAGAGATTCTATTGCGCCTGCGAGTGCAAGCTATCAAAGCAAACGGTGTCTCTATCGGGCTCGATCGAGCAGCGCCAACCACAGACGACGAGATCCATGAGGCGCGCTGTAAAACAACAGGTCAATCAGCAGCTTAAGCGCAAGCTGGGTCAGTTGTTCAGGCTTAGCCAGCTCTGTTTCATCCATCCGCTCTTCGTAGGTGTTGGTAAAGTTATCGAGATAGTCACCCAGCAGCGCGGCCTCGTGAGGGGCGCGGCCTTGTTCCGTCAACTGTTCCAACAGCGCCACGGCTCGGCGAATGAGCTCTTGATGCTGCTTCGCCAAATGACACACGATTAAGACGAGCGATCGCGCCTCCTCTACATCCATGCGTTTGCGACCCTGCCCCTTGCGCAAAGGACTCGACTGCCTTAGCCGCCATAGGGCCACCCGATCAGCCACCACCTCCGTCAGGTTTAGATCTTCTGCCGCCCGCAACATGGCATCTGAACCCAACCCCACCAAAGCTTCTAGCGCCAACAATACTAAATCTAGATGCGCCTTAATGTTGTCGAGCTGAGCTGCATCGAGTTGGTGAGCCAGGGGCAAGTCATCTCGATGGGGCTGTGATACAGGGTGATTAGCGGTCGAAGGCATAACTCTAGACTAAGGGGGGAACAAGGGAAACGTAACGCTGGTTACAGCTCTTGAAACACAATAAGGCAAGTCCATCCAATGGACTCGTGAACAGTGGCACCCGGTAGAACTGACCACCACCACCACCCTCAAACTAGCCCCATTGCAACAATTGAGTGGGTTAAACCCCGTATTTTCATGGGCCCCTGTCTAACAACGGTTCCATGAAACCATAAACGCTAATCAGGGCTTCAAGTGCTCTATCCGATGCAGCGACAAGCTGCTACGACGCCATCCTAGCTGAGAATAGTTGCATTTCTCTACTCCCTTGTCCTTATGATTTCTTTATAACTACGTGAAGCAACGTAGAATCTATCCGAGCTACGGGGATTTGACGGACACAATCCCGTAAAACAGAAGAGACAAATTTCACAAACGTTTAGAAATATATAGGAAGGCGGGGCAGTGCCCACGCTTTCATGCCAGGGTTAAGCCCCCTCCCCAATCAATCCAAACGTGTTAATCGAGGCTCGGTAACGGTAGCAGCATTGCAGTGACTTGGCCCTTTAGCAATAAGGATTGATGGAGAGCAATTAAACCGTGGCAGCAAGAATACAGCGGTATTGAATTTTGTCTTGATATTGGGGGCATCTGCAACAGAATAAACCTAAATCCATACCCTAGAGTGGTATTTTCGTGGGAATGTTATTTGAAATTGGTTACGGTTTCATCTGCGGTCAGAATCATTGAGTCCTGAGTGAATCGGTAGCCAGAATTGAGCACTGCAAGTTTGGGTCTGGACTGTTCGCCTAGCGGGCACCGCCACACTCTAGCTCTAGATTTTGATTGGCTTAGGCTGCCGATTCGGGTGCATCGGTTGATTTGAAGTATTGGCTCAGTATGAGTAAGCAAGTGGAATTAACGCTTGCAAAGGTTTATCGCGTGCTGGCTCAATGTAGTGCTGACTCAACGCAGCACAGAGGCACAGCAGCGGCTTGGATGTCACCAGATTTTCTTTATTTCGGATATAGCGCAATGAAAAAGGTTCTATTTCTATTGGGTGAGTTAACTGATCAAGATGTGGATTGGTTGGTTCAGGCGGGCAAAAAAGAGCAGGTTCCCGAAGGGAGTGTGTTGATTCACGAAGGGCAGCCTGTGGATACTGTGTATGTGTTGCTAGATGGGGCCTTGGTTGTGTCTATCTCAGCATTGCAAGGGCGGCAAATTGCTCGGTTATCGAGTGGAGACGTGGTCGGTGAGATGTCGTTTATTGACTCACGCCCGCCCTCAGCTACGGTGCAAACTTTAGAGCCCTCTACGGTGCTGGCTATTGAGCGATCGCACCTGTCTGAAAAGCTTCAGCAGGACGAAGGCTTTGGCTGCCGCTTTTATCGGGCGTTGGCAATCTTGCTGTCTCATCGGCTGCGCGGCACGGTCAAATCTCTGGGTGAGCCAGAGCAGTTGCCCTCGCCACCGCGCCCATCACCCGCTTCTATTCCGGCGGGTCAAACCACATCCCAAGGACTCCTCATCGTAGACGATAGTGCT
Source organism: Kaiparowitsia implicata GSE-PSE-MK54-09C (assembly GCA_019359435.1). GTDB lineage: Bacteria > Cyanobacteriota > Cyanobacteriia > Elainellales > Elainellaceae > Kaiparowitsia > Kaiparowitsia implicata. The sequence continues at coordinate 37,950 of JAHHHI010000074.1, forward strand.
GAAACGCTGGCTCTGGCACAACAGCGCTTTGAACGGCTGCTGAACCAGCTAGATGCCGTCTCGTGAGCGATCGCCCCTAACCGCATCCACACTGCACCAAACATAAGGGGAGGATAAAACGCTCATGTTGTGGCGTTTTATCCTCCCCTTACTCGATCAAAATGTCAGTCTAGATTCCCTAGGGGCTGTCATCAATTGACGGCTGTTGACCTAGCAATCAGCGGTTTCAGCCCCTGCCTGTTTTTTGGTCGAGCGTAGCAACGCTGATGCAGTAAGGATTTTAGCCAAAATTGATGATGTGCCCTACGCGCCGCGCAAAAACGCGCCATCTAGCGATTGATGAAACTGCTGCACATTTTCTCCAACCTCAATGGGCAGCACCACCTCCACATTTTCATGCGGACGCGGAATAATCACCCAGGTTTCCAACGTGCCGCCCGGCGTGTTTTGTGCCGCCTCAATGCCAGCATCCATCGCCGTTTTCACCTCAGACACATCGCCCCGAATCATAATTGTAAAGCGAGCGCTTCCGGCGCGGATATAGCCAACCAGCGTGACTCGACCCGCTTTCACCATGGCATCCGATGCTGCTAACACAGCCGGAAACCCTTTTGTCTCTAACGCTCCAACCGCAATTGGCATTGTTCTCTCCTAAATAGACCCCTGAGCAGGGGCGATGTTGATGACTCGTTTCGGCTCCATGCACTCTGTTGGCCAAATCTCTACCAAACCCATTCACCGTGGGCATGAGAGTGTTTAGAACAGGTCTGTTGCAGGAGGATAAGGCGCTACGACAGATGCCAGGCTTAGCTGGCATAGCAGCGTTGTCAAGCCCTGGTTACATAAATCGTTCTACCTCGGGCGTGTATTGAATCGGCAAAGTGGCTTCCAGGTTTTCAGGCGGATTTGGAATAATCCAGTAGTCTACCAGCTCTGCCCCAAACACCTTGCCGACCGCTTCAATGCCGGCTTCAACAGCAGGGCGAACTTCAGAGGTGCTGCCGCGCACCGCGACCAAAAACTCACCTCGTTCTGCTAGGCCAAAATAAACCAGAGTCACTCGACCCGATTTCACCATTGCATCGGCAGCGGCTAGAACGCCAGGAAACCCTAAGGTTTGAATCACACCAACTGCTGCTGGCATACCGTTACTCTCCGATGGGCGCGTGTCGTTGGGTGGACAATGTCTTAAACCTGTGGGCGAGGATGGAACAAAGGCTTTGCGTCTGCTCTATCAATCCCAACAATAGCTTTGAAACACCGCCGTTGTTCTAAACAGGGCGATAAATGCACAACAATGATGAGAGAGAGGGGCGATCGCCGCATCTGCATCCTGTCTGGTGCACTACCGCATTGACATTATTCTATGGACAAGTGGGGAGATTCAGTGAATATAACTTTGCAAAGTGATTGAAAAGCAATGGTTATATGTGGTCGGCAGTCTTGGGATGACATTCTTAATCTCGCGTTGCGACAATAGGCCACCTCATCTTGGAATATCTGGTGAAACCCATGCGGAACAAAGGCTCCATAGGTCGAGCGCTATTTAACGTCAGTTCGGGTTAAGGGAGTTTTGGGGCACCGCGCGACGCGCACGACACATTGAGGGTTTGAGCTTATCCCGAACTCAGGTTATTTAGCAGGGTGTGCCGGAATGACTCGACAGATCAAGCAGGGTGAAGGCTGGCGCATTGGCTGGGATGCTGCGGCTCTAGAATTTTGTGGCTTGGTGGGCGGTGAGGACTGGGCGCTGGAGCTGACCGATGCAGAAATGCGAGACTTTGAGCGGTTGGCGCTAGAACTGGCCGATACAATGCAGGCGATGACAGCTGAGCTAATGGCAGAGGAACAGATTTGCTGTGAAGTGGAGAGCGATCGCCTCTGGTTAGAAGCCGAGGGCTTTCCCCAGGCCTATGGGCTGCGGCTGCTGGTGCTGACGGGGCGTCGAGGCGAGGGGGCATGGGCAGCGGCAGCAGTGCCAGGGCTGATGCAGGCGCTACGAACCCTGACGCTGTTTTAGGCTCAAAATGCCTGGTATACAGTTTAGAAGTTGCAATGATTAAAGACTATGCCGTTAATTTCTGTGCAGACCTCTGTAGCCCAGCCGGATGCCGATACCGTAAAGCACCTGCTGCAAGCCCTGTCTACGAGCTTGGCAACCCACGTGGGCAAACCTGAGTCCTATGTGATGACGGCGTTCAACGCTGATGTGCCCATGACCTTTGGCGGCACGTTTGACCCCGCCTGTTATATCGAAATTAAAAGTGTGGGGTCGTTTCAGCCGAGCCAAACCCAGGCCATGACTCAGGCCTTTTGCCAGATGGTGAGCAAGACGCTGGGTGTGCCGGGCGATCGCACCTACATTGAATTTGCCGATGCCCAGGGGTATCTCTGGGGCTGGAACGGTCGCACCTTTGGCTGAGGGCAGGGCGTGTCATCGATTCCAACCAAACGCCTGATGCTATGAGCGTTGCCACGCCCGGCCCAAAAACCAGGCTAAGGGGCTGTGACTGTTGATTTCTGGGATATCAGCGGCTAATTGATGATAGCCCCTAGCATTAATGCCCTGCGTGGACAGCTTCAACCGCTAACTGCATGAAGATATCCTGAGCACTGCGCTCATCCTCATCTTCATCGGGAACCCGCTGAGTATAGCTGCCATCGGGCTGAAGCTCCCAGGCATGGCGATTGTCTTCGAGAAAGATATCGAGAATGTCTCGAAGAGCCTTCACCAGCGATGGCTCCTCAATGGGCGTGACCGCCTCGACGCGGCGATCGAGGTTGCGCGGCATCCAGTCGGCGCTGCCAATAAACACCTCAGCATTGCCATTGTTGCCAAAGTAAAAGATGCGCGAGTGCTCCAGATACCGTCCGATCACGCTGAGCACACGAATCGTGTCGCTGACCCCTGCCACACCAGGGCGTAAGCAGCACATGCCCCGCACAATCAGGTCAATTTCAACCCCTGCTTGCGAGGCTTCGTAAAGTGCCTGGATGATGGCAGCATCCACCAGAGAGTTCATCTTGGCAATGATGAGGCCGGGGTTCCCCTGGCGGGCATACTCAGTTTCGCGCCGAATCATCGCCATCATGCGATCGCGCAAATTAACCGGAGCCACTAGCAGCTTGCGATAGGAGTGCTGGCGAGAATAACCTGTCAGATAGTTGAACAAATCCGTTAGGTCAGCCCCCAACTCTTCTCGGCAGCTTAATAGCCCGATGTCGGTATAAAGCCGAGCGGTCTTGGGGTTGTAGTTGCCTGTGCCAATGTGAACATAGCGGCGGATGCGATCGCCCTCTTGCCGCACCACCAACACAACCTTGGTATGAGTCTTTAGCCCCACCACTCCATAGACCACATGCACGCCCACCTGCTCTAGCTTGCGGGCCCAGTTAATATTGTTCTCTTCGTCAAAACGGGCCTTCAGCTCTACCAAGACCGCAACCTGCTTACCATTTTCGGCAGCATCGATCAGCGATTGAATAATGGGTGAGTCGCCCGAAGTGCGATAGAGCGTCATCTTGATTGCCAGCACCTTAGAGTCATGCGCCGCTTGGGTGATAAACTGCTCCACTGACCCGGTGAACGATTCGTAAGGATGGTGCACCATCAGATCTGCCTCACGAATTGCGGCGAAGATCTTCATCGGGTTTACTTGGGGCAGTGATGGATCATCCATGGGCGATCGCAACCGAGGCGGAATCGTCGGCGTAAACGGCTGATCGCGATGCTGCGGCAGCGGAAACCCCGTCAGCGAAAATAAATCCTTCAGGTTGAGCAACCCTTCGACTTCATAGACATCGTTCTCCTCTACCTGCATTTCTTCCATCAGCGTTTGACGAATCGACTTAGGCATCGACGAGTGCATTTCTATCCGCACCACAGAGCCGCCAAACCGCCGCTTCCGCAGCTCTTGCTCAATCGCTAACAGCAGGTCATCGGCCTCTTCTTCCTCTAGCGCAATATCCGCATCGCGGGTCACGCGAAAGGGATGATAGTCCTGAATATTCATGCCAGGGAAGAGCGCTTCGAGATTGTGGGCAATCACCTGTTCTAGCGGCACTCCCGTCCACACCGTCCCGTTCTGATCCTGATGTTGCAGCTCCTTTGGAAACGCCACAAACCGAGGCAAACTGTTGGGCACCTTCACCCGAGCAAACTTTTCGCTATTGGTTTGCGGATCTTTGACCAGCACCGCCAGGTTGAGACTAAGGTTCGAGATGTGGGGAAAGGGATGCGCGGGGTCGATGGCGAGGGGCGTGAGCACCGGAAAGATGCGCTGTTCAAAGTAGTCTCGCAAAAACAGTCGCTGTTCTTGATCTAAGTCGATGTAATTCAGCACATGAACGCCGTTGGAGGCCAGCAGGGGGCGCAGGGTTTTCTCGAAAAAGCGGTGTTGTTCCACAGCCATTGGGCGCAGGCGGCTGCTAATGTCGTCTAGCTGCTGACTCGGCGTGCGGCCATCGGGCGTAATGAGGCTGACATTGGCTTCAACCTGCTCTTTGATAATGGCAACCCGCACCATAAAAAACTCGTCCAGGTTGGCGCTAAAAATAGCTAAAAACTTGAGCCGCTCTAGCAGGGGTGTGCGAGAGTCAAAGGCTTCGTAGAGAACGCGATAGTTAAACTCTAGCCAACTCAGTTCGCGATTGAAGTAATAGGCGGCATCGCTCAAATCCACCGAATCAGATGAATCAACTGAATCAATAGTGGGCTTTGATTGCTTTACTTCAGTCATGGGGTTGCCTGGGTAGTGAGTGTTTTTGATTGTCCCAAAGGATTTTGCAAAGGGAAGGTATTCTAAGCGACATCGCCGCACGTAAGAATTCTGGAAGAGCCTGTAGCTAGCTTACTGAGACGATGGACGGGGCAGTGGATCTATGCAGCGCAGGCTGACATCTGTGCGTCTCACCTGCACGTCTCGCCCAGAACTGAATCGGAAAACGGCCAAGAGAGAATTATTGAGATGCACGCGAGTGGATTGATTGTTACCGATCCCCAATGGCAAGAGATAAGGCACACTAAAGAATAGCGCGTTGGGCTGGCTCTGCCCACTTATAGCCATGGGCTCGGGACAGAGCGTGAGTCATGCCGTGTCTATTCTCATTATGGCGATCGCCATCTCGATACCATCTTGCCTGGGTGCACCCTGTGGGGGCGCAGTTTAATGTATGGATAGGTGGGGTGTAGAAGCATGGCTATGGCGGCGCACCCTCGTCTTTGGTTGCTCTAACGCTCTCTCATTGAGCAGCCTGATTCCGGTTTACGTTTGTTTAGCAGTGTTTGCAAAAGCTCATGGTTTGGTTTTTAAAGCGGTCGTTTCGGAAACAAATTGCGCGCATTGAAATTACAGGGGCGATCGCCGGTGCCACGCGAACTCGCGTGCTCGAAGCATTAAAGACAGTTGAGGATCGAAAATTTCCGGCTCTGCTGCTGCGAATCGACAGCCCAGGTGGCACCGTGGGCGACTCTCAAGAAATTTATGCAGCACTGAAGCGACTGCAAGAAAAAATCAAAATTGTGGCGAGCTTTGGCAACATCTCTGCGTCTGGCGGTGTATACATCGGCATGGGTGCGCCGCACATTATGGCAAATCCAGGCACAGTGACCGGCAGCATTGGTGTGATTTTGCGGGGCAATAATCTAGAACGCTTGCTGGATAAGGTTGGTGTGTCCTTTAAGGTCATCAAGTCTGGCCCTTATAAAGATATTCTTGCCTTTGATCGAGAGCTGACCGATCCCGAGCAATCGATTCTGCAAGAGCTGATCGACACGAGCTATAACCAGTTTGTGAACACGGTTGCAGAAGGGCGCAACCTAGCAGTAGACACGGTTAAAGGGTTTGCCGATGGGCGCATTTTTACTGGACAGCAAGCATTAGAACTAGGGGTGGTCGATCGCCTCGGCACTGAGGAAGACGCCCGCCGATGGGCTGCAGAACTCGCAGGGCTTGATCCTGAGAAAACCCCGTGTTTCACGCTAGAAGAAAAGAAACCGTTGCTTAGCCGCCTTAACCCGTTCGGCGGAAGTTTAACGGGACGGATCTCCGCTTCGGCGCAGTGGCTCGATTTTGAACTCTCTACGAGTGGGTTGCCGCTGTGGATGTATCGTCCGTAGGATGCGAGGCGATAGAACTGGATTGGGCGATCGCCCTACCTAGATCCATAAGAATCTTATAAAGCAGCAAAAAATCAACACTATTGCCAGATTTCAAGGCATTTAGGGCATGCTGAACAGTGAGCTGTGCCTATAGGCGGACTGACCCAAGCCCCGCAGGTGCGATCGTAATAAATGCAAGCCGGTAGGTGCGATTGGCCAAGAGATCCGCTACAAAGAGAAGCCTGTAGGCCCCTTCTGCAAAACCAAGCGTTTAACATTGCTGTATAAGTGAGAGAGCGCTGGCGTGGCAGCTTTAGTCATGCAGCAACCGCAGCATTTAGACCACTACATCTTCGCAACCGAGGAGGAAAGCTACGTGGGTTGGCGAGTTCAAGCAATTCGAGGAGCGGTTACCGTTCCTGAAAATTCTAAAGAGGCGATTCGGGATGCAGTGACAGAACTGCTGGATGAACTGGAGCGTCGAAATCGGTTTAACCCCGATGATATTGTGAGCGTGATGTTTTCAGTCACCCAAGATTTAGATGCAATTTTTCCTGCGGCGATCGCCCGCCAGCGACCCCATTGGGGGGATGTGCCGTTTCTTGATGTGCAGCATATGTATGTCGCCGGAAGTCTGGAGCGATGCATCCGAATTTTGATTCAGATCAATGCATCAACACCTGTGGAGTTTAATCATGCCTATCTACGTGAAGCTCAGGTGCTGCGCCCTGACTTATGTGTAGAAGAGATGGAAACGGTGTCGCTACAATCCTGACTGTCACCTGCTGCGCGCCCTCTAGACCTTTTGTTGAGATGGATAGTGAGATGGATGAGTAGGGTGGGAACTGTGGGATAGCAAGGTTCGCCACAATCTATCGTCCTGAATCTTCTTTTTGTTGCAGCCGCTAAAATTTACTAAGTTCGGACATTCTCTTCGTCTTGTGTGAGATTTGCTTCACAAATCTAGCCGAGCCACTACGTTAAGAATTCTGTAGGGTAGATTGATGGCAGCCATCCACTCTACAGAGTTCTTACAGGCAGTTCCTCGTCATGCTAGAAGCACTTCGCTCCTTCATTGGGTTACGTTGGACTCGGTTCTCTTGGGGGTTGTATAACTTACTGACGAGTCCTTTTGCGGTGACGCTAGCGCTGCTTGTATTCATTGCAGTGATGCTACTCGCACGCTCGCCCCGAATACGGCGCTGGATGACTCGCGGGGCGATCGCCCTACTTGGGACTTATTGGTTTGTCATTTCACCACTCTTTTCAATCCCTGCAACGCAGTTGTTGGTACAGTTTGTCCCCAAAGATGCTGGGCAGGCGGCAGATGCAGTCGTGGTGCTATCCCGCAGTCGAGAGATAGAGGGCGATCGCTACAACATGGCGGTAGACATGATGTCCACCGGGCGAGTGCCCCGAGTGTTTGTCACTGGACGTCAGCAAAGCATTAACTTAGTCGAAAAAATTCAGCAGACTAACCTTGCGAAGGAGCAAGTTCTAGGAACCATCTGCGCCCGAACCACCCGCCAAGAAGCCTATTCTGCAGCCTCAATCTTAGGGCCGCAGGGCATCAATAGCATTGTGCTCATCACAGATTCCCCTCACATGCTGCGCTCCTGGCTGACGTTCAAGAGCCTAGGCTTTTCTGTGATTCCCCACATTGCGCCCTTGCCTCAGCATGTAGGGTGGAGCGATCGCTCCTTCTTGGCCGTTCGAGAATATCTGGGTTTGATTAGCTATGCAGCCTTAGGTCGCTTTAATCAGCGCCCACCCGAATCGCTCTCACAGCCCGCCAACGATATTCTGGAAGATTTTCCTGCTGAACGTTGTGCTATCACCTCCGAGCGACTCCGGCAGTGGACAGCTCAGCGCTAGGCCAAAAAATTGACCGCGTGTTTTTTCTAAACTCAAGTCGCGCGATAGGCGATACCCCAAAGCTTTTAATGTTTCGTATCATGGCGCATTAGGGGTTTATGCCCATCTCAAACCCACGTGTTCATATACAACTGCTGCTGCAACAGGGTGTGTCAGTCGGCGCTAAGTGCCGACTGACGAAAGCTTTCCACGGTGAGATTTGCTTGCTCAGAACTGCCGTGGCAGAGAGAGACAGCCTCAACCCTCAGCATTTGGGGAGAGCGGCTCACTCACACTACATCAACGTGCTAAATGATCATTACACTCGCTTAGTCAAGCACCATCACCTCTAACGTATAGGCTCCCCGACTCGTATTGTCTAACCCATTAGCGATCACGACAAATGTGCCGTCACGCGGTAGCGTTACTTCGAGTTGCGAATCATTGCTGTCAGAGACGTTGCCGTTTTCTCCTAGCACTGGATTAGCGGGATTTTCTGGGTCTAGGATAGCCAGATACGTCACAAAGTCTTCGCTCTTCATCCGCACCATTAGCCGCTGCCCCTCTGTCCCCTCGATTTGAAACTCATCGTAGAGACTGTTATCTGACGGCAGCACCATGTCACCCTCTTCGAGAGCTCCATTCTCTTCTAGCAAAACGGTTTGAGCCCAAGCAGTGCTAGTCGTAAAGGGCATAACTGTAAGCGCTAAGCTGGCAATCACACTAGCTAAACCAACGGTAGCTAAACCAACGGTTAACTTGCGGGTATATGGATTCATTAAAATTGTGCTCCTTAGGTCACAAGTGTCTGTAAGTAACAAGCATTTGTATCATCTAGATGACGACTCAGTCAGAACACGCCCCAAAAAACTTCTGTTGAGCCCATTGCTGGAGAGGTGAAGCTTAGCCACATCTCAGCGGCTCGGAGTTCTATCCACACTCTAACCACTCGAAACCAAAGCTACTGTTCCATGCAGGGGAGTTCGCCTTGGACACGGATAAGAGAGGTTGAATCGAACCCACGGGGGTAAGATAGTGTGATCGCCTTCCCAAACAGTAGAGGTTCAGTTCTGATAACTCACTAAGTAAGGCAAATGCAGCCTGAAGACGTTGCTTAGAGACGTTATACACTTAGTTATCAAGAGCCCCGCTGCCCGTTTACAGGGGTTCATGCAGGTGCCAGAAATTACCTTAAATTCTTGGGCTACTCTCATTTCCATGACAGTTTAGCGCATTCCTTTATCTATCTAAAGGGGGTGCACAACCGACCGCATTTATGGATCGCAACAATCTACTCTGCAAGAGCGATCGCCCCATGTCATGCCAGAATGAATGGGTTCTTGGTCTTTGTTCATCTGTCTGCGTATCAATATCAACGAGTGCTAAAGCCAGAGAGTTTATGAAAATAGGGATAGAGTTGGCTGGCAGAACTATTCCTCGAGACAGGTTCCACAATCAGACCTGATACAGCAGGTGAGAGAACAGATACCCCGTCAGGTTCCGCTGACGTGGGCGCTGACTTGGCCCAAATATGTCAGGATTTTGAAGGGTTATAGCGCTATGCCCCCAGCCTCCTAAACTCCTATCGTTCTTCTTCCATCCCTCAGAATCCGAAGGGTAGCAGCCTGCTGCTTTTGGATAGTCATGCAAGATGTGAATAGACCTCTCCCTGACCCTCAACTAATCCTTCATCCAGTTCTCATGACAAAGTTTATATTTGTGACTGGCGGTGTCGTTTCCAGCATTGGAAAAGGCATTGTGGCGGCGAGCTTAGGACGATTGCTCAAATCCCGTGACTATTCCGTATCCATTCTCAAGCTCGATCCTTATATCAATGTTGATCCCGGCACCATGAGCCCGTTTCAGCATGGTGAGGTGTTTGTGACGGAGGATGGAGCGGAAACGGATTTAGATTTGGGGCACTACGAGCGGTTTACCGACACCTCGATGTCTCGGCTCAACAGCGTCACTACCGGAGCAATCTATCAAGCGGTGATTAATAAGGAGCGCCGGGGCGATTACGAAGGCGGCACGGTGCAGGTTATTCCTCATATCACGCAAGAAATTAAAGAGCGAATTCTGCGGGTGGCACGAGATACGAATCCCGATGTGGTGATTACGGAGATTGGCGGCACTGTGGGCGACATTGAATCGCTGCCGTTTTTGGAGGCGATTCGCCAATTTCGCAAAGAGGTGGGCCGGAATCAGGTACTCTATGCCCATGTCACGCTGCTGCCCTGGATTCCCGCTGCGGGAGAAATGAAAACCAAACCGACCCAGCACTCGGTAAAGGAACTGCGCTCTATTGGCATTCAGCCTGATATTCTGGTGTGCCGGTGCGATCGCCCATTGCTACCTGGCATCAAGGAAAAGCTATCGGAGTTTTGCGATGTGCCTGTGTCTTGCGTGGTGACATCGCAAGATGCCATCAGCATTTATGAAGTGCCGCTCAACTTGGAGAAAGAAGGGTTGGCGCATCAGGTTCTTGATAGTTTGCAATTAGAGCAGCGATCGCCCGACCTCACCCATTGGACGCATCTGGTGCAGCAAATCCACCAGCCCGGTCAGCTGCTCGAAATTGCCATTGTGGGCAAGTATGTGCGTTTATCGGATGCCTACCTTTCTGTGGTGGAATCTCTGCGCCACGCCGCGCTAGCCAATGGGGGCGATTTGCAAATCCGCTGGATCAATTCAGAAGATTTGCAGCCGCTTACCGTAGCGCAAACCCTAGCGGGGGTTCATGGCATTGTGGTGCCGGGTGGATTCGGCGTGCGCGGCATCGACGGTAAAATTACGGCCATCCAATATGCACGAGAGCAGGGCATCCCCTTCCTCGGGCTGTGTCTAGGGATGCAGTGCGCGGTGATTGAATGGGCCATGCATGTGGCGGGATTGCCCCAGGCTAGCAGTGCGGAGTTTGAGCCCAGCACCCCTAACCCGGTCATTCACTTGCTGCCAGAGCAGCATGATGTGGTGGATTTAGGTGGCACGATGCGGCTAGGACTCTATCCCTGCCGTGTGGCGGCCAATACGCTGGCGGCGCGGCTCTATCAAGAAGAGGTGATTTATGAACGCCATCGTCATCGCTATGAGTTTAATAACGCCTACCGCAACTTGTTTTTAGAGTCGGGTTACCAAATTTGTGGCACCTCGCCCGATGGTCGCTTGGTGGAAATGGTGGAGTTAACCAACCACCCCTTCTTCATCGCTTGCCAGTTCCATCCCGAGTTTCAGTCGCGCCCTAATCGCCCTCATCCGTTGTTTGAAGGACTGATCAAAGCGGCGATCGCCTTTACCCAGCAACCGACCGAGCGCCAGCTTGAACCCTCTGCACCCCAAGGATGATGAGATTGGCTAAAGCATGTTCTGCCCACTTGCAGTTCTCTTGCATCCCTTGCGCCTGGGCCAATGGGGCTCCATGCTAACGGTGGATGCACAAGCCGGGGCAGACTGCTAAAGTAAAGATATTAGAAACAATGTAAACTTTCTTTGCATTTCTCTTTCGCTGTTGCAGCACCCGTGCGATTGCTCCACTATCATGCCTGATTTAGCGCCTCTCAAGCTCTCTCATCAACTGCTGTCGTTGATGCAGACCCAGCTCTATACCTTCTTCCAAGATCGGATTCCCCAAGAGGGGTCGCTGATCGTGGTGAGCAATCACCGCAGCATTATGGATGTGCCTGTGGTGATGGCAGCACTCAACCGTCCGGTACGGTTTGCCTGTCACCACTACATGGGGCAAGTTCCAGTACTGAAAGATGTTGTAACCCAGTTAGGGGCCATTCCGTTAGATGAGCCTGCTCAGCGCCAACAGACGTTTTTTCAGCAGGCCTCTGATGCGCTGCACAACCAAGACGCGATCGGCATTTTCCCTGAGGGGGCACAGCCGATGGTGAATTCGACGCTGCCCCAAGCCATTAGCAACTTTCACCGAGGGTTTGCGCACTTAGCGCTGCGGTCTACGGCACCCAAGATTACGATTTTGCCGGTTGCGATCGCCTCTCGCCGCGAGCGCAATGCCCAGTTTTTTCCGGTGCGAATGCTGAGCTGGTTTGACCCAACTGAGCCCCTGTTTTACCAGCCAGGGCTGCATCCCTTCATCATCTACCAACGGGTTAATGTGCTGATTGGGCGACCGATTCAGATTACGCCAGCCCATCGTGAGGGCTATCAGGGAAAGCTGGCTCGCCAGATGGTTTCTAGTATTACCCAGCAGTGCCATACCGAAATTGCGACCCTGCTCAGCAGCCCTGCTTCTTTGCCTACGTTGAGCCCCCGAACTCAGGTCTCAGTTTCGATATGAAGTAGCTTGTCTGAAACTCCGGTCAACGCATGGGCATCGTTCAGCACACCGGAGATTGACTTGAGCCTGACCCCAAGTGCCCTTCCGTTTCAATTTTTTTTCACCTGTTACTTCGGTTATGGATTCTTTGAACCCTCACCTTCCACATCATCCATTGCGGTTTCGGACGCCGCTACCCCAACATCCTGACGCGCCTCTGTTTATCTTTTTGCCTGGCATGGATGGAACGGGAGAGCTGCTGCGGCTTCAGCTTGAGTCGTTAGGAGCGGTGTTTGACATTCGGTGTTTGGTGATTCCGCCGGATGATTTAACCAGTTGGGATGATTTGGCAAACCAGGTCATTACGCTGGTGCAGGACGAGTTAGACTCGAATCCCCGACATCAGGTCTATCTCTGTGGTGAGTCGTTTGGCGGGTGTCTGACGCTGAAGGTGGCCCAGCGGGCAGCGCGCCTGACTAAGCCGGATCAGACGCCCTTATTTGATCGAGTGATTTTGGTGAATCCGGCTTCGGCCATCCGCCGGATGCCGCTGCTGCGATCGCTCTCTGCCTTTACCCACTGGTTGCCAGATTTCACTTACTTGCCGGGTTCATTTGTGCTGTTTCCATTGCTGGGGGCATTGCATCGGCTTGCGCCAGACGTGGCGCAAGAGCTGCTGCACGCGACTCAATCGGTTAGCCCCAAGAGCGCCTACTGGCGGGTGGAATTAATTCGCACCTTTGAGATTGCGCCGATTGAGCTGGCGACCATTGCTCAGCCGGTATTGGTGGTGGCAAGTGGGAGCGATCGCCTGTTGCCGTCGATAGAAGAAGGGCGTGCCTTGGTGCAGCAGCTTCCCGATGCGCAACTGCACATCCTGCCTCAAAGTGGGCACACCTGCCTATTAGAAACCAACGTTCACCTCTACCAAATTTTGGATGAGACTGGTTTTTTGGATGCGGTGACATTGGCCGATCGGGCGATCGCCTAACCAGCATTGCTCGGAGTCCACAGGGTCTACAAATCCAGCAATCCAGCAGGGGGGATCACCTCTACCCGTCGGTTGTCTAGATCAACCACGGGCACAATGGCTTTAACGAACGGAATCAGAGCCGTTGGATGCTTAGGGCGTGGCGTCGTGAGCTTCACTTCTAGCAGATCGTTGCCTGCTGGGATGATGCTGATGACGGTGCCAATCAGCGCCTGGGTGGCTTGGTCGAAGACCTCTAGGCCGATGAGATCCACCAGATGATACTCATCGTCTTCTAAGGGGGGGCGATCGCCCTCGGGCACCAACAGTAGAGCATTCCGCAGTTCATCAGCCTGGCTGCGGTCATCAATGCCCGCGAGCCTCACCACATAGAGCCCCTTCCCCTGCATAAACCGCCCCGCCAGCAGCTCTATCGCCTGCGGCTCAGCCGCATCAGAGCGCAACAGCCACCGCTGCCCCGGATGCTCAAACCGTTCTGGAAAGTCAGTATCGGGATAGACACGCAGCTCACCTTTGAGCCCCTGCACGCCGACAATTTTGCCAATGGTTAACCAGCCATCAAGATTGGATGTTGCCATTACACTTGCACCGTTGCTTGCGGCATGGCCGGGGCTGCGGCATACACCTGTGTCGCCACCTGGGCTAGACGCTGCATCGCCGTTTCAAGCTCGGCATCGCTAGCGGTCAAGCTAATCCGAAAACACTCGTGCTTGTGGCTCCAGTCTTCATCCAACCCTGGGAAAAACGGCTCACCCGGAACTAGGATCACGCCAACGTCTTTGAGGTGTTGGTAAAACTCCCAATCGGTCACGGGAAGATCTTTGAGCCAGAGCCAGGCAAAAATTGCGCCCTCGCCTCGATGCAAAAACCAGGGCAACTCTCCCGGCATCGCGGCATCTAGCGCCGTTTGCAGCACGTTGAACTTGGCTTGGTAGTAGGGGCGGATGATGCGGGTCGAGAGGTCTGCCAGTCGCCCAGACTGAATGGCCCGAGCGGCGATCGCCTGCCCATATCGCGATGAGTGCAGACACATGTTCGTCAAAAACGCCTCTAGCACTTGGATGATGCGCTCGTCGCCGAGGGCAATGCCGAGGCGCTCACCCGGCAGACCCGCCTTCGACAAGCTGACGCAGTGGATAATATTGCGTCCAAAAAACGGCGTCATTTCGGTAAAGTTGAGACTCGGAAACGGAGGCGCATAGGCTGAGTCCACAAACACCGGCACATCTAAGGGATCTGCCAGAGCGGCAATTTTTCGCACTTCGTCATCCGTCAGCACGTTGCCCGTGGGGTTGCAGGGGCGCGAAAACAGCACAAAGCCGGTGGTGCTATCGATCTGAAGTTGGCTAAAGTCAGGACGATATTTGAAGCGATGGTCAGCAGCCTCAATCTCTAAAGTAGGGCGATAGGCCTTGAGCGCCTCGGGGATCAGGGTGACGCCCCCATAGCCGGTATAGTCAGGGCTGAGAGGCAGCACAATGCGCTTGAGCGCGCCGTCGGTGGTGTAGCCGCCGAGAGCGTTGGCTGCCAAGAAGTAGAGGCTCTGGCTGCCGGGCGTAATCAGAATGTTGCGATCGCTCAACGCCAGTCCATAGCGGCGGTTATAGTCTGCCAATACGGCGTCGATCAGCGGTTGATAGCCCGTACTCGACCCATAGCGACAGACGACTTCACCATACTCAGCGCTGGCCAGCAGTTCTTCAGTGCAGTCGCGCCAAAGCTGTTCAACCTCTGGCAGAATGACAGGATTGCCAGCACTGAGGTTAATGAAATCTCTCCCCCCTGAGGTTTTCAAGGTTTCGATAATGTCTTTCATAATGGCGCGAACCCCGGTGAGGTGCGACATCTGCTCGCCAAACTGGGTTAAGGCTGGATTCATGGCAGTGGGTGGAGGAATGTAACGAGATTGCAGATCAGAGATTCGGTGAATCTGTTCGAGAGAACATGCTCTCACTGTTGTCTAATGTCTAACTTAGAACGCAGAGCTGTGCTGACATCCATGCTGCCATCAGCTCTCAAGTCAGTTCTCAAAGCGGGGGCCAACGGAGACTACAACGTGTGTAGCCCTAAATCTACCTGTGACTCCCTAGCATAGCGTGTGTTTTGGCTGGCGCGATCGCCCCCTTAACCCCAGAGCCAGGCAGCGCAACGTCGAGTCATGCATGACATTGCAGCCTTTTTTCGATTGATTTTCGAGTGATCCGATAACCCGATCCTGCCTGCGGGGGGTAGATCAATTCAATAATTCGGCATACCGACAGCCTTAGCGCAGGGCAAAACGGCGAACTGCCAGCAGGCTGCCCATTAGCCCGACAGAGCTGCCCAGCGCCAGCAGTGCCAGCGGCAATAGCAACGCCTTATCAGCACCCAGGCTTAACCCCTGTGCCACAAACTGAATAAAGTCGGCTTGCTCTGCCAGCAAACTGCCGACAAACTCTTGCAGCCCCACTATCATGCCCCACGACACCAACGCCCCCACAATGCCAAAGGCGATGCCTTGAAAGATAAACGGCAGATAAATCCAGGCGGCGGTTGCGCCCACCAACTGCATTACCTCGATCTCGCGCCGCCGCGCCATGACGATCAGGCGAATGGTGGTGGTGATTACGGCGATCGCCGTCAGCGTCAAAATCGAGACCACCCAAAGGCTGACCCAGCTCAGGCCACGATTGAGCTGAGCAATGCGTCGCACTGCCTCATCCACATACAGCACCTCATCCACACCTTGCATCTGGCCAATCTGCTGCGCTAGCGCCACCACATGGTCTGAACCGCTGGCCTTAACCTTCATCTCATCCACGAGGGGATTACCATTGAGCTGCTCTGTGGCACCGCGAATATCAGCAATGCCCATGTCCTTGACCAGGTTTTCCCAGGCCACCTCTTTGGGAATAGAGCTGACATCGGTGACATTGGGCATTTGCTGGAGCATGGGTTCCAACGTAGCAGCCTGCACCCCCGACTTGAGGAAGACCGAGATCTCAAGCTGGCTGCCAAATTGATTGAGCAACCCTTCCAACTGCCAAGAGGCCTGTAGGCTAATGCCGAACAAGAATAGCAGCACCGTCACGGTACTGATCGCGGCCCAATTCATCCAGCCGCCCCGCTTGAGCCCCAAAAAAGTTTCGCGAAGCAAGTAATCAGATTTGGTGAACAGTTTCAGCATGATACAGAGACAGAATGAGGTGACGATGCCGACATCTGCGCAACCCTGAATGTTTGATTTTAAGCGCTAATGCAAAGAATCATGCATAAGACTATCGCGTTTACTTTCCTGCATCTACATAAAATACATGTCAATACTTGTTGCGGTACCTGGTGCGGTCGGGCATGACCGGGCTGCTTTACATTCACTGACCGAAAACACTGACCGAAAAAAGTATGGAGGAATGTTGAGCTTGAGGAAGGGGATGCAGGCTGGCTTGCCGCATGATTCAGCATTGGAGTGCAGAGATTTAGAGGTGAATCAGACTATCAAGATCAAAAAAATCAAAGGAGCGATCGCCCTTAAGATGCCACATCTGGGCCAGACTTAGAATTTAATTGCAAAAATACGCTACATCTAAGGTGTGATTTATAGACCTAGGTTTAACTATCCTGGGTTAAATTATTAAGTTTGATATCGAATTGATATCGGGCTGAGCTTGCAGCACTAAAAGCGGGCAACAGGCTTTGACCAAAGTCCCCAATGTCTCGATGCAAGAACCAATCCACGGCTTTTGCTCTGTCATTACTTGGGCCTTGTTCATCACCTGGGCATCCTCCATCATCTGAGCATCACCCAGTACCTAGGTATCAACGGGGGAGTATCAACTGGATTGATCTAACTGACCATCCCTTTACAAGATTCACTAAGATGGAAATACGTAAGAAATAATCAATCTAGAGTCAATCTAGTTAATCACAGTAGCCAATCCCAGCGTCTTGATACCGTCGTCGTTAATCGTGTCGTAATAGTCTTCCACCATGACAGCCCAAATTCTAGTTGAAAAAAAGAAACTTAAGCAGCCGCCTTTGAAGTTGCACTACTTGGGCGATCGCGTGCTGCGCCAGCCCGCCAAGCGCATCACCAAGGTTGATGACGAGGTGCGGCTGTTTGCGCGGCAAATGCTGCAAACCATGTATAGCGAAGACGGCATTGGGCTGGCTGCGCCCCAGGTAGGGGTAAACAAGCAATTGATTGTGATTGACACAGAGTTAGACAACCCAGAAGCACCACCGCTGATTTTGATTAACCCCAGCATTGTGAAATCTGGTGAAACGCTGTGTGCCCTGCAAGAAGGGTGCCTAAGCGTACCCGGTGTGTATATGGATGTGGTGCGGCCTGAGGTGATTGAAGTTAGCTTTAAGGATGAAATGGGACGCCCACAGCGTCGTAAAGCCGATGGGCTGCTGGCACGAGTCATCCAGCACGAGATGGATCACCTCAACGGCGTTATGTTTGTGGATCGGGTTGATAATTCCCTAGTGCTCAACCAAGAGCTGTCGAAGCATGGTTTCTCGGCTCAAGCGGTGAAGGCTGTTTCCTAACGCAAATCCCTGATGCAATTTACACGAGCGTGATCCACAGAAGCGCCTTCACAATTAGCTAAAAAATAACAGGACACTGCGTGATGGGCATGAGTCCTGTTATTTTTTAGTTAACCGTACATGTGGCGTTATCGTAGGGGCGTGTGAAAAATCCTGGCTGCAAGGCCGATTCCTGTTTTGTACCCTTTGCAGGGTGGGGACTCTAGGTGCGGCTTTGGTTTTGCCGCTAGTGCGTGATTGGGCGATTGGTTCAAAAATTATTGAAATTGTTATTACAGAGGCGAGGCGTGACGTGACTCCAAAAAGTGGTGGACTGTTGATGGTGTCTTGTGTGGCGGCGATCGCCGCAGTGGGTAGTGTATTCGAGCTGTCGTCTGGGGTGCCCGATTTGGGCACGCCGGTCACAGCCGGGATTTTGGCGTTGAGTATTCCTGCCACAATCGTCAGCTTTTATGCGGCAGTGCAAGATGCTCGCGCGAATCAGCGTTAGACAGCAGCATGATGAAAATTGATGGCAATTAAAGCCGCCTCCAGAGTGGGCATACGGGCGATCGCCCCCTTGCTGCCTGGTGTGAAAGGCTGAAACACTGGGACTAATATGATCAGAGCATTCTGAGAGAGGTAGGGATCAGCATGGATGAGACTCCTCAAGGGGCGGTGCTGCGGCAAGTCTCGCCAGAGGACGGGCAAGGAGTCGTTCATCTGCTGACGTTAGGGGAAGACGCCGTGATTGGGCGAGAGCCAGACTGCCACATTGTGTTGGATTCTGCCACCTATCGCGGCGTGTCGCGCTATCACCTCAAGCTGCAGGCAGTCAGCCGAATCGGCTGGCAGGTCTGTGACTTGGGCAGTACGAACGGAACCTATATCAACGGACGGCGAGTGCTGGGCTGTCGGACGGTGCGTTCGGGCGATCGCATTGCACTGGGGCATCGAGGGCCACAGTTCTTGTTTGAGCCTGTAGCGGCGTCATCACCCGTTGCCGTGAGGACAGGGGAGCGATCGCCCATCCACATTCCCCAAGGCGAGCGAGTCACGGCCAGCCAGCTGTTCCCGCTGCTTTCTACCGAACACGATTGGGTTCAAAAAGCATATCTGCTGCCGGGTTTGCTCACGGTATTTTGCGTCGCGCTACTCTTTGTGGCGGTGGGCGAACCGTTGCTGTTTAACGGACTGCTGGCTGGCTATCTAGGCGCAGCCGCGTATTTCGTGGTGTACCAACTTTGCGGTAAGCCCAAACCCTGGTGGCTGCTGCTGGCAGTCGCAGGATCGACGATGCTGCTGCTGGCGAGCCCAGTGCTCGACGCCTTCTCGTTTGTATTTCAGCAGGTGCTCCCGGGTCAGCTTATGTTAGACGCATCTCCCACGCTGGCACAGCTGTGGGTGGGCATGTTCTTTGGGGCGGGCCTGATGGAGGAACTGCTCAAGGCGATTCCGGTGCTTCTGCTGGCGGGGCTAGGGCTAATGAAGGGAAATAGTTTGAGCGATCGCCTCACTGTTCGAGAGCCGCTAGACGGCATTTTGCTCGGGGCAGCTTCGGCGGTGGGCTTTACGTTACTAGAAACGCTGGGCTACTACGTTCCCGATTTAATTCAGGTTTTAGAATCTCAATCTGGCTACGATATCGGACAACTTTCAGGACTCCAGCTCCTCATTCCCCGCATGTTGGGGTCGATTGCTGGGCATATGGCCTACAGCGGCTATTTTGGCTATTGCATTGGCCTAAGTATGCTCAAACCGGGGCAGCGCTGGCGAACGCTGCTTGTGGGCTATTTGATTGCAGCACTGCTGCATACCCTATGGAACGTGAGCGGCATAGTAAACCTGCTGCTATTGCCAGTGGTGGGCATGGCGTCCTATGCGCTGTTGATGACGGCCATCCTCAAGGCTCGGGCGTTGTCCCCTCAGCGGCACATAAACTTTGCCACACGGATTCACTAACGGTTTTCCCAAACCGGGTCTATAGAAATAGGAATCACCCAGTACCCGTTAAGCATCCTTAGGCATCGTCGGGAGTAGACTCAGCCAGCGCCACACGGGCGATCGCCAGACTCAACCGCGCCTGCTCGATACTCGACAGTTTCGACCATTCTGTGCAGCGAACCGACTGCAGCACGCCGTTTACAGGCTCGGTGCCTGCGCCGTCACGCATTGCATAGGCAAAGGGGCGAGCCAGCACAATCAAATCATCTTCGTTCCACTCGGTGAGCACTGCCTGGACACACAGCACCAGTTGATCGGAAAGCGAGCGATTTGTCGCAGAGACCTGTTTCACTTGAGCCAGAATGCGATCGACAATAGCAGCCGGAACCTGAGCCGTAAATCGCTGCCACAGCGGGGCCGAAGCTCCAGACATGGCGCTTGCTGCGGGCGCGGGGCGATCTGCCCACACCTGATCAACGGTGGCCGTTAGCGACTGCACATAGGGTGACCAGTCTTCACTCTGCCATCCATCTGCAGCCATTTCCTGTTCTAATGCGTCGAAGTATTCAGATGAACTTGCTTCAGCAGGGTCCCACACATAAGGCGTTTCACGCTGATTTAGCAACAGTTGCAGCAGCTCTAGCTCTGCCTGCGCCTGAAACGGGGTGAGGGATGGACGGTGGTGAGAATCGCTAGTCATAGGTCAAAGCAGTCTCCAGAAATGCGCCGGTAGTGAAATGTCAACATCATTGGCTACAAGGCTCGCTGTGGCAGTTCCGCAAGTGGCTAGAAAATTATTCAGCCCGTCCCTCAAATGCGCTGCCCCCCTAAGGATGGTTTGAATGATAAGGCATTTATAGGAAAAAGGTGAGGTAACCCAGACCCCTAAGCGGTCGGTGGTTCACCGATTCCACCGCGCCTCTATGAGAAGCCATGTGGGGGCAATCCCATGTCCTAAGGATGCTGACCTTATTGTTTAGGATCTCGCTGGTCTTAAACAGAGTTGTTAAGAATCTTCAAGCCGGAATTCCAGCTCATGGGTGCCTAAGCGAAGTCGGGTGGGTGAGCTCAGGGGAACTTCCTGCTGATGCACCCGCAGCCACTGGCTGTTGACCCCCTGTAGCGAGGTGCCATAGCGAGAGCGATCGCGCAAAAAATAGCCCGCCGCCTCACCGGTTTGGACTCCGGCTCGGTACACAATTTCGGCATGTTGTCGCGATACCCCCGTGCCGCCCCGCAACACAGCGTCGTTGCCGTCTTGGCTGCCAATTCGCATCACCCCGCCATACACCCGCCAAGATTGTCCTGCGGGCTCAATGGAATGCAGCACGGCTGGCGGAAAGTAGGGCTCGATCCAACTATCTGGATTATTGGGGATTTCGGTGATGCCATCGGTCAAGGGTTTGACCAATTCACCGTTAAATTCTGGGTGCATGTAGAGCACCGGCAGCGTCCAGGTGACATGGTTGAACTTAAACAGGAATAGCAAGTGCTGCCGGGCGATCGCCACGGCTTCATCAATGGGCGATCGCTCCACTAACGCCTGCACCACCTGTTGAATAAAGGCATAGGCCTCGGGGTCAGCAATGGTATCGCGCATACCCAACACCGCCGGCACCCCATGGTGAATCAAAACCTCTGCCAGGCTGCTGCGGGGCAAGGCTAACCCATCTTGCTCATCAGGCTGGGCTCCCCAACAGGCATTGAATAGCGCCAGCTTGACTTGGCAACGGGTGAGCACCTGCGCCAGTTCTGTGCCGCTCAGGGTGGCGTCGGGGCGCAGATAGAGCTGCCCCCCGCCTGGCCCTGGCATCCCGTGCCCTGAGTAAAACAGCACATTAAAATGGCGGGTTTCAAGATGCGCGGTCAACTCGGCCGGAGTCGGCTGCACGAGCACCGTCACCTCGCAGGGCACCGGAGGCGGAAAGCGCGTCGTCTGGTTAGAGCTGGCGGCGCGCAGCACCTCAGCAATGGCCAACGCCTCTTGCTCCAACGCTAGCTTAGAGCTGCCGTGCTCCGATTGCGCCTGCGACTCTGCGTTAGGGTTCATAGCGTCGGCTGTCACCGTCTCCTGACCCTGCACAAGCAAAATCTTAAGGGCATAGTCCTCTTTCTGGGGCGCGAGGGTGCTCACCTCATTAGTAGTGCGGCTAAACAGCACGCGTTGGTTTACCCCCACTGCAGGCATCCCCGACTGCGGCTGCATGATTTCCCACGGCAGCATCACCAATTCGGGCGATCGCACCTCTAACCGCAGTCGCAACGGCTGACTGCGGCCCCGCGACACCCCTCGGCTTTGCTCAAAGCTCGTGTGGGTCGGGCCATCAAAGACCCATTGCCAGAGGTTTACCCCCAAGTGCTGCATCAACCGAGCTGAATAACTGGTCGCCGCTGCCGGATCGGGATTGGCAGAAAACACAATATCAGGAGGCGGAGCATTGGCCGAAGCGGCCCGTAAGGAGAACAGCGCCTGCCAGGCCTGCCAGGTTTGGGTCAGCTCGTTGCCCCAATGCTGCACATGGTGCACCAACCCCGCCTGCAGCGGCGCTTGAAGCACCCAAATTGCATAGTGATCGGCCTCTGCCTTGACCGCCAGGCTATCAATTGCCAATCGCAAACACGGAAACCCATTAGAAGAGTGGTCAGACATCAATACACCACACTGAACACCACACTGACCAGCAACGCCCTCACTCCAAGACCTACTGCTTATACACAATCTTGGCCCTTACACAATCTTGGCCCTCACCCCCTCAGTCCCCCTCGCCCAAAAATGGGCGAGGGGAGGCCAAACAAGGCTTTTCGGCCCCCCTTCTCCCAGAACAGGAGAAGGGGTTGGGGGATGAGGAAAAAGCTCTGGTCGCAAGGGTTTCAGGACTTATCTATACACAGTAGCTCCAAGACAGACTCTTACGTCTGCGCGAGGCCTGTTCCATTTGGGGCGCACCACCGCGCCCATAACAGGCTCAAAACTTCGTTCCATCTAGTCAGGGCCACAACTCAGGAGACAGTGCAGATCTAGTCTATCTGGTTATCTTCCTGCGCCCCAAACTAATAACCTAAGAATCCCAGCATTTCTGAGTTGGATGTTTTGAAGGGCGATGGATCAAAGAGTGGGACAGTTGGCCTTACCCCAACGGCTCTAGAGGCTCGGCTGGACTTGGTTCCAAGGGGCTAGTTGGGTCTGCGGGGCTAGGCGTCGCCTCCCCGTTAGGAGCAACGGGATCGGTAGCACACCGCCCCTGCTGTTCTGGCGTCAGGTTTTGGTTTAGCCGCCATCGGGTAGAAAGGATGGGTTCTGCAACCCAGCCTACTTCGCCCGCCTGCACCACCGCTTCCGGTGGGAGAGGCGGGTCAGGCTCAGCATTTAATGCCGGGTCTGGCGCTGCATTTGCACCTGCGGGATCGGCCAGCGGCGGGGTCTGCGTCGTCCCTACGGGCTGCGTCAGCAGGTCTGTCCCAACTGAGCAGACTCGCACCTGTAGCCAGCGATCGGGCAGCACGCCTTGCTGGCTCACCAGTTGCAAAATGCTACCCGGAGGCACTCGCTTGGTGAGGGCATTCAGTGGTGTATCTGCGGGCAGTTCTGGCACTGGCGCATCTAGCCCTGGGTCACCTGGCGATGCGGCGGTGGGCGGTGGGCTAGGAAGATTGGCGGAATCAGGTGGATTGGCAAACGGAGCAGCAGGGACGTCAGCAGAGGTCGCAAAGGGCGGCTGAGGCGACAGAACAACGGGCGGCGCTGTGGGATCTGCGCTGCGCCCTAGCTCGATGAGCGCGCCTGGCTGAAGCGCTTGGGCCGGATCGGGATCGGGATCGGGAGCCACGGGGCGGGGCGATCGCCCTAAGAAGGCATCTAGCCGATCAGGCGCATAGCGCGACAGCAGATAGAGCCCCCCTGCCCCCAGTGCGAGCACCAGCAGCAGCGCGCCTAACAGTGACAGTAAGGGCGATCGCCGGGCAGGTAGGGCGGCAGGTGCCACCCGCTGAGTTTTGGCACTGGCAGCATCGGGCTCACCCGAGAGGGCGTGGGCCGGCGGCATCCAGGTCGCCTGAGGCGAAACTGCCGGGGCGCTGGGGGGTATAGCATTCGCCTTCACCGGTGATGGGGTAGACCGATGGGCAGCCTCTACCTGGCAGTGCAAAATGCCCAGGGTCACATTGTCATGCCCATTGAGGCGATTGGCCAAGTCAACCAGCCGTTGGCAGGCCACACCCAGATCGACCTCGCGTTCACCGCGTGACCCAGCGTCAGACGGCTGCAGGGATGCCAGTAGCGGAGCCAGTTCTACGTCCCAAAACTGCTCTACCCGATCACCATCGCTCAGACCATCGGAGCACAGCAGCACAATGCAGTCTTCATCTAGCACGAACCGCTGCACCGTGGGGTGCAATAGCGCTGAATCGTTCATGCCCAAGGCCTGGATCAGGGAACCTGAGCTGGGATGCTGCAAAGCTTCGCGGTGCAGACTATAGCCCAGCCGCACCTCGCGGGTCGCCACATCATCATCCAGGGTGATTTGATGGCAGCCTCGGCGGGTAATCCAGTAAGCGCGGCTGTCGCCCACATGGGCCAGATACAGTTCATGCTGGCGCACTAGCCCCATAACGAGGGTTGTGCCCATGCGCTGGCGATCTTGTCGCTGTTCACTATCGTTGCGCTGGCTAATCTGATTGTTGGCAGCGGCGGTCGCCTGTATCAACGCGTGGTGAATGGCGTCGGGTTCTAGGTTAGCCAGCGGGAGCGGTTGCACATGCTGCTGAATGGATGCGATCGCCAGTCCCGATGCAACATCGCCCCCTTGGTGTCCGCCAATGCCATCGCAGACAATCACCATGGGCGCAGCCCCCTCTGCCAGTTGCGTCGGCAGCGTCTGGCTGACGGTGCCGCTGGGGGGATAGCAGGCGTCTTCGTTGCGGGCGCGGGTTGGGCCTTTGTCGGTGGCGGTTGCGAGGGAAATGGTGCGGGGGATGGATGGGGCGATCGCCCTAAGCTGCTGATCCAATTCAACAGTCACCTGAGCCGCACTAGAGAGACTGCCATCGACCAAGGCTTGGCTCAGGTGCTGCACCCCTGCCGCAACCGTGGGGTGCGCGGCAGTCGCCCACTGTTGCCACAGTCGGCCCAAGTCTGGCAGAGTGGCGATCGCCCCTGGCTGATCTGGCTGCAGTTCTAACAGCCGCACGAGGGACTCTTCTACCCGAATCAGCTCTGGGTTGAGCAGGGTCGATGCCACCTGTTCTACGCTGAGAGGCTGCCATAGGTTGGCCATTTGCCAGAGCCAGTTGAGCTGGCGCTGGGGCGAGGCGGTGGGCCAATCTTGGGCGATCGCTGGCAATGGATAGACCTTCTCCAGATCACCCGATGCCGAAGACACCGTTTCGCCAGAGCGCGGTACCCAGACTGCTGCCCCTTCTAATAGCACTAACAAGGCCCCAGGCGCTGCTGCATCAGGCACCACGGCATCATAAAGTTGGGGCACATGCACCCGCTGGGGCATCAGCCGCAGATAGGTGAGCCATGACTCAGGCAGTCGATCCGCCGATGCCGTAGGGTAGTAGCCTGGCAATGTATCCAAAAAGATGCGATCGCCCTGATAGAGATAGCGGTTGGCGACCATCGCTCCTGCTGCTAGCCCTGAAGGGAACACACCCACTCCCCACAAATAGTGCTTGGGCAGTGGCACACCACAGGTTTGGCAGGTTCGCTGGGTTGGCGAATTAGGCGCTTGGCACGATTGATTGGGGCAGTAGAGCATCGGTTGGGGCATTGCCAGCTCTAGGCAATAGCGGCTTTACCAGAATAGCTCACTCGGCTCAGACTAATACAGGAGAATCTCAGTACTCCCTCGTCGCGAGTCAGCCGTTTTTATGACATTAGCTTGTTCTGCCCAATTTGCTAGGCCAGTCTTGCCCCTGTCCCACAGCAGTGGCTACAGCGGTGGCTTGAGCCTGTGCGATCAGCCGTTCGGTTGGTTAACCGTCAGATTGGCTCCAGAGGCTCTGATCGGGGGTGAGCTGGGGTGGCAATTCCCCTGTTTCGACCTGAGCGCGGAGGGTCTCTGGGTCGCCCCAGGCCACTAGTTCTAAATAGGTGCGGCCTACACCAAGGCAGGTGCCCGCCTGATCAAAGACTTCAATCCACCCGTCGTCACCATCGGTCTGCACCCTTACGATCAACAAGCGGCGCTCGTCGACTGTGGTTCTGTGCAGCGTCACGGAGCCCCAGTCGCGCTCCATCACTGTTTTGGCGTAGTAGTCATAGGCGGCTTGCACGGGCGTAGGCAGCGGTTGGGTTGCGGGGGCGATCGCCCCGCCTGCATCCCCAAAGCTGATCTGCTCAGGCTGATCAGTTCCCTGTTGATAGGCGGTATGGCGCTGTCGCCAGTAGGTGTCAAGCTGTTGAGCGATGGACGTGCGAACACGAACGCCCCACTCTGATCCCGAGTCTTGAGAGCTAGATTCCATACCAACTCTGTACCACACTAAAAGAGACGTGAAAAGATAGTAACAGGCCTCTCGACCACCCTACTTAACCCTATGCCTCAGGTTTCACTCACTGCGCTGGTTGCCGCTGTTGCTCAGGGCGATCGCCTAATCAGCTTCCCTACCGATACCGTTCCGGCGTTGGCCTCTGCCCCAGACCATGCGGCGCTGATTTTTGCCGCCAAGCAGCGCCCCGATACCAAGCCGCTCATTCTCATGGGGGCTGAGGCTGCAGACCTATGGCCGTTTGTGCAGGGCACCCCCGCAGAGATAGCTGGCTGGCAGGCGATCGCCCATCGCTATTGGCCCGGAGCGCTGACGCTGGTGCTGCCTGCGAGCGATCGCCTGCCCCCAGCTCTTAACCCCCTCAACCCCACTACAATCGGCATTCGCGTGCCCAATCGGGCGATCGCCCGCACGGTGCTAGCCCGCACTGGCCCCCTCGCCACCACTAGTGTCAACCGCACTGGAGAACCGCCGCTGCTCACCACTGCCGCCATCAACGCCGAATTCCCGCAAGTCCTAACGCTGCATCCAGCAGAATTGGAACAGCTAGAGCAGGGGGAGCGATCGCCCCAGACTGCGCTCAACGTCCCCTCTACGGTGCTGCAATGGCAAGACAGCCAGTGGCACTACCTCCGGTCAGGCGCAGTGGAGGTTGATCCTTTACTGCTTAAGGGTACTGCTTGAGGCTAAGCCTGTGAGCGACACTCGCAATCACCCTGGCAAAATCTGCACCCTAAAAAGTTTCATCAAATCAATATCTTGCAGCAGGCCACACCGCCTTGCATCCGAAACCTGTGAAAACCCAATGCTGAACAAGGGGCTAACCTCCCACCCTGCGACAATCTTACAAAATCAACACCATCCGCGTTATGACAAGGGGCGACGATCCGCGTAGACAGCGGCCATAATAAAATCAACCGCAAGAGTTAACCCAGGTTAAGCGCGCGGCAATCAACCTAAAACCCTACGTACAATAGAATAAAGGGCAAAAGAAACCGCCCACCGCCCGCCTAAAGCAGACTGGTGTTTTAGGCCTCCTGATGGATGAAGACGGCTTCGCCCTGGGAGAATCACCATGCTAGTTATTCTGCAAGATAACCAAATTGTGCCGCTAGACCAGGTTTGCCAAGGATGCCTCATGGCCGATCAACAGGGGCAACCCCGGTGGAACCAAGGCCGCTTGCGCTGTGGCCGAGCATTGAGTCCACTAGTCGACGCCATGCCTGAGCAATTTGAGTGCCAAATGGGGTTCCGCATTGCCCACATCCGAGATCAGTGACGATTAGGGCAACGCCGCACGCCTGAACTGCCGTTTAGACCGTGAAGCTGCAACATCGCAGAGAGTTTGCGATACTTATATGTAAAGCTATGTACGGCTAAGTTGGCTTAAATCATGCTCAACATTCGATGTTCTAGTGTGTGGAGATGATCGTGTACAGGCTCACACCGGCCTGTAAATCTGTCATCTGATTAACATCAGCTCACTCTAGGACGCCACCGTTGCTATCAGACCAGCCTTAACGATGAGTCTACCGTTTCAATATTTTCAATATATAGAGTTAAGCTCTAATTGCCTGCAAACACGAAGTTCTGGGAGAAAACCATGACCTGGCGCGGCACCACCACCCCCAAAGATCGAATTCTGTCTTGCCTTGTATACCTGCTGCCCCTGCTCGATAGTGTGGCGCTGGCGGGACCATTCATGCGTCAGGTGCCCGAGTTGAGCTTCTTATTCACTCCACTGATGCCTCTGTTTATCTTGTACGCCACGATTCCATTTTTTGGCTTAATTGTGTTTTTTGGGCTGTTTGCGTTGGTGGTGCGCAACCCTAACATCCCTCATTTCGTTCGCTTCAACACAATGCAGGCATTGCTGCTGGGTATTGTGGGCTCTCTCTTCAGGCTGTTGCTAGATTGGGTGCTAGAGCCGATCTTGCGCTCTGGGTTGATTCTCGACACCCTCTATAATGTGGGTTTTTTGGCGATCTTAACGGCGGTCATTTTTGCAGTGGTGCAGTCTGTTCGCGGCATGTATGCAGAAATCCCCAGTTTGTCTGAGGTGGTGCATCGCCAAGTTCAGTAATGGGTGCGATCGCCTAGTGTAACGGGAAGTTTAATATTGGTTAGGGACTTCCTACGAATAAGGCGGCAATCTTAGTAAGATTGCCGCCTTATTCACGTTTTTGCCATACTGACCGCTGTGCAAATGCTCTCCCGCTAGGGGTTTGCGGTTTCAGCGGGCTGGTCGGCCTCTGTCGGCGTTTGGGGACTGATCGGCCTTGCTTCGACTGGGTTTTCTAAACTCCCAATGCCTTCAATTTCGACTCGAATGCGATCGCCCACCCGCATTCCCCCCACACCCTGGGGTGTTCCTGTCAGCACCACGTCTCCCGGCAACAGTGTCATCACCTGACTGATATAGGCCACAATCACTTCTGGAGAAAAGGTCATATCGCTAATGGACGCAAATTGCACCGGGTTAGGATCGTCGTTAATAAAGGTTTGCAGGGTAGCGCTGGGGTTGACTTCCCGCACAATCCACGGCCCGAGCGGGCAAAACGTATCAAAGCCCTTAGCGCGCGTCCACTGGCCATCGCTGCGCTGCAAATCGCGTGCTGTGACATCGTTGGCAATGGTGTAACCCCAGATTTTGGTGCGCGCTGTTTCGGGGGTGCAGTCTACACAGCGATCGCCCATCACCAGTGCCAATTCCCCTTCATAATCCACCCGATTCGACAGCGCCGGGTATTGAATGGGCATATTCGCGGGAATCACCGTTGTAGGGGGTTTAAGGAATAGCAGGGGTTCTGCTGGCACCTCATTCCCCAATTCGGCAGCGTGCTTCAAATAGTTGCGCCCCACCGCCACAATTTTAGAAGGCGCACAGGGGGCTAATAACTCATAGGTATCGGGTTCAAGCATCTGGTCTAGCGGCTGCCCTTTGAGCCACGGCGGCGCGTCGAGCAATTGCACCCGGTGATCCAGCAGCAGCAGGCCGTAGTATAGATGCCCCGAATTGGTTTGAACCCGGACATAGCGTTGCGCCATAACCTCTCACTTACCCCTCACTAACCCAACAACAGCCGATTTAGAGAACACTCAACACAGAAGTTATAAGCCAAGCTATGGACATGCCGCCGCGCAAACCTGCCCCACCTCGACCTAATTAGAACGTCAGTTCGGCAAATTCCTCACCGTGCAGCCCACGGCGTGGGCTGCACGGCTTGGTGTTGTTCTAACCCGCGCTGTGGGGCTGAAACAACGCTATCGAACTCACGGTGTGGGATTGACTTAGACGCATCACCCTGAGCAAGGCCCTAGAAGCTTCTGCATCCGTCGTTATCTCCCTACTTAGTAGACCACGACAATACCGCAAAAGCATCATGCGCGCTCGTTCTAACGATTCCGATCTGAGACAGCAGCCCTAGAAAGGAAATTCTAGGACGCCTCAATCCTGCATGGCTATACTCTACAGCGATCGCCCGTTTGATAATGCTATCGCCACAGTAATAAATGCAGGAATGCAGGGCGATCGCACCCAAACCAACGCATAGGCTAGATCAACCATAAAGTCGCCCTCAGCCCTTGGGCCACCTTACAGCGATAGCTTGGGAAAGATTCTAAATCTGCTATCTTCGATGCTAAGATTAGAGATCCTTGCTTCTGCGCAGGCATAACTGCAGGATGTGCGACACCGCATATTCATGAGCTACGCCGTACAAGAAGCCACTAGTCCAAAAGGAGAACATTGGATGGCTTACGAAACGATGTACATCATTCGCCCAGATTTGGGTGACGATCAGATTGATCAAATCATTGGCAAATACGAAACGTTCCTGAAAGAGCAGGATGCGACCGATATTGAAATTACACTCCGGGGTCGCCGCCGGTTAGCCTACGAAATCAACAACCACCGCGAGGGCGTGTACGTGCAGATGAACTACAGCGCACAGGGAACGGTGATTGCCGCGATGGAACGCGCCATGCGCCTGAGTGAGGATATCATCCGCTACCTAACGGTGAAGCCAGAAGAAGCTGTAGAAGAGGCGATCGCCGCTGAATAGCTCCTTATTTTCACAATGCCCGGGGCCTCCCTGATTGAATTCAGCCAAGAGCCCTAGAGAAGCTGCTAGCCTAGGGTTAGCAGCTTTTTTACTACCCACCTATAGTGAATTCATCTGTAGTTGTCTATAGTTAGTTGTCTGTAGTTAATTGAGCAATGCGTGATAGATCGATAATGCGCGCATTGCTCAGTCTGCATTAAGCGCAAAGCCCGTGTGATGGCAATCTTCGTAACGGTCGTCAACGCTCAGCCACAACCTCAATGTTCAACACTGCCCATGAAACTGACTAAGAAAACCCTGCACCAGCGCCTAAACCACACCTATGACGTCGTCATTGTGGGGGGCGGGGCGGGTGGGCTCTCTGCTGCAATTTATCTGCAGCGCTATCGGCTGTCGTGCCTCGTGGTGGAAAAAGGGCGGGGCCGCTCCTTCTGGATGCAAGACCTGCGCAACTACCTCGGCTTAGATCCCGAGACGCCGGGGCGTGACCTCTTGCAGCAGGGGCAGCACCATGCGCTGGAACTGGGGGCAGACTACCTCATGGGGTTTGCCGAAGAGGTGGTTGATGAAGGCGATACCTTTGCCGTGCGGGTCAAAGTGGGCAAAAAAGACAGCGCGTATCCTGTCTTTCGCTCCAAATACGTGATCGCAGCCAGCGGCATTATTGATCGCCTGCCCGAACTCGACGACATGCAGAACGTCTACGACTATGCTGGTTATAACCTGCATGTGTGCATGATTTGTGATGGGTATGAAATTGCTGACACGCGCTGCGGGCTGTTTGTTAATTCTGAAGGCAACATCAACACTGCCTTTGTGCTCAACTGGTTCACGCCCTACATCACGGTGTTTACCCACGGATTATTTCAAGTTAGTGACGAAATGCGTCACAAATTACAAGAACACGGTTATCCTTTAGTAGATCAAACCATCCGACGCTTTTTGGGAGAAAACCACGAGATGACGGGCGTAGAGCTAGCCGATGGGTCAGTTGTTAAACTCGACACCGGACTAGTTGCGATGGGGTCTCATTATTACAACGAGTACCTCAAGGGTTTAGATCTAACCTGGAGTGGGCAAACGTTAGAAACCGACTCCATGTGCCGCACCTCCCACCCGCGCCTCTTTGCTCTGGGCGATCTCAAAGTTGGGATTAACCAGGTATCCATTGCAGTTGCAGATGGCACGTTGGCGGCAACTGCTATCTGGCGAGACATCCGTCGCGCTTCATCCCCCCGTCGCTGGGACGCAAACCTTACAAAGCCAATTGGAGTGGTAACATGAACCCCTCAACTTCGTCTATGAGCTTCAATGAATTGCAGGCAGAAGTATTGCAACTGCGAGAAGAGCTGCAAACGCGCGATCAGCTTGTGCAGCAGTTGTCGCAAGAGCTGTTTCGATTGGTTAAAGACAATGCTCAAGCTGCTCCTACGGCAACGTCGTCTGAGCAGTCTCAGCTTGAGGTGCGGGCGTTGCGTGAGCAACTGCAAGCGGTAGAACAACAGGTGGGGTTTTACCAGGAGCAATTGGCCGGGCGTGATGCCGAAATTCATCAGCTGCGGCAGACGGTGCAAGAGTTGAGCGATCGCTCACGCATGCTAGAACAGGTGGTGCAAGAGCTGCCGGGCATCTATCGGGAGAAGTTCGCAGAGCGCATTGCTCCGATCAAAGAGAAAGTAACTGCCATTCAGCAAGAAAATCGCCGCCTCCATGCGGAGCTGCAGAGCGTTAGCTATCGGCTGGCCGTACGAAACCGCCGTTCTAGCGGTAATGGTGGCATCGACCTGCCTAATTTTTCTCCTCCGGTTGGCGTCCCGGTTTCAATCCCTGATTTTAATTAGAGTGTTATGGGACTAGGGGCTGTCATCAATTAGCCTCTTATATCCCAGAGATCAACAGTCACAGCTCCTAGCCTGGTTTTTGGGTCGGGCGTGGCAACGCTCCTAGCATAGGGATTTTGGTTGGAATTGATGACACGTCCTAAGACTGGACTTGTTAGTAAGTATTGATCGCAAGAGTTGATGAGTGCGTTCTGCCTCCAGTCGTGTTTAATTTAATTCAGTAGTTCTCAATTGGTTCACGATCAGAACCCTGAGTACGGCGATCGCCCAGCGAGATTGCCGTATTTTTTTATAGCCATACACATCCCTGCCCGCTGGGTTAGTTTAGCTTTAGAGCATCGCATTTCCATTGTGGTGCATAGGGTTGGAAGCGCAGGCAGGTCTGGCATGAATCCCAACATTAAATTGATTTGAAACCAAAGCAACCGTTACTCCGTATTCATACTGAAGTGACCACGCTAATAGGAATTCATGCCCCATTACGACTCACAATCGCCCGATTGGTTCTTGTAGCTTATTTTTTTTCATATACCATTAAAACTAAGGCGTTTTTTAACTGATTCACCCGATTTCACCCGTTATCCCTATGGACATTCGTTTAATCAACATCGGGTTTGGCAATATCGTATCTGCAAATCGGGTGATTGCCATTGTCAGCCCAGAGTCTGCCCCGATTAAGCGCATCATTAGTGATGCTCGAGAGCGCGGGCATTTGATCGATGCGACCTATGGTCGCCGCACAAGGGCCGTGATTGTGGCTGATTCAGGTCATGTGATTCTGTCGGCCATTCAGCCCGAAACAGTGGCAAATCGCTTTGTCATCAGCAAAGAGGCCCAAACCGATACGTAGAAACTATGTGTAGGCAGTGTGAGGGCGATATCCTCACCTATAATTCATGGGATGTTGACCGTATTCTTCCCTGACCGTGGCATGGAGTAAGGGATAATTTGTACACCAAGTCCAGAGAGGGTTGAGCATGGCTAAGGGAAAACTAATTGTATTAACTGGGCCAAGCGGCGTGGGAAAAGGGACGCTGCTGCGATCGCTCCTAAAACGACATCCTGAGTTTTTTCTGTCTGTTTCAGTAACCACGCGCAAGCCTCGAGTGGGAGAAATCAACGGCAAGCATTATGAGTTTGTCACCCGACAGCAGTTTTACCAGATGGTAGAAAGCGGCGATTTGCTGGAGTGGGCTGAATTTGCTGGCAACTGCTATGGCACACCACGCCAGCCGGTAGAACAGCAAATTCGACAGGGTAA
This sequence comes from Kaiparowitsia implicata GSE-PSE-MK54-09C, assembly GCA_019359435.1. Lineage (GTDB taxonomy): Bacteria > Cyanobacteriota > Cyanobacteriia > Elainellales > Elainellaceae > Kaiparowitsia > Kaiparowitsia implicata. The sequence goes on from JAHHHI010000074.1 coordinate 71,288, forward strand.
TTCTGTCATTCTCGAAATTGAACTGGCCGGAGCGCGCCAAATCCGCCAAACGTTCCCCGAAGCACTCCGGATCTTCGTGTTGCCGCCGTCGCTCGAAGAATTGGAGCTGCGGCTGCGAGGGCGCGGGCAAGATTCAGAAGAGGCGATCGCCCGCCGTCTGCAACATGCTCAAACTGAAATCGATGCCGCCAGCGAGTTTGATGTGCAGGTGATCAACGATGATCTGGCTAACGCCCTCTCCCGGATCGAAGATGTGCTGTGTACTCCGGTATAGGGGATACACCAGCAATAAACCGCACAATAAACCAAAAATAAGCCAAAAAGAGAGGAGCGCTTTTACGCTCCTCTCTTTTTTCCAACAGATTTTTGCGCACAAACGACGATTATCGATCTGAACGAATGCGACGGGGCGATCGCTTGCGCTTCCCGCTTATGATGCCAGCCATCCCCACTAGAGCCGTAGGCAACTTCGGCGCAGGTGACATAGACACCGTTTCCGCAGAACGACTAGCTTGCGGATTCACCCGCCGATCGGCTACACCCTCATAGACAGAAGCCATCACAGACGCTGCGCCCGCTAAGAGCAACAGCCCCAGCATCGGCGGGCTCTTAGCCTGAGAATGCCCAGCCTTAATATTGAACGTGGCGTATAGAAAATAGACAAAGATCAAAGCGGCCACCACAATCATGATGCCAGTGAGCGCCGGGCGATCGGCAAAGGTATAGATTGCGCCACCTGTTGGCCCATCTACAGCCCCTTCAAACGCCTCCCAAGAATCAAACGGACTTGCTGCTCCAAGTAACCAAGTTGCCATAGTCAACCGCCCCAAAATAACGTCAATCGATTCAAATTCAAGGACTCGCAGGTAGCACACCATCTCTTAGGCATAGTAGGGAAGCGTCGGAGCCACAACAGCCTGACGACAATACCACCCATTTATCACTGCCTAAGAGCAAAGCCTTGCAGCACAAAGCCTTACTCAACACTTCATTACTTCACCACAGACGTGGGAACAGACACCCCATCCACCGCCGCATCTTCCGGCGCATAAATGGTGTATTCGGGATAACCCGTAATGCCAAAGTCTCCCAAATCTAGCCCTCCGATTTCTTCTTCAATGGGCACTCGCAATAGATTCAGCTTCTTCAGCACCCAGCTACAGCCGTAGCCAGGAATCAACCCCAACACAATGGTGCAGAGAAAGGTGCCGATCAGCTGAGCCATAAAGTTCGTCGGCGGATAGTCGCCTACCGTGTATCCAGTCGCCATCACTCCTACTGCCATTGCACCCAGCACTCCGCAATACCCATGCACGGCAAAAGCACCCACTGCGTCATCAATGCCGATCTTTTCAACAAAGACCCCTACATAGGGCATCGTAAATGCGCCAATGAATGCGATTAGCAGCACTAGCTGCGGGGCATAAAGGTCTAGACCCGCACCCACAGAGATAATCCCAGCCAGTCCACCCGAAATGGTATAGAACGGATCACCCTTAGACCCCAAATAGGCGCCAATAATGCCGACGCATAGAGCCAGCGTTGTATTCACGGCAACCGAAGCCAGCGTCATCGGCGAGCCATAAATGGTGGTTTCGGTTAAAGCACCGGGGCCAAAGATCACGCAGCCTGCCAAAAATGCATAGAACCCAACAAAAATCAGCATTAGCCCTACCATCGTCAGCGGCAGGTTGTGAGGGCGGATTTCGCGAGGCTTGCCATCAATATCGTACTTACCAATACGTGGCCCTAGATTGATCAGAACGCCCAGGGCAAAGAAACCAGATACCCCATGCACCACAGCCGAGCAACCAAAGTCGTGGTAGCCCATGGTGTTGAACCAACCCCAGTAGTTCCATCCCCAAGAACCAGCCACCACCCAGAGAAATCCACCTAGGATGGTCGCCAAAATCAGATATGAACCTAGGCGAATTCTCTCAATCACAGCGCCCGACATGATAGACGCTGTAGTCATGGCAAACAAAGAGAACGCAAACCAGAATACCCCTGTCAAGTTATCAGACAGGTTTGGGCCCATCTCTGCCGACCAGGGGTAAGTGGTTGCCACAAAATCAAGTAAGCCATCGCCATCGAGAGTACCCAGATTGGCAGGTAAAGAGCTGGACCAAGGGCCAAGAATTGGCCCAAAGCGCGGCCAGATAGAAAACCCTGCATAGACCCACCAGCCAAAGAAGAAAAATGACAGGCCAACTACCGACAGCGTTAGCAGGTTTTTAACCATTGTGGCTAGCACATTTTTCGTGCGAGATGCGCCCCCTTCATAGGCTAAAAAGCCCGCATGAATCAGAAGCATGAACACCCCAGCCCAGTAATAATATGACTCTGTAACAAAGGTACCTAAAAATTCTTGCGCTTCAGGTTCCATAGCTCAAATCTCGTTCATCCTCTGAATATCACGTGCGACGTCGACTGCTGAAGTGAAACGCTGGCTTAGCTCGTCAGCTTCGTATTAGTGAATACCTAAAACAAGCCGAACGCTCCGAGTATGGACATGCTTTGATACATCAAAGCTGCTTCCACTCCAAATGAATTTAAAGTCCTCATCTCCATCAACCTAAATGCCTGACAGAGATGAGCAGTTGTGCAAGTTTTCGAAAACGGCAACCCAATATCCGACGCAGCCCCGACATACACACCACAGAGCTTGAAGCGCTGGCGGGCGCAATATCTATACGGCTACAGATCAAGTCGCCATCTACAGAAACTTTATAAGACTGACAGCTTTTCTATACCAAGTTGGAATGCGTAGATTTTGCGCTTCCCCGTAAAGAATTAATGTATTGGCTGCTACGAAGTAAATTAAGAATCGAATTAACGTGCTGAAACACCTTGGCGTGAGAGGGTAGTGTTTTAGACATATTGAAGGCGAGTTAGGGTATTAGCGACGTTACCTAAAACTGAGCATGACGCTAGGCCCCGTTATTACCCCAAATTTGGGGTAATAACGGGGCCTAGCAGGGCCGGACGACAGAGGGACAACAGCGCTATCAGTGCCGTCATGGGGAGTGTTCCCGCAGTCCCTTCATTCGAGCTGAATGTGACGAAATGGGGAGTTTTGTGGGGTCGAATGCTCAGCAACGCTAGCTTTGAATGTGGTGAATTTGGGCGTGCTACAGCACTACCCAGTCTCCAGAAATCCAACCATTGTTGGATAGTTGCAGCCAACCGGCAGTGCTACGCCCGGTCAGCTCAACTTGGCTGCCGTTAGCGACTTCGCCGATAACGGAGCCGCCAGGGGTCATGCGCACTAGCAGCGGGCTGCCGTTGGTGCGGACAAACCCAACCTGCACGTCGCTACCCACGCCGTTGGGGGCTGCTGATAGCCACCGTGAAGAAATCCAGGTGCTGTTACTCCGCTCTACCCATTCGCCATTACTGCGCCCGGTTAATTCAACCTGAGCCCCATTGGCAAGCCCGCCAATTACTGTGCCGCCTGGGGCATTGCGTACATTGAGGGGGCTACCATTGGTGCGCACAAAGCTGGTTTGCACATCGCTACCTACACCGTTACCTGAGCCATTGGATGGACTAGAACTTAGCCATTGAGAGGAGAGCCAGGTGCCATCGCTCCGCTCTGACCACCCTCCACTGGTGCGCCCAGTTAGTTCAACGCGAGTGCCATTGGGCAAACTGGCAATGACGGCACCTCCGGGTGCATTCCGCACGTTAAGCGAACTGCCATTGGTTTGCACGACAGCAGTACTCACTGTTCCACCCTGGGCGGGTTGGCTGGCAGAGGGTTGTGCGGCTGCAGGGGCAGCGGCGGGTGGAGTGGCTGCCGTGGGCGCAGCGGATGTGGGTTCAGGTGCTGGAGTTGTAGGTGCTGGAGTTGTGGCTGTGACTGTACCCGCTTCATCCAACGACACAAATTCTTCTGCTACCCAAGTGCCATTGGTGCGTTCCAGATAGCCGTTTTCCCGACGGCCTGTTAGTTCGAGTTGGCTGCCATCGGGCAGAGTGGACACGCTGAGGCTGTTGGCCGATGGCTCACGCCGCACGTTGAGAGGCCCTCCTCCGGTGTTGACTATCCCAGTAGTGCCAGATTCAGTGGTGCCAGACTCATCTGGTTCTGGCGCTGTCTGGGGGGTTGCTGTGGGGCTGGGAGACGGTGCAGCGGCTATGGGTTGAGGGCTAGGGGATGGGGATGGGGACGGATCTGAGGAGGGTGCTGAAGCCTCGGCTCTGGGGGATTCTGTTGCAGCATTAGACGTTGCCTGACCATTGGGCGCGATAGGAGTGTCAGTGCGGATAAACTGTGCCATCACCCAAGTGCCATCAGTGCGCTCCAAAAAGCCATCCTGACTGTTTCCCGTTAATTCGATGCGATCGCCATTTTGTAGCCGTCCCACCACTGTCTCTTCATCTGTAGACGGGGCGTTACGGATGTTCAGCGGATTGCCCTCGGTCTCGACGACCCCGATCTGTCCTTCAGCAGCAGGGGGAGAAGCCATAGGTGTATCTGGGCTGGCTTCTGGGCTGGCTTCTGGGCTGGCTTCTGGGCTAGCTCCCGAGTTGACGTCCGTCTCAGGATCTGACTCCGATGGGGCGATCGCAACACTCTGGGGCGGCGTAGAACGAACAAGCTGAGCCGATATCCAGGTGCCGTCTACTTTTTCCAACCATCCGGCCTGGGCTCTGCCCGTGAGCTCTAGCTGGCTGCCATCTGGCACGACCGACACAACAGAGCCGCCGGGCTCACTGCGCACATTGAGAGACGCACCACCTGTGTTGGCAAAGGCGATTCTGCGGCTAGGGGCAGCGGCTTCGGCAGATTCGCTAGCCATTTCAGTGGTTTCAGACGTTTCATCGGGCGCTTCAGAAGGGGCGATCGCCCCTTCCCCTGCTTCTGCCTCTGTCGGAGTTTCTACTGTAGTGTCGACAAAGGGGGCATAGAGCCAGGTGCCATCGATGCGCTCTAGCCAGCCATTTTCTGAGATGCCAGTCAGTTCTACCGGGGTACCGTTTTCTAGCGACTCTACTACTTGACCGTTGGGTTGGGAACGAACGTTGATTGGGCCTCCGGGGGTGCTGATGACTCCAGTAATTGTGGCAAGGGACGGATGTGAAAAATTGACCAGCACCAACGAAATCAGCAGCGAGGGAGCAGCCAGCCAAGCTGAACTAGGGCAATACCCCGTCAGATGGAGGCAGGGTCGCAACACAGGAGCAGGGTCGTTACTTTCGTAGGCGAGGGCGCTGTGAATGTAGGCGAGTGACTCCATAATTCAATACCTTGGGGTGAAACTGAGATCTATAACAGGGTCGAGAGCGGGGTCAAGTTCTGTAGCGCTGCGTGCGTTATGGCAGCAGAAGGATTGATAAGCCTACCTTCTCAGGTAATTCTGGCTGCAGCCATAGCCAAGTCTGCCAAATTGATGAACCCTATCTGTGAGCACTACATAAGTTCTAGTTAAATAGTAATCGATGAATTGCTGGAACGCCGGAGTTGATGATCGTTTTGTAGCACATCCAATCCTGCTTTTTAACGCGTCAATTTTCCGCAGATCGGGCTACAAACATGCTCATTTTATTAATTGGTCAATGTTCTACTTTTGGCGATCCCTGGGGACGAGACCTGCTGGTGAGCGGTTTGGCTAGATTTTGAGTCATAGAGCTAATGACCTGATACTCCATTTAATAATGCGGGCGATCGCCATTCAGCGACGTCTAGCAGCACGCTATTTTTTGAGCTTGCAAAACGCTAGGCATAGAGCAACAATTGCCCATTTTGGGGTTAGCAAATACTAACGATAGCGATCGCCCAAAATATCTCAGACCACTCCACACCCAGCATCAATTTTCTTGCATCAATCCTGCGCGATGGTCTGGCGGAATGGAACTGAGGCATTCTGCACTTCCATCATCTATACTGCAAGCGATATAAAATTTGAGAGACGCCGCCCATGCGTTTCCTTCGTGTCGGTTGCCCCTCGTTGTTTGCCCCCTGAGATTGCTATGCCGCTTTTTATTGTATTGGCTCTGTTGATCGCCTTGGCAACCGTACTGTTTGCCTTGCAAAATACAGCGCCGGTTCTGATTCAGTTTTTTGGATTGCAGCTTCAAGAACCGCTGGCGCTGGTGCTGCTGATTACCTTAGGACTAGGGGTGATTGTGGGCTTGCTGGTGGCAGTGCCCTCTGTGGTGCGGCGCAGCATGACGATCGCCAGTCAAAAGCGCAAGTTGCAAGACCTCGACTATGAGGTGCAGGAGCGCGATCGCACCTTGGTAGCAGAGCACAGCAAACTTGACATAGCGCAGCAGAAATCCACGGAACTGCTGACGGCGCTTGGCCTGACAACGCCCACCTCCGGATTGCTCAAAGGTGAGAGCATGGTCACTGCCGTCAGCTACGTGCTTCACCATATTGCGAGCGATCCTGGGCGATCGCCCCATGAATCGGCCTGTGTCTATGTGCTGGAGGTAGAACCGGAAGCCGGGCTATCCACGCTGGATCAGGCGCTACATGCGGGCCTGCATCAGGCAGTGGCCCAACGCTTGCGTCGAGTCAGCGGTGCCGATTCTTGGCTATTTCACGATGGGCAAGCTCGGTTTGGCTGCGTCCACTCGGGCATGACGGTGCAGGCCGCCGCCGATCGAGGCGAGGCTCTCCGCGAGAGTTTTGCCGACCATCCGCTGGAACTAGCCGAAGATATTGTGGTGCCTGTCACCATTGACTTAGCCGGGGCGATCGCCCGCACGACCGATATCGACGCCTACGACTTACTCCAACAAGCCGAAGCTACCCTTGAGCAAGCCAAGCGGCGTGGCAAAAATCGCTTTAAGCTAACCGAAGTCAAACTTTAAGTACGTAACGTCAGTTCGGGTTAAGGGGGTTTTGGGGCACCGCGCGTCGCGCGGTGCCCCAAAACCCTCAATGTGCCGTGCGCACCGCGCACGGCACATTGAGGGTTTGAGCATATCCCGAACTCAGGTTACGTAGAAGGCTCAGTACTCAAAATCAAAATCAGTACTCTAAATCAAAAACTTAGCACCCTGATTCGGTTTGCAGGTGCTGGGTTTCAGAAATGGTCAGTTGTTCACGCCAGTCTAGACCCAGCCTACTGAATCATAAACTGGTATACGTCTTAAAACTCTCTTCGCTCAGCCTGTTGCGGCGCGTCATCCGCTGGGTCAGAAGGAATTGGGTCGGGCTCGGCCGCGCGCGGCTCCTGTAGGGTGAGTTCTGGCAAAGGTGCAGACGCCATAGGATCTGCCGCCGCTGAATCTGCAATCGCAGGATTGGCTAACTCTAACGGAGCCACCGCAGCAGCAGGGATTGCGGGGGAGGCCGTCGCAGCCTCTGCCGCTGCGAGTTCCGGTGGTGCATCTGGCAGTGCATCCGCTGGTGCATCTGGTACTCTACTCGCTGGCACATCTAGCGACGTCGTGGGCTGATCGGTTGGGCTCTGAACCTTGCTCGATAGTTTTGCTTTGGCCTCATCACTCCAATCATTAAGCCCTACCTTGAGCTGTGAGACGTGCTCAGACAGGGCACTTCGGCGCTGGTCAACAGCCTGCTGAGTTTTGTGGAACAGACGATTGGCGATCGCCTGAGTGCCTTGCATCATCGAAGACACATCCTGTCGGGTGCGTTCTAGATCAGCCTGAAAAAAGCTGCGGGTTAGCTCTTGAATATTGCCCGCAAATAGCTCTGCAGCTTCTGCAGCAGATTGGCTTACCATCAGTCGGCGATCGCCCATACTAATCACCGCACCAGGAGGCAGCATATAAGTACCCGTCGCCAGCCCACCCCAAGCATCAGACGTAAATAGATAGCAAACAATTGCTCCAGTCTCGGCATCCAGACAAAAGTCTTGCACCTGCCCTACCTTATTGCCGCCATCTGTCCACACTTCATCTCCCAGCACCCGCTGCGCCGTGTCGGGCTTACGCACCTCTAACCCGTCTACAGTGCTGAGCACCAAGCCTTGTGCCCCAATACTTTCGATTTGCGTCCAGTTGAAGGCGCGCCGCACCAAACCCACCGGCCCTACCTCGCAGGCAAAGCCAGAAATCTGATGGTGTCTGGGGTCTACCCAAAACTCGCCCACTTTGCCTAAGACCTCAGCGGTACTGCGATCCAACACTGTAAGGCCAACTAAATCACTTTGCTTAACGGGGGCTGTGGGTAGCGTCATAGGGCGTCTCTAACCAATAGGACAAATTAGGACATCATGTAGAGGATCATGACCTGAGCGGGCGGCATGGCGGGGAGTTGCCTGCTCAATCATCTTCTCAATCGTACTGTACGTACTCAGAGAGCGGTCGGGATCATCCTATATGCAGAGGAGGGGTATTGAGGATAGTTGGCCTTGCTGCTTCGCGAGCCTGCGATTCAGCAAGGCCTGCGAAGCACTCCTAGACGGAATGCCAGCGATCGATCGCCCTCCTCAGCGCTAGCGCGATCCCAGCATTTGCTCGCCATCAGCGAGAATTGGGAACCCTGAACACACACCTCTGCAAAGGGGTGGCCCTGCCGCTGTTGCTGCACTGCCTATGTTGTCTGCCCATTCACCCAACGCTGCGATGCCTACGCCGATTCTCCATCGAGCTAGTGTCGAATCGCTCACCTTAGAGTCAACACTGGCTCAGCTAGCGCAGCACGAGTTTCAGATCCCGGGGCAGGTGCTTGGCAAAGACGTGCTGACGCAATTTGAGCACCATCCCCGGGTGCCGGGGGTGGTCGTGACTGAACAATCGGCATTGGTGGGGCTAGTGTCGCGGCAGCGATTGCTGGAATTGTTGATTCGTCCCCAAGGGCAATCTCTAGCCACATCTCAGCCGTTGTCGGTGCTCTATCGCTATGTGTCCTGCCGCCACCTGATACTGCCGCTACACACGCCGATTCTGACCGCAGCGCAACAAGCCTTTCGGCGATCGCCCGACCTCCAACGCGAACCCATTCTGGTTCAGATCAACGCCCAAACCTTTCGACTCATTGACATTCACGAACTCTACAGCGCCTCTTGGCAAATTCGCGGCATCGAAACTCAAGTGCGCTATGAGCGCACCCAGGCCCAGCTCATCCAAAGTGAAAAAATGGCAGGGCTGGGGCGTCTGGTGGATGGCGTAGCACACGAAATTCTTGACCCAGTCGGATTTATCTGGGGCAACCTGGCCCACATTTCTGCCTATGCCGATGGCTTGATGGCCCTGCTACATGCCTACGAAGCACAGGTGCCTGATCCATCTTCGGCGATCGCCCATCTGCAAGACCAGCTTGAACTTGATTACCTGCGTCAAGATCTACCCCTCGCGATCGACAGCGTGCGCACCGGAGCCGATCGCCTCAAACGGCTCGCCACCAGCCTGCAAAACTTTTGCCACATTGACGAGGTCTATCCCAAACCCGCCAACCTGCACGATTGCCTCGACAGCATTTTGCTGCTGCTCAAAAGCCGTCTTACCAGCGATATTCAGATTGTGCGCCACTATGGGCATCTGCCGCCGGTGACCTGCTACGCGGGGCAGTTGGGCCAAGTGTTTATGAACATCCTCACCAACGCCGTAGATGCCCTGCTCAACCAAGCCATTTATCAGCAATGGCGAGCAGAGTTTGATCATGCTTCAGAGGTGGATTGCGCTGAGGCTCTGCGGCCTAAGCCACAAATTACGATCCAGACTCAGGTGCGATCGCTCGTCAGCGCTCCCGCCAACAGCCCCCGCTGGGTCGTTGTCACCATCGCCAACAATGGCCCTAGTCTGTCCGATGACCAGCACGAGCGCATTTTGGCATCGTTTACGATTGAACGCCGCGCCGCCAAAGAAACCAGCCTCGGCGTTAGCTATCAAATCGTGACTGCCAAGCATGGGGGACGGCTGCTGCTGCGATCGCCCACCCTCATACCTGCCACAGGCGACTCCAGCGGCACAGAATTTGAGATTTGGCTGCCGCTATCTTGATCTAGCTTTATTCCGCCTTCTAAATTCAGGAAAATATGAGTCTTCAATGCCGGAAGACTTTGAATGGGTAGCGGCAATTAAATGCCTGTGCCTCTTGAGTTCTAGAGCCACTGTTTATACCTTGCAGTTACAACTCAGGCATCAAGATGAGAACCGCTCTGTTGATGGGATCTCCTCAACACTTCAGCATTGAGTCTTAGGGGTTTGGGCAGCAGAAGCACCTAGCTAGTTTCCTTATTAGAACCCTCTCTAAATATCCCGTGGGAGTTTTGAATTTCAAAAAATCGATCAAGTTTTTGGATAGGCACTAGCCACAACACCCCTAAACTATTTATGCAATCCAAAGGAGGTTCTGAAACCTCCTTTGGATTTAGTTAAATGAACTATTTATCCTGAACAATTCATAACTAAGGAATCACATTAGGTTGAGGGTTTACCCCAGGTTGAGGAACTGGTTCGGGCTGAGGAGCTATTCCTGGTTCAGGGGTTGGCTCGGTTTGTGGAATCGGTTCGGGTTGCGGAATAGGTTCGGGTTGCGGGATAGGTTCGGTTTGTGGAATAGGCTCGGGTTGCGGGATAGGTTCAGGTTGCGGAATCGGACCCGGTTGTGGAATCGGACCCGGTTGGGGAAAAGGGCCGGGTTGTGGAAATTCTGGCGAGGTTATGGGTTCTGGCTGCGGAATGGGTCGGGGTTGCGGAAAGTCGGGTTGCGGAATGGGTTGCGGCGACGGCTGTTGAACTGGCTCGGGTTGTTCCTGAGCGACGGTTCCGGGCCGTAGTTGTCGGGTGCTAGGAGACTGGATTTCAGGTGTACTTGGTGTTTGCTCAATGACTGCACCTTGCTGATTCAGCTCCGTCTCTTCAGCTTGCGCGACTGCACCCGAAACGCCGGTCATTAAGCCTGTCAGCAGAACTCCAGCCAAACTCGTAGATCCAACAATAAAACGATTTTGAGATTTCTTCATGATGGAATGCCTCTTGCACTGCGTTTCAACTTGGCTTGATTCCCAATTCTTAAAAAGCGATAGCTTGGCATCATTACCGAGTGCATCCCAGTTTTGCAAATGTCATTCTGTTCGCTTTAGCGGCTCTGAAAGAGCAACATAGCGATAGCGAAGCGAAGAACCCCGATCTTGCGCAAGAACTGAGATCCTTCGCTACACTCTGTTCTGCTCAGGATGACCAAAAGTGGGATGCACCCTCATTACCTGTATTGCCATAGCAATCCACCATCTATCATGCATACATCGACAAAATCAGATGGAGTGACACAAATGTCTGATTTATACTTACGTAAAAGAATTGGTGCATATCAAACTTGTCTTAACTTAAGAGCGTAGATGATTGACTCAAGAAATCTATCTATCAATGGTTTGGCAATTTTCTGAATATTTTTACCTCTTTATTTTTTAATAAAACAATGATCAAATATATACAGAAAAACAGACCTGAATTTCCAATATCGGGGAGGCCATAAGAGGCAAAGACGCAAAAGATAGGACTAGCAGGGGTTGCAGCCTCACCCATGGACTTTGTTTATTAGGATCGGCTGACCCAGTGCTGCCCACCGTGAATACCCGTCAGAAACTTCAAACTCTTGTTGACGTGATCCCTCAACCCGTACATGAGGAAGTTTCTTGAGAGTTCAGCAATGCCTAAATTGTGCTGTTCACCTCTGCTCAAGGCATCAGGGGTGAGGGTGGGTTTCTGCAAGACGGGATTGCTCACCCGCTGGCATTGCAGGTCAAGGCCCGTATAATAATTAGAAGAGTGCAGCAATAAAAGTTTGCACTTGCGAGAACTCCGCTTCTACTCTGCTGCTAAGTCGGGTCTCTATCCTTGATTTTTGTGCGGGGTAATCCCACGATCAAGCACTGTAGCGTGACTACCCTGCGTGGCTGGGTTACCCCAAACGTCTTGCCCGCTAGCGCTCGGGTTCACCCCGACATACCATTGATTCTAAACTCTTGATCTAGAGGAACATTACGCCATGCCGATGCTCGAAACCAAAACCGAACCCATGGTGATCAACATGGGGCCACACCATCCCTCAATGCACGGGGTGTTGCGGTTGATCGTCACCCTAGATGGGGAAGACGTGGTGGATTGTGAGCCCGTCATTGGCTACTTGCACCGCGGCATGGAGAAAATTGCTGAAAATCGCTCCATTGTTCAGTACGTGCCCTACGTGAGTCGGTGGGACTATGCAGCCGGGATGTTTAACGAAGCTGTAGTGGTCAACGCTGTAGAAAAACTGGCCGATGTGCCGGTTCCCAAGCGCGCCAGCTACATCCGCGTGATCATGCTAGAGCTGAATCGCATTGCCAACCACCTGCTGTGGCTTGGCCCCTTTTTGGCAGATGTGGGCGCTCAGACACCCTTCTTCTATATCTTTCGGGAACGTGAGCTGATTTATGACCTGTGGGAAGCCGCGACGGGCTATCGCATGGTTAACAATAACTACTGGCGAGTGGGTGGTATTGCCGCAGACTTGCCCTATGGCTGGGTTGATAAGTGTGTTGACTTCTGCGACTACTTTTTACCCAAAGTCGATGAGTACGAGAAGCTGATTACGAATAACCCGATCTTCCGCCGTCGAATTGAGGGGATGGGTACCATCACCCGCGATCAGTCGATTAACTGGGGGCTGAGTGGCCCAATGCTGCGAGCCTCTGGCGTCAAGTGGGATTTACGCAAGGTCGACCACTACGAGTGTTATGACGACCTAGATTGGGATGTGCAGTGGGAAACCGAAGGCGACTGCTTTGCGCGCTATGTCGTGCGGATTCGCGAAATGCGAGAGTCGGTCAAGATTATTCGGCAGGCGCTAGACGCATTGCCGGGTGGCCCTTACGAAAACCTGGAAGCGCAGCGGATGGCAGGTGGCCCTAAGTCAGACTGGAATGGGGCTGACTACCAGTTTATTAGCAAGAAGGTGCAGCCAACCTTCAAGATTCCTGAAGGTGAGCACTACGTCCGCATTGAAAGCGGCAAGGGTGAACTAGGAATTTATGTGATTGGCGACAATAACGTGTTTCCCTGGCGCTTCAAAATTCGGGCAGCAGACTTCAACAACCTGCAAATTTTGCCCCATATTGTGAAGGGGGTGAAGGTGGCCGATCTTGTGGCAATCCTCGGGAGCATTGATATCATCATGGGTTCCGTGGATCGCTAGGATGCATCAGACCTCACTCCGGCTCGATGGGACAGTCGCCCATGATGCAGATTGAGCGACTCGATCACCTTGTGCTGACGGTGCGCGATGTGGTCACGACCTGTGATTTTTATGCGCGGGTGCTGGGTTTAGAGATCATCACCTTTGGTGCAGGGCGACGGGCTATTCTCCTCGAGACGACTTTAGGCCATCAAAAAATAAACCTGCATCAGCAAGGGCAAGAACTGACTCCTCGGGCGATCGCCCCCACACCAGGCTCTGCTGATTTATGCTTTATCGTAACGACGCCCCTGAGTCAGGTGATGACGCACCTTCAGCAGTGCGGTGTTGCCATTGAACTTGGCCCCGTGCCCCGAACCGGAGCAAATGGGCCAATCCAATCCATTTATATCCGTGACCCAGACGACAACTTGATCGAGTTGTCAAACCCGCTCCCCTCCCCTCATCTGAACGATTTACGGCAGAACACCGGATAGAATCCCAGCGGTGTCAGGATTCTATCCGGTGCTTTGGTTTAGAGCCTTTGAGCATAGAGACAATAGCTGGAGGCTGGTTGCAGGATTAATCCGCAAATCCCAAGCCGTATTGTCCACATCGGGGGCGACACGGCCCTAGACATTTACCCGATTCAGCTTAGACGCAATTTGCCCTAGACCAAGTTTGGGACCCTCTGCCGGGTTGGCACCGCACCTGAAGCCCAGCGCGCACAATTTCCCAGGTTGCATCCTGCTGTCGCATGTCAAAGCGATAGCGCTGTGCTGTTACCGAGTCATCTAGTAAATCAGACAGCACAATCGATACTATCGCTGCATCAGGATTCTCTACCTGGGGACCAGGCAGTAGTTCGATCTCCACGGCAGTACCGGGATCGCGACTAATTTGCGCTAGCGCTAGGTCTAAAGGGTCAGTGCCGGTGCGATCGCCCAAGGCAATCGTATCCAAAATGTCGATATGGCCGGATAGCGTTTCCCCATCTCGCCATACGTTAGTGAACAGCGCATCCTCCTGAAGCAGCTCTGGCGAAAGCTGGTTAATTTGCCGCTGCAACAGCGCAATAGCGCGAGTTTGGTGAGGCAATCCCGAATAAAAATTAACTACATTAACAAGAGAAATGCCTGCAGGCTGCGCGGTGGCTAGGCTCTTAATGCTCCAGGCCCCCAATATCCCACAAACTAGGGATAGGAGTAAGCGACTTTTTGGGTTGAGTTTCATGGCTATAGTGATTTGTGTATCAACAACGCGCTGTACACCAAGCACCAGGTTACTAACCGTTTTGCAAACGATACTAATTCCTGTGCTGTGCGGTTGCCGTTGCATCCGCACAGCACAAGAATTCAAATTATCCTGTGTCGCTTAGCGCAAGCTTGCCCCAATACTACTCAACTCAAAGAAAAAACAACAGATTGAAGAATGTTAGCATTACATTTCCTCACAAGACTATAGACGGCTAGGGTTCTGAAAGAGCTTGTAACGCAGCGCGACTGAGCGCAGCTCAGTCGCTGCAATATTGATCAACGTGGTGGCGTCCGTTAGCACTTCTGCGCTACCACAATCAACGAGTATGAGCCGTCTATATCTTCAACGGTAGGGTAAGCAAGTAGGTAGGATAGATGCCGCACCACGGCAGGGTCATGCAATGCGCTGTAGTTGCCTAGGCGCTGTTTGAGAGACTTATGTTTGAGCAATTGAGACTCACGCTTGAACAGAAGGTTTGCACAGGCTTGACCAAGCTGGTATTCGATCTGGAACCCGTGCTGTTCTAAAAGATGCCGGAGCGATCGCCCACTAAAAAGCTGCTTGTGGGACGCATTAGTGGGCAACCCCGATGCCCCGCGCGGCTCATGTAGCACATTGGGCACTGAGCAGATGCAGATGCCCCGAGGCTTGAGCAATCGCGAGAATTTGGCGATCGCCCGGGTTGGGTCAACCAAATGTTCTAGGGTTTCAAAGCTCACGATGGCATCCACCGACCCTGGCTCTAACGACGTAAACCAGGCATCGTGATCTAGGTCGTGGGTCAACAGCGTGGGCTTTACAGAGCCTTGCGCCTGGGCTGCATCGTTCAAAATCTCAGCACTCTGATCAATGCCAATTAATCGGTCAGCAATCGTCCCCAACTCTGTCAAGCCATAGCCAGAGCCACAGGCAATATCTGCCACACAGTCTAACCTGGGCGATCGCAGATAGTCTGCCGCAAATAGATATCGTCCCAAGTGCTCTAACTTGATCCAGAGATTGTCATTGCTGCGATCAAATGGATCGATGCAGTCTACTTGAAACGATAAATCGCTGCTCTGACGTGATGTCAATGAAATCTCCCTAAGGCGGCTCACGCTGGATCAGTCCTGCGGCTAGGCTCAACGAATACTATCAACTGTTCTAGACTAGCGCTCAGCGCAAGGCTTTGGAGCGTTGGGCGAGGCTCCAAAATCCTGCCTGCCCCAACTGGCGGTGGATTTGGACGATTGATTGTGAGACGGTGGGGGCAATGCTGTGCTGTCCACTTCACAGATAGCAGATAGCAAGGTTTAGGGCGTCTCATCAATTCCAACCAAACGCCTGATGCTATGAGCGTTGCCACGCCCGACCCAACAACCAGGCTAGGGGCTGTGACTGTTGGTTTTTGGGATATCAGAGGCTAATTGATGACAGCCCCTAGTGTTGTTTCAGCCCTACAGCACGGGGCTGAAACAACACTAGGGAACTCACGTTAGGTTAGGCTAGATACGTTAGAGTCGAGTGCGACTGGAGTAAACCCCGTGCAGCACCACACCTTAGGTCGTTATGTCTACGCAATTTGATCCAGAGGTTCATCTTCTCCGTCTCAGTGCTGAGCCTCTTGCCCTGAAGTCGGTTTTGCAGCGGCTTAACCAAACGATGCAGCGCGACCATCTGGTGCAAGAGACCACCGACGGTCTCCGACGTTTTTTGCAGGTTGATCGAGTGCTGCTCTACCGCTTTTACTCGTGTTGGGAAGGGCAGGTTACGTTTGAGTCTTTGAGCGATCGCTCGTTATCAATTTTGGGCTCGACTGGCCCTGATCAATGCTTTAACGATGAATATGCGGCCCTTTACTTAGCAGGTCGAGTGCGGGCGATCGCCAATATTGAAGCAGAACCCATCCAGCCCTGCCATCGCGATTTTCTGCGCTACCTACAAGTGCAGGCTAATCTAGTTGTTCCTATTCTCACCCCAGACCTGTGGGGCTTGCTGGCTGCTCACCACTGCCAAAGCCCCCGCGCTTGGTCAGAAGCTGACATTGAGCAGATGAGCGCAGCCGCCCTTACCCTCGCCTCTGCGCCGTCGATTCAAACTTCCCGCTGAGTTAGGTAGTGCTCTGGGCGGCAGCAATCGCGCCAAAAGGGGGATATCATTCAGCATAGTTAATGGTTTGATAAAAGTATTTATACTAGGCGATCGCACCCCATGCCACGCATCCTCATCCTCTATACTTCCCTTGGTTCGGGGCACGTTAGTGCAGCAAAAGCCCTGAAAGCGGCCTTCGCCAATTATCCCGATATAGAGGTGCAGATCGAAGACGCCTTCGATCATGCCAGCCCTCTTCTGCGAGATACCGTCACCGCTATCTACGAGCGACTGAGCGAGCGTATTCCCAACCTCTATCGCATCGTTTACGAAGGAAGTGATGTCGATGATTTGGAGGAATCCGAAAGCGACAACCAACTCTATGCCACCATCGAGCGCCCGTTTCTGCGAGAGCTAGAGCGGTTTATTAAAAACACATCGTTCGACGCCATCATTTGCGTCCAGCAAATTCCCAGTCGCCTGCTACAGCTAATGGAGCAAGAAGGCAAGATGTCTCAGCCCCATTACGTTGTGGTGACGGATGTGATGGCCCATAGCACCTGGCTAAATCCGGGAGTGGATGGCTACTTTTTGCCTAGCGATCTGACTGCCGAAGTGTTGACTCAGCGGGGCATTGACCCCACGCTGCTGCATGTCACAGGAATCCCCGTGCGGCTCGATATTTTGCAGCCTAAATCTAAGGCAGAAGTTTGCGAACAGCACCATCTGCCCCTCGATAAGCCCATCGTCACCCTGTTTGGCGGTGGGCTCCAATCCAAACGGGTGCGCCGCATTGTGAGTAAGCTAATCGAAAGCCCCCATCAGGGAATGCTAGTGGTGGTGGCAGGCCGCAATGAAAAGTTGCTAGAGCGGTTAGACACATTGACCGACGGCAAGGCCATGCAACTGCGCAAGCTGGGGTTAATCGACTATGTAGATGATCTGGTCGTGGCTAGTGATTTGGTGATTACCAAAGCGGGCGGGCTGATTACCAGTGAAGTGCTGGCGCGCCACACGCCGATGATTATCATCGACTCGTTCCCCGGCCAAGAGGAATGGAATGCGGATGTGGTGGCGGCCATGGGCGCAGGGATTCAATTGCGCTTGCCTGATATGGTGCCGCCTGCGGTGAATCATCTGCTGAGCGAACCAGCGCAGTTGGATTTTATGCGGCAGCAGGCGGCCAAGATTGGGCGCGCTGATGCGGCTCTGCGAATCGCTGACATTATTGTAGGCAAGCTGCGATCGCCCCAGCCCCAACCTACTGCTACCGCGTCCTCATCACCGATCCATTGATTCACACGGGTTGGGTTCTAGATCTCTGTCGTTATGTTCATGCAGTCATCACCTGAATTGAAGTCTCATTTGCAGTCCGAATTTTTGTGGGGTGTGGCCACCTCTGGCTACCAGAGCGAAGGCGGCTATAACCAGCCGGGGCAGCCTCACAACAACTGGGCCTGGGCAGAGCATCATGCGTCTGTCATGCAAACGGGGGCAGCCTC
Organism: Kaiparowitsia implicata GSE-PSE-MK54-09C; assembly: GCA_019359435.1. GTDB lineage: Bacteria > Cyanobacteriota > Cyanobacteriia > Elainellales > Elainellaceae > Kaiparowitsia > Kaiparowitsia implicata. The sequence goes on from JAHHHI010000074.1 coordinate 89,195, forward strand.
AGGCTTTTGGCAACGCTATGCGCAAGACTTCCGCACCTGCGAGAGCTTGGGGCTGAATGCCTTTCGCCTGGGGCTAGAGTGGGCGCGCATTCAGCCCACAACCCAGGCGCAGCGCGGCGCACCCCCCGCCTTTGATGCAGCCGCGTTAGATGCCTACAGCGATCGCATTGCTGCCTGCATTCAGCATGGGCTAGAACCCGTGGTGACGCTGCACCACTTTACCCACCCCGCTTGGCTTGGCATTGATGCGTGGCTCTCAGACGACACTGTGCCGCTCTACGTAAACTATGTGCGAACTAGCGTGCGCCACATCAATCGCCGCCTGATAGACCACCATCATCTGCATCCCCTGCGCTGGTTTATCACCCTCAACGAACCGAATATGCTGGTCACGAGCAGCTATCTCAGCCGCCAGTTTCCGTCCAAAGAGTTGGGCGGTCTGGGGCTGATTCAGCGAGCCTATAACCATCTGCTGCTGGCCCATGTCGATGCGTACAATTGCATCCATGACATTTATGAGGACGAGGGCTGGACACGGCCCCAGGTGTCGCTTAACACCTATTGCAGCGATCTGTATTGGGCGGAAAAGGTACTGTGGGATTTGCTTCTGGTTCCTGAGCGCGGCATTAAACCTGCAGAGGTGAAAGACTACATCCACAGCAAGGCGGATGCGCTGGAACTGGCGCTAGAGTCGGCTCTGCTGCCCTTTCGCAAAGATTTGCCCTATTACATCGGTCGGTTGGTGCATCGCATTTCGAACGGGGTGGGGGCGCGTTCCTTTGACCTGAGCCAGTTTGAGCCACTGATGCAGGCGCTGAATGCGTCACCCCGCCCGTCTGTCTGCGATTTTATTGGGCTCGATTACTATGATCCCTTTGTGGCGCATGTGTTTCGGCTGCCGCGCTTTACCGATTTTGAGTTCAAAAGCAAGGGGATTCGCTCGTGGCTGATGACGGGTATCACGAGCAAGTGGTGGGACTGGCGCAGCCTGCCAGAGGGGCTACACTTTTTCTGCCAGCACTATTCGCAAGATTTGGGCGATCGCCCCATCCTCATCGCCGAAAACGGCATGGCCCTACGCCGCCGCCCTGACAACAGCGTGGCTGCCCGCCGGAACGACCAGCTTCACCGCAGCAAATTTTTAGAACTGCATGTGGAGCAGGTGCAACGCTTGCGGCAAGATGGCGTGCCGTTGCTCGGCTATCTGCACTGGTCACTCACAGACAACTACGAATGGGGATCGTATACCCCCCGGTTTGGGCTGTTTAGCATTGACTACACGCAGGGCACCGAACGCCTAGAGACAGACCATGTGGGCGATCGCCCGGCTGAGACCTATGCTCGCCTGGTTGCGGCGGCTCGCGCCAACCCATCCGGTGCGCCCGTGCCAAATCGCAGATAATGACCCGATCGCGGGAGCCTTGCTTAGCTTCATCGCTGTATGAAGCAATGTCGAGGGCGGGGTGATCCCTATTGCCATCTCACCAAATGTATCAATAATCGTAGGAGTTATCGCCGCCGGGCGATCGCCCTGTATACATTGAACTAGCGTTAAAACAATGGGACTCAGTAACCAAATTAAAGATCAAGGCGCTGAAGCCAGCCTAACCGCAGATTGCGCCAAGCTCATCGATGAGCAGGTTGCCACCAAAAGCGGGCTGGGCGGTATGGCAATCAAGGCTACCTATGGCATCGTGAAAGGACTTGGCGCCAACTATGTGTCGGGTGCCATTGGTCGCCTGTTGCCCGATGTGCTGTCTGCGCTTGACCCCATCTGGGGCGAGGGAATGCAGGCCGGAGACCCAGTCACCTACCTAGCACAGAACCGCGATCGCACGGCTGATGTGGTGCTGAGCGTCACCGATGCCCGCATCGAAAAGGCAAACAATGGCGTCGTTCGTAGCGCTTATAACAAGCTGCGTAAATCTGTAAAGGGTGATGTCGTTGAGGCTGTACCCGATTTGGCCAAAATCATCGGCCAGCATGTGCAAAGCTAGGGCGTGTCATCAATTCCGACCAAAAGCCTTGTGCTATGAGCGTTGCCACGCCCGATCCAAAAAACAGGCTAGGGGCTGTGACCGTTCATTTCTGGGCCATTAGCGGCTAATTGATGACAGCCCCTAGCGCAAAAAAAGGGAGATGCGCTGCTTCCCTGCGGCAAATCTCCCCTTTTGGATGTTCTGGTACGAGACAAACCTGTACATGACAGGCTAGCAGCCGTCATCCACAATCAGCTGCTGAGGCCAATAAAGCCACCAATTGATAATCAGCTAATATTCACCCAGCCAGGCTTTCGACTGGGTGCCACTGGCGGCTTTCTTCTACCGCCCGATTTACCAGGTTAAACATGTGGTGACAATGATTGTCGCGCTTAAGCGGTAGCTCTTCATTCTTAACGACGACATTCATTCGAACTTCTTGGTCGTAGTCATAGGTTTTATCGATCAACACCTCAACCGTGACCAGCTTTGCGTAAGAGACGCGTCCGGGAATTTCACGCGCCACCATGTAGTCATCGGCATCGTAGATGATGTCGCAATGACACGATTGAAGGAGATTGCTCAGCAAATCTCTAAACGATTCTAATGTGGTTGATACAGTGAATAAGCTGGTGTATCGAGCCATAATTAACCCCAAGCACGCATGGCGAATGCGACAAAATCTAATTTCAACGATACAGGGAACAGCATGAACCACAGTTCACTGTGACACAGTCGGCGCAGACAGCACCTAGGTCTAAACTGCTTTGCATATGTTCAACACTCAAGAAACGATGACGTCTGTCACATCTGTGAACGTGAGATAGCAAGCACTTCTGCACGTTACGGCATGAACAGCTCATTCTTCAAGCGGGGTGATTCAAACGCTCTCTATTGCGAGTGCTAGTTGCGTCGGTGCCGACAAGACTCGTCACACCCTAGGGCGCATGGCTACCTGGTTATGCAGGGGAGGCCGGCATAGCACTTTTCAATTCATTCACTACCTAATGTAGCAAACCCGGACAACTTGGCGTGAGGGATGCCCATGTGAGAGGGGCAGTGAATGTATCAGGTCGGGCACTAGAGCACCGCTGATGCTGAATCGCGTTAGAGATTAGAATCACAAATGCATAGATTGCATCTTAACTTGCGTTCATATTCCCATGCTCTTTCAGATGATGCAACCTTGGCACTACAGGATTTTGATGAAACTACTGAAAAGTAAGGCAGGATTGAATGACCGTGGTGTCTGATGGCGATCGCCCTCGTTCTGAAGCTGTTTGTGGAAAACTAATTGTCTTTGAGGGCGTTGAAGGCAGTGGCAAAACGACTCAAATGACGCGGCTTTGCCAGTGGCTTGACGTTGCCCTACAGACCCAGCCAGAGCTCCACAGGCTAAAGACAGTGATTGCCACCCGAGAACCCGGCGGAACCCCCTTGGGCACCGAGATGCGGCAGGTGTTGCTGTACCCCACCGCACAGGAACCGATGGCTGCCCGTGCCGAACTCTTGCTCTATGCAGCAGACCGTGCCCAGCATGTAGAAACGCTGCTCAAGCCGCAGCTTGCCCAGGGCCATTTGATAGTGTGCGATCGCTTTACCGATTCCACAGTGGCCTATCAGGGCTATGGGCGCGGGCTAGATCTGGATTTGATTAATCAGCTTAATGCGATCGCCACAAGTGGGTTAGACAGCGATCTCACGCTTTGGTTAGATCTTGAGGCAGAGGTGGGGTTGGCTCGAGCCCAGCGGCGCAGTCATGCTGACCGCATGGAGCAAAATATCCTTGCCTTTCACCAGCGGGTGCAGCAGGGGTTTGCGGCCTTGGCCGCTGCCCATCCCCACCGCATTGTGCGAATTGATGCGCGCCAAGCTGAAGAGCGGGTTGCCGCATCCATTCAGCAAGTCGTTCAGCAGCATCTGACCCGTTGGTATGCGCCCTCTGGGGCGATCGCACCGAATCTGTAACCTTACCCTACACCGCCCATGCCCCTCCTCGGCCAGTCCCATGCGATTGAACTGCTCGCGAGCGCCCTTAAGCGCGATCGCATTGCGCCGGGCTACTTATTTGTGGGGCCGGATGGCGTTGGGCGGCGACTGGTGGCGACGTGGTTTGCCGAGCAATTGTTGGCCGGGCGATCGCACACTGCCATACAGGTGGCTCAGCAAATCCGCCAGCGCAACCATCCCGATTTGCTATGGGTTGAGCCGACGTTTCTGCATCAGGGCAAGCGGCTGACGGCGGCAGAAGCCGCAGAGGCCGGGGTGAAGCGCAAAGCGCCGCCTCAGATTCGGCTAGAGCAAATTCGTGAGGTCGCTACATTTTTGGGGCGTCCGCCGCTGGCTGCGGAGCGATCGCTCGTGGTGCTCGAAGCAGCCGACTCTATGGCAGAAGCGGCTGCCAATGGTCTGTTAAAAACACTAGAGGAACCCGGGCGGGCCACGCTAATCTTGATTGCGCCCACGCTAGAGTCGCTGCTGCCGACGCTGGTGTCGCGCTGCCAGCGCATCCCCTTTGTGCGGCTCAGCCAGACGGATCTAGCGACAGTGTTGCAGGAAGCGGGTCAAGCCGAAATTTTGCAACAGCCTGAGGTGCTGCGGCTGGCGCAGGGCAGTCCAGGTGCGGCGATCGCCCATTGGCAACAGTTGCAGGCGATCCCGCCAGACTTGCTGGCGCAGGTGGCCCAGCCGCCCCAAACCCTACGGCAAGCCCTAAGCCTCGCCGCTGCGATCCCCAAAGCTCTCGATAGCGATGCTCAGCTCTGGTTGGTGGACTATTTACAGCACTGCTACTGGCGATCGCACCCCAGCCCCATTCTGTTGCAGCAGCTCGAAACCGTACGCCGCCATCTGCGCAGCTATGTGCAGCCCCGCCTCGCTTGGGAAGTGGCGTTTATGACAATGGCGCAGGGGCATCTGTGATAGCGTGCAAACGAGTCCTAAACCTACATCGCCCATGCACGCCTACACCCCGCCCGAGCGCTTCTTTCCCTATCTCAGCTGGACGGATATCGACCAGATGCCCGACAAGGAAAATGTTGTGATTTTGCAGCCCATTGGCGCGATTGAGCAGCATGGCCCCCATCTGCCCTTGGTGGTGGATGCGGCGATCGCCAGTGCGGTAGTGGGCAAGGCGCTGGCGCAGCTTGATCCCGCCATTCCAGCCTATGCGCTGCCGACCCTGCACTATGGCAAGTCCAACGAGCACTGGCATTTTCCGGGCACCATCACCCTGTCTGTCACGACGCTAATGGCGGTGCTCACTGACGTGGGTGAAAGCCTGTATCGGGCTGGATTCCGCAAATTCGCGTTGATCAATGCCCACGGCGGGCAACCGCAGGTGCTCGAAATCGTAGCGCGCGATCTCCATCAGGCCCATGCCGATTTTTTGGTGTTTCCCCTATTTGTGTGGCAAGCGCCTCACATTGCAGGCCAGATGCTCTCTGCAAAAGAAAAAGAATTTGGCATTCACGCTGGGGATGCGGAAACGAGTGTGCTGCTGTCTCTGCTGCCGCAGCAGGTGAAGATGGAGCGAGCGGTGGCGGAATATCCTCACGGCTTGCCTGCCGACAGCTTGCTCAGCATGGAGGGCAAGCTACCCTTTGCCTGGACAACTCGGGACCTGTCTCGGAGCGGCGTGTTGGGCGACCCCACGACGGCCACTCAAGAGAAGGGCGATCGCCTGCTGGCCGCCCTCGTCAACGGCTGGGTTGCCGTCATCCGCGACCTCTACAAGTTTCGCCAACCCAGTGCCTACCGTCAGCCCTAACGCCCTCTCGAACATCTGGTCTAGCTTATCGAGAGCTAATTCCTAAAGAGAACCTTAGCGACGACAGATGCATGATGGACAGATACGTGATCATGGTATCCCAACTTTACCAAGTAGTTCTAATCCTCACCCTTCCGCCTGCTCCAGAGACTTTAGTAATGCAGACCCAGTATGGGAATCATCGGTGAACCCTTTCTCCGACAAGTAGCGAGGGGGAAATTAAGGACGGTATACGCTTGCTCGTCAATCAGCATAGAGGGCAAGTTGGCTAGCCGAAAAAGACTTGCCTCGTTAATCAACTTTTAACGTACTGAAAGTAACGGAAAAGTCCACCGATTGGCTGTCTTCCTTATCTACTTTCATGAATTCATGCAGAAAGGTTTCAGGTTATTTCCCTAGCAATAAATTTATGCAATAATCACTGGCATCTCACTTCGCTGATAGGCATATAGATAGCGTTGTGTTGATTTACCTGTGGTTGATTCACCTGTAGAAGGTTACTAAACAAGAGTTTTTCAGATATCAAGTTCCTCTGTGCTCAACTTTTGGTAAGAGCGCAATATAGCGCTGTTTATAGAAGGTTGCAACAAAGCAACCACAGTTCTTGGCCGAGTTTTGCTAAATACCTGATAGCAAAATAAAATTTCATAGGCTCTGCAAATAGCAAGAGCTAACTTGCCCTACAACCATCACCTAAAGGGAACAGTGATGACTGAAAAGCGACCTTCGGAGATTGACCATCTTGACTCGGCAAAACTTCTATCGAATCCACCTGTCTTAGCAAGTTTTCAGTCGTGCTGGAAAAACATCCATCTTGCACACTTTCGCCAACCTTTGATCTATCTACCTGAAGTAGCTACCTTACAGCATATCATTATTATTCCACTAGGCCATAAAGCAGTTGATCTAGAATTTATTTTGGATGGTAGAAAGCAAAAAACTTCATACCAAGAAAAAGACTATAGCAGTGGCTTTATTGAGGTATTTCCTGCTAGCTTACCTTATGGATTGAGTTCTAATTCAACCGCAGTAATGGAGTGGATTCAATTCTATCTAGAACCTAAATTTTTAGCTCAAGTTGCTCATGAATGCGTTAAACTTGAGCATGTTGACTTGGCGCTAATACAAAAAAAGTTGATGTCTTGATACATCAGATTGGTTTGTCTCTCAAATCATGCTTGGAAGAAGATGTGGCTAATAGTTGTTTCTACGCCGATTCAATGGCAACAGCATTGGCAGCCCATCTGCTGCGTCATTACTCTACTCGAAAACACCATTTTCGAGAATATGAGGATGGCTTGTCTAGGCAGAAGCTAAAGCAGGCTACTGAGTATATTCAGGCACATTTGGGCGAAAATTTATCCCTCAGCGAAGTCGCCAACGAATTGGGGATGAGCCAATACTATTTCTGCCGCCTGTTCAAGCAGTCCACTGGTGTGTCTCCCCATCAGTACCTAATCCGTCAGCGGGTAGAGCAGGCCAAGCACTTGCTCAAGAACCCAGAACGCAGCATCACCTGGATCGCCTTAGAGTGTGGCTTTGCCAACCAGAGCCACTTTGCCAAGTGCTTTCGCCAACACACTGGCATGAACCCCAACCAATTTCGCAAGCTATAGCAAGATTGTGTTCAAACCCGCAAGAATATGCGCGACTTGCTTTCTCAATATGGCTAGCATGCTGCTCATACTTAAGAACTCTAAGTTTGACAATTTCTCGATTTTAGCTGTTAATGATTTGAGTCAATTAGCTATTTGCATTGAGACACAGAAATTTTAATTCATTTCCAAGTGTTTTTTATTTTAAAAACTTTGGCAAAGTAAAGTCTTGCATTTGAGAGAGTAGAAAAATGTTTGATCTTTTCAAGAATATTGGTAATTATCAACAAGTTCCTCCTTATGCAAGTGAGCTTTATGGAGTATATCAGCCTCTACTAGGATGGCAATCAAGTCTTACAAAAAAATGGATTCAGCATGGTGGATCGATAATTGATCCAAGAGTGAAGGGTATCTTGGATAAAAGAATTTTGTCTGGCCTTCAAACATATTTGATAGACAATCCTCTTTTTGGTGAACCACTACAACCAGGCACTGGCAAGTCTCCTTATACAGTGTCTATAGCAAAGGATTTGAATAGTGAAATTCTCAATCTGGTGCGTGTAAAAGTGCAATCTTTTGTTGACAATCATGAAGGTCGCTTACCGGAAGGTGAGGAATGGAGGCAGGTCATTGATATTAATAACTTATTGGATCAGGAAAATGGAGACTTGCGCAAAGCTAATGATATATACAAAGAGAGGCTTAATCTCGAATTGGCCGAAGTTCCTGATGAATTGAAAAACGGATTTTACTTGATAAAAAATAAAGAATACTTTGAACTGCTCAAATACGAATCGCAAATCGCAGCATTTTTGTTGTTTTTCGCTGAAGGACAGCCGGGTTATGATCCAAATGATCTGAAAAAGCTATTTGTGGTAAACGTTTCACCACCATTGAATACAATTTTCAAATCAACTGATCCTCTTGCAAGTATTGATCCAGGAGACAAAAGTGGTGTTCTTTCACCAGTTGGTTTGGTGCATCTATTCCGGCAATATTTTTTCGATTTAGGAACATTTCTTGGTGAACCAGTCGAGCATATCTGGCTATCACCAGGAACAACAATTGAGTTGATTGAGGTGAGTACGAGGAAAACTACCACTGAGCGCTCTTTTGAAACGTTTAGTGAAACTATCAATCGTGCTGAACGAAGTTCAACCTTGAAAGATGAACTCAGTGATGCTGTAAAGGACGAGAATCAAAATAGTACAAAGTTAGGTGTTTCGCAAAGTAATACAGTCAATCTTTACGTCTATCAAGGAACAGTTTCAACAAATTTTGGGATTGAATCGACTAGAAAGAACTCAAGAGAAGCCACTCATAAACAGAACCGAGAGCAGAATGAAAAGCTGTCAAGCGAAATTAAGCAAAACTTTAAGTCCATCTTTAAAACAGTGACTGAGACTACGGATACCAGAAGTCGCCGACACGTTATTCAAAATCCATCAGAAAAACTTATTAATTATGAGCTTAGGCGTAAAATGCGGCGCGTCGGAGTACAAATTCAAGATGTTGGAATAGGCCTATGTTGGCAAGTGTTTATTGATGAGCCAGGAAAGAATTTGGGGCTTCCTAATCTTGTCCATGTAGCCGCACCAACTGACTTGGAACCGCAGCCTAATCAAAATGAAACTGCTTATCCTCCAGATTTACTTAAGGTATTTGATCTTAAGGTTACTTGGTTGGCGACTACAGATGATAAACCACGCCGTGCCAATTTAGATAAGGGTTTTATCCCTATCGGTGTATTTCCGCTTCCAGTGCAACCAGATAGTGGCTATGAGGTAGAAATGCCTCATAATGGCCAAGTAAATTTATCTGTCACGTCATACAGTGGCCGGGATTTTGTAGGCCCACCATTTGCGTTTATTGGAAAACTCGTAAGTGCTAACCAGATCGAAGTAGGAGTAGTTCCTGGGCCAAAAGGAAGAATTGAATGGAGTAGGAATGTAAACTTTGCATTAATAGGAGAACTAAAATTCGTTCCAACTAGTGACGTTAAAAAACAGATCGATGAAGCTAATCAAAAAATTAGAGAAGAAAGACAGAGTTCTAGTCGCGAGAAGGCAAGACTTACTAAGGAAGCATTCTTTAAGGCTGCAAAGGAGCGAATTGAGTTAGCTTCGGAGGTGAAACCCCGCCCATCTTGGGATCTGCGCGAGGAAGAGCGTACTGTAGTGTACCGAGAGTTGATCAAGCGCTTGATGCTGGACAGTTGGGAAGTGTCAGAGGGTGAAGAGCAGGATTAATTCGTTGTTGATGTAGAGAAATTAGAATCAGAGGTAGCCATCTGACTTTTAGGGAGGCATGAGTGTGAGCATTATCGAAGCCCTGCAACAGGTGCCCGACTATCGAGCCAAACGGGG
>JAHHHI010000075.1 GCA_019359435.1 Kaiparowitsia implicata GSE-PSE-MK54-09C
TCACCGCCCTTAAAGGCTTCGATTGCTTTTTGGCGCAGGTCGTTACTGTAAGGAGCAGGCATAGTTGTATCTCAACGCTTCTTTCCTCCTACAATAACGTCCTAATCTGCCTCAGTAGTGCCATAATAGAACAAACAAGCCTGAATGTGGGCGCGGTGGGCGTCACATCCAGGCTGGCGGCAGGATTGAGAGCATGGGCTAATGGGGCTGGATGTTGAGATTCCAGGTTTCTTGAGATAGCCGACGGAGTAGTCGCTTTGGTGTAGGTATGGCGATCGCCCCCTTATTTCGGCAGATTGTACTGTCCGACAATGCGCTTCGCAAATTCAGGGATATGTTGCGCCAGCTTATTGGGATAGTTGCGCTTCACATATAAATAGTTGCGGGTGAAGTGAGAATCGATGGAAAAGCGGGCGTATTCCAAACCCTTGGGGCCAATTTTTTCGATGACTACACCCATCAGCTTTGCCGCCCACATCGGCAGCGTCACGCCCTTATCATATGCAGGGATGCTCTGTTGAACTGCATTGTGGCGATCGCCCTGCGACATCACCGGCTGCGTTTCTAGCTGATCTTGCACCAGATCCAGCATTTCTTGCCCCGTCTCGTTTCGCACCACGAGCCATTGCCAGCCAAACGGAGCCCCCATATAGCCCACCACCAGATCGGCTAAGGAATTGACATAGTCAAAACAGCTCATACAGGAAGGTGCAAACACATTCTTGAGCTGGTTTGTCTTGAGCCCAAAAAAGGGCACGGTTTCTGTCGAGCCGTCTTCGTGCTTAAAGTGAACGCGAAAATCCTGCATGAACTCGTAATACACCACCGTCTCGGGCGATCGGCTGGTGGTATCGAGGAATGTTTGAAGACCAGCGCGGGTCACATTATCCACACAGGGGGTGCCCAGCACATAGAGCTTTTCTAGCCCCAGTTGGGCTTGCACCGCGCGCAACGCCTGAATCTGACAGCCCACGCCGATCACCAGCAGGCGTTTCATGCCAGATTGCTCAATTTGCTCTAGCACTGATAAATTGGGCGACAAGGTGGGCTTGTTGACCCGTGCTGCCAAAATGTCTTCGGGCGTTCTCGCGATCACGGGCATCGGCTGAAAGCGATCGCTCTCCGTATTCTGCACGCAGACGACGCCTTCCACGAGCCCCCGATTCAGCATCTCAATGGCAATACTGCTGACAATACCCGTCCACTGTGCCCCTTCAATCGGCTGGGTTTTGCGGGCGGCCATCATCGTGTTGTGGACGCCGAAGTAGAGATCATCGTCCCGCTCTAAATCACGACTGCGGCCATGGGCCTGTTCTTCCAATTCAGGAATCTGCTGGTTGATGAATGCACAGGCTTCTTTGACATAGTGCACATAGTAGGTATCGCAGAGCCCACATTCACTGCATAGCTCTTTGGCAGGGCGACGACTTCCAGGCTTGAGGGCTTTGGCTTTTTTATGCTGAGGCGAATTGGGAGAAACAGCAGTCATTGGAAAAAGAGGTAGAGAACGCGTCTTTTCTCACAATACCGCAGTGCGGCGGAGTAAACCGCACGAGGACAGCCCCACCCCGCTAGCCTAAATCCAGGCTGATCAAAATTTGATTAATGGCGGATACATAGGCATGGGCAAACGAATGCATCATATTGATGTGGGCTGCACTGGTTTCAAAATAGCGGCGATCGCACATCACCGTAATCATTGCCTCCGCCTCTGCCGCTGCACCTCCCACTGTTGGCGGCACGCTAAAATCCACCATTCGCCGGACGGGAAGCTCTAGACACGCATCTACACACCGATCAATGGTGCGATAGATCGCGTCGCAGGGGGTTGCGCCAGCCGCCGACTCCTGAAAACAGCCGCCCTCGCGAGTGCCAAGGCACACGGTCGCCGTACATTCCAGCCCACTGTGCACTTCTAGCTCACGTAGGTGAAACATCGGCTGAGCCGGGGGCGATACCTGGAGCGATACCTGGGGCAACTCTTGCTGACTCATCTCGCGAATAAAAGCCGACAGCCCATAAATGGCAATGCTCGATAAAATTGCCTCATTTTCGTCGGCCAAGAGGGTCTCAGTTGAGCGATTAAAGTACCCATATTTCTGAACCGTTTGACGACCTCGCGCGCTTTCGGTGAACTGATAGGCTTCCCAGGTCACAATCACATCCAACGGGGCCACAAACGCACAAGCCAACCGCAAGGCATCGTTGAAATTTAACTTAAACTGTCCGGCAAACTCCAGCAGATCCTCTGTAATCGGTAGCGTATGGATCTTAGACTCCATCACTTGGTAAATCGCTTGGCACTCGGCACTGCCTCCCAATTGATACACGCGCCAAAAGGTAAACGCTTGGTCAAAATCGGACTGCAGCATATACCACCGAACCGACAGAGCCGCTAATCGTCGAAGCCATTCTGTGCAATAGTCCGAGTTGTCTGGGTTACGCGACAAGGCGTTTTGAAAGATGTTTGGCGTAATTAAGGCGGAGATGCAAGAGCGCTGACTCATAGAGAAGAGAGGTGAATAAACCACGGGGGAGCAACCTCTTCGTTCGCCACTGTTTGATATGAACCAGCACCCAGACAGGAGTGCAGTTATCGCTCTGACCCGGCATTGGTTGCAGATTGCGCAGAGGGAGCGGTGTCATCGGCAATTTTCTCCATCTGCGCCAACCGGGTTTCTAGCTTTTCTAGCTTGTTGACCAGATAACGCCCCAACTCCTCAAACGATGAGGTAGGCGCTGGTGCCGGAGGTGCCAACAGGGCATATAGCGGCGTGGGGGATGGAGAAGGGTAGGTACTGCGCTCGTGCTTCAGATCTTGAACTTGCTGGGCCAACGTGCTCACCAGCTTGTCGAGATCTGAGGTGGATGAAGAAAGCTTGCCAGGCTCTTGCGGCTCTTGCCGCAGTCGTCGGCATACCAGCTCAGTCAACGAAATACCGTCGTGATCAGCCTGGTCTCGGAGGGATTCAATCAGATCTTCGGGCAGTCGAAAGCTGATCAACTTCTTATTACTCATAACACCACGCCGTTGTCGTCTCACGTTAGGGACATGTGCTGAATTCCACTTGCACATGACTACCTAATGTATATCAAAAGTCTTTCATCTGTCTACTCCTTTACAGAAACTTGTCATATATTTGATAGTCCTTGTTTGTAAGATAACAAATCTTTTTGGTTTTGCAAGCAAGAACTCTGCATGTATAGAATTCCGTAACCCCCAGCAAGAGAAACCTGTGCAGCACATGACAGTTGAGGGTAGAAGTGGCGCGAAGAGGGTCGAGGCCAGTCCGAAATCCGCATGTATCTATTTTGTATATACGGTTTTGTATTACATCTCATTTCTTTTTTGAATTAATTGTGATACAAGATGGATATGCCTGTGCTGTGAGAGATGACGGTTCTATGTGTGCTCGCCCTCGCCTCTATTGTGGAGAGTTAATCCAATGCCACGCCCTAACCCTAATCACCCCCCGCATGATCTGACGATGATCGCCTGGCTGGCTGCCATCTATACATTGGCGGTCTCTGGAATTAGCCTAGCGCTCGTGATTAATCACTACATTGGGCAAGAAATCGCAAACCTAGAGAACTTCCTGGAATTACTTAATGATCATAAGCAGGACGGTCTGTATGACGAGTGTATTAGTGCGGCAGATCGATTTCTGGAATTTCCCAACTCTGTGCAGAATGGGCATGGCCGGGTACTGACTGCACGGGCTCAGTGTTTGCAACGGCAACAGGCTGAACAGCGCCAGCAGGAAGCAGCGCAGATTGACCAAGCTTGGCCTGAACTGATGCAGATCGTCAATAACGGTGAATTAGAACGGGCGATCGTCCGGATGGATGCGCTGGCCCCTAATCGCCACCACCAAACTTTCACCGAATACCGCGATCGCCTGTGTGAGCAGATTGCCGGGTTAGCCCAGCGGGAATATTGGCAAGATTCGCCACGGTATCTTAACGATGCAACCTATCTGGCGAATGCTGTCTCACAGTATTGCAGCAGCTACTCATCTGTCATACAACTGAAGGGGCGGTGGTCGTTAGAGTTTGAGACGAATCAGCGACTCCTAGAGGCTGCGGATCAGGCTCTTAGAGGGCGCAATCCCAATGCTGCGGCTGATGCTCTGGCGCGAATCTCGGATCACCCCTACTGGCAGACGCAGGCAAGGCCATATCTGGCGTATCAGCGGGCTGTAGAGTATCTGCAAACTCGTGAGTTTCAAAATGCGATCGCCCATGCCCAAGGCCTACCAGACGAATATCCCTGGCACGACCGCAAAGTTCAACTCATCAGCGAAGCAACCAGTCAGGTGCGGAGCCGCACCCTCTGCGAGCGGGTGACGTTTGGGGCATGGCCGGGCTGTTATGACTAAGGCGCTTTCTTAAAAACGTCAGTTCGACTAGGGTTCTGCCACGGCGATCGGGCGCTGTTCGATGGTATGGTCTGCTTCTAGGAAGAGATCTTGGAGTTGGTTCAACAATGCGGCGGGGGCTGTGGCCCAGAGGCCGCGCTGATGCGCTTCGAGCAGGCGCTCGGCCATATCGCGCAGGGCCCAGGGGTTGGCCTGCTGCAAAAATGCCTGCACCGTGGGGTCGAGCAGATAGGCCTGGGTGACCCCTTCATACATAAAGTCGGCTACGCAGTGGGTGGTGGCGTCATAGGCAAAGAGGAAATCGAGGGTGGCCGCCATCTCAAACGCGCCCTTATAGCCGTGGCGCATGGCTCCGGCGATCCACTTGGGGTTCACCACGCGCGAGCGGTAGACCCGCGCAAGTTCGTCTTGGAGCGATCGCACCTTGGGCTGAGCGGTCTGGGCATTGTCGCCAAAGTAAAGCTGGGGTGCTTGACCAGCAGAGGCTTTGACTGCCGCTGCCATGCCGCCCTGAAACTGGTAGTAATCATCAGAATCTAGCAAATCATGCTCGCGGTTATCTTGGTTTTGCAGCACAATCTGCATGTGCGCTAGCCGCTGATCAAACGCTTCAGGCGCGGGCTGACCCTCGGCGTTGCGGCCATAGGCGTAGGCGCTCCAGTTGATATACGCCTGCGCCAGATCTGCCTCGGTGTCCCATTGTTGAGATTCGATGAGCCCTTGCAGCCCTGCGCCATAGGCACCCGGCTTCGAGCCAAAGATGCGGTAGAGCGATCGCCGGGCGGCATCCTCCATCGCTAGCCCCTGCGCCTGCCACTGAGCCTGCTCTTGGGCGGCCCGCGACGCTAAGGGATTTTGCTCCGGGGGTTCATCCAATGCCGCCACTGCGGCCACGGCACTGTCAAACAAGTCAATCAAATTGGGAAAGGCATCGCGGAAAAACCCCGAAATCCGCAGCGTCACATCCACTCGCGGGCGTCCTACAATCGACAGCGGCAGAATTTCAAAATCCACCACCCGCCGCGACACGCCATCCCACACGGGGCGCACTCCCAGCAGCGCCAGAGCTTCGGCTATATCGTCGCCGCCGGTTCGCATCATAGAAGTGCCCCACACCGACAGCCCCAGGGTTGTGGGATACTCGCCCTGCTCTTGGGTATAGCGCTCTACGAGAACTTCCGCCGCCTTGCGCCCCAAGTCCCACGCAACTTCGGTGGGAATGGCGCGAATGTCTACCGAGTAGAAATTGCGTCCCGTTGGCAACACGTCGGGCCGTCCCCGAGTGGGCGCACCCGACGCCCCGCTGGGCACATAGCCGCCGTTTAGCCCGTGGAGCAGGTTAGCAAGCTCTTGATCGGTTTGGCGCAGTGCAGGCAGGAGGCGATCGCCCACCCACACCAACTCTTGCTGGGTGGCGGGGCCAATCTCTGGCCCATCCGCTACCGGATTGCTAGGCTGCATCACGTGCTCCATCAGGGCGGCGGCGTAGTGTTCTAGCACTTCTATCACATCCCCCATAATGCGGCAGGGCTGAAGCCAGCCGTGCAGGTGGGGATACGCGGCTGGGTCAAACGCAGCGCCCAACTCTGCCGTTAGTGGATCCAGATCCAACTGCCAATCTTGGGCGATCGCCCGGGTGAGTCCGAGTCGCTGAGGGCTGGGGTTGCGGGCGATCGCCACGAGCAGATCTCGCAGTTGCCGCCCCGCCGGGCAGCGCCCCAGAATATGCAACCCATCGCGAATCTGCGCCTCCTTTAGCTCACACAGATAGCCATCTGCCTGCTGCAACACTTGACTAAGGCTTTCGCCATCCGGCAGCAGATCGGTCAGCCCCAGGTCGTGCAGCAAGCTCTCCTGCGAAATCAGGGCCGACAGCCGCTCAGTGACCGCGGGCAGGCGCACTGGGTCGAGGGTTTGCGCCTCGTAATATTCATCAATCAGTCCTTCGAGCTGGTGCAAGTTGCCATAGAGTTCGGCGCGGGTCATGGGCGGCGTCAGGTGGTCGAGAATCACCGCTTGAGCGCGGCGCTTTGCCTGAGCGCCTTCCCCCGGATCGTTGACAATAAAGGGATAAAAATGGGGCAGTGGCCCCAGCGCCACCTCGGGATAGCAGGTGTCTGACAGCGCCACACTCTTCCCCGGCAACCATTCCAAATTGCCATGCTTGCCCACATGCACCACCGCCTGCGCCCCAAACTGCCGCCGCACCCAGCAATAGAACGCGAGATAGTCGTGCGTTGGCGCTAAGTCAGGCGCATGGTAGTTAAGCGTGGGGTCGCGGTCGTAGCCCCGCGCTGGTTGAATGCCCACAAACACATGCTCCAACTGAATGCCGGGAATAGAGAATGCGTGCGCAGGCGGGTTGCCCCAGCGAGCCTCGATGCCCTGCCGCACCGCAGCGGGAAGCTGCTGCCAAAAGTCGTGGTAGTCCCCTGCGGATAGTGTCTGATGTGCAGGACGAATCGCGCTTTCAGGGTCATTGGTGATGCCCGCCGTGAGGCGCTGCATCAGCGCCAAATCGGTGCTCGGAATCTCGGGAACAGCATAGCCCGCCTGCTGCAAGGCCATGAGCAGGGCAATGCAGCTTTGGGGTGTATCTAGCCCCACCCCATTCGCAAGGCGACCATCCCGGTTGGGGTAGTTTGCCAGAACTAGCGCCACGCGACGCTGGGACGGCGGGGTGCGGCGCAGGGCCACCCAGTTGGCGGCAAGGTCTGCGACAAATTGCAGGCGATCGCCCATCGGCTCATACACCACCACGTCGGTTTGCAGGTGCTCATTCTGAGTCTGCACCGCCTTAAAGGACACCGCACGGGTGATGATTCGTCCATCTACCTCCGGCAGCGCTACGTTCATCGCCATGTCTCGCGGCGTGAGCCCCTGGGTGCTCGCGGCCCATTGCTCCTGGGTGCCGCCGCTGCAAATCACCTGAAACACTGGAACGTTGAGGGTTTCCCATAGATCAACGTGAGGCGCGTCGGCATCTAAGCTGGCAAGGGCAAAGCTGGTGGTGTTGAGTAGTACATCAAACGGCGGGTAGGTCAGTAGTTCCTGCTGCACCGCTGGGTCTTTCAGGGATGACACAAAAATGGGAACCGGTGCTAACCCTCGCTGGGTGAGTGCGGCGCACAGTCCATCAATCACGGCGGTGTTGCCCGCCAGGTAGTGAGCACGGTAGAACAAAATGCCGACAGCGGGGCGGTGGGGGGCATCGGCCTGAGTCGCGGTCGCTGGGAGGTTGGCCGTATCCTCCCCTCCTGCCAGCTCGGGATGATATTGCCCGATGCGCGGTACGGGCAGCGGCGGCAGGCTGTCGTAGGTTGCCCCCAAATAGCGAGTGGCTAGGGACGTTAATAGATTGCGGTAATTGTCGATGCCGCCTTCTAGGCAATAGCGCCACACGCGGTTGACCTCTGCCAACGGCGCAGTGGAGTGGCTCATCAGGTTAGGGTCGGGGCGATCGTCCCCCGGCAGCACCATGAGCGTGGCCCCGGTGTGCTGCACGGTTTCTTCTACCCGTTCTAGCCCATAGGCCCAATAGGCGCGACCGCCAATCAGCCGCACCAGCACCACCCGAGCCTGACTGATCACCTCCTCCACATAGGTGTCGATGGTGAGCTGCTGTTGCAATTGCAGCAGATTCACGACCCGCACCGCAGGAAAGCCATCCGGCAGGCGCGTGACTGCGGTTGCCAGGGTTTGAATGTCGGTATCTGCCGCCGTGATGATCACGATGGGCGCGGGGTCTTGCTCAACAAAAATCACCCCGTCGGCGCTGGGGTTCCAGCCGCCGGGAATCGTGGCGAGACGGTGCATAGGGGTTCTAGATTGCGTCTATAGTGAGGAACAGAGGATGGAGTCTGGCATGATCCTTGGGGGCTAATGCGGTACCGAATCCATCCCCAAGCTATTACGGATGGATGGCTCTAAACGGCAGTATCGCGGTCTTTACTATAGGGCATGGGCATTGTCATTGCAGGGGAGCGCAGCGGCGCAGGGAAGACGACGGTAACGCTGGCGCTGCTGGCGGCGTTGCGGCAGCACCGTGCACAGGTGCAGTCCTTTAAGGTGGGGCCGGACTATATTGACCCGATGTTTCACACCCGAGTCACGGGACGAGCCTGCCGCAATTTAGATCCGGTTTTGACGTCGGAACGCTATGTGCAGCAGTGCTTTGCCCGCCACAATCAGGATGCCGACTACACCCTGGTTGAAGGGGTGATGGGGCTATTTGACGGAGCTTCGCGGGTGGATGACGTGGGCAGCACGGCCCATGTGGCGCGGTTGCTCGATCTCCCCGTGGTGTTGATTTTGAATTGCAGCAGCCTGTCGCGCTCGGTGGCGGCGATCGCCCATGGCTACCGCACGCTCGACCCTCGCCTGCGGTTTGCCGGGCTGGTGCTGAATCAGGTAGGGAGCGATCGCCATCTCGATCTCCTGCAATCGGCATTGGAACCGCTGGGGTTGCCAATTTTAGGTTTGCTGCGGCGAGAGGGGGCGATCGCCATTCCCGACCGCCACTTGGGCCTCATCCCCACGGGAGAACTGCCCCACCTCGAGCCGCTGATCGATCGCTTGGCCCAGTTGGGAAACACCTGCTTTGATTGGGATGCGCTGTTGCCTCTGTTAACCCCAACAGCCGCAGACCGACAGATTCGCAATACAACCCTGATGGGATCGGGGATGAATGGAATGCGATCGCACACGACCCACGACTCCCCCTCACGGCTCCCCGCTGCTCGCATTGCGATCGCCCAAGATGCCGCCTTCAACTTTTATTACGCGGATAATCTGGATCTGTTGCATGAGTTGGGGGCGGAACTCCTACCTTGGAGTCCTCTGCGGGATGGGGCATTACCCCAGGGGACGCAGGGACTGTACTTTGGCGGGGGGTTTCCTGAGGTGTTTGCGGCAGAGCTAGCAGAAAATCATTCAGCGAGGCAAGTTGTGCGCACTGCCGTGCGTGCAGGCATGCCCACCTATGCAGAATGTGGTGGCTTGATGTATCTGTGTGAGAGCATTGTGGATTTTGAGCAGCAGCGGCATCCCATGGTAGGGGCACTACCAACGACTGCCACCATGGGCAAACGGCTGACGCTGGGCTACCGACAGGCGATCGCCTACCTCGACAGTCCCTTAGTGAAAACGGGCGATCGCCTCTGGGGGCATGAATTTCACCGCTCTACGCTAGATGCTGTACCGGATGCGCCGCTGTTTACCCTTCAGAGCTATGATGGGCAGCCCTTGGGCGCTGAGGGCTGGCAGCAGCAGCAGGTGCATGGGTCTTATGTGCATGTGCATTGGGGCGATCGCCCCGACCTACCGCAGCGGTTCCTCAACCACTGCGCCCACTATCAACCTGTCTCCATCTCAGTTAACGTCAGTTTGGGTTAAGAGGGTTTGAGCGTATCCCGAACTCAGGTTCAGCTGCATTAAGCACGCACTGCTGGTGCAATGCCGCTAGCACATTGGCGGCGGGAGCCGTCCATCCCACAATGCCGCTCTGTGCCCGCATCATCTCCAGCGTTGCCTGCTTAAACTCAGGAAAATAGCTCTCCGTGCAGTCGTCTACCATCAGGCATTCATAGCCCCGATCATTGGCCTCGCGCATGGTCGTCTGCACGCAGACTTCTGTAGTCACACCAGTCATCAGCAGATGCGTGATGCCCTTGTCTTGCAAAATCTCAGCTAGCGGCGTGGCATAAAATGCACCCTTGCCCGGTTTGTAAATCACCGTCTCATGGGGCAGAGGCGCGAGCTGTGGGATGATCCCGTTGCCAGGCTCATCCTTCACCAAAATGCGACCCATGGGGCCGCGATCGCCAATCTTCAGGTCATTCTTGCCCCGGTGCAGCTTCGACTCAGAACAATCTGACAAATCTGGCTGATGGCATTCAACCGTGTGGATGACGAGAAGCCCTCGCGAGCGAAACTCGGCCAATAGCTGCTGTAGCGCGGGCACAATTGCCTGCAATCGCATGACATCATTGCCCAGCGCATCCCCAAATCCACCGGGCTCCAAAAAATCGCGCTGCATGTCGATAATTACCAACGCTAGGTGGTGCAAGTCATCCGGCAACGCATAGTCGTAGGGCAGAGCAGAAATATTCATCGGTGAAAGCTCAAGACGAAGGGCTAAAACACAGCGGCAGATGGGAACGCTAAAACAGAGATTTTTTGAGAGCTGAGCAGCATTCTATGCAGAGTGATTTGAAGCAGCGGACGAAAGCGTTTGCGCTCCGCATTATTCGGGTGTATGGGGCGCTGCCCTCTTCTAACCAAGCGGCTCAGGTGATTGGCAAGCGCCTGTTGCACAGTGGAACAGCGATTGGGGTTCACTATAGAGACGCAAGCCGAAGCCGAAATCGAATTGAGTGCATCAACAAGCTAAAGGCGGGCTTAGATGACTTAGAAGCAACCGCATACTGGCTAGAGTTACTGATCGAATCAGACCTAATCGAAGCTGCTCAACTCCACAAACTGCTCAAAGAAATTGATGAGTTAGCGGTTGTCTTTAACACATATATTCAACGCGCTAAAGGTCAAGCTAAACAGCCAGCACCGCGCTAGCCTATGCGTCTATCTGGGGTTCTTGCTAATGGCCTGCCATACTGCGACCAATCGTGGCAAAATCCGCATCGGCGATCGCACTTTCATACACAAACTTTCCTTCACTAAGCACAATAATCCGATCTGAAAGCTTCAACAACTCATCTAAATCTTCGCTCACCAACAGCACCGCAACGCCGCGATTTCGAGCGTCTACAATTTGAGTGTGAATAAAGTCTACCGCGTTGAAATCTAAGCCAAAGCAAGGGTTCGCCGCAATCAATAAATTGATGTGATCTTCTGATAACTCTCGTGCCAGCACCGTTCGCTGCACATTCCCCCCCGAGAGATTGCCAACAGGGGTATCGGGCGAGGGCGTCTTAACTGAAAACTGATCAATTAAGCTGACCGCAGCACGTCGAATTGCATTCAACAGCAATAGAGTTCCCTTTGACTGGGGCGGTTTATCAAACGTTCGCAGCGCCATGTTTTCAGCCACGCTCATATGCGGCACACAGGCGTTCCGCAGGGGTTCTTCTGGGAGTGCAAAGACTTTGTGCCTTGCCATCTCCAATCGCGTTGCTCCATAGGGCTCGCCATTCACCCGAATGGTGCCTCCGGTGGGCTGCCGCTGGCCCGCCAGCACTTCTACAAGCTCTCGCTGGCCATTCCCCGAAATACCCGCAATCCCTACGATTTCTCCGCTATGCACCGTTAGATTTACACTGCACACCGCTTCTACCCCATTGTCTTTGTCGGCCTGAAGGTTCTGCACCTCAAGCACTGGAGCCGGATCGCCGTGAACTGTTTTATTGACTGGGGTGGGGTCTTTTTTCTCACCCATCATCATTTCGGCCATGTCCGCAATGGTCAAGTCTTGAACTCGCCCTACCCCAGCAAACTTGCCCTTGCGCAGGATTGTCACCTCATCAACAAAGGCCATAACCTCTCGGAATTTGTGTGAGATCATCAGCACGCTCAAGCTCCCAGCCGTCACCTGCTCGCGCAGCAGCCCCAGCACTTCATCGGCTTCAGCCGGGGTGAGCACCGATGTCGGCTCATCCAAAATCAAAATGCGCGTGTTGAGATAAAGCTGCTTGAGGATTTCCAGCTTTTGCTTTTGCCCAGCGGCAAGTTGGGCAATGGGAATATCGAGTGGCACCTGAAACGGCGAACGGCTCATAAACGCCTGAAGCCCTTCCATTTCGGCCTTCCAGTTGATAATTTGGGCGCTGTCGTAGCGAGAGAGCACCAGATTCTCGGCAACAGTCATGGCGGGCACCGAGGTAAAGTGCTGGTATACCATGCCAATCCCATAGCGGTGGGCATCGCGGGGGTTGTCAATCTGCACGGCCTGACCATCCACGCGAATTTCGCCCTTGGTGGGGGCATAAAATCCCATGACGCATTTCACCAACGTGCTTTTTCCGGCCCCGTTTTCACCGAGGAGTGCGTGAAAGGTGCCGGGTTTGAGCTTCAATGATACGTTGTCTAAAGCGACTAAGCTGCCAAATTGCTTGGTCATTCCCACAACCTCAAGCTCGTGAGGACGGTTGAGGATTTCGGCAATACGGGTTTCAATTGCAGTTGTCATGGGTTGATGAGGTGTAGATGAGAACGGAAGGAAAGCAAGCAGGGTTTAGGCGAACTTAGACTCTCTGTTCCCGTCTGGGAGAGGAGTTTAAGGTGTATGTGGAAAGTGGCTTATTTAAAGCTGACAACGATAAGATGCTCCCGATAAGATCCTATTTACCACTCCAGTGAATCACGCGTTTTTCAAACACGAGGAAAAGCATGTTTAACGCGTAACCGAGAAGCCCTGTAATCAAGATGGAGGCGTACATATCCTTCACGTTGAGCACTTGCTGGGCATCAATAATGCGCTTCCCCAACCCTTGGTTGGTGCCGATAAACATCTCTGCCACAATGACGATCACCAGCGCAATGCTGATTCCACTTCTCAGCCCAATAAAGGTTTGCGGCATGCTTTCCCACAGCAGAACATCTCGAAAGGTTTGCCAGCGGTTGGCGCCCATTACCTTAGCGGCTAAGATGCGCGATCGCTTGGCATTAATCACCCCATAGGCGCTATTGAATAGGATCAATAACAGAGCGCTGAATGCCGCAATGATCACTTTGGAGAAGTCAGACACCCCAAAGAATAGAATGAACATAGGAATGAGAGCACTCGCTGGTGTTGATCGAAAAAAATCAATCAAAAACTCAACGCTGCGATACAAACGTTCAGAACTGCCTAATGCAACTCCTAGGGGCACGCCAATGACGGCGGCGATGATGAAGGCTTCGAAGGTGCGGAGGACAGTTGCTCCAAAGTCTGTCAACATGTTGCCGGTAACAGTGGCTGATACCAGTTGCACTAAGGTGTCGAATGGGGTGGGTAAGAGAACTTGATTCACCCAGCCGGATACCGCAATCAACCACCACACGGCAAACAGCAGCACGACGCCCAATAGCGGCAATAGTCGATCAACCCAGATGCTAAGGGAGCCGATGGAGAGAGAGGGCGATCGCCCCGTTTGTATAATCATTTCCGCATCTCCTCCTGAAAGATATCCAGACAGTGGCGACTGACGCTGATGAACTCAGGCGACGAGAGCGTATCGGGGGTGCGTGGTCGGGGGGCATCAAAGGGAACGCGGGCCACCAAGTGGGTGGGGCGCTTGCTCAGCAGCAAGACCGTATCCGCGAGATACACTGCTTCTTCTAGGTTGTGCACCACCATCAGCATGGGCAGGTTTGCGGTCATAAAAATTTCTTGGAGCTTGTCGCGCACAAACAGAGTGGTTTCAAAGTCCAACGCTGAAAATGGCTCATCTAAAAACAGCACCTCGGGGTCAGCCACCAGCGCCCGCAAAATCGAAATTAGCTGCTGCTGCCCACCGGAAAAGCTATAGGGATAGCGTTTGAGATCGAGCCGAATGTTGAAGGTTTCGATCAGCTGTTCGACGCGATCGCGACAGTCTCGCTGGCTCATTCCCTTTACCTTAAGCGGATAGGCAATGTTGTCAAACGCGCTCATCCAGGGAAATAGAGAGTCGCGGTAGTTTTGAAACACATAGCCAATGCGCGATCGTCGCATGGGTTTGCCGTTAATCAAAATCGTGCCCCGGTCAAAGGGAATGAGTCCGCTGATCATATTGATCAGCGTTGATTTACCACAGCCATTGGGCCCAAAAATAGACACAAACTGGTGGTTCGGCAGCGTTAAATCAAAATCCTCATACAGCACCTGTCCACTAAAGGATTTGCACAACCCCTCAATTTGGACACAGGCATCGGGTGGCGCAATTCGGGTGTGGGCATTAACCTCAACCATAAAACCTCTGAAAAAAACACAATGGGCAGCGACCCTAAAGCCGTCACTCTGCTTCGCGAAATTTGGATACAGACAGACTCGTGCGCTAGGCAGGCTTGTAAATTAGTGCGGCCACATCAACGGGTTTAGAGAACACCTCTGACTCGGTCATGAAGTCAAAAAAGGCCTGGAAATACTCCACATCTTCGGGTGTGAACTCATCAAACATGGTGTAACCGACTAAGGGGACTTTATCCACTAGATCCCCCTCAATGGCGGTGTAGCCCACCAGATATTGGCGCGTTTCATCGGGATTAGCGCGAATGTCTGCGATCGCCCGACGATAGGCTTCCGCATAGGTTTTGGCTGCTTCGGGATAGGCATCGATGAACTGAGTAGAAAGGGTGGCCGAGCCGCCAAACCAGGGTGCTTTTGAGTCGCCCAAAATGTAGGTCGACACCACGCCATTTTCTAAAATGCGAGTCAGGCCATTCATTTCGCCAACGGTGCCCGTGGGCTCTAGGGTATAGGCTGCGTCAATCTGCCCCGATTCCAGCGCGGCAACATGCTGGCGAATTTCGAGCTGCTGCACCTCGATCCCGTCGATCCCGTTTGCCTTCAGCACTGCTTCGGCAATGACCTTGTTTTGGGCACCGGGGCCGCTAGCCACGCGCTTGCCCGCTAAATCGGCAATGGATTGAATGGGGCTATCCTTCGCCACAATGAACTGCTCAAGCTTGAGGTCAACATTGCTGGGGTTGGCCGCCAAGATTTTGAACAAGCCGGGAGAGGCGATTTCTGCCAATCCCAAGGCTCCCGACGCGGTGCCATTGCCAGAGCCCTGCAACCGACCCGCAATAATGCCTTCTGCAACCTGTTGAGCCGAGGCAAATTTCACCGCCTCTACGTCCAAGCCTGCGTCCTTAAAGTAGCCTTTTTCAACGGCCATAAATAACGGCAACCCCGCCGCAACAGGCCAAAACCCAATCGAAATTTTGCCGGGATCGGCTCCGCCTGCATCCGCTGTGGCTACGCCTGCCTGGGTTGTATCGCTCGATGAGCTGACACACCCGTGGAGGGTGGCGGCGATCGCCGCTCCTGCACCAAATTCCAAAAATCGACGACGACGAATAGTCATAGATTTATCCTTATTTATCCTTCTGAAATAGCTTCAATAAACGCGTACGAATCAGCCACAGCACCAAACACACCGCCCTGCATTTTCACCATTTTGAGTGCTGCCAGGTGATTGCTGTAGTCAGTCGCCCCGGTGCAGTCTGAAAGCAACAAACATTCATAGCCGCGATCGTTGGCGTCGCGCATGGTTGTGTGAACACACACATCCGTGGTGATACCAGCGAGAACGATATTCTGAACGCCCTTGCGCATGAGAACGAGATCCAAATCGGTGGCATAGAAGGAGCCTTTGCCGGGCTTGTCAATCACCACTTCATCCGGTAACGGGGCAAGCTCGGGAATGATGTCCCAGCCGGGTTCACCCCGCACCAAGATCTTGCCGCAGGGGCCAGGGTCACCAATGCCCGCCCCAATCTGGCGCGATCGCCAGCGTTTGTTTTCGGGTAAGTCAGACAGATCGGGCCGATGCCCCTCGCGGGTATGCATGACGTGATAACCCTCTGCCCGCGCCACAGACAGCACCTTGGAAATAGGCTCAATGGGCGATCGGGTCAGCGACAGGTCATAGCCCATACAGTCCACATAGCCGCCCGTGCCGCAAAAATCGGTCTGCATGTCGATGATCAGCAGCGCCGTATTCTCAGGCCGCAGGTCGCCGTTATAGGGATAGGGATAGGGGTCCGCCTCGACAAATCGCCCCATGACTAACCTCCGATTTGGGTTGAAATATTGGTCAGCCGTTCTTGCCCGCGATAGTCGCGCGTCGGAGCAGGAAAGCCACAGCTCGTGCCGTCTTGATGGATCACCTCATCCTCCCAGGGCAGCCGATAGTTGCCCGCTACCAAGTCCTGCATATAGGTATAGGGGCAATCTTGCGCGCCGCCTTTGACGGCGACATAGCCGCGATGCCCAAATTGGTAAATGTTGTTCTCTACGCTCCAGTGGTTGCGGGCTTCGCGCACCAGGTCAGGCCGCAGTTCCGCCGTGATAATCTCATCAGGGCGGTGACTGCCCATGACTAGCGGCGTGCCGTCAAAGTTCACAAACATCCCCTCGCCCATCGAGTCGAAGGTGCCATCGCTGCCGCACATGCAGACCGATGCGGTATAAATCAGATTGCAAAAAGCGTTGGTCTGATTGGTGATTTGCCAACTGTGGCGAATGGGGGCCGTGTAGCCTGCGGTTCGGATCATGATATCTGCCCCCTTATAGGCGCATTCCCGCGCCATTTCAGGAAACATGCCATCGTGGCAGATGATGAGTGCGAGCTTGCTGCCGTTGGGCCCATCGCAAACGGGGATGCCCAAGTTCCCCGGTTCCCACGGCTCTACAGGCACCCACGGGTGCAGCTTGCGATAGTACAGCCGCAGATCGCCGTGGTCATCTAGAATGATGCCGCTGTTGTAGGGGTTGCCATCGGGGTTGAATTCCATAATGGAAAAACAGCCCCAAATGTGGTTGTCGCGGCAAGCCTGACTAAATGCCGCCACCTCTGGCCCATCCAGCCGACACATAATGTCGGGATTGGTATCCATCGACAGACCATGCAGCGAATATTCAGGAAACACCACCAGATCCATCGTGGGCATGTTGCGTCGGGCCTTGGCGACCATGTCGCAAATGCGTTGAGTTTGCGTTGCCACGTCGTTGGGCGTGACCACGATGGGCAGTTGCAGCTGCACCATCCCGAGCACGACCCCATTGGGGGATTTGTTTAAGCCGCCCAGTCCAGACATTGCGTTTCTCCTCGTCGTTATTCTTGAACTAGCTTTAAAGCTGATGCGCTAATCGTGACTTGAAGCGCGGTTCTTACGCTCGACCTTGGCTGTCAGTGCCGAGAGCGCCTGGTGCGCCCACGAGCGATCGCCGTGGCGAGCAGGTGACCACCATAATGAACAGCGTCAGAATATAGGGTGCGGCGTTGAACAGGTAGTAGCCTTCGCGAATGCCGACCGACTGCAGGGCTGGCCCTAGAGATTGGGCACCGCCAAAGAGCAACGAGGCCCAGAGGCAGGCCATGGGGTTCCAGCGGGCAAAAATCACCAGCGCTACGGCCATCAGCCCTTGTCCGCTAGAGATGCGCTCAGTCCACACACCGGGATAGTAGAGAGACAGCGCCGCACCGCCGATGCCTGCCAAGAAGCTGCCTGCCATAATGCTGAGCATTCGCACTTTAAAGATGGAAACGCCCATGGCGCGTGCGGCTTCGGGACTGTCGCCCACGGCGCGGATGAACAGGCCCCAGCGGGTAGAGCGGAAAAACCACTGCATGAGGGGGGCGATCGCCAGCCCTAGTAAAAATAGCGGACTGATTTGCAGCGCCGCCTGCACGGCGGGCGCCATGCCGCTCGAGGCCAGGTTAATCGTGGGCAGTTGGGTGGCCGACGGTTGAATAAACGGCTTGCCCAAGAAGAACGCCAGACCGCTGCCAAAAATAATCATGGCAATGCCCACCGCCACATCATTTACCCGAGGCTGCTGCGACAGCCAGCCGTGAATGGCTCCCAGCACCGCCCCTGACAGCCCCGCCGCCAGAACGCCAAACCAAGGCGACCCCGTCAGGTAGGACACACCGTAAGCACTCATTGCCCCCATCAGCAGCGTGCCTTCCAATCCCAGGTTGATTTTGCCGCTCTTTTCCGTTAAGCACTCACCCAAGCTCACAAATAAGAATGGCGTGCCGCCTCGCATGGTTCCTGCGGCGATCGCCAAGGGAACCCCCCACCAACCCAACGCTTCTGTTGCCATCATTCACGCCTCTTAAACTGTTTAGCCATTCACTGTTTAGCTATGTACTGCGAGCAGTCAGCTAGTCGCGTTACCCCGTGACCACAGGCTCTTGCCCTGGACTAGGCGGCGGTGAGGGAGAGGATGTAATCGTGGGCTTTTCTTTGAAAAACGGCAGTTTTCCATAGAGCGAGTCGCTAAACAGCACCACCAAAAAGACAAGCCCTTCAAACACCAAGACAGTGGCATCGGGCAACGCAAAGCTGCGCTGCAAGGTGCCGCCGCTCGCCAAAATGCCGCCCACTAGCAGCGAGATCAAAATGGCCGCTAGGGGATTGTGGTGCGCCGCAAAGGCCACCATGATGCCGCCATAGCCATAGCCCACATTCAGCGACTCATTGGCGACACCCTGCACAGCCGCGACTTCCACCATGCCAGCTAACCCTGCACAAGAACCAGCTAAAAAGCAGACAATTACCGTGAGTTTGCCGACGGGTAGTCCGGCCACCCGCGCGGCCCGAATGTTGCCACCAGCCACCCGAGCCGAGAAGCCAAAGGTCGTTCGTTGAATTAAGAAATACGCAATCACGCAGGCAATCACGCCGTAGAGCAGCCCCCAGTGCACCCGCGTTCCGGGGATGCTGCTCAGCATATTCACATCGGCTAAGGGAAACGTAGAGGGCTTGTTGAGGGAACTGGGATCTTTCATCGGCCCACCCACCAAATGATTGAGGAGGGCGATCGCAATATAGTTCAACAACAAACTGCTGATGGTTTCATTCACTGCGCGATAGTGCCGCAGCCATCCGGCTGCACCAATCCAAATGCCGCCCGCAATCATTCCGGCGATCGCCATCCCCACCTGCACCATCAGCGGCGGCACCGAGGTGCCCAGCGTTAGCCCTGTGGCAACAGCGGCTAGCCCCCCAATGACCAGCGCCCCTTCATTGCCAATAATCACTAACCCCAACCGAGCAGGCAACGCAGTGCAGAGACCGCTCAGCATTAAGGGAGCCGCTCGAATTAGCGTATTTTGGAAGGTGCTCCATTGACCAAACCCAGCCCGCCAAATGGCGCCATACACCGCCAGGGGATTGGCTCCCGATAGGCCACAAAACACCCCAAACAGCACCAGCGATGCAACCAACGCCCCAAACGGAATGAACAACGATTCCAGTTTTCTACGCCAAGACGCCGACATATTGAGCCCCTAGTGAAGAGATAGGTGAAGGATGTAGATCAAGCCGAGACAGGATTACAGGATTAGCAGAACACTTGCCCTGTGCGCCCTAGCTGCCAATGGAACCAATCACGCCCTCGACCAGATAGTTCATTTGCTCTAGCTTTACGTCTTGCTGCTTCAGCGATTCGCTGGGGGCCACCGCCACACCGCCATTGTTGTCTTTAATTTCGCCGTCGTAGATCACCATGCTGCCATCCATAAATTGGGCGATCGCCGCATCGGCAGCTGCTTTCGCCTCATCGCTGACAGCGGCTCCATAGGCTGACATTTTGCAGAATTGCTCTCTTAACCCACCGCGCAGCATATGGGGAATGCTGCCATCCATTAGACTCTTGCCTTCGCTAATATCAGTAACCAATTTGGTATAGAACGACGACCAATCCCACTCAGCCCCGGTCAAATAGCCATTGGGAGCCAGCGACAACTGATCCGCGTGATACCCCGTGCACATGATGCCGCGCCGCTCTGCGGTTTCCATCACAATCTTGGGGCTGTCTACATGGCAGGTCACCACTTCAATGCCCTGATCGGCCATGCTGTTGACGGCTTCGGCTTCTTTGATGGGTTCGGCCCAGTCGCCCGTAAACACCACTTGGGTGGTCGCCTCAGGGCGAACGCTGCGCGCCCCCAGCATGAAACTGTTGATGTTGCGAAGCACCGAGGGAATGGGCTTGGCAGCGACAAACCCGAGCCGACCTGCATTTGCCGTCATCGCCGCGACAATGCCCGAGACATATTGCGCTTCATCGATATAGCCGTTGTAGCTGCCCACATTGTTGGGATGCACGCCCTCTTGGTAGAGCCCTCCGGCATGGAAGAACTGCACATCGGGATACTCTTCTGCCAGGCTCAACACATGCGGGTCGTAATACCCAAACGAAGTGGGGAACAGCACGTTGGCCCCATCAATGTCGATCATGCCCCGCATGGATTCGACCACGGCGGTGGTTTCGGGCACGCTGGCTTCTTCAATCAGTTTGACGCTGCTAAATGCTCCGCTCATCGCGGCAGCGCCTTCGGCGTGAGCTTGGTTCCAGCCAAAGTCATCCTTTGGCCCCACATAGATAAACCCAATGGTGAGGCCGTCGGCTCCGCCACCCGCAGCTGCACCATTGGAAGCAGGGCTACAGCCGGTTCCCAGTTTGGCGGTTAGCCCGAAAGCGGTAGTGGCCAACATGCCTCGAATGACCTGACGCCGAGACAGATTTAAGTATCGTTTGCTGCTCATGTGAGTTCCTCGCAATATCCCTGTTGGGGCAGTTAGTGATCAGTGAGTGGTAGCAGTTGTGGATAGTAGCGGGCAGTAGCGGGCAGTAATGGGCAGATAGCCGGGCTCTAGGGCGAACCAGCGGGCGGCATGAATCGCTGCGCCTAGATGCCTACACTCCACTTGAGACGCTGAAGCGATTGGATGGAATGGAGCTCATGCAGTCGTGCTGGGAGATTGAGTAAGAGCCTATCAGGCTGGGCTGATTTGCGGAGTGGAAAAAGGTGTGGGGAAAGTTCGGTGTTGAACCGGGTGGGCGATCGCCCTTACGTCGCCTCGATCCCTAATTGTTCTCTTCGCTACAAAATTGGGTCTAAAACTGATTGAAAATGCAATCTCATCCGATAAATTGAAATTAAATTTAGATTCATCAAACCTCTGAGGGATGCGGTTAGAGCCTGACTTGCTCGACCGGAAAGTCAAAATTGTCTTCTCTGAACCCTTTACCGCTGGGGCGGTTGCTCTTTTTTTTCACCTTTGTCGAACTGCGCGGTTCCCAATACCCCTATGTTTTAGTCGTGTATGCTAAGCCCCGATGATGCGCTGGGACTAGTCGAACAGGCGCTGGCCGAGGGTGGCAGTAGCGGACTGAACGCGCTGCAGTCCACTATATTTCGGCAAGTTTGGGGCGATCGCCCCTACCAAGACATTGCCCGCTCGGTTGGGTATGAGCTGGGGTATGTGAAGCAGGTGGGGTCTGATTTGTGGCAGTTGCTCTCTCAGGTCTTGGGAGAAAAAGTCACCAAGCGGAATCTGCGGGATGCGCTCAGTCGGCACAGCCAAGGCCGGGTTGCTAGAGACGGCCCTCCAGAGATTCTAGGGGTGCAGGCCGCTCCGGTGGCGTTGCCCCTGCCTCGCTGTGACTGGGGCGAGGCTCCCGATGTGGCCCTATTCTACGGACGCAGTGAAGAACTGGCGCGGCTCAACGGCTGGATCTTGGCAGACGGCTGTCGCTTGGTGGGGATATTTGGCATGGGGGGCATTGGCAAGACCGCCCTGTCGGTAAAGCTGGCCCATCAGCTCCAGCCACATTTTGAGGTTGTGGTCTGGCGCTCTCTTCGCAATGGCCCATCGGTGCGGGAGGTGCTGAAGGATCTGGTGCAGGTCTTGCAGCCGCCTGACGCAGTCCGCGAAGGCAACGCCGTTTCGTCAGATCGGTTGCTGCGATCGCTCCTGTCTAGGCTGCGGCAGTCGCGCTGTTTGATCGTGCTCGACAACGTGGAATCGGTGATGCAATCGGGCGATCGCGCGGGCACCTACCAACAGGGCTATGAAGGCTATGGTCAACTGTTTCACAGCCTGGGCGACACGGTTCACGCCAGCGCCATTGTCGTGACCAGTCGAGAAAAACCCCAAGAAATCGCCTGCCAAGAAGGCATCACCGGCCCCATTCGCTCGCTCCGGTTAGAGGGACTGCCCACCCCAGCCGTGCGATCGCTATTTGAAACCAAGGGAGACTTTGCGGGACTCCCGACAGATTGGCAGTTCCTGGTTAACCACTATGCGGGCAATCCCCTCGCGCTAAAAATGGTGGCCCCCGTCATTCAAGACTTATTTGCAGGGCAGATCGGCCCCTTCGTCGATGTGCTCTCTCAGGGGGCATCGGTCTTTGGCGATGTGAGAGATCTCTTGGCCCGCCAAGTGGATCGGCTATCGCGGATTGAGCGTCAGATCATACTCTGGCTTGCTGTTCACCGTGAGCCCATTACCTTAACTCAGCTTCGGGCTCACTGGGTGGGGCCCCCCGTCTTGGGCGATGTGATTGAAGCGTTGACCTCTCTAGAGCGGCGATCGCTCATTGAGCGTGACAGCAAGCGGCTCACCTCCAGCCAAAGCACCCGTTTCTCGCTCCAGCCTGTGGTGATGGAGTATATAAGCGACTGGTTTATCGATCAGATGAGTCGGGCGATTCAGGCGGCTCCCACCGCTGAAGACAGCCTCATCCACAGCCATCCGCTAATTTTGGCCCAAGCTAAAGATTATGTTCGCGACATCCAAACCCGGCTGATGCTTCAATCGGTGTTGCACAAGCTGCTAGAGCACAACGGCCAACCCGGTCTAGAGGCTCGTCTCAAGCAGCATTTGGACTGCTGGCGGCAGCAGGCCGTCAAAAGCTATGCCAGTGGCACCGTGCTCAACCTGCTTCAACAGTTAGAAATACCGCTACAGGGGTGGGATTTTTCTCGCCTCACCGTCTGGCAAGCCTATCTGCAGGATGGCCCGCTGCAGGGCGCTAATTTTGCCCATGCTGACTTGTCTCGTTCCGTCTTCAAAGATACGTTTAGCCAAGTGTTGTCCATTGCCTTTAGCCCCGATGGTGAACTCTTGGCGGCGAGCGATGTCAGCTACGAAATTCACCTGTGGCGGGTGAGCGATGCGCAACCCCTGCTGACGCTGCGTGCTCAAGATGGCTGGTGCTGGTCGGTTGCCATTAGTCCAGATAACCAGATTCTGGCGAGCAGCGCCAACGGCACTATTGATCTGTGGGATCTAAAGACGGGGCATCCCCGTGGCAGTCTGCGGGCATCGTCGAGCCGGGTGTTTTCCTTAGCGTTTAGCCCTGATGGGCAATGGCTGGCCAGTGGATGTGAAGACCATCGAATTTGCGTATGGTCGATGCGCACCCGCAAATTGGCGCATTGCTTGACAGGGCATCACAATGAGGTGCGCTCCGTAGCATTTTCTCCCCAGGGGTATTCCAAAGCGGGGACGGGGACTCACGACCATCAACTGGCGAGTGGGAGCCAAGATGGCACCATTCGAGTGTGGCGCGTAGCCACTGGCGATTGTGTGCGGATAGAGGCCGAGTCTCCGGTTTGGTCTGTTGCCTTTAGCCCCGATGGGCAAACCTTGGTGAGTGGGCACCACGATGGCACAGTTGGGGTGTGGGATATTGCCACCCGTCTACGCGTGCGATCGCTCGTTGGGCATACGCAGCAGGTGCGATCGGTGGCATTTCGTCCTGATGGGCGAATAATTGCCAGCGGCAGCGATGACCAGTCTATTCGCCTGTGGAATTGGCAAACAGGGACGGTGAATTGGGTCTTTAGTGGGCACAGCAGCTGGATCTCAAACGTCGCATTTAGCCCAGATGGACGGACACTCGCCAGCAGTAGCGAAGACCAATCGGTTCGCCTTTGGGATAGTCAGACGAATCAGGCCCTTAAGGTGCTGCGCGGGCACAACAACGGCGTGTGGTCGGTGTGCTTGCATCCCACAGGCCGATATTTAGTCAGCGGGGGCCAAGATCGGCAGGTGCGGCTGTGGCCCATTGCCCATCCAGCGACCCATCCTATGGCTCAGCCCAACGCCTTAATGGGTCATCGGGGCTGGGTGTTTGCCGTTGCCGTGAGTCCAGATGGGCAATGGATTGCCAGCGGTGGCGAAGATGCGTCGGTGCGGTTGTGGCACAGCGCCACCGGAGAGTTGGCAGAGGCCTGGTCAGACCATACCCACGAGGTGTGGGCGGTGGCGTTTTGCCCTCAGCGCGACCTCGTGGTGAGCGGCAGCTTAGATCGAACGGTGCGCCTTTGGTCTCTCTCAACCCGCACCTGCCAGGGCGTTTTGACAGGGCACGACAGCGGAATTTGGGCACTGGCGGTGAGTCCCGATGGCCGCCGCATTGCCAGCGGGAGTCAAGATCAAACGGTGTGTCTTTGGGATGTGGACACCCAAACGTGTTTTCAGCGGCTTCCCTGCGAGGGCAGTTGGGTGCGGGGATTGGCCTTTAGCCCTGATGGTCGCTATCTATCAGTGGGTGGCTCGGATGGGCTGGTCATTCTGTGGGATCTCAAGATGGGACAGCGCACGGTGATTGGCACCCATTCCAGCTTGGTGCTAGCAGTGGCCTTTAGCCCCGATGGCCGCTGGCTCGCCAGCTGTGGCGGAGACACCACCATCAAGCTGTGGAATCTAGAGCAGCAGCGCTGCCACCAAACCTTGACGGGCCATGACAAATGGGTGCGCTATGTCACGTTTAGTGGCGATGGTCGTCAGTTAATTAGCTGTAGTCAAGATGAAACGATCAAGATCTGGGAGAATGCCGCTCCTGACGGGATGGCCTTCTGTCTGCAAAAAACGCTGCGAATGCCCCGCCCTTACGAAGGCATGAACATTCTGGGCGTCACAGGGTTAACCGATGCCCAGAAAACGGCGCTGATGGACTTGGGGGCTGTTGAAGGCCAAGATGACCCCGTAGGCAGAGCGATCGCCCTGTTACCCCCCGAGACCTATCCTGCCTAGATTTGCTGAGACTTCCTGCATTGATTAGAGGCGATCGCATGATGTAACGCCAACCTTTAGCCTGCCAATATGAAGTCGGCTTTGGTGTGGGTGAGCTTGCCCTTTCGAGTCAAGCCAATCGCAAACTAAATGCTCCAAAATCTTTCTGCGATAGTACCCAAACTGCAAACAATCTTCGTTCCAGATGTAGGGATTATCTGCCCCTGCCAACGAATAATGCACCGAGCATATAGGCTCGCCAACGAATTGCCCAGAAACACTTTTCTAGCAATCTTTCCCTGAGGTGTTTCGACAAGAAACACCTCGCCAGAGCAGCCTAGCCCGAGTCTTTCTGATTTAGTTGCGGCTGTAGGCCACCCATACAGTTCTCAAATCTCAACGGTGAGCAAAAAATAATCTGAAGAGAATTTCTCCATCCTGGAGACTCAGCTGACTAATAACGTCCAATGCAGGGCATAGAGCGCTAGTCAGTAGACTTTTCTTCTATCGTGCAGACTGCTAAGTTTCCATAAAGCGATTCAGGATAGAGAAACCGGATGCAGTTTCTAAACCCTGTGCATGAGCGGGTTAAAACATAAAGGGAGTCGCTGCGTTGCAGCGACTCCCCTAAGCGGATCAAGCCAGATTGAAGCTAACTAATAAGGCAAACCCTCGGTTAGTAGTTTGTTCCAGCCACACCCGTAGACGCCACACCAGATACACCCGCAGGTGCACCCGTCGCGTCTTTCACAAAGCCAGCATAGGCTTCCATGCCATGCTCACCAATGTCTAGACCCATCAGCTCTTCTTCTGCCGACACGCGAATGCCCAGTAGAGCCTTAAGTGTTAGCCAGAAAATAGAGGAAAGAACAACAATGATGAGACCTACAAGCATGGTGCCCAAGAACTGAATCACCACAGGGCCAAAATCGCCTGTAATCAAGCTACTGTCAGGACCACCGCCCTCACCGTAAATCCCAGCATTGGGACCAGCGGCAAAGATACCCACAGCAATCGTTCCCCAAATCCCATTAACAAGGTGAACCGAAACAGCACCTACAGGGTCGTCGATTCTGATCTTGTCAAAGAAGCCAACAGCAAACACGACTAAGATTCCACCAATCAGTCCGATGATGGCAGAGGAACCCGCCGATACCCAAGCACAGGGGGCAGTGATTGCCACCAAACCGGCCAGAATCCCGTTGATTGTCATCGACAAGTCAGGCTTACCCAGCAGCACCCAAGCAGTGATGGTTGCCGCCACACCACCAAAAGCTGCAGCAATGTTTGTGGTCAAGAAGATATGCGAAATTGCATCGCCATCCCCCACACCCATGGTTGAACCAGGGTTGAAACCAAACCAGCCTAACCAGAGAATTAAACAGCCCAGCGTTGCAATAGACATGTTATGTCCAGGCAGCGCATTGGGAGAACCATCTTCGTTGTACTTGCCAATTCGGGGGCCCAAGAAGGCAGCACCCATCAGAGCAGCCCAACCGCCGACAGCATGCACTGTGGTTGAACCAGCGAAGTCCCAGAAGCCAGCTGAGCCGAGCAAACCACCACCCCAAATCATGTGACCGGTAATGGGGTACGCAATCCCTACTAAAAGCAGGCTGAAGATGATGAAGTCAACAAACTTGACGCGCTCAGCCACTGCACCAGACACGATAGTAGCAGCAGTACCAGCAAACACTAGTTGGAAGAAGAACTTTGCTGCTAGGGGAACACCCGTCCAGCTAATGGAACCGTAAACGCCCTCATAGGCATCTATAGCAGGGCTATTGTCTGCACCCGACAAAAAGAATAGACCCTGAGTGCCAAAGAAGGGGTTGCCGTCACCAAACATTAGGCCCCAACCAATAAACCAGTAGGCGATTGTAGACAGGGCGAACACAACCAGGTTTTTTGCCAGGATGTTAACGGCATTCTTTTGGCGGCAGAAGCCGGTTTCTAACATGCCGAAGCCAGCGTTCATAAAGAACACGAGGGCTCCAGAAATCAGCACATACATCGTGTCAAGGCCAACTTGTAGCTCAGACACTGCGTCTTCTATGGCATCTTGAGCAAAGGCAGCGCTGCCCGTAGAAGCCAGCAGAATCAGGACGACGACGGGGATACAAGCCTGCCATGCAGGAGACAGCGACTGGGGAGATTTGAGCTTCTGGAGGACTCCCTGCAGACCAGCCACAGCATCATGCACGTCCATGTGCGATCGCCGTTTGGCTCTCTTTCTCAAAACTAATTTAGACATTGATTGACGTTCCTCGTTACACAAAACAGCAGACGACAAATGTGAAGAGACAAATGAACTAATTCGTAGGAAACCAACAAAATAGCAGCCAAACAAGCAGCAATGATACCGAATCTCTGCGTAAGAAGAGAGCTCAGCTCAGCCTATCAGGGTTTGAACTATGCACAGAACCCGAAGTGATTTCGCGAACCTGCACCTAGCGAACAATACCTGCGGACTGGTATCGAATTACTATCGAATTACTACAGATTCCACCAAGGTACAGGCTTGAAATCTGTATATTAGAATACATGTTTACGTTTTGAGAGAATTAATTTTCTTGAAACTCTTGCGGGGTAAGGGTTTTAGAAACTTAAGGAAAACCCAAGCAATAGCCTTTCAAACAGCAAAAAGCCCCATGTCGTATCGAGCGCATTGTATACAGAAAACAAGTACTAGGTTGTTGAGCCATCAGATTTGGCGATCGCCATGTGCCGTTTTGACAGCAGCCACTGACAAAGCGATGAAGAATGCATCGCTCTCTTCATCGCTTTAGAAGAGCAGAAAGAAAAATCGCAACCCTGACACAGTAGAACGATTCGCCTAGGTTGCATGTATAGGAGTCGCGTATAAAACTATCACCCAATTCTGAGCACCGCACGTGCAACTGTTGAGTTGATTAGGGCAAGTAGTTTTTGTTTATGGAATTCTTGCGTTGGAAGGCTTCCATAAACAATATCAATGGTGCTCCAAGCGCTTCATGGATAAACTGAGGCTTTACTTTGCTTTTTCGTGTGTTTGGCGTATGAAAAAAACATGCACTGTGGAATACTGCATTAATCCTAAGATCAGTTACTGAAGCGTGAGTTTGATAGCGTTGTTTCAGTACCGTTACACTGGGCTGAAACAATGTCAAGCTGCTCTACCCGTGTCGTAGGCAGAACGGTTTAAGGAATTTGCCGAACTGACGCTAACGGAAGTTCCGACCATAGCACTAGGGGCTGTCATCAATTAGCCTCTGATATCCGAGAAATCAATAGTCACAGCCCCTAGCCTGGTTTTTGGGTCGGGCGTGGCAACGCTCATAGCGTAAGGCGTTTGGTTGGAATTGATGACATGCCCTAGGATGGGTTGATTATAAAGATATCCTGAAAGCTAGCTGTAGATATCAGGAACGGGTTCTTTTTTAGGAAGAGTTGCTTCTAGTCGCAAGCAGTTGCGTCCGTTGACTTGCAGCCGATATTCAACTTTGTCCATTAGCCGATTTAGGATCAGCCATCCATAGCCTCCTTCTTGGCAATCGTCGGGGGCTGGTGGCAAGTAGGTTGAGAGATCATATCCGTTGCCATGATCCCAAATTTCTAGATGGACATCGCGTTCATACAGTTCCACCCGAATCAGCACGGGCAGATTCGGACGATCGCGGTGAGCGTGGCGCACCACGTTGGAATAGGCTTCGACCAGCACGAGCCGGAGGCGGTTTGCCTGACGTTGCCAATCCACCTCTTCACCCAGTTCTAGTTCGAGGGAGCTCAGGAGCCAGGTCTCGACCACGGTGAGAAATTTGAGATCACTGGGTACGTGCAGTTCGGTTCTCATTTGACTAAAAAACCTCCAGGGCAAGAATGGTCTGGTCGTCTTCTTGAATGGCATTGTGGGTTTGCACGTGAGATAGCACCGCTGGTAGATCGAGCTGGGACTGTTGCTTCAAAATCTGCCAGAGGCCGCTCTGGTGCAGCATTTGTGACGGAGGGCGATCGCCTTCAGTTGGTTCCACAGTGGCTTCGGTAATGCCGTCACTCGTTAGCAAAAACACATCCCCTGGTGCCATCGTGGTTTCTGCTGCATCCACCGTCCACTGAGGCAGAATGCCCAGCGGCACTCCACGAGCTTTGAGGTATGTGGGGTCTGGGTGCTCTGCGGCCTGAGACCAAATCAGCGGATAAACATGGCCTGCGTTAGCGTAGGCCATGCGACGGGTATGGGGCGAATAGCGCGCTAGCACCATGGTGATGAAGCAGTTGCTGCTCACCAAGTCCTCCATCAAACCGCTATTGAGATTGTGCATAATCTCGTGGGGCTCAGGCGGGGTTTCGTAGGCCAACTCGCGTCGCAGCACGGAAATAGCGCTTGCCATAAACAGGGCTGCGGGTACCCCTTTGCCGGACACATCCCCTACGGCGAGCCACACATCTCCTTGGGAATGCACAAACACTTCAAAGAAGTCGCCGCCGACTTCACGGGCAGTGTGACAATAAGCCTGAATCCGTCCGTAGTCGAGGGTTGGCATCTCTTGGCGCAGCAGATTCATCTGAATTTGGCGCGCCACGGCTAGCTCGGCTTGCATTTGCTCAGTCTGCTGCTGGATGCGCTGGTAGAGCTTGGCTTGCGACAGCGCCAGAGCAGCCTGTTCTATAACTCCTTCAATGAGCTGAGTATCTTCGGCAGACCAACCTGGGCGATCGCCCCGATGATAGAGCCCCAGCAACGCCAGCGTGTCTTGCTGGTAGCAGAGGGGCACTAGCAACTGCCCATAGGTTGACGCCGTATCCCCCAACTCCCCAGGGGGAATGTAGTAGGCTTGGCGCTCGGCGATCAGCGTATCGAGCAACCCTGGTTTGTCTTCAGCAGCCAAGATCGGCAGCGTCGTCCCATTTTGATCAGCAGTCTTTGAGTAGAGGTAGGCCTCTGGCAAGAGCTGATAAGCGCCCGCAGCTCGCTCAACCGGGCGCAGCGTGCCATAGTCAGCGTTAAAGGTGTGCCCCAGGGTGCTCACAATGGTTTGAAGCATGCCACGATAGTCGAGCGATTCACGAATGGCCGTTGTGACGGCATTGAACATTGACTCGCGGCGTAGGGCTCGATTGAGTTCGTGAGTTCTGTCCTTCAGCACCCGATAGGTTTCGGCGGCTTGCATGACCACCGTCTTGAGCTGCTCTGGATTCCACGGCTTGGTGATGTATTTGAAAACTTTGCCGCTGTTGATCGCGTCTACCAGATCTTCAACATCGGTATATCCGGTCAGCAAAATCCGAATCGTATCAGGAAACTGTTGTGCTGCCTGACTCAGAAATTCGGTGCCGCTCATTTTGGGCATCCGCTGATCAGAGATGATGATGCCCATCTCGCCCTCTTGCTGGAGGATTTGCAGCGCTGCTAAGGCACTCTCAGCTTTAAACACGTAAAAGTCGCGACGGAAGGTGCGATAGAGCAAATCTAGGTTGTCGGCTTCGTCGTCAACAACCATGAGGCGAAGTTTGCGGTCAATGACGGCGGTCATCTCTGTACTCCGAAGATCTAAACCCGCACGTGCGGCTCAACAGGGAAAAATTAGCGCGATCGCCCTTTAGTCACTATCACCAGACGTAGATGATAGGGCTTCATTCAATGCAGAACAGAAGCAGCAATCCGTTGCAAAATAGGTAGAGATAAGCATCAGGCTGCGCTGCGCCCAACCCAATATACGCCCATGCTTTCGTATGAGCATACCCATAGAGGGGCGATCGCTAACAATTGCCTCTCTTCTACAGCTGCTGCTTTAGGTTTTCTGATGTTTTCTGCGACAACCGTAATAGAACGGCCGATGAAGGGGATAATTTAAACTCGCAAGATCCTCGCCAAAATCCTCCCAGGCGTCATACCCATTAGACCCTGTGCTTCAAAACCCGCCGTTTGAAGCCTAACGCTCACCCGATAGGATGTTGATTTGCTATGCAAAACTTTTTGTCTATTGCCTATTTCAAAAACCAGTTTGTGCCCTTTGCAGAGGCAAATGTTTCTATCGCGACGCACGCCCTGCACTACGGAACGGGAGCATTTGGCGGCATGCGAGGTCTCCCCGATCCGCAAAATCCCAATCAAATCCTGCTGTTTCGGCTCGATCGCCACTGCCAACGCCTCAGCAGCAGTGCTCGTTTCATGCATTACGACCTGCCCGCTGACAAAATTCAGCAGGTCATTGTTGACTTTGTAAAGAAGAACAGCCCCGCAACCTCGTTTTACATTCGCCCCTTTGTGTATACCTCTGACCTGGGTATTTCTCCCCGATTGCACAATGTGGAGAAAGACTTTTTTGTCTATGGGTTAGAGCTGGGCGACTACCTTTCTCCTGATGGGGTGAGCTGCCGGTTTAGTTCGTGGTATCGCCAAGAAGACCGGAGTCTGCCCCTACGAGGCAAAATTAGCGGAGCCTATATCACCTCGTCACTTGCCAAAACTGAGGCTGTAGAGTCAGGGTTTGATGAGGCAATTTTGATGAATTCCCAGGGCAAGGTGAGCGAAGCCTCAGGAATGAATATTTTTGTGGTTCGCAATGGGCGACTGATTACGCCATCCTTTGATCAAGATATTTTGGAAGGGATTACGCGAGATAGTGTGCTGACGCTAGCGCGAGACTTGGGAATTCCCGTAGAAGAGCGAGCGGTCGATAAGTCTGAATTGTTCATTGCCGATGAGGTGTTTCTTAGCGGCACCGCAGCGCGCATTACCCCCATCAAACGCATTGAAAACTATAGGTATGGCACGGATCGCCCGGTAACCGACACGCTCCGCGATGCCCTGACTACAATTACCGAAAACCGCGATTCTCGCTATCAAGACTGGGTGTTTACGGTGCCTTTGGATTAGAGCCATGCATGAGTTTGTCGCAATTTCGGGTGAGATCCCAGCGGAGTGGTATGCCCAGCTAGAGGCGATCGCCCAGTCTACTCACCAAACGACGGATGATGTGGTGAAGGAGGCGATCGCCCTTTACCTTAGCCGCCACGCAGTCGCAGCCCCCTCTATGTCTGCCTCGGCAGGCGTCACCTATGCCGACTTAGAATCTGAACCCGATGAGGTGCTGCTAGACTTTTTGGAGCCGAGCCATCCTCCGACCCTCTCCGCGCCAAATCCCTACCCAGACTCATACGGGGATGAAGACGAGCCGGACGAAATTTTGCCTGACTTTCTATAGCGGGCTTCTGCAAAGCGCCCAACACTCTATTAGTGAGCGGTGAACCGGCCCTTAAAGCAGGGATGCCGCTGCATGGCGTGTTGTTGCAGGCCGCTCCCAATTGGGCCTTCACCGAGCCATATCCATTCCCTGTGAGAGCAAGACAGATATCTCCTTCGATGCTGCTCAGTCGAAGCCAGCATGCTGGGTGAACTGAAGCGTAGAGACGTGACATCAACCGCCTCCAACTATTGCAATTGATTCTTAATAAAGATACAGTATGCCCATCCCTGAATTTGTGGGCCAGTTGTAGGGCCAGTTGTAGGGCGCGACGCTAGCACAATGGGCTAATGTCGCGCCAACTTAAACTGCACAACGTGCATGAAGTCTCTGAGTTAAGTGCGTGTTAGAGCACACAAATTTGGGCTGCTTAAAATTAGGCAAATTCGTGAATTCAAAAAATAGGCACACATTTTCGCGTGGCCTATTTTCTCAGGCAAACACTAATAATTCTCACTTGGTGCGATATGAAAACTGCCATTCGATCTCTGCTATTGGGTCTTGCTGCGGCTCTATGTATCATCGGGACGACCTTGTACCCCTTGCCAGACGCCACCGCTCAGTCAAAGGCACCTCCGACTGTGGCTCAAGCAGGGGATGATATCTATACGGCGTCTGTTGAAATGGGACTGGACTACTTTAGAGCGCAAGCGGCAGACCAGTTGCCCCTCGTACAAACCCTGTTGTCTGTCTTGCAAGAGGGCGATTTGGACGCGGCCAAAATGGCCTACATTGCAGCACGACCGCCCTACGAGCGAATTGAGGTGCTAGCGGGTAGCTTTGAACAAGAAGATTCTGATATTGATGCGCGTCCCTATGCCTTTGACGAGGGAGAAGCCTCTCCTGAATTTGTGGGCTTTCATCGCATCGAAGCGCTGCTGTTTCGCGATGGAGATGTGACGGCGGCTGTGCCCTATGCCGAGGGATTGATTGCTAGTGTGGAATCGCTGATCGACCAGCTCAATACGCCCGCGAACTTTAGCGCAGCGCTTAACTTTGAAGGCATCATAGCCCTGGCAACTGAAGTCCCTGCCAAGAAAATTTCTAGTGAAGAAGAAACGTGGTCGGATCAGAGCCTGTTGATTTTTCAGAATAACTGGATTGGGATCTATAGCCAGGTTAAGCCATTTGAGTCTTTTTTAGGCGCGGATGTGATGGCTGAAATTGATGCGGCTTACGCGGCCTGTATGGCGTCGATTGAGCCGTTTTATGTCGATGATTCATCTGTGCCGGCTCCCTACAGCACGGTGACGATGGCTCAGCGCAAACTGATTAGTGATGCGGGGTATCAGCTTAGAGATGCGGTTGTGCGGGCTGCGGAGTCGTTGGGATTGGCTGAAGCTGGCGTCTAGCGTGGGGGGCGATCGCTCTATTCTGGGTGCGATCGCCCTGCATCGACCTCATACCCCAGCACAAGGTTGCCGCCAAAGTACGTGAGCCAGGTAAACACCACTAGCCCATGCACCACAGCCGGAGGATAGATGGACCCGGTGCCCCAATACAGCCCAGTGCAAAGGATGCCTAATAGTGCGGTGAGCAGCAAAAAAATGGGCGAGCAAAAGGTGGGATACGCGCGGCGATAGAGCGTTAGCGCATTCAGCGGATGGGCCGCAATGTAAACCACTAGGCTGGTCACGATCCACACCCATCGGACTGCGGGAGAGACCGGTTCTGTAGGGTGGGGGATGAGCAAGACGCGGTAGGCCAATTCCTCTAGCAATGCCGGGGCAATCATGCTGGTGAGGAGGGCGCTGATCACGGTGGCGGCGGGGCGACGCTGCCACGTGGGGCGCAGCAGCTTACCCCAAAACCCAAGTGGTAGGGCGATCGCCCCAAACAGAATCGATGATCCCACTGTCCACCACCACTCTCCCCCGGTTGGCAGGGTGCTAAATGCTTCAATAATTCTCAACCATAGTATAGACATTATGCCAATTGCGGCCTGAACCTACCGGATTTTTACCATGCTGACGCAGCGTTGGTCGGCCCTAAAATTACAGGGCTTAGATGGCCCGTTCACAGAGCTCACAGAATGGGGCGATCGCCCAAGACACTGCGTCGGCTGTCGTAGGGATGTGGGCTCTGCCTCATCATTGCGAGTGCGAGTTTGCCGCCAGACCAGCAACGCTGACAGCAGGGCGAGCAGCGCAAATAGGGCAGGGTGAAACTTGCGGCGGCGGCGGCGCAGTGGGTGTGTGGGTCTAGGTTGAGGCATTCTCCTTCTCAGTGCTAGGGGCTGTAATCAATTAGCCTCTGATGGCCCAAAATCAACGGTCACAGCCCCTAGCCCGGTTTTTGGGCGGGCGTGGCAACGCTCCAGCATAAGGCTTTTGGTCAGAATTGATGACACGCTCTAGATCTATGGTCTGACAGCCGTGATCGCGGCATTGTTTAGAATCTGGAGCAAGGCTTCTCTCACCCACGCAGGTATCCACCAATGCAGGCAGCAACCAATGCAGGCAGCAACCTGTGTATCAATATTTCTGAACCGCACGCTACAAACACTATGCTACGGTCGCTTGGCAAATTGGGATAAGGCGAATGGCGCTTAATTGAATTTTAGGAGTCTCGCTAAGAAGCGGCTATAGGTATTCGTGCAAAAAGCCAAAGGGATCATCTTCCCAGCAGGGTTCAGGGAAGCACTGCTGCAGTTGAGACTGGATGTCAGCGGCGATCGCCCCCATATCTTCATCCGCAAACCAAGCAGAGAGTGCAGCCACGTCGCGATCGCGCAGGGGCATCAGGGGTGCAGCGCCAC
The DNA here is from genome assembly GCA_019359435.1 of Kaiparowitsia implicata GSE-PSE-MK54-09C. Classification (GTDB taxonomy): domain Bacteria; phylum Cyanobacteriota; class Cyanobacteriia; order Elainellales; family Elainellaceae; genus Kaiparowitsia; species Kaiparowitsia implicata. The sequence goes on from JAHHHI010000075.1 coordinate 34,824, forward strand.
TGTATTGACCGACGTAATCGGTTAGGAAGAAAGAGCGCTGCCGTGTGGGCTGCGGGGCGATCGCCCGCCAAGAGTTTTGCGGCTGCACCAGGGGAGGAGGAAACTCAGCCTGTACCGACTGAGTTTCCTGCACTTTGGCGCTAAACGCCAGCAGTTCTAGCAGCGATGCATCCGTCTGGGGAGGTGTAGGAAGCGTATATGTCATAGCGTAAACCCAGAGAGGATAGGCGAACCCAGTCACGCTGAATAATGCACGTCAAACAAATGACTAGAGGGAATCTGTAGGTGTGCTGCAAGCCCAGCCTTTGCCACTTAAGCAACTGCCACTCAGCAGTTGCCGCAAGGTCTGCGTAAATTCCGAGCCGTCAGGAATTTATATAGCATACGAAAAATTGCGGAATTTGGCGACTAAGGTTTACCCTGCAAGCCAAGTGATTCTACCCAAGAGTCAGTTGTGGCGGGAGACAGGTCAACCTGCATGACTTCGGCAAAAGCCGCAGTGACCAGCGGACGCACTGCCTCCACAGAGATCTGAGGCACAAACTGAGCCAAACTGCCCACTGGCTTATCCACAATGCCGCAGGGCACAATGTGCTGAAACCCGCTCATATCAGGGCATACATTTAAAGCAAACCCGTGCATGGTGATCCAACGGCTGGCTTTGATGCCAATGGCGGCGATTTTGTGACCCTCGACCCACACCCCAGTCAGACCGGGAATGCGATCGCCCTGAAGACCCAGCGGGGCGATCGCCCGAATGATGACGTCTTCTAACTGCCGCAGATACCAGTGCAAATCCTGCTGATAATGCCGCAGGTCAAGAATGGGGTAGCCCACCAACTGCCCCGGACAGTGATACGTCACTTCTCCACCCCGCTCTACCCGACAAACCTCAACAGGCGATGCAGCGGGGTCAAACTTCAAAAACTCTACACTGGCTCCCTGTCCCAGGGTATAGACTGGCGGATGCTCCAGCAACGCCAACACATCCACCTGGTTCGGATTCTCCTTTTTCTGCGCAACCCTCGCCTGCTGCCACTCCCATGCGACCGCATAAGGAATGACATCGTGGATATAAAGCTGACAAGGCCGAAGGGCGCGAGACGTTAGCACAAGCAATTAATGCAGAATGATCTTGAACGCAGAGCTTTGAGGCAGCGGGTCTAACGTAGCACCCCCGTAGAAAACTATATCGGGGCCTGACGGACGTTGCTGAACGCAGGTCTGATTTGCTCCTCGCTTACCCGTGAAACCTGGGGGTAGCCGGAATCTTGAAGCTTACTAAAATTGGGGGATTTCAGAGAGCGATGCGGGGGTGTCGGATTTATGAACTCATTCCTGAATTCAACCCTGAATTCAACGATGCCAACTGAAGTACTGAAGGATAAAATTTACCGCCTGCTTAACACTGTCTAGTAGAAAGAAGCTGAGAAATTGAGGCTTTATCTAAGGCCTTATTAATATGCAGGCTGGGCCTAAAGTTTTAGTTAAAATTTAAGATCTAATTTAGGTGTTTCAGGTTGCCCATGGGTAACCAATAGGATGCGTAGATTGACTATATTTTGCAATGGCGTGATAACTTTGGGAGCGATCGCTCATCATATCCTAGCAGAAGCTCACACTCTCTCATTTGGCGAAATGCTGATGTCATCAGTGTTTTTCGCAGTTCTATTAGCGTTATATGAGTGGATTAATCAAGATTTGTCACAGGATGCAAAACATTTTTAACCATCGGGTCGTCCAGGATACAAGGTGCTAGGGTGAGAATATATCCACCTTAAGGGGAGGAGCTTATATGAAGCTTGTTATCCAGGGCAAAAACATCGAAATCACTGACGCGATTCGCGACTATGTGCGTCAAAAGATCGAAAAGGCTGTGAATCACTTTCAGCATTTGACCACAGAAGTTGATGTGCATCTGTCGGTTGCCCGCAACCCTCGGATAAGCCCTAGACAAACGGCTGAAGTCACCGTATATGCCAACGGTGCCATTGTACGCGCAGAAGAAAGCAGCGAGAACCTATACGCCAGCATTGACTTGGTTGCTGATAAAATCACTCGCCAGCTTCGCAAATTCAAAGAAAAACGGCAGAAGAATCATACGCCCGTCCGCACTACCGAAGTCCTCGAACCACAGACTGTAGATTCTCCATTACTGGGAAATCGCACTCCACAATTGCCGCCAGAAGTGGTTCGCACCAAGTACTTCGCGATGCCGCCTATGGCAGTCGAAGAAGCGCTTGAACATCTGGATCTGGTTGGTCACGACTTTTTTGTTTTCCGCAATGTAGACAGCGGCGAGATCAACGTGATTTATGAGCGAAATCATGGGGGATATGGGGTAATCCAGCCGCGTCCCGCCACCAATGGGCATGGCAGCCACCACAGCCGCAACGAGATTTCGACCTCTGGGCTGCCGCTGCAATAAACCCGGCTCTGCTCCAATACATGGCCTAGGACAAACTGTCTTAGGCCATATACAATCGGGTGCAATCGGGACTGCATTCCTAAAGGGCGCAGTCCCGATTGCTGTTTTAACGTGAGTTCAACAGCGTTGTTTCGACCTTATGCTGCGGGTGGGATTTTCGGCGTTGCTTAGCGCAGGGATGATTTGCCCCCCAACACCCTACTAACCCGAACTGACGCTGATTAGGTTTTCTCCCGTTGGAAGGCGTGGCGCGGTGGCAGAGCCTGTTCGAAGGACAAACGGTATTGCTTAGCCCTTCATAGGCTGCGGGTACATTCCAACCCGCAGAGCCCTTAGCTAAGCTGCACGACGGGTTGGTTGGTGAGTAGGGTGTCGCCAGTGAACAGATCTTCGACGGTGATGCGGAGAAAGCGATCGCCATCAACCGTAAACAGCACCTTAATGCGATCGCTGCCAGGTTGACCGGGTGGCGATAATTGAGCAATGCTGCGGGCATCGTCGCGGTCGTTGAGAGGTTTAACAAGGGGCTTGCCGCTGCTGCTGCTGCGCGTGATCAGACGATCGCCCTCAAAAAACACTTCTGTTCGCTGGGTTTCTATCCCCAGTTCTCCTAATACCAGCTCTATGCTGGGCTGATTTTCTAACGACGCTCCCAAAATCAGCTCTGCGGGCTTCTCCATCGGATAGGGCTGTCCCTCGTTGACGATGGGATGCCACGCATGGCAAGCGTTGCGTCGATCCCAATAGCGGACACCGTAGCTATGGTAAAGATAGTCCTTCACCTGCATGCCTTGGCTCAGTTGCAATGCTCCGTGGGCGATCGCCTCAAACGGTCTGTCAGAGCGCACCTTCTCTGACGGAAACTGCTGCCGCACCCACTGCTGCACAGCAGGAATCTGCGAGGTGCCCCCCACCAACAGCACAGCGTCGATATCGTCAGCCTCTAGCCCCTTGCGCTTGGCCTGCTGCAACACCTGCTGCAATGATGCATCCAACTGTTGAAAAAAGCCCTGTTCTTGCAGTAACAATTGCAGGCGATCGCGACTCATGGATAGATCAATGCTGTCCAACGTTTCGTCATCAAAATAGGCTTCGGTAGCCTCTGTCTGGTGCGAAAGCTGAATCTTAAGCCGCTCGGCCAATCGCAGCAGCAATGGCGACGCCATCACCCCTTGCTGACGAACGGCCTCGTCGACGATCCACTGATCGATATCCGAGCCCCCTAGCATGCGCCCCGCCTTTGCCAGCACCCGCGCCACTCGGGGCTGCTGCGCCGATTCCTTTAGGGTTTGCACGCCCCACTTCAGCAAAAAGCCTAGCGGTTTTGTGCCCCCGACGGGTCGCTCTAACTGCACCAGCGACCAATCCAGTGTGCCGCCGCCAAAATCTAGCACCAGCAGGGTACTGCCCGGCGCCATGCCATAGCCTAGCGCCGCCGCAGTGGGTTCATCCAGCAGCCGCACCTGCTCAATGGCCAGCGACTCACACACCTGCGCCAGCCACAGCCGATAGGCTTCAAAACTGTCTACAGGGACGGTGATCACCAGAGATTGCAGGGTTGGGTCTTGCCGCAGTAGTTGCTGTAGCACGGTTGCCAAAAACCACGCCCCGACCTGCTCAAAATTAACCGTGCGCCCGTCTAGCTCAGGCAAAAAGCCCAACACCTCGGCCCCAATGCCCCGCTTTATGGTCTGAAAGAACCGCGCATCTTGCCGAACATCTAGCCCGCGATCGCGCACTGATTGCCCCACCATGACAGTTCCTGCTGCTGCATCCTGCACGTAAACGAGGCTGGGAATGAGCGGTGGATTCTGCGCCAGCGCTAGCGCTAAGCCAGGTAGTGCGATGGTTTCGGGCTGCTGCGTGGCCGCATTCCAGCGGCTGATGACGGTGTTGCTCGTGCCAAAGTCAATCGCGTACATTAAACCCAACGGATATCGGGGATCAAGGACTAAGGGTATAGATGCAGTCTGCATTTCATCCCATTAGTACCAATCTAGAACCACCCGTCAGCGGTGTCTAGCAGCAGCCAGATGCAGAAGCACCGTTCTCTCAGATGGCCCAATCAACCGCCTACCCCTCCATATCATCAGCAACAAGAGTGGAAACCTGAAATTTCCGTCAGTTCAGCATCAGTTCGGCAAAGATATAAAACCATTTTGCGTTGTTTCAGCCCTGCACTGCGGAGCTGAAACAACGCTATTGAACTCACGTCAATCCTCAGATTTTGCCTGATAAGCAACGTCATCCAAAAACTCAGAAGCGGGATCAACTCCACTCACCAGCAGGTCATCCCGTGCCCTAGTCAGCGCCACATACAGCAAATGACGCTCTGTGTTGTATACCTCTTCTAAATCAGACTCATCCACTACGCTCTCGATCCGCTCCTGCTGGGGAATGACTTCATTATCACAGGCCATCACCACCACCGCTCGGAACTCTAGCCCCTTGGCTAGATGCATAGTGCTGACGGCGATCCGGCTAGGCGCACAGGCCATGTGGTCATCTAGCTCGACAGGCACCGCTCCTGCTGCTTCGATCGCCGCGATCGCCCTCAGCTAGAAAGGGCGATCGCGCACAAACACCCTAATCTCTTCCGGCTGTAGGCCCAACGTTAGCTGGTTCGCGATCCACTCGCCAACCGACGCAATTTCATCGTCTGGGCTATCGTGAATCTCCACTGCTGGGGCAAAGCAGCAAGCTGCTTTTAGTTCGGTGAACAATGATGTGGATATCCTTGGTAGCGCTGACCGACCAAAAGTCGGGGTCTTTGGCGCGATCGAGTTTGTGAAATCGCAGTCCTGGATTCGCTGGATTAACGTCAGTTCGGGTTAAGAGGGTTTTGGGGCATCGCGCGACGCGCGATGCCCCAAAACCCTTAATGTGCCGTGCGCGACGCGCACGGCACATTAAGGGTTTGAGCTTATCCCGAACTCAGGTTGGATTAAGTTGTAGGTCAAAGGCGGTGGTTTTGGCAGCTTTTTGCTCTTAGCTGGTGAGTTTAGTCAGGCTATCGGTGAATGTGTCTGCAATGCGGAATTCCATCAGTCTTTGACTTCGGCTAGGGTATCGGCTTCGTGGAAAACTTGGGTTAGAGCAGGCTTGTCAGCGGCGATGATGGCGTCGGGGAGATGCTTGTGATTAGGGAACGTAGACAAGTCAGGGAAGTGAGGGGTGCTGATGAGGTGTATTCGACAATTTGTTTACGCACGGAAAATCTCCTTTTCGTGAGGATAGAAGCTGAGATTAGCAGGCAGCAAATAGTATTCGCAGCGATCGCCAGCCCTTTCTACAACAGCCCGTCGCATCAATTCCGAAATGTAGGTCACGCGGATGCCTCTGCGGTCAAATAAGGCAAGTTCCCAGCTTTTAGCAGGGTGATCAGATGCTCAATCCGCTCATACTCATCCAGTTCTTGGGATTCTTCGGGGGTGAGGGTGCCGTCGTCGCTACGGTTAAGGAGGTAGCGCAGTCGGGCTTACATATCTAGAGTGGGGCAAAAGACTGCAACCTGATCAGGGGTTTGCTGACTGGTTAAAAAGTTGAGAATGTAGCGGTAAACCTGGGCAGAGAGCAAGTCAGGCTGGAGGCATCGGCGCAGGAGTTCCGGTAACTGATCGCGAATTGGATTTAGCCGTTCCATCAGGTCGTCTGGAATTTCGATGGTGAGTGTAGCCATAAGAATTTTCAAGCGTAAATATATTTTACTGTTCAACCTTAGCCTGATTATTTTGGGGCGATCGCGCTAGTAGAACGCAGACCTAAGAATGGGAAAGGCCACTCCTTTGTGGACAATACCCAGCATCAGGATATTGAAGTGGACGGTGCCGAAGCTCCAATTCGTGCGGTCTAGGCTCAACGTCCAGGGCTGTGGGATCTGACTCCAACTCACCACGGCTCGCGCAATGGCATCGAAATCTACGGCAAAGCCTCGGAAAAAGCGGGTCAGACGTTTGTGGCTGGAGGCACTCTGAGCCCGGTTGGCAAAGACTGAGGCGAGCTTCTCTAAGTTGACGGTTTCCACTCGAAACAACGCCACCAGGAACAGCGCCAGGAAGGTTAGTCGGGCTCCATGCCAGGGCAGATGGGGTCGCAGTGCCGCTTGAATTCGGGTAATCTCGTTCATGAGGGGGGGGATGCTAGAGGTGTGGTAATTTCTAGCTCACCTCCTCTCCCCTCACCTTGTCAAATGCCCGTCAGCCTAGCTTTCTGCTCTCTTCATCATTTTTTGTCCTGGTACCTTGGTTCACTACTATCTTTTTCGTGCTGCTTCTCAAGCGTTGCGATTTTAACTTGAGCCTGTTCGTGCAGCGGCCTATAAGCAGTCCCCTCACCTGCTCCAGCTTCATAACCAGCCTCATAACGGCTATTCCAACTGATTACGACAACAGCTAGACAAGCTAAGCCCAAAAGGCTAATTGTGCGCCATTTTGGGGATACATCAGAAAATAAGCTCAACCATCGATTTTTTTGTTGCTGCTCGCTCACGTTCATCTAGATGCCTCGCCTAAAATTTTCAATCTATGCTGAAGACGTTCATCACTTCGTCGCCCAGGTGGTTGATGACCTTGACGGCGATTCGGCCAGATTTGGGTTTGGCGAATGGACGTGAGGTATCACTGTATAAGGATTCCCAAGCTTCTTCATCAATCTCGGCTTTGAGGGTTGTTTTTAGGGATTTGTAGGGATCGCTAGCTCCCAGGAAGTAGGCGTGGCGGACGAAGAAGCCCTCTTCGTTGTAGTCGGTATCGATGAACCAGCAGGCGATTTCGTCGGCATTGCTAGAGCGGACTTTACCAGATTGGGGATGGAAGACATCGACGCCGTGAATTTTTACTTGGATTCTGCCATCGTCTGTGGGAGTGATGTCAATGTCTGGCTCACCAAAGATGACGAACAGGTTGCCCGCCTCGGTGTTTTTGAGCGTGTCGGCCCGTACTAGGCCGCATCCCTGTGCTCAAAGCCCTATTGATGAATCTGATGAATCTCCCAAGTCCCCACCTATGAATCCCCTGCCCCTGCGCCTGAACCAATGGGCTCATCCTCTGCGGGGTTCTCTGGAGGGCTCTCGGGTGCAGGCGTTGTGGTCACTTGGTCTGCGGCTAAGTTCACGGTGTACTCAATCGGGGTGTCCACATTGGATACCACGACTACTTCATAAAAGCCTGACTGGGGCAGTTCTCTAGACCATTGGGTTTCAGGTGAGTCTTCGAGCAGTACGGGTCGATCTTGTGTGGGCACCGGGAGGTAAAGCGATAGCAGCGTCGATTGCGGTGGGGCTTGCACATTGAGCCGAAACAGTTGCCCTTGCGACAGCTCGGCAATATAGACCTTGCCTGCGCCTGGCGGCAGGGTGCCGTTGACGGCTGTGCTGAATTCGCTTTGGGGAATTTGCACCTGCTCTAGGCGATCGCCCGATTGCAGTGCCCGCAACTGGTCAAGGGCGATCGCCTGCCACACCTGCCCAATCGGCAAGTCAATAAATTCCTCGCCGCGCCATTCTGGAAACAGGTAGAAGAACCGCCCATCGGCCAAGTCATTGAGCGCTCGGCTACTGACATTGAGTTGGTTAACCTCACTGCGCCATCCCTGGCGATCGCTCGTGGTGAAGCCCCCCAATCGGCGGCGTGACTCGGCACTTAAATGTTGCTCAAATAGGTCTAGCCATTCCACGGCGATCGCGTCCCACATCTCACGCCACGTGGCATCTTCTGGCCCTAGGCTGAGGCTACGCCCGCCTAACTCAGGATGCTGCCGATGAAAAGTGCTGTCGGTCAACCGCACCAAAAACGGAGAGGGCACACCCAACTGCTCCCGCCGGACGCGAATGTTCTCTTTGCGGGCCTGTTCTTCGGGTGAGTAGGGCGTGCTGGGCTGCTCTTCTACCCGATCCTCTGCTGCGGGTAGCCACCAATCGCGGGTGAGCCAAGCTCCGGTGCCGACCGAGCCGAGCACCAACGCCACCAGCAAGAGCGTCAAAATGCCAGAGCCATCGCCACGGGGTTTGGCAGGTTTGGCCGATGAAGCCGGTGTCACAGCCGCCGCCGGGTAGGCAACTGTTCCCATCTGGGATGGAGGTGGAGCCATGGGCGATCGCGCAACGGCCTGGGTGACATCCGTCTGAGGGGGCGACTTGGCATAGGCTGATGCGGGAGAGTGCGGGGAAGCAATGGGCGGCACGGTGCGATAGGTGTCGAGATGTTGGAGCGATCGCAGCACCTCGGTCGCCGACTGATAGCGAGCCAGCGCATGGTTCGACAGCATCCGCTGCAGAATTCGTTGAAATTCAGGACTCACCGTGATGGACGCTTGCCAGTTGGAGGCCAAGTCTGCCGGGTCACGCCCGGTCAGCAGCGCCAGCGCCGTCATGGCTAGTGCATACAAATCACTATGGGGAAACACCCGCCCGTCCTGCAACTGTTCGTCAGGTGCATAGCCAACCTTGCCGACCCGTGTTAGATACGCCACCTCTGCCGGGGGTGCGCCGGACTTAGCCGCTGCCGCAATTACTTTGATCCCCCCAAAGTCAATCAGCACCGGCAGGTGATCCGCAGCGCGCAGAATCAAATTATCGGGTGAAATATCGCGGTGAATCACGCCCCGGCTGTGGATGTACTCCAGCACCGGCAGCAGGTGGGCCATCATCTGCACCACCTCGACCTCGGCAAACACTTGCCCCGTCTCTTGGCGCTCATTGAGCAACTGCTGATAGGTGGGGCCCTCCACATAGTCCTGCACCAAAAACAGCCGAGGTTGCTGCTCAAAAGTGGTACGAAACAGCTCGCGGAAGCGGGGAATTTGGGGATGTTGGAGTTGATAAAGCGCCCCTGCTTCCCGCTCAAATAGCTCCTCGGCCTTTTGCAGTGCGGGCTCTTCCCGCACCTGCGGGGCAAACTCCTTCAGCACGCATCGTTCTTGAAAGCGCGTCAGATCTTCGGCTAGATAGGTGCGCCCAAACCCCCCAGCCCCCAGCTGACGCAGGATTTGGTAGCGCTGTTCTAGCAGTTGATCCGTTCCAGAGGATTCGGCTTGAATTTGCTCGCCGCATAGGTAGCAAAAGTGGCTCCCTGCTACGTTTTGGTGCCCCTTGCTGCAATAAAGTGACGACATGCGTTATACCAATCTTTCCGAATCTTTCTGAACTCAGCCGATCCAAATAGAACTGCGGCTAGAGGGTCTGCTTAAGTGGGTGCGCCCGTTCACGTAAGGGCGTTTGGTGGGGAGGGTTTGGGGAATGGGCGTTAATAAGGGCGATAGTTTCGACGGCGCAGCAAAAACTCGGGGATGTCGTGCAGGGTAAAGCGCGCAGCAGGGCTATCCCCCTGCGATTGAAGGTCTTCGCCCTCAATCAGGGTGGCAAATTCCACCACGGCCAACAGTTCTGAAAACAGCGCACTAAGGGCGGGATTGCTCTGCTCGTTGGCGAGGATATAGAGTTGGGTTTCTTCTAGCAGCTCGCGTAGGTGGGCGATTTGGCGCTGGCTGGTCAGATACTGGTCTTTCCAATGTTGAATCGCCGCTTCGTATTCGGTAGATTGCTGCGCTTGCTGAAAGACTTGCTCTTGTAGGTCGAGGGTTTGCTGTTCTAGCTCGTTAGAGCGGTGGCGGTGGCGATCGCCCTCGGTTTGCACTTCGTGACATCTGTGCTGCCACATCGACTGAAGCCGCAACTGCCGCGCCAGCTCAATTTCTAGTTCTTCAACTTTAATCTGGGCTTTGGCAAGGTCGTGGCCTAGGGTGGCGATCGCCGGATTATGCTGAGCGCGCCATCGGGGCTTGGTGCTGCCAGGAGTGTGGCCGAGGGCGATCGCCTCAGCATTGGGATGAGGGGTGTCTGCGAGCTGGGCTTCTAACTCTGCAATGCGGCTGTCATTAAGGCTGAGGGCAATGGAGAGGTTCTGCACCTGCTGCTGTGCGGTTTCGAGCAGCCCTTGCAGCCGACTGGCAAGCTCTTGGGCCTGCTGGGCCTCTTGCTCTAGCTCGGTCATGCGGTGTTGATTTGCCGTGAGCGCCGCTTGCAGCGCTTGAACTTGGCTGTCGAGGTGAAACGCACCAGGGCCGGGTGAGTTGAGCGATGGATGGGGGCGGGTATCGGGGTGCAGCGTGTGCTGCATCAAGGAACGGCTGCGATCGCGCACTTCGATCAAATGGGCGTCGATTACCTGCTGCTGCTGCTTGATCCGCAAGCGCAGACGGGCGATCGCCTGCTGTTGCACGCAGGCAAATTTCTCAGTCGCCGCCAGCTGTGACTCCAGCATCCCCTGCTCTTGCACTTTTAGGCGCATTTCTTCTAGGCAAGAGAGGGCTTGATCGAGCGCTTGCTCTAAGTGGTGAATGCGCGTTGTGCGATGGCGATCTTGGCTGCGCAGCAGCTCAACTTCGGTTGCTAGCGAAGCGCCCTCATCTGAGGCCGAATGCGGCACCAGCGGGCTGCTATGCTCACGGCTACCGTCTGTTTCCCCAGGCGGCATCGTCGAAAATACAGGGGTCGGTTCCAGATGAGACACACAGAGCCTCCCGCGTTGCTGCTTTTGTTCAGTCTACAGGATGTATTCCCCAGGCGGGGAGATGAATGCTACGGAACCTCGCTAGAGGCTAGACGTATCAGAAATCACCTCAGGGATCGCGTCGGGGCTAGGTTTGGCATCGCCATTAAGGTCGCTGCCATTGGGATCACTGCTGTTATTCAGTGCCCAGCGATAGTCAATGGGAATGCGGGCGCGATCGCAACTTTGCTCCAGATGTTTCTGCTGCGACAGCGCCTTTCGCAGGGTAATGATTAGCTCATGCACCAGCTCTCGCTGCTGAGGATGGGACGCTACTGCAAAGGTTGTTTGCCGCTCAAGTAGCTGGAGCAGCAGTTCGTAATGAATATGCGACGGAAGTGGGATTGGGGGGTTCATAAACACTCAGCCAACAGGGTAGACAGAGACCTGTAACGTAGCGGCAGCAAGCCAAAATCGGCAAGTCACGTAAACGGGCGATCGCCGCTCATTCGCTGACTGACCTGGTTCGATTAAGGGGTGCTCCTCACTTATGATGCGCGTTATTTGAAGATAGTGCTTGCAACTGACTCACGAAAGCCGCAGCAGCGCTCATCACAATGAGGAAGCCGGGGGCAGGGTAAAAGGCCAAACGCCCTGGTTTATGAGGGATTTAGTCTATCAAGTGAGTTCTATTGCGACTAGCGTAACCGTTGGATTAAGCTGTGCCATTATTGTGGTGAAACTGCTGCACAATCAGGGTTTCATCACAATAAAAATTAAATCGGCGCTTTCATCGCGATGGCTTTGGGATCAGAGCGTTTAGACGCAGCGGCAGCCTTTGTTTGCATTTCACTATATTCACAGATTTCTCTGGCGAAAAGCATGACGGCTTGGGCCTATATTAAATCTTCATCCGAGCGTCAGTTTAATGGCACGAGTTTCCGCCATTGCAGCCCCGCAACGCAGGGCTGCAATGGCGCTATCGAATTCTCATTCATCCGAATCATCTGCTTAACTGGGGTCAACTGTGGGCCAGATGCCAGCAATCCTGGGCGATCGCCCAATCTTCTTGAGTATGAATTGCCAAAATTCGCACAGCGGAGTCCGACGTGGCAATGTCAATGTCGTGGGGCGATCGCACATTCTTGACCGCATCCACCGCTAGTCCTAAAAACTCAAACCCCTGACAGGCTGACGCGCGCAGAGCCGGTGCGTTTTCCCCGATTCCCGCTGTGAAGACGAGCGCATCTAACCCGCCCAGGCTGGGCAGCATGGCCCCAATGTGGAACCGCAAGCGGTATAGGTAGACCTCTAAGGCGAGCTGGGCACGGTCATTGCCCTGGGCGATCGCCCGATCGATCTGGCGCATATCGGCAGACACTCCCGAGAGTCCTGCCATCCCCGATTCTTTGTTAAGCAGCCGATCGAGGTCATCGGCAGACTGCCCATGCTGGCGCATCAGGTGAATCAAAATGCTGGGATCAATGGAGCCCGAGCGGGTGCCCATCATCAGCCCTTCGAGCGGGGTAAATCCCATGGTTGTGTTGACGCATTCTCCGCCCTTTACCGCAGAGAGGGACGCGCCATTGCCCAAATGACAGATGATTAGCCGCAGCGACTGGGGAGCACGCCCCAGCAGTTGCGCCGCCCGCTGGGCGCAGTAGCGGTGGCTAATGCCGTGGAAGCCGTAGCGCTGCACGCCCTTTTCATACCATTCATAGGGGATGGGATAGACGGTAGCGGCTTGGGGCAGTGTTGCGTGAAAGGCTGTGTCAAACACGGCAACTTGGGGCACATTGCCCAATGCTTGCTCAATGGCCTCAATGCCCTGCAAATTGGCGGGATTGTGGATGGGGGCAAACATGGAGAGGCGGGCGATCGCCCCCTTTACGTCCTCCGTGACTCGCACGCTGTCGCGATACTCGGTGCCGCCATGCACCACGCGATGCCCGACTATCTCAATTTCAGCAGGCTTTGCTATCACTGCGGTTTCTCCCATCCACAGGGTTTTGAGCAACCGCTCTACCGCATCCGAGCGCGGCTCGCCGGGGACAGACTCTTGCAGCGATGCCCCGTGACGGGTGGACACAGCGATCTCGGCAGCGTCTGCCTGCGCCGTCCAGTCCACCGATCCCCTCCACAGCGGTGCCGGTGCTGCCGCTGGCAACGCATCCGCTGGCAGGTCATAGAGACAACTCTTTTGGCTGCTAGAGCCCGCATTCATCACCAGAATTTTCATGGGATAGTCCAATCGGCAAGGGTCAGGGTGTGAATAGATGTATCTAATAGATTTATTGACCAATCTATAAATCGAGGGTGATGGCAACTGGGTCAGAGTAAAGGAGCGGGACGACAGCTTTACACACCCACCACCAATTGCCAAATCCACACGGCTAGCCCCAGCGTGGCTATATGCTGCGGTAGCAGATGCAAAAAGGGTTGCCGAGCAATTTTTTGGGTGAGAACCACGCTGAGCCCCACACCCAGCACAATCAACACGCCTTGCAAAAAGGCGATGACGGCAGGATGTGCGATCGCCACCAGCGTCTCGCCCCCGCTCATGCCCACGGTCGCCAGAGAGACAGGCACCACCCGCCCCATCTCGGTCAGCCCCAACCGCAGGTAGTGGGCCAAGTTGCAGGTGAGCACGATGGGCAGATAGCCATAGGCTAGCTCCACCAGCCGCCGAGGTCGCGGAGAAACAAGGCGGAGCACTGCATGGGCAAGCAGGGCGATCGCCCCGGGAATAAGCAGGGCGATCGCCCCCAAACCCAGATGCCAGCCGCTATTCCCCAGTGCTGCCACCATGGCACGATGAGCCGCATCGGGATCAAGCCCTGCCACCGTGCCCCATCCACCCTGGGCTAGCACCTCTGGCAGGCGATGCAGCACCACTGCTCCCCACAGCAAAAACAGAAGGCACACCTCGGCTGCGGTCGGTTTGTGAGTCGTCCAGAGTTCAATGCCAGGGGGGCGAAGGTTGAGCTCGACCGATCGATGGGGGCAGGCTTTGAGGCAGGTCATGCAGAGCACGCAGTCGCGATTGTCTTGTAGCTGCGCTGGATGGGAATAAATCGGACAGCCGTTTGTCTCCTGCCCTTCGCCTTTTTCTGGCCCGCCCTTATAGCACTGGTAGGTGGTGCAGCTCGCGGAACAAATGCCCTGCTGCGCCCGCAGCTCTAGCATCGACAGCTTGGCGAATAGGCCATTCATGCCACCGATCGGGCAGAGATAGCGGCACCAAAATCGTCGCTCAAACAGCAGCGAGAAGATGACTGCTCCAGCGGTGATCAGCAGCAACAGGCAGCCCGAGAGGTAGGCGGTGTTCTCCAGATTCCACACCTCTTCCCAGAGCAAAATTAGGGTGAATAAGCCAAACAAAAACCAGCCGCCGATCTGCTCTGCTTCTCGACGGGGCCAGGGCAAGAGCTGACGCGGCCACACCTTCAGCGAAAGCCGCTGCGCCAGTTCGCCATAGATCATAAAGGGGCACACGGCGCACCAGATGCGTCCTAAAAATAAATACACGGCTAGCCCCAGCGGCCACCACCAGGCCCAAAACAGATTCAGGGCAATGTTGCGATCGCGGCTTTGAGGCCCCAGCATCAGCACCGCTACCACAACCGCAAAGCCCCCGAGCACCAGCCCATAGTTGATGCGGTCGGGCCACCAGGGGCTGCGCAAGAATCGCCGCAGCCAGGGATAGCCATTCAGCACATTGAACCGAAACCGCCGATTTTTGCTAGACCCGCTGGACCAAAACACCTCTTCGGTCAAATCAGGCGAGCCGTTGGACTGAATGATGGCCCGTTCTACAAGACTTTCTAACTCTGAGAGATTGCCAGGAAAGTCGTAGCTTTGCAGCCGCCGCAGGGCCTCGGGGGTGAGCTGGGGGCGCGTGATGCCTTTGCCTTTGCAGTAGAGGTTGATGTAGTAGTTTGCCTGGGTGTCGATGTCGCCCTTTCGCACCCGCAGCGGCGGCACTTTGATCACATGCCCTGATTTGCACTGCCGCTCGTAGTCGGGCAGGGTGCGCTCTGTGGTCAGAATAATGCGGGCCTCGCTGGTGCGGGCCTCTGGCGGCGGCTCTCCCTCGCGGGCGATGGGGCTATATTCCCCCGTGTCGATCAGGTGCAATAGCTTAGGCTTGAGGGCGGCGGGAATGTCTTCTGCATTGTTCAACAGCAGGGTGCCGGTGCCCAGCCAGTTCAGCAGCCCTGGCTTGCCGCCAACGCGCCCAAACAGGTCGCTGCCGTTGGGCTGGAGCATGTCGCCGTTGAGCTTGATCATGGGCTGTTTGCGATCGCCCCCGCCAAAGTGAATCAGCGCTGCGGCATTGTCTTTGCCCAATCCCGGCTCTCCAAAAATCATCACCGGCTGGCGATCTTGGGATGCTTTTTTAATCGCCTGCCGCAGCCGCACGGCATAGCGACTGCTGCCGACGATCCCCCGTCTCACGCGCGCGACTAAGTAAGGCCGCAGCGCAGTTTGGCGCTCTTGCTCAAAAGCGAGTTGAGCGGTGACATCGCTCAGTTCGTCTGCCAGTTGCTGCGACACGCTGCGCCCTAGGGCGGGGTAGCGATCGGCCAACTCTAGCAGGCGATCGCGCGGCACCGTCCACAGCTCACTCTCGCAGAGGGTGACGGCAGTGCGCTCTGCATGACGATCGAGCAGCACGTCTTTGAAATAGAGTAATGACCCCGGCAGCAGGCTCAGCACATCGGCAGCGCTATTAGGGCGGGTGCGATAGCTCTCAATGCGGCCTGATTTGAGAATGTAGAAGGCAGGTGGGGGGGTATCTTCTAGGGCTAGGCGGCGGTTTTCGGGCACTGTTTCGATCTGGATTTCGGCGGCGATCGCCCCCAGAGCCTCCGCTGCTTGGTCTCCCAGCATCTCTCCTAACTCGGTATGCTGCTGCAACCATGCCGCCCGATCCGCGTTGTCCATGCCCGTTCTCCTGCAATGCCCATCCTATGCCTCAAGGGTATCAAGCAGTTCTAGAGCAACGGGTGCTAAGCCCCAAGTTCTTACAAAACGTGAACTTTGGGATGCGGCAGAGAGGCACTAGAAGAGAGGGAAAATTCGGGATGAACGTTACAGGCTGTGATACTGAGGGCACGTGATGCCAAAAAGGGGCGATCGCCCTAAGCCAGAAGAGCAGGGGCGATCGCCCCTTTCTGAGATTGAGTCCATGATTCTTTACTGAACTGATGTGTTATTTCGTTGACGATTAGCGCGCTATCAAGTTAAACCAGGTATGTTTCGATGAGTGCTTGAACTACAAGTGA
Organism: Kaiparowitsia implicata GSE-PSE-MK54-09C; assembly: GCA_019359435.1. GTDB lineage: Bacteria > Cyanobacteriota > Cyanobacteriia > Elainellales > Elainellaceae > Kaiparowitsia > Kaiparowitsia implicata. The sequence goes on from JAHHHI010000075.1 coordinate 51,026, forward strand.
CCTAGGCGTTTGTTTGGGTCGCTTTTTTTATTATGTTTTTATTCTGTGAGCAACCTGTGGGCAAATAAGTTCACTACTCTATCTCTACTAACGACTTGACTGATACTATCTAGGGATCTGATACTGCCATTTTTTGGGACTGAATCACGATGACCGCTACAGAGTCTGTTCCCCTAGAAGTTATTCAGCAGGTTGCGGAGTACTTTGGCGTGCTGAGCGAACCCACCCGTCTGCGATTGCTCAACGTGCTGCGCGATGGGGAAAAGTGCGTCCAAGACTTGGTAGAAGCCACCTCAACCAGCCAGGCCAATGTGTCGAAGCATCTCAAGGTGATGCTGCAAGCCGGGATTCTTCAACGCCGCACGGAGGGCACCTCGGCCTATTATCGAGTGGCCGATGAGCTGATTTTTGAATTGTGCAATTTGGTGTGCGATCGCTTGGCGACTCGCATTGAGCAACAGGCTCAACATTTTCGCGCGTTTAGCTTGGCAAACAATTTGGCGAATAAGCCCTAGGGCGTGTCATCAAGTCCAACCAAACGTCTTCTGCTATGAGCGTTGCCACGCCCGACCCAAAAACCAGGCTAGGGGCTGTGACTATTGATTTCTGGGATATCAGAGGCTAATTGATGACAGCCCCTAAGGCGTGCCATCAAGTCTGGCTAAAATCCTGATTCCATCTGCGTTGCCACGCCCGACCCAAACACAGGCTAGAGGCTGTAACCGCTGATTCTGGGGCAATCAGCGGTTAATTGATAACAGCCCCTAGAGCAGGCGTCACTTAAGCCCGCACAAGCTGCCACAGAAAACCCTGCTCTAGCACAGGCTGAAGGCGATAGCCGGGCTGTCGGTCGATGGCTTGAACAAGATCCTGATCAGGATTGACCACAAAGATTTGATAGGCATCGAAGGGAAGGCTCTCTAACGGCAGGCGATCTTGGTAGAGATAGGCCGCAGTTTCGGACGGCAGGGTATGGCTTAGGGCCATCAGCCGAATGGGGTTGTTGCTCACCACCAGCGGTGTTTCAGCTTGCTGAATCAGGGCCGCCATCTCGTGCTGATAGTAGCTGCTATATTTGTGCCACCACGTCGAGGCTTGCGCACTCACGCTGCATGACACAATGCCCAATGCGGCCAGTGTGATGAGCGCGGTGCACCAGAGCGATCGCCCACCGCCCCCACCCGACTCTAACTTGTGAGCAAAGAGCCGGGCGATCGCCAACTGCACCCCCAGCAGACACGGAATCAAAAACCGCCCGATCGTCGAGCGTTGCCCGCCTAGGATTAAATCTGGGAGCAGCAGCAATAGCCCCGTCACGGCCATCAGCGTCAGCACAAACCACCACGCGGCTCGGTCTGTAGGTGTGGCGCGGTGCTGCTGCCACAGGTGCCAGGGGGCATAGACCGAGAGCAGCGCAATGGCTCCACAAATCCACAGCGCCGGGCTGGTGAGCCCTAGCCGCAGGTCGCCATCCCCCAGCACGTCGAAGAGTTGACGGCGATCGCTCACCTGAGCGTCAAAAAACGGCATCGCCAGATTGATCAGCCAGCGCTGCGCCAGCACCTCGGGGGGAATGCGCCGCGTCGTAAACCCTGCGGAGCGCAAAAACCCCGGACTGGTTAGCAGCCACGGTAAAAAGGCCGCCACGCCAGCCGCGACCGCCCAGCGGTAGCGCTGCACCGGTTTGCAGACGGCCCCCCACCGCCAGCGATGGGCGATCGCCAGGTATAGCCCATGCCCAATCGTGACAAAAAAAGCAAAGAGGTGGACGTAAAGCCCCAGCGCCACCGTGATGCTGTAGCCCACCCAGTCCGCGCTGCGATTGCCCCGAGCCGCCCGCAGCAGCAGCCAACTCGACCCCAGCATCAGCACCGTCAACAGGCTATAGGAGCGTGCTTCTTGGGCATAGAGCACATGATAGGGCGACACCGCCATCAGCCCGATGGCGATCCCCGTGGTGAGAGGCGATCGCCAAAGGGCCCACGCCACGCCGCCCATCAGCGGCAGCGCCAGCACCCCCAGCACCGCCGAGAGCGATCGCACCCCCGCTGGGGAACCGCCTACCCACCGCGCCCAGCCCCAAACCATCGAAAAATAAAGCGGCGGGTGCACATCATCCCGTCGCAACCCGTCGATGGTTTTGCTGAGGGAACCTCCTGCTGCAGGACGCTGGGCCTGCTGTAGTTCGCCAATGGCAAAGGGGCGATCGCCCCAGCGGTCTCGAATTTCTGGCCGGGTCATGCTGGCGACATGCATCGAGGTATACACCTCGTCATACCAGTAGACTTTATGCCCGAGATGATAAAACCGCAGCCCAATCCCCACAATCACCAGCAGTATCCCAACCCATAGCCAGCGGGTCAGGTGTGTCTTTTGAGTTTGAACCAGCGGGTGGATCATGGCGCGTCCAGCGGCTCTACTAGGCAGGGCGCATCAAGCAGCACGACTGCGTCAGCATCTACGACGGTGCAGCCCTCCATCCGGCGCAGCAGCACCGGCAGGTCTCCGGCGGCGATGCTGTCTTGCGCGCGGCTAGCAACGCCTGGATACTGTCGGAATACACTGGCCGTTTCCAAATAGCCCTCTGTTTCAAAATCCCGATCGACTAGCCAATAATCCACGCCATACTCCTCTACAACCTGCCGCAATGGGCCAATTCCAGGGCTATATTGCGCTCGGATGACAGCCGTCAGGCGATCGCTCACCGCTGCAAAATAGCCTTGGTGATAGGGCAAGATATAGCCCTGCCCGCCCACCAACACAGGCCGTTGGGTAAAGGTGGGCAAGTTGTTGACCTCTGGCGACAGCGACGCCGTCACCGTGTCCTTCGGCTGCTGCGCCAAGAATTCATAGACTCGGGGATATCGGCCAAAGACATAGTTGTGATGGGGAAACGGCTCTTCACGCGAGTCGGTGCCGTAGGGATGCAGCAGCAGCAGCGCCCCCAGCACGGCAATGCTGCTATAGGACAGGAGCGATCGCCCCACCCCATCCGCAGAACTCAGCCGCTCTAGCCAATGCAAGAAGCGATCAACCAAGAGGGCGATCGCTACCCCCGCCGCCAGCGCTGCCAGTATCCGAAAGCTATGCTCGGTATAGCGATTGGGCAAATGCAGCCGAAACAGCAGCCCGTGAGCCACAAAAAATAACCCCAACGAAATGACGAAGCAGTGCGCGAGGGACGTGATGGCGGGCGTCATTCGCTGCACAAGGGGAAACCACCGCCGCTGCCACAGCAGCACCGGCAACCCCAACACCGCCAGCCACGCCTGTGGATAGAGATGGGGTGCCGCACACCATTCCGTGGGCAACAGGCCGCTGCGCTGGCTGCACACCCAAAACTCGTCATACCAAAAATCTTGATGCCACGGCACTCCCGTCTGCATCACAAAGAACCGAGACCATCCACCCCGCGCCATCGCTGGAATCTGCTGGGCCTCAGCCGCCGAAATGACCGGCCCATAGGGTGACGAAACGAGGGCGTAGGGAAGCAGCAGCAGCACCGCTACCGCTAGCCCGATGATGCAAAACCGCCGCTCTTTTGCATCGGCCCACTGCAGGCGGTTCCCTCGAATTTGCACCAGCATTAGCCCCAGCATGCCCGCCTGCACCAAAAACACCTGGGGATAAAACAGCGCTTGCAGCGCCATTGTTAGGATGCAGGGATAGAGCGATCGCCGCATCAAAAAGTACAAAAATGCGGGCAACAGCACATAGACAAACGCGACAGGAGTTGCCGAAACTACGTCATCGCGAATCCAAAAGCCCTGATTGGCAAGCACCGCCGCCGCAAAGCCCGCGATGGGAGACGGCAGCACCTGCATCGCTGCCATAAAAACAAAGAACGTGCCCCCCAGCGCCAACAGCAGCGGCAATAGCTTGCTCAACACCACTGGATCTAGCCCAAACTGGGCAAACAGCCAGTACAGCATTCGATAGCCCAGCGGAGCCACCGATTCAAAGTAGTCGGTCGTCAGGTCGTTGGGATAAAGGGTCGGGTCGAGAAACCGCCGCATCCAATACACATGCTGCCGCGCATCGTCTTGAATCACATAGGCATGGCTAAACGCTGTCACCAGCACTGGCACGCTATAGAGCAACGACACCAGCGAGCTTAACCCTAGCCACAGCCACACCTGAGCCTGCGTAGGCGCTTGGCGAAGCAACCGCTGCATCTGAGACACAATCATCACATCCCCCAACGCTTATGCCAATTCAAAAAATTGGGTATTGACCCTCGGGTGTGGCAACGCGCTTAGAGAAGGCATTGCCCCACCCCATCCATAGCCATTAGCATCCATAGCCCCCAGCAGTAATCGCTAATGCTGAGCAAGAGTATCAGCCTAGTCCCAAATGGCGCAAGTTCAGCGAACAAGCTATGGGGGCTTAGGGCAATTTCCGTCAAAGAAACCTCCCTATCACTCAGCAGTTATGCGGTGGGGACGTTGAAGCAGCCAAGCCAACGGTGTTAATTCAAAAACTTAAACGCAAAGATGTTGCCCACAGGGCATTGTTTCTAATCTTGAATATCTAAATTCTCTGATGATTCACGATTTGATGATGCAAGGTAGCAGCTTATGAATGCGCCGCTTACTCCCCACGTGAGTGAGTCGTGAAGCCTTTTTATATGAAGATCTCACAGACTCAGATCATCGCTTGGGTGTATAGAATTGCCTACCTGTGGTTATTGATGAATCTTGGCAGCTTTCAGAACATGATAGGTAATCAGCAGCTGCGTGAGCGCCAGTGGGTAACTCTGTAGCGTTTCGCCCGTTGTGCCAATCAGCTTGCCGATGATGGGGTTTCCTTCAAGGCTGCAAAACTTGCCGAGGTAGGGGACTTCATTGCAGAGCATTCGCTCTAGCTCGATCACCTGTTCGGCGGTGGCATGGGCATCGACTTCGAGCACATCTACCGGCTTGCCCATATCTCGGTCTAGCTCTAGCCGTACTGCCGAAGCTAGCTGCCCCGTTTTGGGGCCAAGGAGGTCGCTAAATTCTGGATGGGGAATGGTGGGACGCAGCACGAGTCGTACGTTAAGCAGCAGTTCGTCTTGGTCGGATTGTTCCCCTGGTGGATAGAAGGACACGATAACATCTGCCCACTGCCGCTGTGGGCGAATAAAGTCCTCTGAATCGGACTCGCGTTTCTTTAGTTGCTCGCGAACTTCGGCTTCACTATAGCCCCGCTTTCGGGTATCCCGGTTAATCTTCCAAGAGGCTCTGAGTGTCTCTGGTGGTGCTAAGTACACTTTGACGTCGTAGTTGTCACGCATGCCCCGAGTAGAGTAGCCTAACAGTCCTTCTACGATCACAAATTTGGCGGGTTTTATATACTCTGGTGGGTCGAATGCGCCTGTGGTGTGGTTGTAGATGGGTTTGAGGATGGGCTGCCCAGTGCGCAGCAACGTGAGATGCTGCTGAATGATGTCGAGATAGTTACAGTCTGGGTTTAGGGCCGAAATGCCCATTTCTGCACGCTGCTGGCGATCGTAGCGATGATAGTCATCGGTGCAAATGATGGTTACATCGTCGCTTCCCAATACTTGGGCAATACCCCGAGTGAGTGTGGTTTTTCCGGCAGCGCTATCGCCAACAATGCCAAGGATAATTGGGCGTTCCGTCATGGAGCCTCCTAAGGGGTGCGGGTGGTGATTTGCAGGTGAAGATGGCACGAGCTGTGTTGCGCCCCCACACCATCTTTGAGCCAACTCTACGAACTGATGCAGGGCTACTTTTCACTAGATCATCTCTTTGAGAATTGTCTCTTTAGGAGGGCGCTCTCGCTATTCAAAACAGAAGGCTGAACCCGCACTCAAAATTGGGATGTGGGAGGTCTTTGTTTTGAATGCAAGAGTTCTCGTTGAGAGGGCCTATAAACAGCAGCCAATGCTGACAATTTGAGAAATGGCACCACGATGACAGGGCTGAAGGGGCTGTAGTGAGCCTGCGAGCACCAAAACCAACGCCCCAATCGTGAGTTTTCATTATCAGTTTCAACGGGCATCCTGACAACTGGGTATTTTGTCGGGTGTTCGCGCTGGCTGAGCCTGGGCGGATAGGGAGGTGGGCGATCGCCCATATCCGCCTAAACATATGAGCCTGCTGAACCTAGCCCACCACCCGAGGCTGGATCTAGCTAGATTTCTTACGCCCTCGGGACATTGCCGTGCGCGTTGTCTTTGAGGAAGGAGCTGTGGGCTGTGGGCTGGGGGGTGTTTTGGCAGAGCGATCGCTAGATTTGATGGCAGCACTGGTTCGTCTTGCACGACGCGGGGTTGTGGAAGCGTTGCTGTCCGCTGGAGTGCCAGACCCAGCGCTGACGTGGCCGGATTGACTGCGGCTATCTGCCCGAGTTTTGGCGAGGTATCGCTTGAGCGATGACACGCTGATGCGAATCTCTTGATCAGCTAAAAACGTTGCGATTTCATCATGGCTATAGCCTCGGTCAAGAGCCGCGTTAATCGGCTCTCTCAGCAGATCGATGGCTTCGCGGAGTGACCAATGCTCTTTTGGCTTTTTGGGCAATTGCTCTAGCAAAGAATCGGCTTGAGATATGGCTGATTCATCTACCAGTGCAGAGCCAGATGGGCGTTTGGGGGAAGACGGTTTCGCCATAGGTTTATAAATTTCCTCATGAATGACGGTGTGAATCACGTTTGAAGCCAGACATTGATCAGAGCCAAGCATCCCAACCGGCGATCTCTGGTGTGGTGTGGCGTCAGCTTCATCTATACAAAACCGTTTAACTGTATAAGTCTTGCTAGTGTATCGCCCTTGGTTTGGGCTGCGTTAATTTGCACATATATTTTTTCATCTAGTTTTCGCGTTGATTCATTTTTGGCTCGGCTCAGCTGGGTAAGCTTTTGCTCTTGACAGCAATACTTCACACCAGAGAGGCCGCTATCATTACAGTCAGAGCCACAGTCAGAGCCTTAGGGATATAGCCACAGTTACTTCCAAAGGGCTCGCGGCGCTAGAGCAAGAGTTAGAGCCTCTAAAGGCTTAGACGCTTAAAGGAGTCACTTGCCGTCGTCCTGTAAATCCATTCCAAGCGTCCTTTCAGTAACGTGGGCATACTGTTAAATAACACCCTTAAATCAGATTCTTCGGGAATTAAGACAGCATCGTTTCTCACAATCCTTCCTCAGATTCAACTTTTCCTCGAATTCACGTCCGAATTACGCATCATTAATTCAACACGCAATTCCATTGCAACTGCTGCGGTTATGGCAAAACAGCCACTCTTTTCTCGTGAACAGATCGACCCAGAGGATTGGCAAAATACACCAGAGCCTATTCAGCGATTGGTGGAGTCTCTCATTGCAGGCGCAACACGATCGGAAACTGAGCGTCATCTGGGTCAGTTTCTGGATGCTACCCCGATTGGGATTGCGGTACACAATGCAGCCGGGCAGCTCACCTACTTCAACCAAACGGGGCGATCGCTCCTTGGCCTTGAGCCCCCGCCCCATCTCACCGTTCAGCAATTCTCTGAGTTCTTTCTGATTTATCAAGAAGGGACTCAGCAGCTGTATCCCATAGACGCATTACCGGGTGTGCGCGCGTTAGCAGGGGAAGCCACCTGGGCGGATGATTTAGAACTGCGCCACGGTGACTGGGTGATGCCGCTAGAGGTCTGGGCCACGCCAATTTTTGATGATCAGGGTCAGGTGGCCTACGCAATCACAGCATTTCAGGATATCAGTGACAGAAAGCGAGTTGAAGCTGAGGGCAAGCGCCGTGAGTTAGAACGGCAGACGGTAGAAAACACGCTGCTCAAAAGTGAGCAACGCTACCGTCAGGTGATTCAGGCGCAGACAGACTTAATCTTGCGATCGCTCCCAGATACCACCATTACGTTTGCCAACCAGGCCCTATGTCGAGCGCTCGGTCGCGAATTGGCCGACGTATTGGGAATGCAGTGGTGCAGTTTCGTTCCACCAGACGAAGTCAAGGCGATTCATCGCAAGATTGCAGCCCTCACCCCCAATGCCCCAATTTTTGAAAACATCAATCAAGACTACCGTGCGAACAACCAAGTGGGCTGGACGCAGTGGGTCAACTTGGGTATTTTTGATGGGTCGCAGCTGATCGAAATTCAGTCAGTGGGGCGAGACATCACGGAATTAAAGCAGAAAATTCTGCGCGAGCAAGCGCTCAATCGGGTCTTTCAGGCCATCCATAACTCGCTCGATCTAGACACTATTTTTGCGACGGCCACGGCAGAAACTGTGCAACTTCTCGGGTCTGTGAACTGCTACGTGGTGCAATATCTGCCCAACCTGGGCGTGTGGCGGTATGTGGCTGAATCTCAGGCCGAATCTCAGGCCGAATCTCAGGCTGAAGAATCTCCGAGTGAAGCCAATCACCCCACCCTGATTGGCTTCGAGATTGCGGATGCGGCGAACCCCTTTGCGACTCAGCTGAAGCAGCTTAAATCGGTTCGTATCGAAGATACATCGATTTTGCAAGATGTGATTAATCAAGCCGTCGCCCAAACGATTCCTGGAGCGTGGTTGCTGATTCCATTAACAGTTGACGGCAAGCTGTGGGGCGCATTTACGCTACTCGTGCGAGAGCAATTTTCGATCTGGCACGATGACCAAGTTGAACTGGCGCAGGCCGTTGCAACGCAATTAGAAGTCGCCATTCAACAAGCCAAGCTTTATCAACAGGCCCAGCTTGACCTCGCAGAACGCCGTCAGGTCGAAATTGCCCTGCGAGACAGTAAGGCTCGATTTCATCACATGGCGGCGAATGTGCCGGGTGCCATTTTTCGCTATTTGCTGCGCCCGGATGGAACTGACTCGTTGCTCTATATGAGTTCGGGGTGTTATCGACTTTGGGAAGTTGGGGCTCAAGAGGTGCTTGCGGATGTGTCTGTGCTTTGGCAGATGGTTCATCCAGAGGATGTGCCTGCAATGCAGGCTTCGGTGCTCGAGTCGGCCCAAACGCTGATGCCTTGGCTTCATGCATGGCGGATCACAACGCCATCTGGGCAGAAAAAATGGCTAGAAGCGGCAGGAAGTCCGACTCTGCAGCCGAATGGCGACGTGATCTGGGATACGCTGGTCTTGGATGTGAGCGATCGCAAGCAGGCCGAAGCTGAACGCAAACAGGCCGAAGCGGCCTTGAAGCAGAGTGAACAGCGGTTTCGGAGCCTGTTTGAAGAAACCCCCAATATTGCAGTTCAAGGCTATAACACTCAACGTCGGGTAATTTATTGGAACCAGGTGAGTGAGCGGCTGTATGGCTACACCAAATCCGAGGCGCTGGGTCAAACGCTGGAAGATCTCATTATTCCGCCTGAGATGCGAGAGGAGGTGGTTGCGGGCGTGCAGCGCTGGATCACAGAAGGGCAAGCTATCCCTGCAGATGAATTGAGTCTCATGCGAAAGGGTGGCTCTAGAGTGGCGGTGTATTCTAGCCACATCATGCTGGTGAATACGGCGGGTGAGCAAGAAATCTATTGTGTGGATATTGACCTGAGCGATCGCAAGCAGGCTGAAGATGCGGTGCGCGCCAGCGAAACGCGCTATCGCTTGCTAGCTGAAAATAGCAACGATCTGATTTGTCTGCATGATTTGGAAGGGCATTATCTCTATGTCAGCCCATCGTGTGAACCGCTGCTGGGGTATCGGTACGATGAAATGCTCGGACAAAATGCCTATCGCTTCTTTCATCCTGACGATTGCGATCGCATTCAGCAGGAATCACATCTAGCGGCGATTAGCGGCAAACCCATGCCAGTCACCTATCGCATCCGCCATAAGTCGGGGCGCTATCTCTGGTTTGAAACCTTGACTAAGCCGATCGTGGATGCGGCAGGTCAACCGATGCGTCTGCAAACGACCTCTCGAGATGTGACTGAGCGGGTTAAGGCACAACATCAGCTAAAGCACGATGCGCTGCATGACGCACTGACAGGGTTGCCCAATCGCCATTTGTTGATGGAGCGATTGGAATTAGCGATGAATCGGGTTCAGCGCTCTAGCCGCTATCGATTTTCAGTCTTATTTCTTGACCTCGATCGATTTAAAGTCATCAACGATAGTTTGGGGCATTTAGCTGGGGATCAACTCTTGATTGCGATCGCCCAAACGCTCAAAGCCACGCTCCGCAACCTGGATGTGGTGGCTCGTTTGGGCGGCGATGAATTTGTGATTTTGCTTGAAGATGTGGAGGATATTCAAGAAGCTGTTCGGGCTGCAGAACGGCTGCTTGAGGCATTGCAAGCTCCCCGTATGATCGAAGGTCGAGACGTGTATACAACAGCGAGTATCGGCATCGTGTTGGGCACGTCAGACTATACTCAAGCGTCTCATCTGTTGCGGGATGCAGATATTGCCATGTATCGCGCCAAGCAAAAGGGCAAAGCCCGATACGAAATCTTTGATGCTGAGATGCACACGCAAGCACTGCATCGCCTCCACCTAGAAAATGACCTGCGTCACGCCATTAAACATCAGGAATTTGTGTTGCACTATCAGCCCATTGTCGCCCTGAGCACGGGGCTGTTGGTGGGGTTTGAAGCCTTGATCCGCTGGCAGCATCCCACGCAAGGGTTAAAGGCTCCAGCCGTTTTTATTGCGATCGCAGAAGAAACAGGGCTGATTACAAAGTTAGATTACTGGGCACTTCGGACAGCGTGCCGTCAACTGGCTGCATGGCGGACTAACTTTCCAACTCTGTCTGCTGTGAGGGTGAGTGTAAACCTCTCGGCACAAGACCTGCAACGTACTGATCTGCTTGAAGAAGTAGATCGAATCCTCACTCAAACTGGATTGCCTGGGCATTGCCTGACGTTAGAAATTACTGAAAGTATGTTGATTGAGGATGTTGAATCTACAATCCAAACGCTGAGGCAGTTAAAGGAACGGGATATTCAGATCAGCATTGACGATTTTGGGACGGGGTATTCATCGTTGAATTATCTGCATCGGCTACCCGTTGATAATCTAAAAGTTGATCGCGAATTTGTGAACCAAATTCAAACGGGCCAACGCAACCATCAGATTGTTGAAACCATTATGGCTCTGAGCAATCAGCTAGAACTGAGTGCGATCGCCGAAGGCATTGAAACCCCGCAACAACTAGATCGACTGTGCCGCTTGGGCTATAAGTTGGGTCAAGGCTATTTATTTTCTAGACCATTGAGTCAAGACGCGATAGAAGCCCTGCTCGCCACTCACACGACCCAGTACTTTCTGCCGAGCGAACGCTGAAGAGATTTTGGGGAGGGCGTTACCGACTAGGTGCTCCATCGCATTTGGGAGTTATTGCAGGTGGAATCTACAGCTATGGCGCTGCGATCGTGAGGTTGCATCGGCTGCAATTGGTAGGCTGCGATCGGTACTGTGAAGGGGCAGAGTCGCGACTTGGGGCGGGCATCTCTCCGCTAGAAGGCGAAAACACCGACCTCCGCTCGACCCGCATCGTCTCTAGAATAAGGACAGACGAAATACAGATGAATCTAAGCGCAACGCTAAGATTCGGTCATCTTAACTCAGTCCTATAGCGGTTCCTATTCAGTCAACCTTAAATCGAAATCATTCCAGAATTACCTCTACAGTTCTACGGCAATGCAACCCAATAACCCAAATCAATTTACCGAAAAAGCCTGGGAGGCGATCGCCCGCACCCCTGACATGGCTAAGCAAGCCCAGCATCAGCAGATTGAACCCGAACACCTGATGCGATCGCTGCTTGACCAAGACGATGGGTTGGTGATTAGCATCTTTAACCGAGCAGAGGTGAACGTGCCCCGAGTGCGCGAGTATACCGAAGCCGCCATCGCGCGGCAGCCCAAAGTCTCTGGCAGCGGCAACACTGTGTATCTAGGACGCGCCCTGGATACGCTGCTTGATCGGGCAGATGAGTTTCGCAAAGAGTTCCGCGATGACTATATTTCTATCGAACATTTGCTGCTGGCTTATACCAGAGATGATCGGTTCGGCAAGGGACTTTTCAAAGAACTGAAGCTCGACGAAGACACGCTAAAGCGGGTGGTGAAGCAAGTGCGCGGCAATCAAACAGTGACGGATCAAAATCCTGAAGGCAAGTACGAAGCCTTAGAGAAATATGGCCGCGACCTCACCGCAATGGCCCGCTTGGGCAAACTGGACCCGGTGATCGGGCGCGATGACGAGATTCGCCGCACTATCCAAATTCTCTCGCGGCGCACCAAGAATAATCCGGTGCTGATTGGGGAACCCGGTGTAGGCAAAACGGCGATCGCCGAAGGGCTGGCTCAGCGCATCGTCAAAGGCGATGTGCCCGAATCCCTTAAAGATCGCAAGCTGATTGCGCTAGATATGGGGGCGCTGATTGCCGGTGCTAAGTATCGCGGTGAGTTTGAAGAGCGGCTGAAAGCCGTGCTAAAGGAAGTGACCGAATCCAACGGCACCATCATTCTCTTTATTGACGAGATTCACACCGTGGTTGGGGCCGGGGCCAGTCAGGGGTCGATGGATGCAGGCAACCTGCTCAAGCCGATGCTGGCGCGGGGCGAACTGCGCTGCATTGGCGCAACGACGCTGGATGAGTATCGCAAATACATCGAGAAGGATGCGGCGCTAGAGCGGCGCTTCCAGCAGGTGTATGTGGATCAGCCCTCGGTCGAAGATACTGTGTCCATTTTGCGGGGACTGAAGGATCGCTACGAAACCCACCATAACGTCAAGATTGCGGACAACTCTCTGGTGGCGGCGGCCATGCTGTCAAATCGCTACATTAGCGATCGCTTCTTGCCTGACAAAGCCATTGATTTGGTGGATGAAGCCGCTGCCAAGCTGAAGATGGAAGTCACCTCTAAGCCCGAAGAGCTGGATGAGGTGGATCGCAAAATTCTGCAAATCGAGATGGAGCGACTGTCGCTGCAAAAGGAAACCGATATGGCCTCGCGCGATCGCCTCGATAAACTCGATCGCGAATTGGCCGATCTCAAAGAAACCCAGACCGCACTCAATGCGCAGTGGCAGGCCGAAAAAGAACTGCTCGACGAGCGCAAAGCACTGAAAGAAGAAATCGATCAAGTCACGATCGAGATTGAACAGGCTGAGCGCAGCTATGACCTTAACCGCGCGGCCGAACTGAAATATGGCAAGCTCAACCAACTCCAAAAACGATTGGAGGAGGCCGAAGTTCGCCTTTCCCAAACCCAGTCGAGCGGCAGGCTGCTGCTGCGAGAAGAGGTGACCGAGGCAGATATTGCTGAGATCATCTCAAAATGGACGGGCATTCCGGTGATCAAGCTGGTGGAGTCGGAAATGCAAAAGCTGCTCAACCTAGACGATGTGCTGCATGAGCGGGTGATCGGCCAAAACGAAGCGGTGACGGCAGTCGCGGATTCAATCTTGCGATCGCGCGCTGGCATGTCTGACCCCAATCGCCCCATCGCCAGCTTCATCTTTCTTGGCCCCACCGGGGTCGGAAAAACAGAGTTGGCAAAGGCGCTGGCGGCCTACCTGTTCGACACCGAAGAGGCCATGGTGCGGGTCGACATGTCGGAATATATGGAGAAGCACGCCGTCTCGCGGTTAGTGGGTGCGCCTCCGGGCTATGTGGGCTACGAAGAAGGCGGGCAGCTCACCGAGGCCATCCGCCGTCGCCCCTACTCCGTGGTGCTATTCGACGAAATCGAGAAGGCTCATCCCGATGTGTTCAACGTGTTTCTGCAAATTTTGGATGATGGTCGGGTGACCGACGCCCAGGGGCGCACGGTAGATTTCAAAAACACCATCATTATCATGACCAGCAACATTGGTTCGCAATACATTCTGGATGTGGTGGGAGAAGAAGCTCAGTATGAAGAGATGCGGGGGCGTGTGATGGATGCCATGCGCACTCACTTCCGCCCTGAGTTTTTGAATCGGGTGGATGAGTTCATCATCTTCCACGGGCTGCAAAAGAGCGAATTGCGGGAGATTGTGCGGCTGCAGGTGGTGCGAGTGGGGCAGCGGCTGAGCGATCGCAAGATGACGCTAAAGCTGTCAGATGCGGCACTCGACTTCTTGGCAGAGGTGGGCTATGACCCGGTGTATGGGGCACGCCCGCTGAAGCGCGCCATTCAGCGCGAATTAGAAACGGCGATCGCCAAATCTATCCTCCGAAGTGAGTTTGCCGAAGGCGATACCATCTACGTCGATGTGCAAAACGAGCGCCTCGCCTTTCAACGGCTCCCAGCGGATTTGGTCACGTCGTAATCTGCGCTGCGTCAGCCCCACGCCGCGCGCCCTATGGGGTGCTGGAAACCTTTGCAGCGTCCGGTTTTCAAAACATTGGCTCTCCCAGCTCTCTAATGCGACAGGTGCGACATGAGTTCGATCGAACTGGTTCAGCCCCTCAGCGCTAGACAGAAACACCGCTAAACCGTTCTGCCCGCGTCGCAGGCAGAACGGTTTTATGCAGTTGCCGAACTGGCATGATATCAGCCAAACCCCTTGCTTTTAGAGGCTTTGGCCACATTTTTTGTGGCTGTGGTGGGCGCGATGCCTGCCAATTCCTTAAGAAGCTGAATCTGCTGGGGCAACAGTGTCACTAGGTCGTAGCGATCCACAATGGTTTGGCGGGCGCGCTGGCGCAGAGCTTGCATTTCCTCTGGGTGGGTGAGTGCTTCTTCGATGCGGTCGGCGATTTTTTTGGGCGAGAAGAAGTCAACCAGCAGCCCGTTAACGCCATCCTCGATCACTTCACGCACGGGGGGCGTATCGGAGGCGACCACCAGGCAGCCCGACGAGAGCGCCTCCATCAGCGACCACGACAGCACAAAGGGGCGAGTGAGGTAGACGTGGACTTTGGAGGCGCGCAGCACTTGCTTGTAATCGCCGTAGGGCATGGTTCCGGCAAAGTGAACCCGGTTCAGATCTAGCGAAAACTTTTCTAGCATGATGTCTTTGAAGCTGTTGCCCTTGGGGGGATTGGGGCCATAAGCAATGCGATCGCCCGCCACAATAACCACATGGCAGTTGGGGCGGCGCTCGGTGAGATGAGCGATCGCCTCAATAAATTGAGGAAAACCGCGATAGGCATCCATTCCCCGAGCGACATAGGTCACCACCTCATCCACATCCGATAGATCAAGGTTGTAGTTTGGCAGCACCAGCTTTGCGCCGGGTTCGGGATGGAAGTAGGTGGTATTGATGCCGTCATGCATCACGTCTATTTTGTTGTGGAACTCGGGCGGAAACTGCGATCGCTGCCAGTAGGTCGGCGAGATGCCCCGATCGCTGCTGTAGAGATCGACCAGCATGGGCGCATTGCTAGCCCGAATCCGCAACCGATCATCCGCCGTGAGGGGATAGGCCGGATCAAAATCCGCATCGGTTCCCGTGGCGTGGTTAAACCATTCAAAATACGACAGCAGCTTGGCCTCAGGAAAGACATCTTTGATGAACATGCCATTGCCCCAGCCCGAATGACTGCACACCACCTCGGGCACAAACCCCGCATCCCTAAGCTGCAACCCCATTCGCACCACCCCCTGCCCGTGCAGCACCGCACTTTCGTAATTGCGGATGTAGTGATGAATCTCTGCATGGGGCTCACGGCTAGGGGCATAGTTCACCTTGCTAACGCCAGCAATTTGCACGGGGTCAGTGTGCTTGGTGCCATAGACCACCTGGTTTTTAGGATCTTTGGCGAGCGCCGCTGCCAGTTCGCGAAACTGAGCCGGAAAGTTATTGTGCAAAAACAAAACGCGCATGGCAAGTTGGGGGCATCACTTCACTGTCTTTATGACATATCACTCTATCGCGCGCGACTTACGCAAAAAAATGCAACACGGGATTTTCTGCCTTAGGCAACTCCATCAGGCTGTGGCTCTTGCAAGCAGCGGCTTTGACCGTTGTGCTGGCGTCTGTGCTGGCGTCTCACCTCTGTAAATGTGAGGACAGACGACTGGCAGGGTTCAGCAGTTTCTTTTAACGTAAACATATGACTAACTTAAAAGTATGACGGTGTGTCTATTGCGTCTATCCAGAATTCGCCTGCGTATTCTGCTTAGATAGTGCCATTTTTAGATCGTGCCGTTCAGACTCCTTAAGTCGCAGCCTTTGGATTTAGATAGAGAGCCAAGATCAGCTTCAGTTTGGTTTGTCCGGTTTGATTTAGTTCAATACATTAAACGGAGCAAGACCCATGAACACGCAACAGTGGCGATCGCAGCGAATGATGGTAATGGTTATGACGGCTGGGCTAGGCATACTGCTGGCACAGCCCGGTCACACTCAGAATGCGACCGATGCAGACTCTCTGTCGCCTTCGTTGCAGGGTTCGCCGGAGTCGCGGGGTGGGTTTGATGATTATCAGCGGCTCTTTCCTGAGGAGGGTGGCGGTGGCGGCAGCACGGTCGATCTAGCAGAGATTTCTGAGGAAATCAACCAACGGGCTACGGAAGGGCCGACCGCGTCACCCACGCCGCTGACCCTGCCTGACATTCGCCCTGATTTTGATCTGTATACGCCAGAGCCTCGCCTGCGTTTTCCGCTGCGCTAGGGGCTGTCATCAATCAGCCGCTGATGACTCAGAACTCAACGGGTACAGCCCCTAACCTGTTTTTGGGTCGGGTTTTGGGTTGGGCGTGGCAACGCTGATGGAATCAGGATTTCAGCCAGAATGGATGACACGCCCTAGCGCGCGCTAAGGGAGGCGATCGCCTGCTGAACAGGAATTTGAATCACAAACTCAGCGCCTGATTCGGTAGGTGCGCAATACAGCTTGCCGTGGTGGCGCTCCATCACAATCTGATAGCTAATCGAAAGCCCCATGCCCGTGCCCTTGCCGATGGGCTTGGTGGTAAAGAATGGGTCAAATAACCGTGCCCGCACTGCGTCGGGAATGGCTGGCCCAGTGTTGGTGATGCGGATGTTGACCCACTCGGTGCCGTAGCGTTCGCTACAGATCTCAATGCGAGGCGGGGCAGGGCGATCGCCCTTGGCCCAATAGCCCCGCTCAAAAGCCTCATCGATCGCATCAATCGCGTTGCTCAGCAAGTTCATAAACACTTGGTTCAACTGCCCGGCATAGCATTCCACCTCGGGCAGCGGGCTGTAATGGCGCAGAATTTCTATTTCAGGGCGCATGTGCTCGACCTCATTCACCCGCAGGCTGCGGGGTTTGATGCGGTTCTGCAAAATCATCAGCGTGCTGTCGATGCCGTCGTGCAGGTTCACCCCTTTGAATTCAGCTTCATCCATCCGCGAGAAGGTGCGGAGCGACGCGACGATTTTTTGAATGCGCTCTGCGCCCACTCGCATCGAGGCCAAGAGCTTGGGTAAGTCAGTCAGCAAAAAGTCGAGGTCTATGGCGTCGGTTTCGTCGGCGATCGCCGGATGGGGCACTGGATAGTGCTGTTGATAGAGCTTGATCAGCCCCAGCAAATCTTGTGTGTATCCGTTGGCATGGGTGAGGTTGCCATAAATAAAGTTCACAGGGTTGTTGATTTCATGCGCCACCCCGGCCACGAGTTGGCCCAGAGACGACATTTTTTCGGCCTGAATCATCTGGGATTGGGTATGTTGCAGCTCCTGTAATGCGTGCTCTAGATCAGTGGCCTGTTGCTGAAGTTGGAGCTCGGCGCGTTTGCGATCGCTGATATCGCTGATGACCACCATCAATCCCATAATCTGGTTGCTTCGATCTTTAATGGCATCGCCCCGCAGCAGACAGGGAATTTTGGTGCCGGTGCGCGATCGCAGCTCGACTTCTCCGGCCCAGGTAAGACCCTGGGTCAGCGCCTGCAGAATGGGTACAGCAGTCGTTGGGTCAGAAAACGCACTGGGAATTCCCCCCGCATCAATAAAGGCTTGAGGCGTCTCATACTCTAACAAGTTGACATAGGCTGCATTAACGAAAATGGGCACCCCGTCTGCACTGGCAAAACCAATGGCGTCGCTAGAGCTTTCAACAGCTTGCTTATAGAGGGTGAGCTCAATCTCGGCCTGCTTGCGATCGCTAATATCCGTGAGCGTCACTACCAGTTGCTCGATCTGCCCAGCATCATTGTGGAGAGGCGCCACATTCAAGGAATACCAGAAGGTGGCCTCTGGGGTACTAAAGTGCTCCTCAAAGGTTACGCTGATGCCCAGCCGCACCGCTTGTTGATAGTAGTGACGATAGTGCTTCGCCGCCTCTGGAGACAGCGCTTGCGCGAGCGTCAGTCCCTTAATTTGGGTGGGTGACGCTGGGCTGAGGTGGTCCATCGCCGCATTGAAATCCACAAACCGAAACTCCTGCCCACGCTCCAGCACATCTAACACAAAAATGCCGTAGTCTACCCCGTTCCAGATGTTCTGCAAAAACTGAGTTTGCTGCTTTAGCTCACTGGTGCGCTCTGCGACATGCCGTTCTAAGGTCGCTTTAGCCTGGTGCAACGCCAGAGACGCCAGCTTTTCATCGGTAATATCGCGCTGGCAGCCGATAATGCGAATGGGCACCCCGTTTATATCGCGAGTTGTCTGACAGATATCGTTAAACCAGCGATATTCTCCCTCCTGAGTCTGCATACGGTATTCCACATCGTAGGCAGTCTGCCCGGTGATGTCATTGGCATGGGCCAAAAATGCGGCGTTCACCCACTCGAGATCCTCAGGATGCACGCTTGAAGACCAGGCTTCATAGCTGGCGCTGATGCTCCCTTCTTTGTAGCCGAGGGTGGCGCAATAGCCAAATGACCACCAGTAGCGGCAGCCAGGATGAGAGACATCGCCGTGGGCCACTTCAATTTCCCACAGCCCTTCGCGTGCTACATGGCTGATGAGTTTAACCCGCTCAATTATCTGCTTGCGTTCTTCCGCCAAGCGTTGCTGCTCGGTGACATCGGTGCACAGAGAATAGACGCCCAAGAACTGCCCTTGATCATCAAAGATGGGGGTATTAAACCATTCGCAGCTGATAATGTGGCCATCGCGCGTTCGGTTTTCGTTAATGCTGTGGGTGCCGCCGCCACGCTGCGCTAGGGCTTGCAAGACCTCGCTGACTTGGGCCTGGGCCTGAGCGGGGATAATGCGCTCAATCATGTTGTGATTCAGCGCTTCGTCGCGAGAAAAGCCAAAAATACGCTCAGCGGATTGGTTCCACTCCACCACTTTAAACTGCGCATCCCATTCAATCACGGCCATGGGATTGTCGGCGAGCAGCACTTGATATTTTTGGATCAGCGACTGAAATGGCTGCTGGGGAGCAGACGGGGCGATCGCCCTTTCCAATTCTGCAACGCGCTGACGCAAGGCGTTTAATTCATCAACGTTAGTCTGCATAGCTTTGCAAAACCCTGGATGGCAACTGAGGGAAAGGCGCTATGGCATCCCCATGGTTGCCCTTAGGTTGCCCAGCCTGCGCCTGAGGTAACAAAAGGATGCCTTGAGTCTGCCATTTGCGCAGGCTCAAGGTGGTTTCTCCCCAGCGTTGCTCAACGTTTAAACAAATGCAGAGGACTGCTATCTGGCAGCCCTTTGCGCCTTCTAGACCCGGCTGTAGGAAGGGGACTGGAAGGCCTCTGACGAGGTGTGGATGACTCGCCATGAATCTAAATTTATGTAAACGGTTCGCTAAATGAGCCGGATGCAGGCCAAGAGTTTGCAGTGGACACATCGCCAGAGGCAAAAATACATCTAAAATAATCAGGATTTATCGCACGACACCAAACCGCTATGCCCCGCCGCAACGATCTCAAAAAAATCTTATTAATTGGCTCTGGCCCCATCGTGATTGGGCAAGCCTGCGAATTTGACTATTCCGGGACGCAGGCGTGCAAAGCCCTGCGCGACGAGGGCTTTGAGGTGGTGCTAATCAACTCCAACCCAGCGACCATCATGACCGATCCCGAAACGGCGGATCGCACCTATATTGAGCCGCTGACGCCTGACATGGTGGAAAAGGTGATTGCCAAAGAGCGCCCCGACGCCCTGCTGCCGACAATGGGCGGGCAAACCGCGTTGAACCTAGCGGTGGACTTGGCCAAGAGTGGGGCACTGGAGCGGTATGGCGTGGAGCTGATTGGGGCAAAGCTGCCCGCGATTGAGATGGCGGAAGATCGCAAGCTGTTTAAAGAAGCGATGGCGCGGATTGGGGTGGATGTCTGCCCCTCAGGGCTGGCGGAAACGATGGAGGAGGCGCGGGCGATCGCCCTAGAGATTGGGTCCTATCCGTTGATTATTCGCCCTGCCTATACCATGGGCGGCACGGGCGGCGGCATCGCCTATAACCAAGAAGAATACGAAGAAATTTCTCAATCTGGCTTAGATGCAAGCCCCGTCTCCCAAATTTTGATCGAAAAATCGCTGCTGGGCTGGAAGGAGTATGAGCTAGAAGTGATGCGCGACCTCGCGGATAACGTCGTGATCATCTGCTCCATCGAAAACCTCGATCCCATGGGCATCCACACGGGGGACTCCATCACGGTGGCCCCGGCGCAAACCCTCACCGATAAGGAATATCAGCGCTTGCGCGATGCCTCCATCAAGATCATCCGCGAGATTGGCGTAGAGACGGGCGGCTCTAACATTCAGTTTGCAGTTAACCCCGTCACGGGCGACATGATCGTGATTGAGATGAATCCACGGGTGTCGCGCAGTTCGGCGCTGGCGTCAAAAGCAACCGGCTTCCCCATTGCCAAAATGGCAGCCAAGCTGGCGGTGGGCTACACCCTAGACGAGATTCCCAACGACATTACCAAGAAGACGCCCGCCAGCTTTGAACCCACGATTGACTATGTGGTGACAAAGATTCCTCGCTTTGCCTTTGAGAAGTTTCCCGGCTCTCAGCCCAACCTGACGACGCAGATGAAGTCGGTGGGCGAGGCGATGGCGATCGGGCGCACGTTTCAGGAATCGTTTCAAAAGGCGTTGCGATCGCTCGAAACAGGGCGGTTTGGCTGGGGCTGTGACAAGGCAGAAAAGCTGCCTAGCTTAGAGCAGATTCGCTCTGGTCTGCGGACGCCGAATCCCGACCGAATTTTCACCGTGCGCCACGCCATGCTCATGGGCATGTCGGTCGAAGAAATCTATGAACTAACCAATATTGATCCGTGGTTTCTCGACAAGCTGCACGATCTGCTCGAAACCGAAAAGCAGCTAAAGCGGACTCCCTTAACCCAGATGGATGCCGCGCGCCTGCTGCGGATCAAGCAGCAGGGCTTTAGCGATCGCCAAATTGCCTACGCGACCAAAACCACCGAAGACGAGGTGCGCGCCTATCGCAAGTCTCTCAATGTCATCCCTGTTTACAAAACGGTGGATACCTGTGCGGCTGAGTTCGAGGCGCTGACGCCCTACTACTATTCGGCCTATGAGTCCGAGATCATCTTGCTGGCGGGCAACACAGAACCCGGCTCGCGCACCCAGGCCCCCGGTGAATCGCTGACCGAAACGGAGGTGCTGCCCTCTGATCGACCTAAGGTGATGATTTTAGGCGGTGGCCCCAACCGCATTGGTCAGGGGATTGAGTTTGACTATTGCTGTTGTCATGCCTCCTTTGCCTTGGGAGATGACGGCTACGAAACGATTATGGTCAACTCTAATCCCGAAACCGTTTCGACGGACTATGACACGAGCGATCGCCTCTATTTTGAACCGCTGACCAAAGAGGATGTGCTCAATATTATTGAAGCCGAGCAGCCCGAGGGCATCATCATTCAGTTTGGGGGGCAAACGCCACTAAAACTGGCGGTGCCGCTGCAAACGGCGCTGCCCCTCTGTGACTCACCTCAGACCAAAATTTGGGGCACCTCTCCCGACTCGATCGACACGGCGGAAGACCGGGAGCGGTTCGAGAAAATTCTGCGAGAGCTAGACATTCGCCAGCCGGCTAATGGTCTGGCCCGCAGCACGGGCGAAGCGCTGGATGTGTCTAAGAAAATTGGCTATCCCGTGGTGGTGCGCCCGAGCTATGTGTTAGGCGGTCGGGCAATGGAAATTGTCTATTCTGACCAAGACCTAGAGCGCTATATGGCTTACGCCGTGCTGGTCGAGCCCGATCATCCCATTCTGGTAGACCAGTATTTAGAAAATGCGATTGAGGTGGATGTGGATGCGATCGCCGATACCAGCGGCAACGTCGTTATCGGCGGCATTATGGAACACATTGAGCAAGCAGGCATCCACTCTGGCGACTCGGCCTGCTCCATCCCCACCGTAACCCTCTCGGCTGAGACGCTTGATACGATTCGCCTGTGGACGACGAAGCTGGCTCAGGCGCTCAACGTCGTTGGGCTGATGAATGTGCAATACGCCATTCAAGGCACCGCTGAGGGCAATGACAAAGTATTTATTCTAGAAGCCAACCCCCGCGCCTCGCGCACGGTGCCCTTTGTCTCTAAAGCGATTGGGGTGCCGCTGGCTAAAATGGCCTCTCGTGTCATGTCTGGGCGATCGCTGGCAGAGTTGGGCTATACCCAGGAGGTCATTCCCCAGCATATTTCGGTTAAAGAGGCGGTGCTGCCCTTCTCCAAATTCCCCGGTACAGACATTATTCTTGGCCCTGAGATGCGGTCTACGGGCGAGGTAATGGGGATTGATACAGACTTTGGCAAAGCCTATGCCAAGGCAGAACTGGCGGCATCGCAGCAACTGCCTCTAACGGGCAGCGTCTTTGTGTCGATGAACGACCGAGACAAGCAGGCCGCCGTGCCGGTGGTCAAAGAACTGCTGGAACTGGGGCTGCATGTGATGGCAACCGAGGGCACCCGCCGCGTGCTTAAGGAAAACGGCGTGGATGTGGCGCTGGTGCTAAAGGTACATGAAGGCCGCCCCAATGTGATGGATGCCATCAAGAACCAGCAGGTGCAGTTGGTGATCAACACGCCCCTCGGCGCAACCGCGCTGGTGGATGATCGCGCCATCCGCCGCACCTCCTTGGCCTACAAAATCCCCGTGGTGACAACCATTGCGGGCGCACGTGCCACCATTGCCGCAATTCGCTCTCTGCAACAGCAACCGCTAGATGTGAAGGCGCTGCAAGATTATGTCCACGTCCCATTGACCTAGTGGATATGAGTTCGGGATATGCCCCACCCCTTGCCACTGCGCTAGCAGGACTTGGGTAGGCGATTCGGGGCAGCCAGTTAGGAGGAGGCTGCTAAGCTATGCCGCATGTGGTGCTATCAACTGAGCGTAGAGAGGCTTTTCTTTAGAGAGCTTGCTGACGCTGATCACCGAAAAGCCCAAAATGTTGCCCTGGTCATCGACCCGTTCCATGATGGCGTCGTGGTCGGTTTCGCGCAGGTAGCCGGGGTCACCTGAGAAAAGCACTTCGAGGAAGTCAACTTCGGGGTCAAACCAGATTTTTACAGACTGGGCCATCGTTGCTCTCCCTGCTTGAGTTTGTCGGTCATATAGACGGTGATGATACAGGCGTCGTTGGCTAACGATGGTTCTAAGCCGATTTGAGCTGATAGATGATGGCGCGATAGGTGGGCGGTGGGATGGGTTTGCTTGCTGCTTGGGCAGCGTCTAGCCAAGCCTGTTTGGCCAGGTTGAGTTCTTGCAGGGCTTCTATGGGGGTTTCGCCAAAGGCAAAGCAGTAGCTGAGGTCGGGGATGTCGGCGATGTAGCCCTCGTCTTAGTCGCTGTAGAAGATATTGATGTGGTAGTCTTGCGCGGCTAATTCTCCGCAGGCAACGCAAGGTGTTAAAGCAAGTATGGCCTCAACTCAAGAAACATTAGCAGCTACCTGAATATTGCCAAGGCGCTACAGACCCAGAGCAATGCTCTTGCTGGATGATGTTTGATGCCGAGGCGGATGTACTTTATATCAATTTTCAGCAGCCTGCGGTGGCGGCGACCAATAGCGAAGTCACGGACGATGATGTGGTAATTCGCTATGTCGATGATGAGGTGATCGGTCTGACGATTTTGTCGGTGAGTCAGCGGTAGACACAGGATAATGGGCTTAGATAAGACGTGCCGCGTTGGTGCAGCGTCCTGTAGCCCAGATGATGATCCTATGACATTGAAAGAGCAACTGATACAAGGGTGAGGGTTACAAAGGTAGGATGCACACTATGGATTGTCTATAGCGCTCAAAGCGTGAATTAGCTTTTATATCTTTGTGGAACTCTTAAAAAAGGAAGGTTCCATAACAGCACTGACTCCAACTAACTCCGCAGGTGCAATAACCCATTAAGACGCACGTGGGTTTGCATAATAGCTTCGTTTAGAGCCGATAGCTACAGTAGCAGTCGCCTACTCCTTAAACTACAAGAACTACAGCTAGTACCTGATCTCTGAGAGTGTCTAGATCAGTTCTAAAACAGTATCTTGGCTAACGTCTGAATTATTCAGAAGCGTCGTGTTTACGATAACGTATGCCTCGTGCTCAACAGCCTCAGCACAACAAAAAACCCTTAAATCTAAGTCAGTCACAGTATGGCAAGAATTATTTTGCGCCGCATTCGTTGCCCTCAACTCTCTAATGTAGAATCATTAACCGTTCTACCAGTCTTTACAGGGCAACCCTTTCACTATCCTGATGGTCAGCTCGCCTGGGTGACGCTAACAGGGCCAGGCTGGGTAAGCTTTGCTACGCTGTCAAATTCTGGGGGGAACAATCCCAGAATCTATGTGCCGTCACCCATCGTCTCTCCGATAGATTTATACGCCAGCACCCAAATTCAAAGTCAGCTACCTCTATTTACTAGCCATCCTCAAAATGGCCATTGGAATCAGTTAGGACAGCGTCGATTCAACTTTATCGCTGTCGATGGAACCGTATCAAATCTATTACTCAGACCCCAACTTGATACGAATACTGTTTCGACACCACAGATGATCTCTGCTCCGCTACCCATTGTGCTAGCAGCAAATTTCTTCTTTCTCATCATTGAGTCAATTCAAGGCATCTTCATCAATATTGTCATCACGCTTGGCAGTATTTTAAGACTCATCACTCACCCTGGTGATTTTGTAGAAATTGAGGGCGATCGCCCCTCCAACAACGAAATCGACAGCGATCAGTCTGAAACTAACCAACCAGATATCCCACGTTCGCTAGGTGAAGAAGATTCAGAAGACTGAGCCAAAAAGCAGACTGCTAAAAGCTTGGTCAGCTTAAATAACTAATCCTTAAAAGGACATCAATCATGGTATACGAGCTTAGACTCATAAGAATCAAGTGCCACAATATTCCACAGGCCGTAAAGGTTTATGCCTCCTATGGAAATCAAGTCTTTTTTCAGGGTGCAAACCGCGTTGAGATTAAACTAGTTGGAAGTAAGAATATTATTCTTTCGCAACCTAAGCCGACGCTTCAATACTCAGTGTCGTCCAACTTATATCTATTTAAGGTTGGCAGTCCTAGCGGACACCTAGACTTGGCTTTATTTGAAAGCTCAAACATTCTTTCAACAGCTATTTCTAGTTCGTCCAACTTTCCAGTCGATCATAGTTTCAATATGTTTCTTGGAGCACCTGATAGCACTATTTCTAGTGGCTCTTGTACTGTATTCTGCAAGATCTTTATGGTGTCTTCCAGTGTCGCTCGCGTAGGAGCCTTAGTTTAACAGTGTTTGAAGTTTTGATATTAAGACCAAAATCGGCAATCAAAATTCCAGGTTTTCGATAGACCTTGTGAGCCATCCTTGGCAAACTACATGGTTTCAACACTTGAATTCTTCTGTGCAAGGCTTAGCCTTTTACAGTATGCTTGACATTTGAAGGAGCGTCGCAGAAAAGATGATTTCTCGACCTAGTCTTGCCTTGATCCACTGTGTTATACAATGTCTTGTAGCACAGGCACTATTTGCGGCTCCTGTACCTGATGCTTCGATGGGGAATGAGTCCTCGCAAGTGCAGTTAGATTCAGATAATATCTACCGCATTGAAGGTGGAGCAACACGCGATTTGAATCTATTTCATAGTTTCCAAGAGTTCAGGGTTGGCATTGGGGAGCAGGTATATTTCAGCCCAGACGCTAGCATTCAAACTATCTTTGCTCGTGTAACTGGCGATCGCCGTGCTGAAATTCGTGGGCTATTGGGCGTAGAGGGCAATGCCGACTTATTTCTAATCAGTCCACGTGGCATTTTTTTTGGAGGCAATTCAAGCCTAGATATAGAGGGAGCCTTTACTGCCACGACAGCGGATGCAGTTGAATTCCATGATTTAGGACTATTCTCCTCTCTAAATCCATTACCCCCTTCAAACTTGCTGACTGTTGACCCCAGCGCATTTCTATTCTCTCATGCTCAAGTTTTACCCATTGTGATTAACAATGGCACCTTCTTACTTAGTGCCAGAGAACATTCCGAACTGGGAAGTTTTCAGTTGCTAGGAGGTGACATTCAGATCATCAATACGACCTTGCAAACTTGGGGAAGAGATGTTCATTTGGCTGGTGTTGCAGAAGCCAGTCAGGTTGCATTTATTCCTCAAGCATTGCATACTCCCTTTCAGCTACCGACTGATGTTCAACGTGCCCATATTTCTATTCTTGACACCGCCCTTTTGACGGTAGGATTTCAACAGTCTGGCGATATCTCTATGACTGGAGATAGCATTGTGATCAATTCCTCAGGATTGATTGCACCGTCATCTACACGCAGCGGCAATGTTTATCTCAGCGCGGCTAGATCGGTTTTAGCAGATCGTAGTTTTATTAATGCTCGCGGTGCAGGATCTAGTACAGCAGGGGAGATCATTGTGTCGGCAGGCGGTCACATTTCACTTAACGGAACTGGTGTTTTGTCTAGTAATGTGGCAGGCCCTGCCGGTAAAATTCAATTGTTTAGCGGCGGCTCAATTCTATTAGCTCAGAGCAGTAATTTGACGGCCCAGTCGCTGGGAAGCGGTGCCGCTGGCAGCATCACAATTCAGGCAGCAGATGCGGTGCATTTGCTCAGTTCTGCGATTGAAGTATCTGGAGTAGGGTTGCCCGAGGCGGAAGGGCAAGCCGGAGCGGTTGATCTGATCGCAGACAATTTGACGCTAGACCAACAATCGCAGATTACAGCAACGACCGAAGATGCCTTGGGCGGCAGCATTAATCTCTCGGTTCGCGATACGGTGCTGCTGCGAAATGGCAGCTTAATCTCGACCCAAGGCCGAAGCGGTAGGGGGGTGGGCAATGCAGGCAATATTACGATTAGCAGCCAGTTTGTATTGGCTGTTCCTGCAGAAAACAGCGATATTTTCTCGACGGCAGAGGGCGGAGATGGGGGCGAAATTCAAATTAATTTGAATGGGGGTGGAATTTTTGGGTTTGTAATTGGCGAAGACCCGTCTCTCCTAAGTGATATTTCTACCCGTTCGCGCCGTGGGGTGGATGGCGAGATTCGGATTGCGGGGTTTGAGACGGGCGATCGCGGCTTAATTGAGCTGCCGCAAGATCGAGTAGATGTCTCTCGCTTAATTGCAGAAGGCTGTGGAGATGCGGGGGCGATCGCCCGTCAATCTGAGCTGGTCAACACCGGGCGCGGGGGTGTGCCGCCCCAGCCAGACGAAGTGCGGAGCCTGAATGCAGTGATCGTGGACTGGGCCGAGCCGCAGTCGTCATCGACAGTACGAGAGCCGCATCCGCCTGTCGTGCTGCGATCGCCGACCTCGGCTGCGATCGCCGAAGCGCAAGGGTGGCGCATCACCCAGACAGGAGCAGTCGAGCTGATTGCCATGGAATCGAGAGCCGCATCCCAGGGTTTGAGAGTGGCCTGTGGCGATCGCCCCTCGTCCTAACTCCCCTTGAAGAATCCTAAAGACTTCCTAAAAAAGTAGCGAAAGCTACAGTTTGTTGGGCACATTAAAAGCATAGCCCATCCTCACGCTTCACTTTTTAGGCTGGTGTTTAGAGGAGTTTTTATGACGATTTCGTTGCTGTCTGATGCCAACCAGCGCCTTGAAAAAGCGCTGCAATATGTCACAATCGACGACGATGTGGCAACCCGGTTGCACTATCCTAAAGCCAGCCTGGTTGTCTCCATTCCTGTACGGATGGATGACGGGACGCTGCGGGTGTTTCAGGGGTATCGTGTGCGCTATGACGACAGCCGTGGCCCCACCAAAGGCGGCGTGCGCTATCACCCCAGCGTTTCTCTGGATGAAGTGCAGTCCCTGGCGTTTTGGATGACATTTAAATGCGCCGTGCTGAACTTGCCCTTTGGTGGCGCCAAGGGCGGCATTACGCTGAACCCCAAAGAGCTTTCGAAGTTTGAGCTAGAACGGCTGACGCGGGGCTATGTCGATGCGATCGCCGACTTCATTGGCCCAGATATCGACATCCCCGCACCCGACGTCTATACCAACCCAATGGTGATGGGCTGGATGATGGATCAGTACAACATCATTCGCCGTAAGCTGGTGCCCGCCGTGGTCACGGGCAAGCCCATTACGATGGGTGGCAGTTTAGGGCGGGAGACAGCCACAGCCATGGGCGCATTTTTTGTGATGCAGCGGGCATTGCCCTGGCTGGGGCGCACGCCAGCCGAAACCACGGTAGCGGTACAGGGATTTGGCAACGCCGGAGCCATCATCGCTGAGCTGCTCTACCATGCGGGGTATCGAGTGGTGGCCGTCAGCGACTCAAAGGGCGGGGTTTATGCGCCGCAAGGGTTAGATATCCCCAGTGTGCGGCAGATTAAGAACGCCAATCAGGAGATTAAAGCGGTGTATTGCACTGGCACAGTGTGCAGCGATGTGGATCATGAGGTGATCTCGAACGAGCAACTGCTAGAACTCGATGTAGATGTGCTGGTGCCCGCCGCGTTAGAGAACCAAATCACGTCCTCTAATGCGCACCATATTCGCGCTCCGTTTATTTTTGAGGTGGCCAATGGCCCTATCACCTCCGACGCTGATCCAATCTTGGAGGAGCGGGGTATTCAGGTGTTTCCCGATATTTTGGTCAACGCGGGTGGCGTAACGGTGAGCTATTTTGAATGGGTGCAAAACCGCAGCGGTCTCTATTGGTCATTAGAAGAGGTAAACGGGCGGCTAGAAACCTCCATGAACCGAGAAACGGATAACATTTGGGCGATCGCCAAAGATCTGCACACCTCGCTCCGCACTGCTGCCTATGTCCACGCCCTTAACCGCCTTGGCGACGCCATCAAAGCCAAAGGCACCCGAGATTTCTACATGAATTGATGATGAATTGATGCGGTTAATTGCAGGATTTGGATTTTAAGCAAATCCAAATCCCATACCCTGGTTAAGCGTCAATCTAGAGGCGAAAATTGGTTTGCCTGCCTAGTCGAGAGTAACGATCGGGCACCAGCGGTATGATGGATAACTAACCGAAACATACCGATACCCTATGACTCAGGCTGCTATGAACTCACGGGCTGAAACGATTGCCGACATCGATCGCCAGCTTTCTAATCGCTTTATTGAGCTCGATCCTAACGGGTATTTCATCATCTATCTCGACCGTGAGGCAGGATTGATCTGCGCCAAGCATTTCTCAAACATGATTGACGATCGCGGGTTAGCGGTTGACCCAGACACCGGCAAGCCTATTCCTGCTAGGGGCAAGGTTGATCGCACAGCGGTGCAGATATTCACCGCGAGAACGGCAAAGGAACTGTGCATCAAGATTTTTGAAACTGCTAAGCCCTGTCCGGTGAGTCAGCTTGGCCACGCGGCTTATTTGGGGCGCGAGTTTTTGCGAGCAGAGCAGGCGTTGATTGTAGACGATGAGTATGTGCAGGATTGAATTGTTAAAGTGAGTGGCTACTCCGGCGATCGCTCCTAAATAGAGTCATTACATTACACAATGTTGCCAAGCATCACAATTATGAAACGGAGCGATCGCCCCCCAGGCACAGGTGCTACTTTAATAAATAAGGCACCAATGAGCCGCACCCAACGACCCCAACACTCGGTCTATTGCGCTCACTCAAACTCTAGAATCTAAGCCTGTGCCTCCTGCTTAGGATTCACCCATCGTGTCTGAACTTCATATTGCCCTCTGCTATTTATCAAGAAGAGTTCTGTCTGATTCTGTCGGTTTATCGCTCAACAAAACCAGCAGCTCGGTTGGAATCTATCTTCAATTCACTCGCTTTTTGAAGCGGCTCGCTGAGGCAAGTGACAGGAGTTAGGGTGCACGGGGTATGGTAAACCACTAGCTTGACAACATCACTTCGTTTTCGTCTAGTAAACCCATCTCAATTCTCAGTCCAAATCGAATCCAAAAAAAATCAGCTCATAATTGAATATCTTCTTCAGGGTCTGGCAACTGCCAGACCCTTTGCCATGTTTAGACCAATCATCGTTGAGCGGGGCGTTGGCCTGCACGACTGTCGAGGCATTCACCGCGCTCGTCGCATCCAGTTGGGTTTATCGCAATGCGATTTTAAGCCTTACCTAGAAAGCGTTTCAGCGTTTTAACGAAGTCACCTAAAAGTCGATTTATGTAAGGGTTTCAGCGATTTTGATCGCCAGTTCTCACCCGATCTATTGAATGAGCGTGGTCAGCCACCGTTCGTCCTCAGCCTGGGTGCCTTGCTTGAGCTGCGCTAGCCGCCAGGTGTCGCCGTCTGGCTGCTGCTGCAAGAACACCTCGAACGGGTTTTGGCGTTGCACCACACGAGAGTTGAGGCGGCGATCGGGATAGGTGAGGGTCACGTCGTAGGTGCCCTGAACCCGCACCGATTTGAGATCTCCGATAATCAACGATTGGCGATCGCTCACCTTGACATGGCTGATGCGAAAATCAGGTGGGGCCGAGTCATCAGGGCGGAGCAGTGTGCTCAACTCAGCCTGAGTTTGGCGAAACTGCAGGGCGATCGCCCGCTCTACCACCGTTGTCTTAGGGAGGGCTTGACACCCTACCAATAGCACTGCTACCAGCACCATGACTATTGCTCGCCTCATATTCTACGTCTCATTGCACAAGGGATGACTTCCATCATCCCTTGCTTAGGGCATAGTGTGTAGGGGCGGGACTGCTCTCGCCCTGCTGGGGCTGTGCAATACTCCATTCGTTTGACAAGCAACTTCTGCTCTATGACACACAAATCTCTAGGCCTCAGCGATGCCCTTTATCGCTACCTGCTCTCAGTCTCGTTGCGAGAGCCCGCAGTGCTGCGCCAGCTGCGCGAAGAAACTGTGCTTCACCCGCTCCAGATGATGCAGGTCACGCCCGATGAGGGGCAATTTTTGAGCCTGCTGGTGCAGTTGATGGGCGCACGCAAAACACTAGAGGTGGGCGTGTTTACTGGCTATAGCTCACTGGCGGTGGCACTGGCGCTGCCAGCGGACGGGCAGGTGATTGCCTGCGATGTTAGTGAAGAGTATACGGCGATCGCTCGTCGCTATTGGCAACAGGCCGGGGTCGCCCACAAAATTGACCTGCGCCTTGCCCCCGCCCTTGACACACTAGATGCGTTGATCGACGAGGGCCACAGCAGCAGCTTTGATCTGGCCTTTATTGATGCCGACAAGGGCAACTATCTTAACTATTACGAGCGATCGCTCCAACTCGTGCGCCCTGGCGGATTGATTGTGGCGGACAATGTGCTGTGGTCAGGCAGTGTGATCGATGCCGCCGACCAAAGCGACAGCACCAACGCCATCCGCCGATTCAATAAAGTGCTGCATCAAGATACTCGCATCACGCTGTGCATGGTGCCCATGTCGGATGGGCTGACGCTCGCGATCCGTCGATAGCAGCTCCACGTCTTAACTCAACCTGAGCTCGGAAGGCTAAAACCCTCTTAACTCAACCTGACGTTACCCCAAATCAGTCCAGCTTTTCGCCACTGAGAATGAAGATGGGGTCGAGCGCTGCAAACACTTGATGAATGCCCCGCCGTTCTAGCCGATTAATGGCAGACTGCACCACCTCAATGTTTCGCATTTGCAGCTCTGCAAGGCTCTCAGAGATAGCATACAGTCCTTCAAAGTTAGTCGCAGTGGACACAATGCGCCCGCCTGGTTTTAGCCGCTGCCAGGCGGCGCTGAGAATCTCTTTGGGCGATCGCCCTCCCTCAATGCACACACAGTCAGGCGCATCCGCCAACTCCCCTAGGCATTCAGGCGCGTTACCCTCCACCACAGTGACGTTACGGACAGAGAAGCGATCGCAATTTCGCCGAATCAGGCTAGCGACCTCTTCATCCCGCTCAACGGCATAGATCGTACTGTGGGGGCAAAGCAGCCCCACCTCCACTGGAATCGTGCCCGTGCCCGCGCCAATATCCCACAGCACCGCATCAGGCTTCAGCCGCAGATGCGACACCAGCAGCACTCGAATCTCGCGCTTCGTCAGCGGAATGCCCGGCAACTGCTCAAACAGCTCATCGGGAATTCCAGGCGTTGTGTAGATCCACAGAGAAGAGGGCATGGCGCAGCGCTAGAAGTGAGGGTGGTCATGAAACTGCTGAATCTATGGGTAGCTGACAACATGACAGCGTCAGCCCTGCTTTTGCCAGATCACCAGAATCACCCCAGCAATAATCAACCCCAACCCCACTAGCCGCATACCTGGAATCGTTTCCTTAAAAAAGAAGTAGCCAAGCAGCACTGAAAACACATAGCTCAGAGCTACCGATGGCCCCACAATGCTAAGGTTTACCCGCGTCAGCACCAAAATATACGCGATCGAGGCCAAGCCATAGCAGGCCAGCCCCGTCAACAGTTCTGGGGTGGTCGCAATGCTAAGCACATGGGTCAGGGCATTGCCCGCATCTACCCGTCCCAAACGCAATGCTCCCGCTTTGAGGAAAAACTGCCCTGCTACACCAATCAAAATAGAAGACAGCAATAAAAGAAACTCACTCAGCGCCACACAAACCTCCCCAGTTGACGTTCTTAGTGTACACAGGACTTCAGCACTTCGGGCGATTCGCCATGGGCAGGGCGATCGCCCCTATGACGCATCAGACGACGGATCAGGTGACGCACCAGATGCATGGCGTGCAACGTGCTGAACCAATTGCAGCCCAAGCTAACCTCCCGCTAAGGATCGCGCATTAAATAACGTGGGAGTGCAGAAACAATCGTTTTAAAAAATGGCCAAAGCAAACCGCGCATTCCCCTGAACAGGGGAGCCCTGATCCAAAAAGTTCGGGTAGGATTGG
Source organism: Kaiparowitsia implicata GSE-PSE-MK54-09C (assembly GCA_019359435.1). Taxonomy (GTDB): domain Bacteria; phylum Cyanobacteriota; class Cyanobacteriia; order Elainellales; family Elainellaceae; genus Kaiparowitsia; species Kaiparowitsia implicata. The sequence goes on from JAHHHI010000075.1 coordinate 84,035, forward strand.
GGTGCAGGGTTCAACCCAGAGGGTGCTAGCCCTGCTCTACTGACGATTTCCCCCATTCGTTATGACTGGCACTGTTCAATCTCCCTATTCCGAAGAGCAAATCACGATGTGGCTCCAAGGGTTGTTGGCGATCGCCTGGGCTGATGGTCATTTTGATCAGCACGAAAAAGCGCTGATTACCAGCCTTACAGAGGCAGAGCTAGCGCCTCAGCTCGATCTAGACTCTCAGACGAAGGTAACGCCAGAAGATGTGGCGCGGGTGCTAGGGCCTGATCCAGTCATGTCTGAAAATTTTTTGCGCACGGCAGTGATGGTGGCGATCGCCGATGGCGTGTACTCTCCCGATGAAGATGCGTTGCTCCAGGCCTACTGCCAGCAGCTCAACATGAACCCCGCCATCCTAGAATCGCTGCGGTCTACCCTCGCTCAGATGCAGTCCGCAACTGACCCCTCCCCCCACTCCCCCTCGCAGGAGTTTGCGCCACCCGCCGATCACTACACACCCGTGCTTGCGCCCGTGCAGGAATGGCTCGACGAACTCAATATCCAAGATCCTCGACTGGCACGCTTTCTCTGCAAGATGATCCCATCTCAGTGCCCGTTTGAGCGAGATGTCACCCTATTTGGTCGCAAAGTCGTGCACATTCCCGCTATGTGCAAACTCAACCCCCTGTATGAACAATTGGTGGGTCTGCGGTTCCGCTCTCTGTCGTATCTAGCAGACGACTGCGGCGAAGATGTGACGCCTTATCTCTAAGCAGGCACAATCTCTAAGCAGGCACATAGATAGGCGCTACGGATATGGATATGGGCATCAACTTAGCAGCGCCCAGAATCCGCGCTGATCCCTTCCCCAAAGCCTCAAATTTGGGAAAATCTGATTAAAAGCAGCCAGGATTGGGCATTTTAGGAGAGTTAAAACTGTGGCACAGCGAGGCTGTGCGCAGATTGCTCACGTGCGGCACTGTTCACATGCCTCAGGATGTCGCCCCTGTGCGTCCGTCTAGGACTGTAGTTGTTGAGGCGACTCGGCCCTGTATTTTCATAGAACCTTTGCGCAGCGAGGGTTCTATGAAACCAAGATGTGGATCAGCGCTTCAAGGACTATCTGCACATAGTTCTATGTTCTATGGCATGCCGCTAACGGCATAGCGGCTCGATGAACCCGCGTTGTTTCTGAAGTGATGGCGATCGCCATCGAGACTGAGGCCGCGTGCTGCAACACCAGCGCTAGGCGCAGTGAGACGTCGAGGGCAGGTGTCGAGGCAAAAGACATACGGCCTGGTTACGTCACGATCTTGGTTTCACACCTAGAGTTTCTGGATCTTCACTCAGGCTGGATGTATTTATATTGAGAATCCGCTGAAATAGCGGTACGTCGTAGAAAATTCTTGCAGACTCTTCATTCACTAGGGTTTTGGATTCATGGCTCCTCTGCTTCGACCGTTGGCTCGACCGTTTCAAACTGCGCTATTGGCATTGGCCGTGTGGATGCCGCTTAATCTGATCGCAAGTGGAGAGAGGCCGGCGATCGCCCAAGAGCATCAAGGCTGCTTTCTGATCAATACCTCCCGGCAAGTTATCGATCTTTCTAACATTTGCCCTAACGAAGGCCGCACGCTCACAGTTGAAGCCGACCCCGCTACCGCAGGTGCAGAGCCCACCCTAGGCACAGGAGATATTCAGGTCACCCTACGCTGGACAACCTCTGACGACCTTGACCTAGCGGTGACCGATCCACGCGGAGAAACTGCAGCATTCTTCAACCGCCAAATTTCCTCCGGCGGGCAGCTCGACGTCGATGCCAACGCAGCCTGCTCTGAAGTCTCGTCTAGCCCTATTGAAAACGTATTTTGGCCGACAGGAGGCGCACCCCAAGGGCAATACACCATCACGGTGAACCTATTTACGCGCTGCGGGCAGACCTCTGGACCAATTCCATTTGTGGTGAACCTGCTGGTGCAAGGTACCCGAGAAACCTTTGACGGCACGGTTAGCGATGAGCAACCTAGTGTCACCTATTCCTTCTCGCTACCGCCTCGCTAAGACCCCGCCTCGCAACCATCACGTCAGCACCAGGCAAACAGCCGTCGCCTCCACAGCATCACTGCTAGATTAGACGTGAGTTCCAGGCAACGGGCGTTACACGCTGTCCTACAACCGTCATAACCCGAACCCAGGTTAGATAGGACTTACGCAATTGGACGATTTTTGGGAGGCTAAGCCTCCCAAAAATCGTCCAAGATTCCCAGGACGCCGCATGAAGTGCGTACGTCCTGTTAGATTGAACGTCAATTCCGCTATCTTTAAAGCCGTGCTGCCCGCGACGCGAACTGCTCGGTTTAGCGTTGTATCAGCCCCGCAGCACGGAGCTAACACAACGCTATCGAACTCACGCATTAGAACGTTCGATCGAATTTACGGCCCTATAGCCCTGCTATGGGGCCGTAAACCTATGACCCGCCCCCCAGCCTTGGATGCTTCTCGCCAACGCAAAACCGCTACATATCCAGAAAAATTGTGACCAAGTTTAATTAGGCTTGGTATAACCAAAGAGTATTCGTGTGCTTTTCAGGGTGTACCGGAGCAAATGCACCGTTTTTGTCGAATTGCTGTTGGGCGATCGCTGACAGAAACGGTAAGAACTGGGCATACTGAATCAATCAATGCAGCATCCACACGGCGCAATCTGCACCAAGTCTCAAACCCTGGTCAATGCGTTCGGCCTGCCAGAGTACGAGTAGGACAGGGACATTTAGATTAGGGGTTGCTGTTAGACTTGATCGCTTGTTTACTCTGCTAGTGTAGTGTGGGCTGATAGTGTGCTAAAGCCGTGCATGGCATGGCCTGTGGGAGACTGAGACTTGTCATTTGGAGGGTGGGTGATGCGCCGAATTACGTTACTAACAATTGTGGGCCTACTAGCGCTTGGGGTGAGCGCCTGTGGGGGTGGTCAGACTCAGGTTCAAGAACCGCCCGTAGGCGACATTGAAGAAGGACCTGCGGTTTCTGAGGATCAGCTAGCTGAAGGTGAGCAGCCCGTTGGAGAAGATGGGGTGGCTGTGCAACCGTCCTTTGCCGATCCTTTGATCCCTGGTGTTGAAGATTTGCCGAGCGGTCGGGTGCCACCCGATCTCATTAGTTCTACCCCAGCCGATCAGCGGGTTCGAACGGTGAGCCGTAATCGCCAAGATCCGTTTGCATTAGTGCCCGGCAGCCCAGTTGTGGTGTCGTTTCCTGATCCAGAACCCGAGCCAGCCCCTCAATTTACCAATGGTGCGAATAATGGGGGGATTGGTGTAGCCCCAGCCGGGCAGTTGGGCGCTCCTCCGTCTCAGCTTCCGCCAGGTAGCTTTGCGCCAGTGCCAAACTTAGTGCCTGGTGCCAATGGAAATGGTGAGGGGCCTGCCGTTGCAGCCGCGCCGCCACCGCCACCGCCACCGCCGCAGCCAACTCTAGCCCGTGGGGTTGAAATTTTGGGCGTGGTGCAGGTTGGCAGCATTGCGCATGCCATTGTGCGAGCACCCAACGAGCCCACGAGTCGTTATGTACGGGTGGGACAACGGTTGTCGAATGGTGAGGTTCTGGTTAAGCGTATCGACATGCGCTCAGAAGATCCGCTCGTTGTGCTAGAGCAGTTTGGCATTGAGGTACCGTTAGCGGTTGGGGCTAATGCCCCGGCTGAGGGCGAAACCCCCAACCTACTGACCTCGTTGAGCATGCCGTAATAACCATTGGAGAATGGCGATCGCCCCCTTCCACCCTCCACTGATGACGTCAACTAGACAACGCCAAGCCCTTAGCTATGTCCCGTAAAAGAATGTGCCAGCGCGATCGCCGTACCGCGCTGGCGCTGTTTTTTGGCGTTGATTCCCAACGCCTGCTCACAGAGGATGCTGTCCATGCTACCCGTGCTGCCCAAACAGACACAATCGCTCCAGACTCGTGACGGAGTGCGGCTAGACGCTGATGTCTACTATCCTGCGGGAGAAGGCGAGTTTCCTGTATTGCTAATGCGGCAGCCCTATGGACGGGCGATCGCCTCTACTGTGGTGTATGCCCATCCCACCTGGTATGCTGCCCACGGCTACATTGTGGTGATTCAGGATGTGCGGGGACGGGGCACATCGGACGGCGACTTTCGACTCTTTGCTCACGAAATCAACGACGGCTATGACACGGTGCAGTGGGCGGCTCATCTGCCCCAGAGCACGGGTGCTGTCGGCATGTATGGCTTTTCCTATCAGGGGATGACGCAGCTCTACGCCGCTGCCGCCCAGCCCCCTGCCCTCAAGACTCTCTGCCCCAGCATGGTGGCCTATGACCTCTACGCCGACTGGGCCTACGAAGGGGGTGCCTTCTGTTATCAGATGAACCGAGGCTGGGCGCTGCAACTGGCGGCAGAGACCGCCCGCCGCCAGGGTAATGATGCCGCCTATGAAGCACTGTATGCAGCGGCCCATGGCTCTATCGCCACGAACCCAGTCTGTCCGCGCGCCGAGATTCTAGACCAGCTCGCTCCCGATTCTTTCTACCATGACTGGTTGGGCAATCCTCAGCCCGACGCCCCCTATTGGGCCGTGCTGTCTCCCCACAGGCTGCTGGATTCGGTGGATCTGCCGATGTTGCATGTGGGCGGCTGGTTTGACACCTACCTGCGCGGCACGCTGAAGCTGTATCGAGCGATGGCGGCCCGCAGTGCATTTTCCCAACACCTATGGGTAGGGCCCTGGGCGCACCTGCCGTGGGGGCGACGTGTGGGCGAGGTGGACTATGGCAAGGCGGCAAATTCCCCCATTGATTGGGTGCAGGTGCGCTGGTTTGACCAGATTTTGAAGGAGCAGGAGACGGGCATTCTGACACAGCCACCTGTGTGTTTGTTTGATCTGGGGCGATCGCCCTGGCTAGCGTTTCCCCATTATCCCAACCCTGACCCAACGCCGCTCTACCTATCGAGCAATGGCCTAGCGGGCATGGGTGACCATCATGGCGCGTTGGGAATACAGATGCCACCGCCGATGGTTCTACCCGATGTGTTAGTTCATGATCCCTGGCGACCCGTGCCAGCGCTAGGGGGCCATGCAACGGTGCCAGCAGGGCAGTGCGATCGCGCCCTGCTAGACAGCCGCACCGATGTCCTCACCTACACCACAGCTCCGTTTACAACAGATGTTCTGCTAGCAGGCGACCTATCGGCAGACCTTTACTGCACGGCTGATGCGCCCAGTTTTGACCTCTGCGCCGTGCTATCAGAAGTAAAACCCAATGACAGCGTGATCACAATTGCCCAAGGCTATTGTCGAGTGGAAGAAGCCGCCCCCAACTTGCCACCCCAACGCTATCGGGTTGATATCCAATCCACCTGCATCCACATTCCCAGGGGCAGTGCTCTGCGTCTTAGCATTAGCGGTGCTTGCGCCCCCGCCTATTCTGTTAACCCTGGGATCACGATCGATAGCACAATCCCCAGACTCCAGGATGCGCAGGTGATTACTCTCGCGCTGTGCAGTGGAGACGACTATCCATCACGTCTGAATCTGCCTGTGATTTCTGAGACAATGGCGAAGACAATCGCGATAGACCGCCTCGAGCCCAAGGCAGAGGCCACCAGCAGAGATCACCCATGACACCGCCTCCCTTGATGACCGTAGCCCAGTGGCTAGCCGGTGAGTTTGACAATAAGCCTCAAGCGATGGAACAGCCTGCTTGGTTTGTGCATTTGCGGCTCTGGCATCGACCGCTCCCCATGCGGCTGGAGGGCAATTTAGCTATCTTTGCAGAGCAGGCCAATGCGTTATATCCCGACAATGCCTATCGGCAACGGGTGCTGATGCTGCGCGAAGGCGAGGCCCTGGGTGATACCGCGCAGGATGAACGGGGCGATCGCCCCCTCCATGTACAATACTTTGCCTTTCATCAACCCGAGCGCTTTAAAGGTGCAGGAGCCAACCCCCAACAGTTGCAGTCAGTCGTTCCAGGCGATTTGGAGCGCTTGCCCGGCTGTGTCCTGCATCTAACGCCCGAGGGCAACACCTGGGCCGCAAAGCCTGTTCCTGGATCTCGCTGCTGCTTTCAATATGCCGGGGAAACGCGCCAGGTCGAGATCGGCTTTGATGTGGGGATCGATCACTTCAAAAGCTATGATAAAGGCGTCGATCCCCAAACAGGGCAAGGGCTGCGGGGCGCGTTGATGGGCGCTTATGAATTCACCAAATGCTGTGACTTCTCCTCAGAATTACCCGTTTAAGGGTGATCCCGTTACTCCAAGTAGCACTATTTGAAGAATGGGGATAACACACGTTGTGCAGACCCTGTAAGTTTTATCCGTGAATGTTGAAGGACAGATCACAGGCTGCGGTCGAGATCCATCCTCCAAGCGCATTATATCAATTCTCTAAATCAGAACGACGGATTGTTTGAGGAGGGGGGTGGGGAACTGCGTTCCCCACAAGGGGCTTTGCCCCCTTGCCCCCCATTTGTAGCCCAAATTTTCGGAATTGACATTAGGCCTCGCGATTAGGAACAGCGATCGGCAGAAGCCGTGACCACACGACGCAGGTTAGCAGTAAGCACTAGCCGATAGTCAAACGGAGATGACCCAGAGCAGTTCATGGGCTGACGATTTGGGCGGCGGGGTGAAAACCAGGCATTGGCTTGCACCACTAGCCGCGAATTATTCCACGCTAGGCTACGCACAATGAATGAGTTGGTGCGCCCGTTGCTGAGTTGGCTAGTAACAAAGGTGCCGGCATTAGCGACACCCGTGTTGGGATTGATGCGAAGAATGACAGACGCCTTAGGGCCACCGCCATTGCCATAGCTAGAAAGCCAGCCCTGGCTGGTAAAGCGTCGATAGTCTTGGCTGCTGTTGCCCTGGGTCCCCGTTGCGCTGAACACCCCATAGAGCACGCTGCCCCCGTTCCATAGCAGGCCATAGCCTTCTCCATCATCACCTGACATTTCATAGTTGGTGCGGCACCACACCCGTTGCCCGTTGTTGAAGCGCACCATAATTGGGTTTTTGTTGGTGCTGGATGCTTGCTGATAGCCGATGTAGATACGACTTGTGCCAAAGGCAACAACCGGTGCCCCCTTCTGGCGGATACTATTTTGAGATTCTTGACAGCTAAAGGCAACTGCACGCCCCACAGCAGATTGGGCCGTGGCAGTTGCCGGGGCGATCGCCCCACCCCAAAGTCCCAGGGCGATCGCCCCCGCAGCCATCCAGGGTTTGAGTGGGGTAGACTGCGTGACAGAAGGGGCGGGCAGGGCACCGACGATCAGGGGCGATCGCAGCAGGCGACGAACAGAGATCAACGGGTGGAACATTTTCCTTACCAATTTCGACAGAAGAAAATTAGCGGGTCATGGGGAATAGCCCTTAATCGCCAATACCCTAACCCAGTCAAAATTGGGATGAATCCTGTGAATGTACGTGACTCTTGCCGGTAGGCTCAGGCCGTCAGGTGTGAATACGGAGTAAACCAAGCGTGAAACCGATGAAGCCAGATCAACGTCTCAATCAGTCTGCACCCCACTCGAAAAAAGTGGGAAATCCTATAGGCTCAGCTCGCCGGGTTCGCCGGGGGCTATCCATCGCAGCGCTGTCAATCGCAAGTATGCTCAGCTTGGGAGTGTCGCCATCGGTCGTCGGACAGCCTCAGGCAAATCACTTGGCCGCCTCTACGCCGTTCCTGTTGGCGCAGCCGCTGCCCATCCCAGAAGCCTATGTGACGCCGATTAACGGCACGGTCACGATTCAGTTGGTCAATGAAACCGGCGCAGCCGTGGGTTATGAAGTCGTGGGAGAAACCGACATCCGCACGCTGGATCGCCTCAGCACCGTGACGCTAACGCAAATTTCAGTCCCCACCAGCATAACGTTCCGGCGGTTTGACAATGGATTCTTAACCACAACTCTCACGCCAGATACGCCCTCCTCTGGCACGCTGATTGTGACGCTCAGTTTGGGCAGCGACCTGGGGGGCGATCGCACCGCCATCAGTATCGATCGCGAGGGCGGCGTTGACGTGAACTAGGCGTGACCGCGGGATAGCTACAATCCCTCAGATTGCGCCCCGACTAATTCGATCCAAACCGGGCAGAATCATCGTGGGATTGCCCGGTTTGGTGGCGCTCCAGATAGATTGTGTCGATATCATCTGGCAACGCGTCTTCGAGTTGGCGATAGGCATCGGTAAGATGAGCCCGCACATCGGCGGGGGAGATGTATTCTCCTTCAGCTTGGAGATAGGCCGCAATCCGCGTTTCGCTCCAGTGATAGGTTTGCGCCATCAGCACCATCAGCCGCAGTAGGGGAGAAAGTTGCCCCAAGGCGCGCTCAACGTAGCACCACAGCGGCGGTGGAGAAGCTTTTAGTGAATATTGAATTTCTTCAACGGGCGGTAGCTCAATGGTTTTGACGCAAAGCGTCGTGACATGGAGCAGCCAAGACTGTAGCGTTTTAGCGTGGCCGTGCCCCAGTTCTAGCCCATTTAGTTCGTAAAAGATGTGTCGCCACGTTTGAGCAAAGAGATAGTCAGCTTGGACGGGCGATCGCCCTGAGTTGGCGATGAGCGTATACACCAAGGGATAATACCGACAAAAAATTGCTGTGAAGTATTGCCCAGAATCGGCATGCTTCTGAAACAGCCTTAACAGTTCCTGATCGCCATAGTGCGACAGTGATTTCACCAGCGGATGATTGGCTTCAGGAAAACTTGGAATTTGCACGGTTTGGTACAGCACATCGACTCGCATTCGATAGCAACTAATGATAGTCCGACTTCTCTGAAATAGACATGATTTATAGCGCATTCAACAAGACTTATCCTCAACCCAAGCATTTGCGATGAGTCTCGCCGTGCAGGATGCCGTTTTGCCCGTCCTGAAGTCGGTATACTATCAGTGAGTTTAGTAAACAATCGTGAACCCGTCCCATTGATTGGCTGCTCAGCCAATCTAGCAGGCTCAACCATCCTGCCTCTGTCCCATCACGTCTTGCTATTTATTGCCGCCTTATGGATTCTGGAATCGATCTACAACAAAGCTTCATCAGCCTGCTCGAAGGGTTGGGCCTCTCCCACAGTCTGGCTAAAGTAGTCTGGCTCCCCCTGCCGATGGTGTTAATTGTTGGCGCTGTCACGGTGCTAGCATTGGTTTCCACTTGGCTAGAGCGGAAGGTGTCAGCGGCAGCACAGCAGCGCATTGGCCCAGAGTTTATGGGGCCGCAGGGGTTGCTGGTGCCCGCAGCAGACGTGCTTAAGCTGCTCACCAAAGAAGATGTATTCCCGGCGAAGACCGACCCGTGGCTGTTTGCCCTAGCGCCGCTGCTGGTGTTTATCCCAGTCTTTTTGTCGTTCCTGATCGTGCCCTTTGGGCAAAATCTGGTGATCACCGACCTAGGCATTGGCATCTTTTTATGGATCTCGCTGTCGAGCATTGCGCCCATTGGGTTGTTGATGGCGGGCTATGCTTCTAACAATAAGTATTCGCTGCTGGGTGGGTTGCGGGCAGCTGCTCAGTCCATCAGCTACGAGATTCCGCTGGCCCTATCCGTGCTGGCGGTCGTGATGATGTCTAACTCCTTAAGCACCATAGATATCGTCAACCAACAGTCCGGCTACGGCATTCTGAGCTGGAACATGTGGCGGCAGCCCGTCGGCTTTCTAATTTTTTGGATTGCTGCCCTGGCTGAGTGCGAGCGCATGCCCTTTGACCTGCCCGAGGCAGAAGAAGAACTGGTGGCAGGCTACCAAACCGAGTACGGCGCAGTTAAGTTCATGCTGTTCTATGCCGGGTCTTACGCCAACCTAGTGCTGTCTGCACTGCTGTTTGCGGTGCTTTATATGGGCGGTTGGGAGTCTCCTATTCCGGTGAGCTGGTTAGCCAGCTTACTTGGGGTTAGCGAGAATGCGGGCTGGTTTCAGGCGATCGCCGCTAGCCTTGGCATCGTCATGACGCTATTCAAAGCCTACCTGCTACTATTTCTGGCGATTCTGTTGCGGTGGACGGTGCCCCGCGTTCGCATCGATCAACTGCTAGATCTAGGCTGGAAGTTTTTGCTACCTATCTCGCTCGTAAATTTACTGGCCACAGCTGGCCTCAAGCTTGCCTTTCCCCTTGCGTTTGGCGGCTAGGCTCCGATATTTAGCTAAAGACGTTAGGGTGAAGACACCCTCCTGCGGTTCTATGGGTAAACGCCTAAACGCTTGCAGCTCACTGAATCTGCTCTAGAGAAAGCGCGGTTAGCGTCTACTCTCAGTCCGGCCCATCATGCAGTAATTTCCACTAACTCAGACCTCCGTCACACCCCCCTACCTGCCGATCCGGTGAATCCCGGTCAATCCTTGAGAGAGAACAGAGAGAACCACCCACCATGCTGAAATTCCTCCAACAAGTTGGCGACTATACCAAGGAAGCAGTCCAAGCCGCCAAATATATTGGTCAGGGCCTGTCTGTCACCTTTGATCACATGCAGCGCCGTCCCGTCACGGTGCAGTATCCTTACGAAAAGGTGATTCCGTCTGAGCGGTTTCGGGGCCGCATTCACTTTGAGTTTGATAAGTGCATTTCCTGTGAAGTGTGTGTGCGGGTGTGCCCGATCAACTTACCCGTTGTGGATTGGGAGTTTAATCGCGAAACCAAGAAGAAAAAGCTCAACCACTACAGCATTGACTTTGGCGTTTGCATCTTCTGCGGCAACTGTGTGGAATACTGCCCTACCAACTGCCTCTCCATGACCGAAGAGTATGAACTCTCGACCTATGATCGTCACGAGCTGAACTACGACAACGTGGCACTGGGTCGCTTACCATACAAGGTTACCGAAGATGCCATGACCACGCCGCTGCGCGAGTTTGCCTACCTCCCGAAGGGCGTCTTTTCTCCCCATGACTTGCCGAAAGGGTCACAGCGGGCAGGGCAGCATCCTGAAGAAATTTTAAAGGAGATAGAAGCGGCAAAAGCCGCCGCCGCGCCATCAGAAAAATCGACTGACTCTGACTAAATGGACTCTTGCTACATGTAGTCTCTTATAGACGTTGAGTCTATATGTAGCAAGAATCTGAATAGTTTGCTTGTGTCTTCCCCAGTGTCCCTTTAGAATTTGGGGGCAACGGGTTTAATAGCTCACCTGATTTAGCCCACTTGTTTACTGGAGTACGCAACGCTGTGAATTTGGCAGAAGGGGTTCAGATTGTATCGTTTGGCATCCTGGCGTTTATGATGCTGGCGTCGGCGATTGGAGTGGTGTTGCTCAACAACATTGTGTATTCGGCTTTTTTACTGGGGGTTGTGTTCGTCAGCATTTCTGGCCTGTATATCTTGCTGAATGCAGCCTTTGTAGCAGCAGCGCAAATCCTGATTTACGTGGGCGCAGTCAATGTGCTGATTTTGTTCGGCATTATGCTAGTGAACAAGCGGCGCGACTTTGCCCGTATTCCCAATGCTTGGTTGAATCAAGGGGTGACGGCACTGGTGTGTGGCGGGCTATTTGCCCTGCTATCTAGCATGATCATCGCGACACCTTGGTCGATTTCTACTGCCCCCATTGCAGGAGATGCTGCGTTAGTGGAAATTGGCAAGCACTTCTTTACCGATTTTCTGCTTCCCTTTGAATTGGCGTCGGTGCTGCTGCTGATGGCGTTGATTGGGGCGATTGTGATTGCGCGACGCGAATTTTTCCCTGAAGAGGGGGAAGATCTATCGGCAGAATCGAATCTGACGCTGCCAGAACGGCCTCGCGAGTTGACGGGTGGTCGCCGCTAGGCTGTGAGGCGGGTGACGGCTCAGTGCAGCCGCTTCAGCTTTGCAAATTCAAAGGTATGGTTCAGTTTTGGTCAATTTCGTTTTGAGTGACAGATAGGCGTAAGCAATGCAACTTGAGTATTTCCTCCTATTGGCAGCAGCGTTGTTCTGCATTGGCATCTATGGTCTGGTGACCAGTCGCAATGCGATTCGCGTGCTGATGTCGCTTGAGCTGCTGCTCAATGCGGTGAATTTGAACCTGATGGCATTTTCAAATTATAGTGATCCGGCCCAGGTTAAGGGTCAAGTGTTTACGGTGTTTGTGATTACGATTGCGGCGGCAGAAGCTGCTGTGGGTTTGGCCATTGTGCTGTCGATTTACCGCAACCGCGATACGGTAGATATGCAGGAATTTAATCTACTGAAGTGGTAATTGGGTTTTAGCAACCCTGTTGCCGCCTATGAGCCGTTGTTGTGCAGCTAAACCAAGTCATCATTGCGCATAAGGCCGGAAACTTGAACAGCCAACGCTGGGCAGAGCGTTGTGCAAAGGAGCTAGAGGCGTTGGGCTGTCGGGTCTTAATGGGGCCTAGCGGCGCTAAAGACAATCCGTATCCAGTTTTTTTGGCGTCGGTGAGTGGGCCAATCGATTTGGCGGTGGTGCTGGGGGGAGATGGCACGGCGCTGGCGGCAGCCCGCAATCTGTCGGCGGATGGTATCCCCATTCTGGCGGTGAATGTGGGTGGACACTTGGGCTTTTTAACCGAGTCACTGGTGCATTTTGAGGACTCGCAGCGCGTGTGGGAGCGCTTGCTGGAGGATCGGTTTGCGGTGCAGCGGCGGATGATGCTGCAAGCGGCGACCTACGAAGGCAATCGCACAAACCTAGAACCGATGAGCGATCGCTTCTATGCGCTCAATGAAATGTGCGTTAAGCCAGGCTCGGCTGACCGGATGGTGACGTCGATTCTAGAGATGGAAATTGATGGTGAAGTCGTGGATCAGTACCAGGGTGATGGGCTGATTGTGGCGACGCCCACTGGCTCAACGTGTTATACCGTGGCGGCGAATGGCCCTATTATTCATCCTGGCATGGAGGCGATCGCCGTGACGCCTATCTGTCCCCTGAGTCTGTCTAGCCGCCCTATCGTGCTGCCTCCGGGGTCGATCGTCAGCGTTTGGCCCTTGGCTGATCGCGACCTCACAACAAAACTGTGGATGGATGGGGTGCTGGCCACCTCCATCTGGCCAGGACAGCGGGTAGATATTCGCACCGCCGATTTTTCCGCACAGTTCATCATCCTGCGTGATGACTACTCCTATTTCAAAACCCTGCGAGAAAAACTGCAATGGGCTGGTGCGCTGGTGCCCTATAGCAATAACCACCGCAACTAGTCTTGCAAATCATGCCCCTTCCCACTGTGATCTTGCCAGGATATCTTGCCGGAGTTGCACTCTATCGCGGCATGGAGCAGGTTGTTAAGGGCACTGGGCGTTCCTACTGTGACTGTGCCGCTGCGGTGGAGAGACTAGATTCCGACGGTGGGCAGGCGCTCGGTGGTGCTCATTATTGAAACGTTAGATGCGACGGTCAAGCAAATGCAGGCAGAGACGAGGAGCGATCGCCGGCGTTGCATAGTGAGTATATGAAATCAGGGTCAAACCAATGGAATGTCCCGACTGTGGCTCAACTAACGTCAGTCGGAACGGCGATCAAAGAGGTAAACAAACGTGAGTTCGACAGTTAAAAAGCGGCTTGTGGCAGGGCTTGAAGCTCATCATTCGGAATACCTAACGAGGGCTTATCGGGGTGGTAAGCGTAGGCGATCAGGCCTGAGACCAGATTGACGAGGAA
>JAHHHI010000076.1 GCA_019359435.1 Kaiparowitsia implicata GSE-PSE-MK54-09C
CTCGTCAACCTGGTCTCGGGCCTGATTGCCTACGCCTACCACCCCGACAAGCCATCGTTGGGCATCCCAGATGATGAGCTTAAAGCCCTGCCACAAGCCGCTTTTTAACGGTCGAACTCAGGTTCTTGAGAGTTCAACAGCGTTGGTTAGATCTGCCTTATAGGTCTGAGCAACGAAAAATCGTGCTGTCCGCGACGCGGACAGCACGATTGGCATGAATTTGCCGGAATGATGTAGATCAGCCAGCTATACAATAAATTGCGCTGACACTGCATTTGACAGCATCAGCGCAAACGCTGTAGTTGGAAGCGATTCACAAATTTCTAACTAGCAAATTCGCCAACAAGTAGACTACGGAGCGGGAGGTGCTTCAGCAGGTGGCTCACCCGCGGGAGCATCAGCCGGAGGAGCATCAGTCGGAGTGGTACCTGGGTCGCCACAGGCTCCTAAAAACGCCAGCACACCAAACGTAAGCACTAGACCAAAGATACGCTTCATATTTTTCCTCGCTTGACCTTGTTAGAATTGATTACAACGAACGTGCTCATCTGCCACTTAATGAGCTTGAAGTGAGCTTGAGTAGAGGGGCCTCATAGAGCAAAATTTGATTGCGCTTATCCCTCCCTTTCATACGATTGCATGAGCGGCATTAACATGCAGCAAGAATCGCATGAGTTGCTAATTCAGTTTACTCATCTATGCAGAAATACTACAGAGTTCCTACAAGGATTTCGTCTGACAAAAGAGAGGGATCTAAGGGAATTTTTTGTGATGAAAGGGGGCCCAAATTCATCCCTACGAAGGATGCAGTTCTAGAAATAACCTTATTTTTTAGTCTTCAAAAATATTGAGAACCTAGGTCATTGAGTTTAGGCTATATGCCGCTGCGATAAAAAGGCCGTTTAACAACCGTCGCCGGAAAAGCTTTGCTCCGAATTTTGACCTCAAGGGATTGTCCCAGTTTGCCGAGGTTGGGCGGCACATAGGCGAGCGCGATAGGATAGCCCAAAGTGGGCGACAGGGTGCCACTGGTGACAATGCCTACGGGTGTGCCATTGTGCAGCACGGGATAGTGATGGCGAGCAATGTTGCGTCCCTGGAGTTGCAGCCCCACTAACCGTCGAGGAACCCCATCGGTTTTTTGCCGTTGAAGCACATTGCGTCCGATGAAATCGCCAGGTTTGTCGAGGTGAACCAGCCAGTTGAGTCCAGCTTCGAGCGGACTGGTAGTGTCGTCAATATCTTGTCCGTATAGGGCCATGGCGGCCTCTAGGCGCAGCGTGTCGCGGCAGCCTAGGCCGCAGGGCGTCGCACCTGCCTGGTGGAGCGATCGCCACAACTCTACCCCAGTCTCTGCGTCTACCATCACCTCAAAGCCGTCTTCTCCGGTATACCCCGTGCGGGCGAAAAACCCCGGCTGCCCCAGCACTGCTGCGTCCACATGCCCAAACCGTGGCACTGCGGTCAGATCTGCGTCAACGAGCCGTTGAAGTGTGGCGACGGCTTGAGGCCCCTGCACTGCGATCAGCACATGAGTGGGGGACTGGTCTTGTAACTCCACATCATTGGGGAGGTGGCTCAGCAGCCAGGTTTTGTCTTTATCGGTTGTTGCGGCATTCACAATTAAACGCACCTGCTCTGCGCCATCTATCCTGCCTTGGTCATACACAATCAGGTCATCAATAAGGCCGCCCTGTTCATTCAACAGCACCGTGTATTGGGCATTGCCTGGCGTGAGCCGGCTAAGGTCTGACGGAACTAGCCGTTGCAGTGCGGCCAGCACTCCGGTGCCCCGCAGCGTGAACTTGCCCATGTGGGAGATATCAAATATGCCCACACCCTGCCGCACTGCCTGATGCTCTTGCAGTAGGCTGCTGTATTGCACCGCCATGTGCCAGCCTGCGAAGGGAACCATGCGGCCATTGTGGGCGATCGCCCAATCATACAGCGGGGTACGGTGCAGCAAATCCGACATGGGTCTCTCTAGACAACTACTGGACACTAAAGAAATAAAAGAGCTGGGGAAAGAGCTGAGGATAGAAAGCCAATGCCCTTTGTAACGCTACCATTCCCCGATGGATTGCGGCATCGCTGCAGGCACTACGGGAATGCTTCAGAATAGAAGGCGTAATGTTGTCGTAAATCTGCGATCGCCCTTACCCAGCATGGGCTTTGATCATAATTGCATCAGGACGGGTAGAAGTGGCGGGCCAACATCCCATGCAGAGATATGACGGAAGTCGCGACTAGATTTCGGCAACGCTCAACAGGAGAAAACCCCATGCGAATGCTGCACACGATGCTGCGAGTCGGCAACCTGGACGAATCCCTTACGTTTTACTGCGATGTGTTGGGCATGACCCTGCTTCGCAAGAAAGACTATCCTGGTGGCGAGTTTACGCTGGCGTTTGTGGGCTATGGCGACGAAGCCGACCACACGGTGATCGAGCTAACCCACAACTGGGGAACGGATGCCTATGACTTGGGCAACGGGTATGGCCACATTGCCCTCGGCGTGGATGATATCTATGGCACCTGCGAGGCAATTAAAACCCGAGGCGGCAAGGTAACGCGCGAACCCGGCCCCATGAAGCATGGCTCTACGGTGATTGCCTTTGTAGAAGACCCCGACGGCTATAAAGTTGAACTCATTCAGCTCAGCACCCAGGGACGCAGCCAAAAAGAAGAAGCTGCCGCTACTGCTTAAGTCCACTCTTTGAGTTCACCGCCTGAGTCTACAGTCGAGTTGATCAGACGGATGGCTGAGGCGAAGCGGGCAGGCCGAGGCGGTATCAAGCAGCCTCAAGCGGTATCGAGCCTCAAGCGGTATCGACGGAAGGGCGATCGCCCTCGAAACCGTGTCGATAATCGCAGCACCAGAATCTTTGTGGGATAGGCGTCTTGCCCATCCCACAGCACTCTGAACGCTCCCTGCCTGAAGTAAGGGGGCATGGCAACGGCTATCACCGCAGCTTGCTGGCCATCCCAATCAGATTTGCCATCTGACCCAAATCGACCTCGCCCGAGAGCACGCGCTGAAGCAGCCCGCCGCCTTGTGCGTTCGATCCTTTCACCAAAAACTGGGCAATCAGAGGCGTAATGCTTTTCACCATCTCGGGAGTAGCCCCGGCACGCTGGGCGATCGCACTAATCTGTTCGGATGCCAGCAGCCGTTCCACTGCGCCCGTAGCCGCCACGGTTTGCAAGGTGCCCATCAAAGACCCTGCGTTGCCTTTGCTTTGAGTGCGCAGCAGACTCTGAATGTTGCTGGCGATCGCCCCGATTTTGTTATTCTCGACCGGAGCGCTGTTCAAACTGCCCAAAATTGAGCCCATCAGACCGCTGTTGGCTTCGGTGTCAGAACTGGCGATCGCCTGATTGACCATTTCCATCAAATCCATACCGTTACCTATGTACACATCCTCAAATAGGCTAAGCCCTTTGCCACCGCACAGCAAGATCCCTAGGACACGCAATAGCCCCGCTCACTGCGGGCAGTAAGCCGGTGCCTCTGTGCTGCAATATTGCCACGACATGGCAACAACATTAGATGATGCGTAAATCGACAGGGTTAGAGTTGTGA
The DNA here is from genome assembly GCA_019359435.1 of Kaiparowitsia implicata GSE-PSE-MK54-09C. GTDB lineage: Bacteria > Cyanobacteriota > Cyanobacteriia > Elainellales > Elainellaceae > Kaiparowitsia > Kaiparowitsia implicata. The sequence goes on from JAHHHI010000076.1 coordinate 3,584, forward strand.
GTTTAGACGAGCAGAGCGATCAGCAGGCGCGCCAAACCCCAGAGACTGAAGGGTTAGACGCTGCGCCACCCGATCATGACCCACCAGCAGATCCGCAAGACGTAGCCCGGACGCTTTACACGGCAGGGCGTGACGCTTTTGACCGGGGGATGTATCGGCAGGCGGTGGAGTCGCTGGAGGCAGCACTAGAACCCGTGCAGCGGGGATCGCTGCTGGGGGGCGAGGTGCAGATGTGGCTGGTCTATGCTTACGAAGCCGCTGGCAAAACCCAGGAGGCGATCGCCCTCTGTGAAGTGGCGTCTCGCCATCCCCATATGGACACGCGCCGAGAGGCAAAGCGTGTGCTGTTTATTCTGAAAGCGCCTCGCCTTAAGCCCAAGGCGGAATGGCTGACGCAAATTCCCGACTTGGCAGAGCTAGAAGAGGGCGATCGCCCTAGTCGCTTTGCCGCTGCTGCCAAACCGCTCCCGCCGACTGCTCCCCCTGTGCTCTATCGCCTACCTGAAGACCCCACTGACCCCAGTCAGGTGAATACGCAAGATAACGGCTTTGTGTGGCTGGCGTTGGGGGCGATCGCCCTGTTCATTGGGGCACTGCTCTGGCTGGGCTAGCCGCGCCAGGGGACTAGAGTCCCATCGGCTTCAAAACTCCTCCGGCGCGAGTGGGCTTTATACGCGAGTGGGCTTTATATGTTGTTACAATGCAGTACAAAGGCTGAGGTCTGTTACGCCGAGTTGCGGATTCCACAACCCGGCTGGGCTGACAAAATAAAGAGATTAGGGTACGTATACACGTTGCCGCAACAAAAATTGCTGAATAGAGCAAACAAAAGTCTTGGCTTTTAATCCCATTTTAATTATTCCTTAACTTTTTCTTGATTTTGGGCGATCGCACTCCTAATCAGCCGCTATCTAACGCGACTGGGTAAGGCTAGCGGGCACAGAGCCTCTTTCACACCCATGACTCTGCGATCAGTCTCTGGGTCTAACCTTACATCCCCAATCTTTGAGCAATGCTTCCATACGTGGTTTGCGAAACCCAAATTCGCCCCTTCCGGTTTTTCTTTAATGGTGCATTCCACACAGGGATGACCTTTTCTCGCAAGCTCTATCAATTGCAAACTCAACATGGGGCGGCTGATCGACTGTCTGCAATGCAAGCGGCCCATGAGCTTGCTCATCAGGAGCGATTGGCTGTGGTCACAGTCTCCCAAGATCGGCAAAGCTATAGCGTATGGGCTGACATGCATAGCGGCTCGGTCGAGTCTGTAGGTGCTCTAATGTCGCCAATTTGAGCGTTGTGGCGGTTGGTTAGACCAAATGCGCCGCGCAACAATATTGCACAACGATTGCCCAATGTCTGACATAGCTTTATTACATAGCTTTATTTAATGTCAGATGAACCTACGCCTTCGACCTTACCTTTTTAATGGATGACGGTTGTACTTTGCTCTTGAGGGTGCCTGCCAGGCTAGACTCAGAAATGCGCGATCGCCCACTGAGTTACTGCCAGGTCACTGCCCGCTATGGCTTATTCCCCCTCTCAACCCAATTCTGAACCCATCCATGCCGCTGCGGTTAGCGCCGCAGTCGCTAAGCTCTATGACACCTACCCGTTTCCGCCAGAGCCACTGCTCGACGAGCCGCCTCCGGGTTACAACTGGCGCTGGAACTGGCTGGCTGCCTATAGCGCTTGTCTGGGAAGCAAACCCGAGCGCGAATCGGTGCGAATTTTGGATGCTGGGTGCGGCACCGGAGTTGGGACAGAATATTTAGTGCACCTTAATCCTCAGGCACAGGTGACGGGCATTGACCTGAGCGCTGGGGCGCTGGCGGTGGCGCGTGAGCGCTGCCAGCGGTCGGGGGCCAGTCGGGTGGCGTTTCATCAGCTCAGTTTGTTTGATGCAGACCAGCTTGCGGGCGAGTTTGATTTGATCAATTGCGTAGGGGTGCTGCACCATACGGCAGATCCCATTCGCGGCATTCAAGCACTGGCCCGCAAGCTTGCGCCCGGTGGGCTAATGCATTGTTTCGTCTATAGCGAGTTGGGGCGCTGGGAAGTGAAGCTGATGCAAGAGGCGATCGCCCTGCTCCAAGCCGATCAGCGCGGCGACTACCGCGACGGCGTCCAGGTCGGGCGGCAACTTTTTGCGGCGCTCCCCCCCACCAATCGCCTAGTGCAGCGCGAGCAGGAGCGCTGGTCGCTCGAAAACCAGCGGGATGAAAACTTCGCTGACATGTACGTTCATCCCCAAGAAATTGACTACAACATCTCCACCCTATTCGAGCTAATCGACGCCTCTGGGCTAGAGTTTTTGGGCTTCTCGAACCCCCGCAGTTGGGATCTCGCGGCCCTGCTCGGGCAAAATGCTGACCTGCTGGCGCGGGCTCAGGCGCTCCCCGAGCGAGAGCGCTATCGATTGATCGAACTGCTAAACCCTGAGGCGATCGCCCACTATGAATTTTTCTTGGGCCGTTCCCCATTGCCCAAATTCACCTGGGATGCCGATGCCGATCTGCTCGCGGCAATTCCCGAACGCCACCCCTGCATGGACGGCTGGGACAGCCGCTGCCTCTTCAATGACGACTACCAAATTGTGAATTTGACAGAACTAGAGTGGAAATTTTTGAAAGGCTGCGACGGAAACCTTACTCGCACTATTGAGCAACTCTGCTCAGAAGTCGCACTGCCTCTAGATCAGGTGCGATCGCTCTGGCAGCGGCACCTGATTCTGCTCACCCCAGGTCAAAAAAAAGACGGCCAAAAATGACAGGTCAGCCCATTAAGTATTGTTACCTGTCGGTGATATGATCTGTCTTGGTCAATCTTGACTAAGTCATTCGTCTGGACAGGTTCTAAATCAATGAGCTTACCAGATACATCATCTGAAACCGCATTGCAGACATCAGAGCAGCCACCAGAATCATCTGGTGCAGAGTCATCCACACCAAATTCATCCATGCAGGAGTTCTATCAACTTCAGCAGAATTTGTTGCGCATGACGCTCCTGTTTACGGGTGTTGTCTTTGTGACTGTGTGGATTTTTTATTCCATCAACCTTGCCTTAAATTATCTAATCGGGGCATCCGTTGGTGTGGTTTACTTGAGGATGTTGGCTAGAAACGTTGAACAGCTTGGCAGAGAGCGTCAATCCATCAGCAAGACACGGCTGGCGCTATTGGTTGGGGTTATTTTAGTGGCATCCCGTTGGGATCAGCTTGAAATCCTGCCGATATTTTTAGGTTTTCTCACCTATAAGGCTGCCCTGCTGTTTTATATGTTGCAAACGACACTCTTGCCGGACTCCAACTAATGTCCGAGTTTTCACCCCTACCTTGACCGGGGAGACGCTACTCGCATGACGATAGGGACTATGTTCAACTTGTTGACTTACGCTTCTCCTTTAGCAGAACTAGAGGTCGGGAAGCAATTCTACTGGCATCTTGGCAACTTTAATATCCACGGTCAGGTGTTGCTCACCTCGTGGTTTGTCATTGGCTTACTGGTTATCGTATCGGTGCTGGCAACCCGCAAGGTTCAGATGGTTCCGTCAGGCGTACAAAACCTGATGGAGTATGCGCTGGAATTTATTCGCGACCTAACAAAAGCGCAGATTGGTGAAAAAGAATATCGTCCTTGGGTGCCATTCATTGGTACGCTCTTCTTGTTCATCTTTGTGTGTAACTGGTCAGGCGCGCTGATTCCCTGGAAGCTGATTCATCTGCCTGAGGGAGAGCTCGCTGCTCCCACCAGCGATATCAATACCACCATTGCGTTGGCGCTGCTCACCTCTCTGGCCTACTTTTATGCGGGCTTCCGCAAGAAGGGGTTGGGTTACTTCGGTAACTATGTTCAGCCAGTCGCCTTCATGATCCCGTTCAAAATTATTGAGGATTTCACCAAGCCGCTCTCCCTCAGTTTCCGACTATTTGGAAACATCCTGGCGGATGAGTTGGTGGTGGCGGTGCTGGTGTTTTTGGTGCCTTTGTTTGTGCCATTGCCCGTAATGGCGCTGGGGCTATTTACCAGTGCTATTCAGGCGTTGATTTTTGCCACCCTAGCGGCAGCCTACATCGGGGAAGCGATGGAGGAGCATCACGACTAGGGTTCTAAGGTGGCGCCTTGGTGCGCTTGGGTGGGTGACGCGCTCGATCGTCTTTCTGTTGACAATCGACGCCCCCGCCATGCAAAGTGTTTCGGGCTCAGGTCAGTTCCTTCGACTCCTGCGGAAGGTGAGAAGAGGGTTGACGCTCCGAGACTGAGTGTAGTGCGTATTGCGCACGGTTGACTCACGTTCGTTGTCCATTCATTTAGTTTACGAAAAGGTAAGGAAACTCGACATGGATTCAACAATTGCTGCTGCTTCTGTTTTGGCTGCTGCTCTAGCGGTGGGTCTGGGTGCAATCGGCCCTGGCATTGGTCAAGGCAACGCGGCTGGTCAGGCTGTAGAAGGGATTGCCCGCCAGCCCGAAGCTGAAGGAAAAATTCGTGGAACGCTGCTGTTGAGCTTGGCATTCATGGAAGCGCTTACCATCTACGGTTTGGTTGTGGCATTGGTGCTGCTGTTTGCCAACCCCTTTGCGTAAGGGTTAACGGCCTGGATGGGGGGCGCTACTGCGTCCCTCATGTTTTGTTCATCTATTTTGTTTAGCCCCACGGGTTTACACGGGGTTTTGAAATCATGATTCATTCTGTTCTTCTTCTGGTTGCTGAGGCTGCTGCTGAGGAGGCGAAGGGCGGGCTGTTTGATATTGATGCAACGCTGCCATTCATGGCAGTTCAGTTTTTGATCCTGGTTGCTTTGCTCAACGCCCTCTTTTATAAGCCGCTTGGCAAGGTTCTGGATGATCGGGACAATCTTATTCGTACGAGTCAGGCTGAAGCGAAAGAGCGCTTGATGAAGGCGGAAGCCCTAGCAAAGCAGTATGAGCAAGAACTAGCGGAAACGCGGCGTCAGGCTCAGGCAGTTATTGCGTCGGCGCAAGCAGAAGCTCAAAAGATTGCGTCATCTAAGGTTGCTGAGGCACAGCGTGAAGCGCAGGTGCAGCGGGAGCAAGCGCAACAAGAGCTCGATCAGCAAAAAGCAGATGCAATGCAGTCTTTAGAGCAGCAAGTAGACGCCTTAAGTCAGCAAATTCTGCAAAAGATTTTGAGTGGTGTATCGCTGGGTTAGCTTCTAGGTTAGCTGTGGTGTTGCAGGGCTGCCGTCAATGGATAGTTTAGGGATTGAATTGATGTGGATAGGTAGCGCAATCGGGGCGGCGATCGCCCCTCTTCTGGCGGAGGCTAAAGAGTCCGGTGGATTCGGGCTTAACGCCGACATTCTTGAGACTAATTTGATCAATTTGATCATTATCATTGGGGTCTTAATTTATTTTGGCCGTGGCTTTTTGGGAAAGACCTTGTCAGAGCGGCGATCGCAAATCGAAGTAGCGCTGACAGAAGCCGAAACCCGCAAAAAACAAGCGGCATCCGCGTTAGCGGAAGAGCAGCAAAAGCTAGCTCAGGCTAAAGCAGAAGCAAACCGCATTCGAGCAGCGGCTGAAGAAACAGCTGAAAAAGCCCGAAATACTATTTTGGCTGAAAACGAAGTTGAACTGGTGCGAATGCAGGCTTCGGCAGCTCAAGACATCAATTCTCAGCAAGAGCGAATTATGCGAGAGCTGAGGCAACGAATTGCCGATCTGGCGGTTGCTCGGGCTGAAGAACAGCTGAAATCGCAGATGCACGAGGGTGCACAGCAACAATTGATTGATCGCAGTATTTCGACTCTGGGAGGACGCTAATGAAAGGAGGTGCTGTAGCAAAAGAAGTGGTTGAGCCCTATGCTCAGGCGCTGATGGCGATCGCCCAGTCCCAAGATTTAGTCGACAAGTTTAACGAAGACGCGGCCTACCTGCTGGATCTCTTTAACTCTTCCAGCGAACTGCAGCAGTTTTTAGCCAATCCATTCACGCCTGTAGACGCCAAGAAAAGTGTCCTGCAGCAGATTGGCAGCGACCAAATACATCCCACCATGCAGAACTTCATGGGGCTGTTGGTAGACCGTGGGCGCGTGCTGTTCTTGGGTGGCATGTGCAAGCAATATCAGTCGCTCGTGCGTGAACTCAGGCAGGTGGTTTTGGCAGAGGTGACCTCAGCGATAGAGCTAAATGATGAGCAGAAAGAGGCAGTGCGCCAAAAAGTGCTGCAGCTTCTGGATGTGCAGCAGGTTGAACTAGAAACTTCGGTCAATCCAGACCTCATCGGCGGCGTCATCATTCAAGTGGGTTCCCAGGTGTTTGACGCGAGCTTGCGGGGGCAACTGCGTCGGTTAGGGGTTAGCTTGTCTTCTAGCATTTAGCGCTCATCGGGATCATTCCTCTTGATATCTTGGTTCCGTTACTTGGCGTTATTGGATTGGTTTGCTCTGGCCTTCAGCAGTTGCATGTCCTGCAGTATTTAGTCCTTCATTGTTAGCGAGAGATAGCAGTTATGGTAGCAATTAGACCCGACGAAATTAGCAGCATTATTCGGCAGCAGATTGAGCAGTACGACCAAGATGTAAAGGTGTCTAATGTTGGCACTGTTTTGCAGGTGGGAGATGGTATTTCCCGCGTCTATGGTCTAGACAACGTCATGGCCTCCGAATTGCTGGAATTTGAAGATGGCACCGTTGGGATTGCCCAGAACCTAGAAGAAGACAACGTTGGTGTGGTGTTGTTTGGTCAGGGTCTAGGCATCCAAGAAGGCAGTGCGGTGCGCTCCACTGGCAAGATTGCGGCGGTTCCCGTGGGGGATGCCATGATTGGGCGGGTGGTGGATTCGCTCGGTCGCCCGGTAGATGGTAAGGGTGAAATTCAAACCAGTGAAACCCGCCTCATTGAATCGCCTGCACCCGGAATCATTGCCCGGAAGTCAGTGTATGAGCCGATGGCAACCGGGATTACGGCCATTGACGCGATGATCCCCGTGGGTCGAGGCCAGCGGGAGCTAATCATTGGCGATCGCCAAACCGGCAAAACCACTATCGCCGTTGACACGATCCTGAACCAAAAAGGGCAGGACGTGATTTGCGTATACGTGGCCATCGGTCAGAAAGCATCGACTGTGGCTCAAGTGGTGCAGGTGCTCGAAGATCGGGGCGCATTGGATTACACCATTGTGGTGGATGCTAATGCCAACGATGCGGCCGCGCTTCAATACCTCGCGCCCTACACTGGGGCATCCCTTGCAGAATATTTTATGTATAAGGGCAAGGCAACGCTGGTGGTCTACGATGACCTTTCTAAGCATGCTCAGGCCTACCGCCAAATGTCGCTGCTGTTGCGTCGTCCTCCTGGTCGTGAAGCCTATCCGGGTGATGTGTTCTATCTCCACTCGCGCTTGCTAGAGCGAGCCGCTAAGCTTAGCCCTGCGCTTGGAGAAGGCAGCATGACGGCGTTGCCGATTATTGAAACCTTGGCGGGGGACGTGTCGGCTTACATTCCTACCAATGTGATTTCAATTACCGACGGTCAGATCTTCCTGTCGTCTGACTTGTTCAACTCTGGCATTCGCCCTGCCATTAACGCGGGTATTTCGGTGTCACGAGTTGGCTCGGCTGCCCAGACGAAGGCGATGAAGAAGGTGGCTGGCAAGCTGAAGCTGGAACTGGCTCAGTATGACGAACTAAAGGCGTTTGCTCAGTTTGCGTCTGATTTGGACAAAGCCACCCAGAACCAATTGGCGCGGGGTGCGCGACTGCAGGAACTGCTGAAGCAGCCTGCCTCTGCCCCGTTGCCGTTAGAAGAGCAGGTTGCCATTATCTATGCCGGCATCAACGGCTATATGGATGAGGTGCCGGTTGCAAAGGTGACGGCCTTTACCAAAGGTCTGCGGGAGTACCTCAAAACCAGTGCTCCTAAGTTTGGTGAGATTATCCGCGCTGAGAAGCAGTTGACGGATGATGCAGTAGAAGCGCTGAAGAGTGCGATCGCCGATTTCACGAAGACCTTCATGGCTTCTGTCTAAATGTTGCAGCAGCGGTTGAGTCGGTTGGGGTAACTTACTGGCTCGACTGCTGTTTGCTAGTTCTCAGCGATTTAAGGTAAGACCCTATGCCAAATCTCAAAGCCATTCGCGATCGCATCAAATCCGTTAAAAATACGCGCAAGATCACCGAAGCGATGCGCCTCGTGGCCGCGGCTAAAGTTCGTCGTGCCCAAGAACAGGTGCTGGCAACCCGTCCCTTTGCCGATCGGCTGGCTCAGGTGCTATTCAACCTGCAAACTCGGCTGAAGTTTGAGGATGCGGATCTGCCCTTGCTGCGTCAGCGAGAGGTGAAAACGGTCGGACTGTTGGTTATTTCGGGCGATCGCGGCCTCTGCGGTGGCTATAACAGCAGCATTATCAAACGGGCTGAAACGCGGGCCAAAGAGCTCTCTAAAGATGGAATCAACTACAAGCTGGTGCTGGTCGGGCGGAAGGTAGTGCAGTACTTCCAGCGTCGCGATCAGCCAATTGCGGCTTCTTTTACGGGCTTGGAACAGGTGCCCACGGCAGAAGAAGCGTCTAAGATTGCTGATGAGTTGCTCTCTCTCTTTTTGTCAGAAGAGGTGGATCGGGTTGAGTTGATCTATACCAAGTTTGTCTCGCTGGTGAGTTCTCGCCCAGTAGTGCAGACCTTGTTGCCGCTTGATCCCCAAGGATTAGAGCCAAAAGACGATGAGATCTTTCGCCTGACCAGTCGCGCTGGCACGTTCCAGGTGGAACGCGAAAAGGTGGCGTCTTCTACGCTGACGGCCTTGCCACAAGATATGCTGTTTGAGCAAGACCCAGTGCAGATTCTGGATGCCCTGTTGCCGCTCTACCTGAATAACCAACTGCTGCGGGCTTTGCAAGAGTCTTCAGCAAGTGAGTTAGCCGCCCGGATGACGGCGATGAACAATGCTAGCGACAACGCCTCCCAGTTAATCTCTAGCCTTACGATTTCCTACAATAAGGCGCGTCAGGCGTCGATTACCCAAGAGATTTTAGAAGTGGTGGGTGGTGCAGAGGCGCTGCAATAGAGAACGCTTGACGCATTTGATTGATTATGTATAACAGAGGCACCCCGACTTCGTCGGGGTGCCTCTGTTATGACGTCAAATTCGGGTTAAGAGGGTTTGAGCTTATCCCGAACTCAAGTTGTAATAAATAATCAGCAGCAATCTATTAATCTTCTGAACTAGGTCATGTTGCCGTGGGGGCTAGCGGCCTAAGCCCAGCGCAAACTCAATCTGATCGGCCCAGTCTGGGAAGTCGATTAGTGGGTTTCGTGTGCCTTGGCGAGATGGACGGGCGATCGCCCCATTGCGATGCCGTTCATACTCTGTGACCGGAAAGCGGCGATGCCAGTTCAGCAGAACTTCCAGACTTTCTGCCTTGTATTCTTGACTTGTGTTGTTGATATCGCCGGGATACCGCAGCAAAAAATAGAGTGTGGCCCGTGCCGCCTCACCCTTGCCTGATTCTGGCTCAAACAGGCGACCCACTGCTTTGCCACAGTCGGTGCGAATCGTCTCGCCATAATCGGGGAAATCGAAATAGGGCTGGTTGCCACGAAACGAATTGCATCGGCTCTCGCAGGTGAACAGGTGGTGTAGATCTCCCCGCATAGGTTGGCCCCGGTTATACCACGACTGAGGCACCACATGTTCGCAGTTGTAGGGCAGCAGCGATTCTAACAGCTCGATTTCGGTTGCAATCTGCTCGTCCGTCAGACCTTCCTTTACGATCTTTTCGCGCAGCCGTTCTGCCCGCAGACGCTCCATCCGCAGCGATTCTTGAATGATTTGCTCTGGGCTAAATTCTAGCTGTGAATAAATGCTGCGCAGCTTCAGATTTGGCTGCAAGTCTACCCAAGGATAAAGATGGGCGCTGGGGCGATAGCCCAGTACGCGCGCGTGGGTTTGTTCGAGCAGTTGATTGAGCTGGTGGAACCGCTCAGCAGGACTGAGGCAGGCAAACTGGGGCGCAATGTCGCGATAGTAGTCGTCGCGATCGCTCAAATCTGCTGCCTCATCGTAATAGACAATCTCGCCGCGTCGAAGTTGTTCGAGTAGCTCAAAATCCTGCCGCAGGTCGGCATCGCTATCGTCATCCCCCAACCAATCATCTAGGTTTAGCCCATCTGAACTATCGGGCTCAGAGGGGGCATCGTCAAATGCAGGCGGGCTGGGCGGTAGCGCTGGGGGAAGAGGAACCTCTGCTGTGGGCGTGGTATTGGGTGCGGGTGGGGCGATGGACTGGGGCACATTGCCTAACGACACCCCCACGTGGAGAGGAATCGTCCAGGTAGCGACGCCATGGGGATCGAGGTTTGGTAGAGCCACAGCCGGAGCGGTGGACAGGGTATCCAAGGCTGAGGAGCGATAGGGGCTAACGCGCGGCGGTGGCGTGCCATCAAATAGCTGCGATCGCAGTTGCCGTTGAACCTGATTCAGGGATTGCTGCTGCTTAATGTGTTGAACAATGCGACTAATGCGAACCCCTTCATTGGCGATCCAATCGATCCGATCATCTCCCATGGATGGAGTCCACAGTTGTCCATCCACCGTTAACGGATTGCCATTGTCATCGAGCCGAGGCACGCCGGAATGGTGCAACCCCAAAACTTCCCATTGGTCGTTGAACACGGGCGACCCAGATGAACCGGGGGCGGTGTCTGTTTGGTAGTGCAAAAAATCATCGAGCAAATCTACCAGACGGTTTTCGCGCAGCGCTAACTGCTTGGGTTCACCGCCAGGATGTTGAATGATATTGACGTACTCTCCCAAGATCACCTTGCCTTGATCTTCGATTAACCGATTCCAGCCAAACTGCTCGATTGTGCTGTGGCCTGATCCTGCAGACGGGCTAGGGTTGACGGTAACCAGCGTGTAATCTAGCGATGCACTGGTGAGGAAGAAATCCTCGGGGTTAAGGGAATAGGTAACAGAGGGCACTGTGGCGCCGCCCATACCCATTTGATAGTTGAATTCTGCTAAAGATAGGGCGGCTGTTTGGGGCTTTTCTATCACATGGTTGTTCGTCATCATCAACCGGGGCGACACCATAAATCCGGTACCGTAGCCAATGATATTCTGACGGCGATCGCGCAACAGAATTCGACAGACTGAATGGGATGCAGCCAATCCATATTCCAGATAGGCAATGCCCATCAGATCGTTTTGCCCCAGAATGCGCTCTTGCACTAGCTGGCGAAACTCATCATTGGGAATGATGGCCGTGGGCAGATTGGTCGCTTCGGTCAGAACATTAGCGGCAATGGGGTTGCGCGCCAGTCGCTCTAGGCGCCTGCCCACGCGTTCTGCGGTGTCCACCTCTAGCAGCTTGCCCTTGTCGAGCTTGCGCAGGTTGCTACTGCGGATCTTGGCGCGCTGCTGATAGCGCTCAACAGTGTCTTGGATGACGTGCTGGGGAATTGCCATCGACCTATCCTCGTGCTGTCTTTGTGGGGGATACTTCTTTCAGGGCCTACGCACGTCGGGCGACGTTCTGAGAGTGTTGGATGATTTCGGGGAGACCTCCCCAAAACTATCCAACTGCGTCAGTCCCATCCTTTATTAAACTCAAGCTTGGTTAAGATACGTGGGTGGGGGGCACCCATCACGGCTGGTGTAATTGATAGAGCCATAAATCTAGCTATGACGCCTGAGACCTGGGATGAACCCGTTCCAGTGCAAGGGTATTCATCCCAGAAATAGCCCGATGCAACACAGCGATGGTGTAGCAACAGGGCTACTCGTTAATAACAGCCTGGATGCTCTCTTTTTCGCAAGTATCGCGAATCATGACAGTTGGGTTAGCTGTTGCGGCTAAGGGGGCGATCGCCCACTAGCATGAATTTGGCATAGCCAGCACATACCGCCACTCGCCGTTGAAATACCGTTTCGGCGTCTTGAGGCGGATATCGCCAACAGCGATCAAATCTCAGCATGTCCCTCCCCTAAGCAACCTGAGCTCGGGATAAGCTCAAACCCTTAACCCGAACTGGCGTTGAGCAGTAGAACAAACTGACGAAGGTTACGTGATGCAGCCAGTCCAACAGGGCACGAGCTTTTGCATCTGTCGGACTAACGTTAATCGGGCCGCGTTGAGCCAGAGCCTAGCATTGCCGCATCGGCCTGTTGCTGTAGCAGAACCGCAACGGCTGTGGCGCTCAGGGGCTTGCCGAACAGGAACCCCTGCCCATATTCGCAGCCCATTGCCGCCAGAGATTCTGCCTGCTCTGCGGTTTCAACCCCTTCTGCCACCACGTCCATTTTGAGGTTGTGAGCCAAGGTGACGATTGTGCGAACCACCTCGGTGCTGTCTGTATCAATGCTCATATTTGAGACAAAGGAGCGGTCGATTTTGAGCGTGTTGATGGGGAAACGGCAAAGGTAGCTGAGGGATGAATACCCTGTGCCAAAATCATCAATCACCAACCGCACCCCGAGCGATCGCACCTGATGCAGCACGTCAATCACCAGGTTGCCGCTGTCCATGATGGTGCTTTCGGTCAGCTCTAGCTTGAGGTTTGTGGGCAATAGTCCGGTGTCGGCCAGGATTGTTTGAACTTGCTGGCTTAGATCGGGGCGCACAAACTGACGGCTAGACAGGTTCACGTTCATGGTGAGGGATTGGGCGATCGCCCACTGATCTTGCCATTGCCGCAGTTGGCGGCAGGCCTGACGCAAAATCCACCAGCCGAGGGGGATAATCAGCCCCGTTTCTTCTGCCATTTTGATAAACGTGCCGGGAGAAAGAAAGCCATTGCGCGGATGCTGCCACCGCGCCAGCGCTTCGAACCCGACGAGCGTTTGGGTCTCAAACTGCACGATGGGTTGGTAATACAGCAATAGCTCTGAGTTTGAGTCTGAATTTGAGTCGGAGTCTGATTCTGCATCAGGGTCAAACTCGCTGCGGGTGAGCGCGGGCTGTTGCTCGTGGCTAATGGCACGACGCAGGTCGTTCTCTAGCTTGAGCCGGGCCAGCATGCGGTTGTGCATAGCGGGGTCAAACACCTCGTAGCGCGCCTTGCCTTGCGCTTTGGCGCGATGAACGGCTGTATCGGCATCTTGCAGCAGGCGCTCTGGTTGGTCGTATCGGCCAGAACTGAGGGCGATGCCCAAGCTAACGGAAATAAATACCTCGTGGTCGTGGATGGTGTAGGGCAGCGCCAGCATTTGCTGAATTTGCTCTGCTAGGCGCGTGGCATCGCGCGCGTGCTCTAACTGGTCTAGAAAAATGACAAATTCATCCCCCGATAGCCGTGCCAGTTCTGCATTGCTGGGGAGAAAGCCTTTAAGTCGATGGGCGATCGCAATTAACAGCTGGTCACCAATGGCATTCCCCAAGCTGTTGTTGACGACCTGAAACCGATCCACATCCACCAGCACCACCCCAAACACATAGAGCGGGGTGCTTTGGGCATGGGCGATCGCCTCTCGTAACCGCTCAATCAAAAAGACGCGATTGGGTAAATCGGTCAGATCATCGTAGTAGGCATTGCGCCACAGCTTTGCTTCGATCCGCTTGCGATCGGTGATATCCAACTGCGAGCCCGCCATGCGATAGGGGCGATTGCGGCGATCGCGCGCACTCACACCGCGACACAGCATCCAGCGATAGCATCCATCGTGATGCAGCATCCGATATTCCTGCTCAAGCTGCTCGCTCTGGCCCATCAGGTGTCGATCGATCGCCTCTTTGAGGGTGGCCAAATCATCGGGATGCACTCGGCTGTACCAATCTTCGAGGCGATCGCCCACGGTTCCAGCCTCATAGCCCAGCATCTCCTGCCAGCGGGCCGAATAGTAGATCCGCTGCGTCCGCACGTTCCAGTCCCATAGGCCCCCATTGGAAGACCGCACCGCTAAGGCATAGCGCTCCTCGCTTTGCCGCAGCAGCCAATTCACCCGCATCTGCTCCTTCAGCTCTACCATGGCGCTGGTGAGGCTCACCAGCATGAGTGGAATGGCCACCGGCACCCAGTAGGCCTCCTGAAACAGCAGCAGGCTTACCAGCCCCCAGCCCAGCAGTAACAGCAGCCATAGCGATAGGCGATGCTCTAGCTTCCATTGGTTTGACAGCCAACTCAGCCCTGGCCCCCCCAGCAGCAACAGCAACAGCAACCAGTGCACCCCCAGCCGCTGGAGAGAATTTTTATCTAATAAATTATTGATGGCCGTGAAGTCAAGATAGGCTTCTCCGGCAGGTTGGTCGCGGTTGAACGGCGTTTGTAGCGTATTGAGGCCGCCGTTGGCTAGACCAATCAGCACCAGCTTGCCCTGCAGGGCCTCGGGCGGCACCTCTCCCTGTATCACCTGTTGAAAACTGTAGTGGGGGGAATGACTCAGGTCGCCAATCCAGTTCACCCAAAGCCACTGATCTGCGTTGGGCAGCAGGTCGGTTGCGTCTGGCTCGTCTAGAAACTGCTGGGCTGCGACGAGGGCTAAGGCGGGCACCTCGCGCCGTCTTAGGTCAATGTGCCGCACGACGCCATCTGACTCTTTGCGATGGTTGATGTGCCCAAGGTCGGTGGCGACCGCGCGCAGCACCGCATTGGGCAACACCGCTTGCCTCTCTTCCGTCCATGACTGGGCCAGCACCACCGCGTTGAACTGGGCCAGCACCGCTGCCAGCGCTGCATCGTTGGGGTCAGACTCGGGCAGTAAGAGCTGGATGGCGACGACTTTGGGCTGGGCAGGGGCCAGGGTTGTCAGCACAGCAGTGAGGCGATCGCGCAATCGGGGAAACTGGCTGTCGGCGGTTTGGGATTCTTCTAGCTCGATCAGCACAATGCGATCGCTCCAGGGCAGATCCCCCCGCACCTGAAACAATGCATCATAGGCGAGATATTCGAGCGATCGCCCGACGCCCAGCAGCACCAGCAGCCACAGCAGCGCCAGCGCCAGCAGCCCAGGCAGCAGCCTGCCCCCCAGCCGCGCGATGCCCCCTCCCTCATGCCGCCTCTGCGCAATAGTATCCAGCCAACGATTGATCATGTCAGGTGAGTGGTTCAGCCAAGTTAGGCAATCATTGTGCCGTGCTTTTGGACGGTTCCCCTGTGAGGGCACGCCCCTCGTGTCTTGGCGAGGCTCAATCGTTGGGGCTAACGCCTCCGCAAAAACACTTACATTATGAGGGGAGAGTGAACCCGTGCGGCATTCCACTCTACATCTTTGTCGAATCTTTCAACTTGGGTGGCGCTGGCTTGGGTTGGACTTTATGTCCAGCAACTACCGGGCTTTGTGAGCCACCAGTATGAAAACCCCACCGCCACCCACGCTCTCCTTCAGCAGTCCATAGAGATCGTATCTTTATGGACTGCCACTCTTAAGAAAGCCCTAAAGGGTCAGAACCCCGGTTTCTTCTGAGGTGATTTCTGGCTCTCGCCACTCTTTCAAAGAAACCGGGGTTCTCTCGTCCGCCCATCATTCAGACACCACCCCAGCGGCCCCGTTAGACCGTCTCGTTGACCGGAAAACGGTCAATGAGCTGGATGGCGCGACTGGCGTTTTTGGTGAGGGAGTCGGGCAGATGCGGCACATGGGGCAGCTGAGTCAGAAAATCGAGCGTGCGGCGCAGAATTCGCACAATGTCGCCTTCGTCTAGGCTGGTGCTGGCGCAGAGATCCACCCACTCCACCCCCAGCGCCCACTGCTCTACCAGCGGAATAAAGTCAAACTCTAGCCACACCGGCAGCGATACATAGTGGCGGTGCTGCTGCCGAATCAGCCGACGGCGCGTGTTTCGCAGTTCTTCTAGGGCGTCTTCTACCTCAGAGGAGAGGTCATAGCGCGTCCAGATATCCGGACGGGAGACTTCCGTGACGAGGGCGGCGCAGACGGCGGCGAGGTGATGGGGATCGAGGTTGTCGAGTTCGCCAGAGGCCAGCGCCAGCCCCAGCCATAGCTCATTGTCGCCCCGCAGGGCGGCAGCAATTTGCCCCAGCACGGTGGGGTTCACGCGACCCTCCTGATCTTCCCGCTCCAGCGCCCCAAAGCTGCCCAAAATTTCCATCAGGCTGACAAATTCTTGCCAGTAGCGCTGCACATGGTTGCCCAGTTTGGTTTGGCGATCGCCCAACTGCGCCTGCAGCCGCTCCATCCGATGCAGCCGCTTTAGCAATTGACCGGGCTGCCCCCACTCATGGGCCGGATGCTGAGCCAGCTGGGTTTCGAGGAGGTTGACCTGCTGCTGCTGCTCCAGCACCTCGGGTGCCGCGTCGATATCGGGCGCAAGGGGGGGAATCTGCTGGGCGATCGCCCCGGTTTGCTCATCGCCTGAGCGCGTTTGCCCCAGCTTGAGCGGCAGCTCGGGCGGCAGTTCTAGCCCATCCACTTGACCCAAGCGGGGAGTATCGGCATGGAGGCTGACCACATCCTGCACGGCCACCACCAGCCAGCGGTTTTCTTGGGTGAGGCAAACGAGGTAGGGCGCTTGCCCAGACCCCGGCACCTTCGTCACCAGCACCGCAGGCAGGGGCACGGCCACGGGCACATGTTTACCCTTAAGCGTGAGCAGGGTGCCACCGATGGCATAGGGGAGGGCTGTTTGCAGTTCGTGCGATCGCACCTCCATAGCCTGCTGGGCGAGGGTTTTGAGCAGCCGTTTGGCCTCGCGCAGCCGATCGTTGAGCTTTTCGTATTGGCGGAGCTGATCTAAGTCGGCATGGGCTAGCTGCGCCGTCTGCTGCTCTAGCTCTGCGGTGAGATCGGCGATCGCCTGCTCTTGGGGCTGCAGGTGCAGCGTGGCCAGGTATTGCCCAAAACTACGCTCAATCAGCTCTCGCACGTCCAGCACGGTATGCGTTTGCAGCAGATTGAGCACCATGCCATAGCTGGGGGTGAACTGGCTCACCAGGGGGTCGGCACCCTCTGTCGCCAGATAGGCCGCTTCTTTTGCCCCTTCAAAGGGCGTCTGCACCGTCACCACATAGCCGCGCTCATCCATGCCCCGGCGTCCGGCGCGCCCCGCCATTTGCAAAAACTCAGATGCCGTGAGCAGCCGATGCCCCCGGTCGGTGCGTTTCGACAAGCTCGAGATGATGGTGGTGCGGGCGGGCATGTTGATCCCGGCGGCCAGGGTTTCTGTCGCAAAGACGGCCTTGATTAGCCCCTGCTGAAACAGCTCCTCTACTAGGGACTTCCAGGCTGGCAAAATGCCCGCGTGGTGGGCGGCAATGCCCCGGTATAGCGGCTCTAGCTGCTCAGCGCGGATGGCTTCTGGGGTGCGGGCGGCAAAGGCGTCAATCTGCTCCTTGAGCGATCGCGCTTCCTCATCGGTCAGCAGGGAGAGTCCTGCCACCTCTTGCACCGCCTTATCGCAGCCGCGCCGACTAAAGATAAAGTAGATGGCCGGCAGCATATCGCGCTCGACCAAGCGGTTGATCACCGTGGCAATGCTGGGGGCTTCTTGGCGGACGCGCTGGCGATTTTGCTTGTTGGGCGATCGCCGCCGTTTAAGGCTGGGGTTGATGCTCGTCTGCTGGGCGTTGAGCAGCGGCACCATGCCATTGAGGTGGCAATAATAAAAATCCAGCGGCACCGGACGAAAATCGGAATAGATCAGATCGGTGGGGCCATGCACTTGGCCGATCCAGTCGGTGAGCTGGTCGCTATTGGCGACAGTGGCAGACAGCGCCACTAACTGAATATTTCCTGGGCAGTAGATGATCGATTCTTCCCAGACGGTGCCCCGCTGGCGATCGTTCATATAGTGGCATTCGTCGAGCACCACCACTTCAACGCCTTCCATCGTGGCGCCGATCTGCCCGATGGGGGTGCCATAGAGCATGTTGCGAAAGATTTCGGTCGTCATCACGAGGATGGGCGCATCCCGGTTAACCGACACATCCCCAGTGAGCAGCCCCACCGTGTCGTCGCCAAAGCGATCGCGAAAATCTCGCAACTTCTGATTCGACAGCGCCTTGAGCGGCGTGGTGTAAAACACCCGCTTATTTTGGCTGAGGGCGCGATGAATGGCATATTCGCCAATGAGGGTTTTGCCCGACCCGGTGGGCGCACAAACGACCACGGACTTGTGTGCATCTAGCGCGGCGATCGCCTCCAGTTGAAATTGATCCAACGGAAACGGAAACAGTTCACTTAGGTTTAAACCCGCCGACGCAGAGGAGACGTTCACAAGTGTGGATGACATAGTTCAGTGTCATGATAAACCGTCTGCACAATTCTCAACCGCGATCTCGAATGTCAGACCCGTTGACCCTAAGCGTTGCACTGGGCATTGCACTGGTTTGCTTGGGGCCAAATGCAGTCCTCTTTGACTCTTTCTCGAACCGATACATCTCTTTATTCTCTTTATTAAGGAGAAGAAATCTGGAGATCAGGTTCCCTTGCTCCTTGGGCTACCCAGTACACACATCTTGGAATAGACCCCAAAAGTCTGCATTGCCCCCCTTCGTCCCCCCCCAAATTTTGGGAGGAGACCGGAGTTCAAAGTCCCCCATTTTTGGGGAATTTAGGGGGTGATCAGCACTGTTATCACATCTATCACGTCTCAAGTGATTTATGTGGACTTAGTGATGCCCCTTAGAAAAGGGCTAGGGTGAGGCCGGAGGTTGGTTCCTACCAAGATTCAGCAACGTCTATATTCCAAGGCTTGGCGCTTAGGGACGCGTTACCAGAGGCGGGGAAGAAACAGGAGCGTCTTGGGGGCGCAGTTCGAGGGTATTGCGGAATCCCAAGGTTTGATGCGGAACCCCCACCCAAATGCCTTCCTGCTCAAAGGCCTGCTTCAGGCGATACCGAAATTCGCGGGCTACCGTCCACTGTTCTAGTGGCTTTGTCTTCAGCCAGACTCGAATCAAAATTCCGGCATGATCAATCTCGTCGATGCCCAGAACCTCGGGCTCTTCTAGGATTAAGGTTTGCCAGCGCTCTTCGGCATAGAGTTGGGTGGCAACGCTGCGGATGACCCGAAAGGCTTCTTCGATGGGCACTTCAAACGCCACATCAATGGTGAAATCTACCCGCGACCATTCCTTTGACAGGTTTTCGACCACGATAATCGCGCCGTGGGGAATGGAAATGAGCCGTCCTTCGTCGTTTCGCAACTGGGTCAGCCGCAGGCTCATCGATTCAACAAAGCCGCCCACGTTGCCCACCACAATCACATCCCCAACGGCATATTGGTCTTCGATCAAAATCAGCAGTCCGTTAAGAAAGTCGCGAACGACATGCTGTGCGGCCAGAGAAATGGCCAGGGCAAAGGCACCCAAGCCTGCCACAACGGGCAGCAGGTTAACTCCCAGCAGCAGCAGGCTGGCGAAAACGCCCACAATGATGCCCAAGCTGGCCGCCATGCTTTTGAGCACCCACGATAGGGTGGAAATTCGCTGGGCAAGGCGCTGGGACGCTTGGCGATCGCGCATTCGATTGGCCTTGAGCAAGGTCAAAAATTTATCAACCCCTACCCACAAAAACTTCACGCTGACGTAGCTCCCTAAGCCAATGCCCACCAGTTTAAGCGGGGTTGACAGCAGAAATAGCTGAAAGCTGCGGGTATAGGGAAAGAAGCCCAACCCCATCCACAGGAACACCCCGATCAGCAAAAACAGACCGAGCTGCAGCACGCTGTATTTGAACAGAACAATGTCGAGTTGGTGAGTTAAGTTGACGGGCTGCTGAAAGGCCAGGCGGAGCCGACGCAGGGGGCGATCGCCCCTGCCCTGTCGCAGCGCATGGGTCGTTGAGCCATTCGACATCTCGCTAGCGGGAGATGGTGAGCCTCCATCCACAGCATTGGCCGCTCGGGCATAGTTGAGTTGGTGTTGAAGGTCGCGCGATTGCTGTTTCAGTCGTCGTTGCCAGCGCCACATCACGCTGCCTGCCAGCACTATCGCGACTCCCAGCGCGGCTGTTTTTTGCGCCTGCCGAACCAGATGAACGGGCTGGCGCTCTTGTTGGGCACGAATGAGGGATTGCCGAATAATAGGAATGAGTTCCGCAGCTCTGGCTCTTGGGCTACTGGCAATCAGTTGGGCATCTAGGCCCGTCACGGTCATCACAATCTGCTCATTGGCAAGGGTATCTGCCGACGCCCGAATCACAGTTTGATCACCATCCGTATCTCGCCGAATCGAAAGCGTTTGCGGATCAAACCCGGTGTTGACAATGCCATAGAGCCGCTGCCGAATTTCGTGGGCTCGCTGGCGCCCGGCTAATAGATTGGTGTTCAACCCATCATTGGTCGTGGGGCGGGGAACAGCAATGTGAAAGAGCCGATACCCATCTAGCCGAACTGGCGCAATTTCTAACGTTCTGTTGACGGGGGCGCTCCAGTTAGAAAGCAGGCCCACCTGAGCCTGCACTGGAACGCCTAGCCCCAGAATTAGCCCTAGGCTGCATAGACCGACGATCCAGAGATGATGCCACCGGGGCGATCGCCACTGAGTAATCGCGCTGAGTCGCGTCTTGTTTGCGAACATCTTTGACTCCTCAATCATCGACAAATAGCCTTCTTACGGCTAAACCTTAACAAAGGTTAATGATTTTGTGAGGGTATCGATGTGGCTAATTGATCAATTTGATTGATATGACCTCTATGTTCCCTCAATGTTCACAGAGATTGCTCAGATAGGTGCTCAGAACTACGCCCTCAGAAATACGTCCTGAGAAATACGTAGCTGGGTGGAATTAGTCGTCCGGCGTTGCCTGTTGACTCTTACCCCCAAACCCCTTGCCCATGAGAGTCCATAAAGGCCCATGAGAGCCCGGTCTGGCTTAGCAAACTTTCGGCGTCAGCCAGGGGATGCCACTCTCTGGCGGTTATAGCCAGAGTCCTTGGCCTATGGGCATTTCGGAAATAATTTGGACAGCTTGACAAGGCTGAGTGAAACCCGACCAACTCGCCTCTTCGGCCTAGAATATCGAGCGTGTTACCGATGTGGGCGACGCGCTTGACGACACTTGACGACATGGTTCACGTGTACTATCATCGGGCTATTCTTTTTTGATAAAAGGCAGGTGTATATGAGCCATGCTATCCCCGATGGATACCCAACCCCAATGCCTTATTTGACGGTTGACGAGGCGGCTAAAGCAATTGAGTTCTATAAGGCTGTGTTTAATGCCACAGAATCCATGCGGCTGACGGATGCAGGCGGCAAAGTCGCCCATGCAGAACTAACCATTGGCAGATCACCGTTGATGCTGGCAGATGAGTACGCAGAGATGGGCTGTACTACTCCGCAAAAGTTGGGCGGCTCACCGGTCACACTGATGCTGTATGTAGAGGATGTGGATGCGTGCTTTGAGCGGGCGATCGCCGCGGGCGCAACGGCGATTCGGCCTATAGAAGACCAGTTCTATGGCGATCGCACAGGCACCTTATCCGACCCCTTTGGCCATGTTTGGATGGTGGCAAGCCATGTCGAAGACGTTGCACCCGATGAGGTAGAACGACGGTTTAAAACCTATATGGGTTAAGAGGTTCGGCATCGCAAAGACCTTCCCCAGTAGCAGAATAAAGTCATAGACTCATTCTCTAGGGCGAATCAGCTTGTTGCGGCGCACTAAGCGGCGCAGTTGGCGGCGGTAGCGCGCCTTGTTAATCAGCCGCAGGCTGCAAATATAGGTTAGAAGCGACATCCCCGTACCCACGACTACGCAGCCCAGCAGCAGCGGCAGCATGAGATCGGCCCCTAAATCGGCTACGGCTTCCCAGGTGGTAATGTTTGAAATGCGAACTTCGGGGAAGCGGTTGCCCAATAGCCAACTCCCAACGCGAAAGTTAAACGCAAAGATGGGCACATAGGTAAAGGGGTTGCTGACCCAAGTGGCTGCTGCTGCCGCCAGACGATTGCCGCGAAGCAGCGTGGCGATCGCCACGGCCACAATAATTTGAAAGCCAAACCAGGGAAACCAGCCCGACAGCACCCCTGCTGCTAGCCCTCGGGCGATCGCCTCTGAGGAGCCCTGCATCCGCGTCAGGCGGTGATACGCATAGCGACATGTGCGATTCCAGGCAGGCTGCTGGTAACGACGAGGCAATCCCATAGGCTTGGTGGGAGAAGTAGGCAGCGGTGCTGGGCTCATAAATCGCGGTGATTATTGAAAAGCATCAGAAGACACTATCCGTATTATTGCGAAGTTCTTAGACAGACGGCGTACTCGTCTTGTTTTCTACACAAACTTCATCTCCAGTTCCAGAATCACGCGTGGCTGAAGTCAGTTGTCAAATTCCCTCAACCTAGGTCTGGATGGCGTAAGCTCAGTCACGTTAGCAAGGGGCTGATGAACCTTGCGTCTTTAAATTTAGTAAAACAATTTAGCGAAGCCTCTGAATTCCTGCCGGGGAGGGATTCTGGATTCTAGGAACAATCACCGATATCTCTCCCCTGAGAGGAGTTGGAAGGGATTGGGGATGTAACGCCATGCTCTTCCCATAGGGAGGACTATCTTGCAAGCCTGAGGTGTGCTCGGTTAAAAATGAGGTTAACCCAAACTTTAAGACCTATCTCGCTCGCTCAGCATCCCTCTCAGGAGAGGCCAGAATAGCTGAGGTTATTCTGGCAATGTTCGTGACCTCAGCCTCTAATTTCAGGGGCAGAAGGTGCAAGGAACCAAAGGGCAAGAGATTTCTAGGGGCTGTCATCAATTAGCCACTAATGGCCCAAAAAACCAACGGTCACAGCCCCTAGCCTGTTTTTTGGATCGGGCGTGGCAATGCTCATAGCATCAGACTTTTGGTCGGAATTGGTGACACGCCCTAGGGGTTTAAGCCTTACCCCGTTCTCTCCTAAGTTGCCGCTTGCTCCTCGAATTCGCCACACTAAACTGGGAATGGAACCCGCTCTGAAGGAGGGATTCACGTCCCTCTCACCCTATCCCTATTTTTCTGCCCCTACTATCCCGTCTCTCATTTATGGAAGCAACCGCGCCGCATGGTAAACCCGACTTCGTCTAGGGATGCATCAACACCGGCAGGTGTCATTCAGCGTGACACCATTGTGGCGATCGCCACGGCGATTGTGCCAGAGCAAGGCAGCGTGGGGATTGTGCGCCTGTCGGGTGCAGAAGCTGTGGCGATCGCCCGCCAACTGTTCCACCCGCCAAAGCCGCAACCGTGGGAGAGCCACCGGATTCTCTATGGGCAGGTGCGCCATCCCAAAACTGGGCAGGTGGTGGATGAGGCGCTGCTGATGCTGATGCGATCGCCCCGATCTTTTACCCGCGAAGATGTGGTGGAATTTCACTGCCATGGCGGCATGATGGCGGTGCAGCAGGTCTTGCAGCGCTGCCTAGACGCCGGGGCACGGCTGGCGCAGCCGGGGGAGTTTTCTCTGCGCGCCTTTCTGAATGGACGTATTGATCTAACCCAGGCCGAGAGCATTGCCGATTTAGTCGGAGCGCGATCGCCCCAAGCGGCGCAGTCGGCCCTAGCCGGACTGCAGGGCAAGCTGGCACAGCCCATCCGCCAGCTTCGCGCCACCTGTGTGGAAATTCTGGCAGAAATTGAAGCCCGGATTGATTTTGAAGATGACCTGCCGCCGCTGGATGAACCGACGGTCAAGGCCCAAATTGCTGAGGTGGCTGCGGCAGTGGAGCGGTTTTTGGCGACGGCAGATCAAGGAGAACTGTTGCGCTCTGGGCTGAAGGTGGCGATTGTGGGGCGTCCCAATGTGGGCAAGTCGAGTTTGCTGAATGCCTGGAGCCGCAGCGATCGCGCCATTGTGACCGATCTGCCGGGCACCACCCGCGATGTTGTGGAGTCGCAACTGGTGGTGGGGGGCATTCCGGTGCAGGTGCTCGACACGGCGGGTATTCGTGATGCGCGTGACCAAGTGGAGCAGTTGGGGGTGGCGCGATCGCGCCAAGCGGCACAGTCAGCAGATGTGGTGCTCTTCACCATAGACGCCGCAGCCGGGTGGACGGCGGACGATGAGGCCATTTATCGCCCGGTGTGCGATCGCCCCCACATTCTTATTCTGAATAAAGTGGATTTGGCATCGGCAGACGCAGTTGCCTTACCCACCCTGCCGCCTCACATCCCGATTGTGCGCACAGCGGCAGCGCACCAGCAGGGGATCGAAGCGCTGGAACACGCGATCTTGACGGTGGTTCAGACCCGCCGATTGCAGGCCAGCAATCTGGAGATCGCCATTAACCAGCGCCAAGCCGCAGCGCTCACCCGCGCCAACCTGGCGCTGCAGCAGGTGCAGGCCACGATTGCCGATCGGCTCCCGCTAGACTTCTGGACGATTGACCTGCGCAGCGCTATTCAGGCGCTGGGCGAAATCACTGGAGAAGAGGTGACTGAATCAATGCTGGAGCTAATTTTTAGCCGCTTTTGCATTGGCAAATAGCGCTAACCGCTGGGGTATTGACGAGGGGTGTAGATCCAGGCTTGCCCATGCGGGCGCGGCACCACGCGGGTCTGGCTAGACCCGACGATAATCAGGGTTTGCATATTGGCCTCGCTGGGGTCAAAGGCGGCCAGTGTGGTGGGGTGAATGTGCTGCTGCGGTCTGCCTACGCTGCGCGCCAGAATGACTGGGGTGTGGGGCGATCGCCCCTCTAGCAGCAGGCGTTTTGCTTCGATGAGCTGCCACGTGCGCTGGCTAGAAATGGGGTTATAGAATGCGATTACCAGGTCGGCCTCGACGGCGGCAGTAATACGCTGGGCGATCGCTGCCCAAGGTTTGAGAATGTCAGACAGAGAAATGGCGCAGAAATCGTGCCCCAGCGGCGCGCCCACTAAGGCTGCTGCCGCCTGCATGGCTGAAATGCCCGGTGCGACTTGAATTTCAATCTGCTGCCAGGCCGGGTTGCTGCTTTGCTCTAGCGCTTCAAATACCGCCGCCGCCATCGCATAAATCCCCGGATCGCCAGACGACACCACCGCGACCGACCGCCCCTGTGCCGCCAAGTCGAGCGCCAGTCGGGCTCGGTCTAGCTCTTGGCGATTGTCGGAATCATGGCGCTGTTGCCCCTGCCACAGCGGCTCTACTAGGTTCAGGTAAGTGCGGTAGCCGACCCAGTCTGTGGCATGGCGCAGCAGGTGCGTCACCTGGGGCGACATCCATGCTGCGCCCCCTGGCCCGGTTCCTACAATCGCCAGTTTGCCCCGCGCCTGTCCAATAGTTTCTACTGTCTCAGGGGTTAGGACTTGGGTAGCAGTGGCGATCGCCCACCCCACCCCCACGCTACTCAGCGTGCCGTCAGGGCCAACGGCCTGGGTTGCCAAGGCGGCAACGGCCCCTCCAGCAAGCTCAGACCCTCTAGTATCCTCAGATCCTCCGGCAGCCTCAGTCTCTCCGGCAGGCTCAGACTTGATGGGGGACGGCAACAGCCGTAGCGGCACCCCCAACTGTTGGGCGATCGCCCCAATGCCGGGATGCGCCACATGCTCGGGAAGAGTCACCACAAGGGCGATCGCCGCAGTAGCCAAACCCGTGTGCTGAATGGACGAGAGCACATGGGCGATCGCCCGTTCTGGGTCAGTGCTGAGGCGATCATCCAGCGCCAGCACCAGCCTATAGGGATGGTAAAGCAGGCAGGTTTCTTCTGCCCCGCCCAGTTTTTCAGAAATGCGAATTGTCAGTGATCCAATGTCCTGCGTGGGGAGTTGACTGGCGCTCAGCCACGCTGCCTCACCCGCAATCTGCACCGTTGCGCCTGCGAGCAGATTGGCGATAAACGTCTTGGCATTTTCAGGATTCGCCAGGGTATAACCAGCAGGCGGCGACAGCAGAGCCGTGCGAAACCGCAAATCGCCTGCCGTTGTGATCGCTGCCGCTGTTCCCAATGCCATCGCCACTTGGCGTGCCAGGTCATTTACCCCCCGCAGCCCCCCCAACAGGGGCACGACAGCGCTACCATCCTCTGCCACCGCAATTAGGGGTGGCTCGTGCTGTTTATTGCTCAGTAGGGGTGCCACCGTGCGAATTAAAATACCGGCTGCACACAGGCCAATGATTGGCGTGCCCTCGGCAAAGAGCTGTCGCACCGTGTCACCAAACTGTTCCATCGTGTGGTCTACGGCGATCGCCTGCACTCGCGTCGCTAACCCATAAATTTGGGCTGCTGGCATCGCCGACTGAATGCGCTGCGCCGTAGGCAAGCTAGCAGCCCCTAATACAACAATTGCCGGAGCGGGGTCTGCCATTGGCACGGAACTAACCGAGCCACTAGGGGGGGAATCTTCTGTGGAATGCATGGTTGGATGTAGGGCTAGATGCGCAGTTGAAGTAGCTTCATCCATCAAGTGCAACGTGATAAAACCCTTGCCTAGGGATGGTTCCATCACCTTGGATGCGGGCTTATTCAGGCCAGCCTAAGCTATCGAAGAAGGCTTCTATCGAGAAACAAGACAGGCTGTGAAGCCTATCAATCGTAAGCCTGAACAAACTAACGGACAAGTATGGCAAATCAACAGAACGAACCCAGCCCCGCCTAGAACCGATGTGGGGACATTCTTTTGTAAGAGTAAGACTCTAACTATGGGGCGCTTGATGGTGTGTTTTCAGGCGCTGCTTGATTGACACTCACCGTTTGGGGCGGAACCCTACAAAGGAACATAACGACCGTTCAACGCAACGGCGGTGGATTGCGACGCAGCTGCTGAGCATCCAGCGTGGTCATATTAAATGCTTGCCACTCTGATGTCACATACTTAAACCGACCAATGGCAATATCCCCGTTCGTTTGAAATCCATCCCATTCGGCATCGGCATCGAGCCAGTAGTCACCCCCCATGCCCAATAGATAACGCGCCGTAGCGCGATCATCCGGTAGGGTGGGATCGTCAACCACCAGCCGCGCTTGAACGGTAGTGAATACCCCTGCAATATCGGATGGATCAAAAGTAGCGCGCTCTGCCCGGGGCCAAAAATGAAAGTTATAACCCTGCCCGGCTTTGACCGAAATGGTGTCGCCCTCGTCGTCGCGAATGTCTGCTGGCTGGTTCACATTCCCCTGATAGTCATTGGCATACGCGGCTCCTTCAGCCGGAGCATCTTGCACCAAGATCCATTCTCCGGTGGCTTGCGAAAGGAGGTACGACCGCACCATTCCCAATTGAACGCGGGTGTTTTGGGCAGGATTGCCCTGGGCATCTTCGTACACTTGACCCCAGGCCGTCATCGCAGTAAAAGACGAGGGCTCATTGCCATATCCCATTCGGGGGGACGTTGCCCAGTCATAGTGATCGGGCACGCCTGCGGGTCTCCCTTGGTGGGGCAGCGTCATATCGTCAATGAGAGTTTGAACAGAATTTGGGGGAGTGGCAGAAGATGCCGCGCTCGAACCGCTATCTATCGAGGAATAGGGAGTGCGGAGTGCGGTGAGGTCTAGCTTTCCGGCCATTTGTGTGAGGGCGATCGCACTCACAATTGCACTTAGGGTTCCCCATTTCAAAAGGGTCTTGAGGTTGCTGGTAGGCATTGAGTTTCCAGGTGTCTCGTTTACAAAATGACAAACGCCAAGTATCGGTTGACATCCTGTGTCGGTTGTGTCAAAGCTACACACCGATCTACTATTCGAGCCTAATGCTCAAGATCCGGGTATTTTATCGGGCGTATGTCATCATTCAATGAAAAATTAATGAGAAAACGGCAGTAACTAACGTCAATCCTAGGAATGTTAGAGGTAATAGTTAATTCAGCGTTTCGAATCTAGTTCTACAATTATAAGTTTGAGAATTCGTGTTTCTGTCCTTAATGGCATCCAATGCTGTGTCATGTCGAAGAGACTAATTTAAGCTTATCCTCAACTCAGGTTTTCAGAGGATAGAATCTTTCAACAGTTTTAGGAATTTCCCGACCTGAAATTCTGTAACTAAAAAAATGAAAATAGCCTAAGTAACCTGAGTTTGGGATAAGCTCAAACCCTTAATTCGCCGTGCGCGACGCGCACGGCGAATTAAGGGTTTTGGGGCATCGCGCGTCGCGCGATGCCCCAAAACCCTCTTAACCCGAACTGACGTTAAGTAGAACATTTGGCGCAGTGTTTTAACCCACTGCTTAGAGTTAGCGAACCCAGTGGACGAGTCGACTCTCTAACACTGCAAAAAACCCGTATAGTGCAATACCCATTACCGCCAGCGCCAGCAGCGCCAAGAACGCTAGCGGCACTCGAAAGTTAGAGCTAGCGTTGAGAATAACGTAGCCAATGCCGCCATTTGATGCTACTGTTTCCGCAATCACTGAACCAATAAATGCTTGAGAGACGGCCACTTTGAGTGACGCAAATAGATAGGGCATTGTATGTGGGAAACCCACCTTTTGAAACACTTCTATCTTGCTGGCTCCGAGCGACACTAGAACATCTCGCATTTCTGGCTCAACCGTTGCTAGCCCAATTGCAACGTTGACCGCGATAGGAAAGAATGCAAGCAAAAACGCAGTAATTACTGCAGGCACGGTGCCAATCCCAAACCAGATAGCCATGAGCGGCACCAGTGCCACTTTGGGAACGGTATTAAAACCAATCAACAAGGGATTGAGCGTTAGGTAAGCCATGCGCGAAAAACCAATCATAAAGCCCAGAAATACTCCCGCCAGCAGTGCTAGAAAAAAGCCAAGCATGGTGGTGTTGAGGGTGATCAGCGCGTTTCGAGTCACGACACCTCCCCAGGGGCCAATCTCTGCAAAGATGGCTGAGGGTGCAGGCAGAATAAAGGCAGGGATAGAAAAAAGGCGCACCACCGATTCCCACAGCACCAGCAGCACTACTGTTGTGATGATGGGCAGCATATAGGACGAGTGTTTGGAGTCGATCAGAGTTTTGAGCATGAGATGAAAGGGATGAATAAATCGGTGGAGTGATGTGGGTGAGCCATTCAAGAATTGATTTGAGAATCAGTACACGCAGGTTAGCTGTGCTGAATATGCTGTCGCAGGGTGGAATACATTTGATGGAACTCTTCGGTAAAGCACATGTCTAGGGTGCGGGGACGGGGCAGATCTACCCGCAGTTTATGCACGATGGAGCTGGGGCGCTGCCCCATAACGTATACCGTATCTGACAGAAAAATGGCTTCGCGCAAGTCGTGTGTCACCAAGAAGGTTGTGCATTGGGTGCGGGCCCAGAGCCGTTGCAGCATGTCCCACATCTCTTCGCGGGTAAAGGCGTCGAGGGCGGCAAATGGCTCGTCGAGTAGCAGGATTTCGGGCTGGTGGATGAGCGCACGGCAGAGGGAGGCGCGCTGCCGCATTCCTCCTGAGAGCTGCCAGGGGTAGTGCTGCTGGAAGTCTTGCAGGCCAACGGTGGACAGAAGATCGGTCGCTTGTGCCATGTAGTGCGATCGCAGCGATCGCAACTGTCTCTTATGGGGCTGCACAATCTCAAGCGGCAGCAGCACATTTTTCAGCGTGTTGCGCCAGGGCAGCAGCACAGGGTTCTGGAAGGCAATGCCCACATTCTTCAGCGGCTTTTTGATGGGCGTTCCTAAAAAGCACACCTGCCCAATTTCTGCGACATGCAGGCCCGAGATCATGCGTAGCAGCGAGGTTTTGCCGCAGCCGCTTGGCCCCACGACCGACACAAACTCTGTATGGCCAATCGTGAAGCTGACTTTATCAATCACCCGGAGGGGCTGCCCTGACATGGTGTATTCCAGCCCTACGTTCTGGAAATCCAGAACTGGAAGGTTGGTGGTGGAGTCGGTTGTCGTCACAGGTTGAGCGTCCAACATGGGTGGAGTCCTTAATAAGGTCGGGGGAGCAAAGCACGCTATTGGGAGCCTGGATGAATTTAGCAGGGCAACGCAGTGGGGCTAGTTTAGCTGGCGATCGCTCAAGTCTGGCAAGAAGCGATCGTCAAAGATATCGTCTGCTGCGGGGGGCTCAGATAAGTCAAACCCTTTTACCACTAGATCAATGCTGCGCTGAAAGCGTTCAGGATCGACCGCACCAAATCCATTCTCTTCAACCTCTGGTGAGAGAAAGAGCGTATCAATGGCAATTTGCAGACGTTCGCGCTCGAGCGGAATTTCAAACAAATCATCAAATTGGGACATGATCTCAATTGCCTCATCGGGATCGTTGAGGGTATCGCGCAGCCCTCGCGTGAGCGCTCGGATAAATCCACGCACGACTTCGGGGTTGCTTTCTAAATATGAAGCAGGGACGAGGACGGAATTTCCGTATAAATCGAGACCATAGTCCTTAAATCGGAAAATATTCAGCCGTTCTTCGGGATATCCGGCTTCTGCCAAGTTGGGGAGGGCAGAAATGGTAAAAGGGGCGATCGCATCAATTTCTTTGGTCAGCAGCAACGTCTGCTGGAGCCGCGACTCGATCGCGGGCACATCCACGGCCTCAAGGTTCAACCCAGAGGCTTCGGCAAACAGCGGCAACAAGCGGCGGGTTGCACTACCTGCAGGAATGCCCAGCGTCTTGTTCTCTAAATCGCTAGGTTCGGTAATGTCCGATTCGTCCAACGCCATAATCGCCATGGGCGACTGATTATAGTAGATTGCCACAGCTCGTACGGGCGTGTCGGGATTGTTGACATTAAACTCCATCAGGCTGTTGATATCGCCAAGCCCCATATCAAAGGCACCAGACGCAACTTTGGTGATGGCATCGGCAGAGCCAGAACCTGGCTCAAACTGAATATCTAACCCCTCTTCAGCAAAGTAGCCCTTCTCAATTGCCACGCCGATGGGGGCGTGGACTCCCTGCACCGCCCAATCTAAGGTAAAACGCACGGTGGTCAGCTCCGCAGGGCTGGTATTGGCGGCAGACCCTGTTGGCGCTGCACTATCGGCCTGGGGTTCTACTGGGCTGGTGGCGCAGGCGTTCACCATTAAAACTGTGGCAAGGGCAGCGATCGCCCCGCTCATAAATCCACGACGGCGTAATGTGAGCATAGGTCTATCCTTCAATTCTTAGAGTGTGTCAATCAGTGTGGTTTAGATGTGGGGTTGGATTGATGTAAAGCCGATGAATTGGCTTTATGCGAGCACCACAAGGCAATGAGCAAACTTGTCTGCCATATAGCAGTCGGGGAATGAATCACTGGAGCCATGCCATTTTTGATGTGTTGTGCGAGTCAGCGATCATAAGGCGTACAAATTTGCTCAAAACAGATATCAAGAGCGGTTGAGTTGGCGTGTACTCACGCGTCAACAGAGTCGTTAACAGGATTCGTTTTTTTGAGCAGGTTTTGCTTCAATCACACCCGCCTGCTGAACTCAATTGACGCCTCAATGCAGCGTATACTGCATGACCTGCCTTAACATCTCAAAATCATATATGATATATGATGTTAAGGGCGGTGAGGGCGCTGCACTGTAATGAAAGATACAAAAAGCTGCGGCTAGTCGAATTCTGATAACGATTTTGCGACGTTAGGGCGCTGCTCTAGCTCCACAAAATCATGACGTATTTAGAGTGTTCAAACTGCGTTGTGGGTGACGGGATGGGCTGAATTTGGGTCGGTTATGCGATATCTAGCTAACGATAGTCTGAAAGAGTAGGACAAAGAAACGATGGTGACATATCACAGTCTGAAAGCCACGCGAGACACGGTGCATTTAGGTGGGTTTTCTTCGGCATTGCCTCCTGCTCTTACGATTCAGTCGGGAGACTATGTCGACGTTGAAACCTATACGGGTTTTGCCGTGCATGATAACGCCCCGGAGCATTTTCTCACGCCAGAGTTTGTAGATATCTGCCAAAATCTGCCGCCAGAGCGCCACATTGCGGGTGGCCCCCACCTGCTGACCGGGCCAATCTATGTGGATGGAGCACAGCCGGGTGATGTGTTGGAGGTGCAGTTAGAGGCGATCGCCCCTGGTGCGCCTGTTGGCTATAATCTCATTCGCCCCGGTGCTGGTGCGCTGCCCGACCAATTCTCTCAACCCGCGTTGCGGTTTATTGACTTAGATTTAGACCAAAAAACGCTAGAGTTTCCTGACGGCAGCGGTATTCACGTCCCTATTCACCCCTTCTTTGGCATTATCGGCGTTGCAACAGACGACACCCAGCGCAACTCCATCCCCCCTGGTAAGTATGGCGGCAACCTTGACAACCGCCATCTTCAAGCAGGTTCGCGGCTGTGGCTGCCTGTCTTTTTGCCAGGGGCGCTGCTGTCAATTGGGGATGGGCATAGTGCTCAGGGGGATGGCGAAGTCAACGTCACGGCTGTGGAAACCGCGATGAACGGCACAGTGCAGGTTTCGATTCGGCAAGATATTCCCCACGGTCTGCTGCCCCTAGCTGAAACCGCAGATCACTGGATCACTATGGGGTTTGCCCCCACGTTGGATGCGGCGTGCGAGCAAGCGTTGACCAAAATGATTGCGCTGCTCGAAACCTATGTGGGCCTCTCTGCGGAAGATGCCTACGTGTTGTGCAGCATTGCCGTGAACCTCAATATTACCCAGGTCGTTAACCGCCCCAATCGAGGCGTTCACGCGCTGCTGCCCAAAGCCATTTTGCCGCGTTCCATTGTCGTGTCGCGAGCCGCCTAGGGCTGTGCCGTCAGCTTTACGGGTGCCAGCGCCCTTACTTTTTCTTCTTTTTGCTACTGCCCTTCTTTTTGGCGCTGGTGTCGGCGGATGGCTCGGCTGCATCTAAGGCCCCATTGATTTGAGCATTTAGCCCATAGACTTCGCGGCTGCCTGCTAGCATCACCAGCGTCACCTCTTTCTCGTCGCCGGGTTCAAACCGCACCGCCGTGCCCGCAGGGATATCCAGCCGCATTCCCCGGGCTTGGTCGCGGTCAAACGCTAGCGCTGCGTTGACCTCAAAAAAGTGAAAGTGCGAACCCACTTGAATGGGGCGATCGCCCGTATTAGCAACCGTCAGCGTTTGAGTGGGGCGTCCAGCATTCAGCTCGATTTCGCCCGCGTCAACTATCAACTCTCCTGGGATCATGTCATTGCCTCTGGTTTTACAGTCAGAAAAATAGGAGTCAAAAAAATAAGAACAGATTCAACGCTCAGAGGCGATCGCTCCCTTCATGGCTTGGGCCGTCATCATGCCCCAGAGCCAGTCGATCTTGTATCGTTCAATTACCACAGAGCGCAGCCCTTCTTTGAGCAGCAAAGCCTGACAATCCTGGGTTCCATAGGTGCGAAAGTGAGCCCGATCAAACCAGCGCAGCAGCCAGTCATAGACCCGGCAGGTCCAGTAGTCGTGGCACCAATCCGTAATCACCAAACGACCCGATGGTTTGAGCACACGATTCATTTCTTGCAAGGCTTGAGCAGGCTCACGAAAGTAATGGAATGCATTGGTAGAGAGGACTACATCGAAGCATTCACCTGGGAACGGCAACTGCTCAGCCGTGCCTTGATAGAGCCTGACGGCTTCCGGCAACTTCTGCCGAGCCACCCGGAGCATCTCTGGTGATGAATCTAGCCCCACGTAGGATGCCTCAGGGACTTGTGCCAGCAGATGGTGAATCAAGGTCCCGGTGCCGCATCCCAAGTCTAAAACCTGTTCAGAGGGCTGGATGGTAAGCCTCTGAGCAGTTTCTTGAACCGTAGCTTGAACGTAAAACGACCAGCGACGATCATAGAACGACGCAAGCCGTGAATACTCCAATTGAACCGGATCGAAAGGCATCAGTAATCCGTAGGCTTTTGCAGCACTATTAGCGAATGGGGTTAGCGAATGGGGTCATGCACGGTCACTAGCTTCGTGCCATCGGGGAAGGTGGCTTCGACCTGCACTTCATGCACCATTTCGGGAATGCCGTCCATCACATCATTGCGAGTTAGCAAGGTGGTGCCGTGGCTCATGAGGTCGGCCACGGTGCGCCCCTCACGGGCTCCTTCGAGAATCGCCGCCGAAATATAGGCAACGGCTTCGGGATAGTTGAGTTTAATGCCGCGAGCCATGCGGCGCTCTGCCACTAGCGCCGCGGTAAAAATTAGTAATTTATCTTTTTCTTGGGGGGAAAGTTGCATGGGGTTTCTGAAGAAGGCTTGCGCACTCTAAGCCAGACGAGAGTGACCAGGGGAACAAAGTAAAGATAGCAGGCAAACGGGATAAAGCCTGCATCTACCCCAATAATTGTTGCCAGAGCTAGCCCAGCGATGTTCCAGGGAATTAGGGGCGAGATTACAACGACTGTATTTTCTAGGTCAAGTGCAAGCGTGGTGGGCGTGGCCTGGGTGCGGTGATAGGTGGGTGCCAATAACTGCTGCGTTAGCAAAATGGCGATGGTTTGGGTGCAGCCAAAGGCGGCAGAAAGGGTGCCAATGAGGGTTGTTGCAAGAAAGCGATCGCCCGGTGTTTTGACCCGTTCTAGTGATTGCTCAAGCCGATGCAGCACCCGTGTTCCTGCAAAAATGCCTGCAAACGCGGTGGAAATGACGACTACTAGCGAGACCCGTAGCATGGCCAGTACGCCGCCGCCCAGCACAATTGCGTTAAGGGGTGACATGGGCGCAAGGTGAAACCCTTTAAGCAAAAACTGCAGCACGGACAGCAGCCCGGTGTGTTGATACGACAAGGCCAGAGCGATCGCCGTGCCGATGCTGGCTAGCATGGCCTGCTGCACTGGCACTCGCCGCAGCGACAGCAGCACCATCACTCCCGCAGGCAACAGGGCTACGGGGCCTAGGCGAAACTCAACGGCTAAGTCTGCAACCAGGCTTGACTCTGCCAAAGGCACCGGGGTAAACCACGCAAAGCCTGCATAGACGGCGATCGCCAACCCCAGCGGCAGCAGGGACGTGCGCCACATGCGGCGAATGTTGTCGTAGAGGTCGGTGCGGGTGATGGCAGCAACCAGCAGCGCACTCGACGACATGGGTGAGGCGCGATCGCCCACATAGGCCCCGGCAATAATGGCTCCGGCAATCAAGTTGCGATGAAACGTGCCGTCTGCGCCCCCTGCCACCATCATCATCAGCGCTACACCCACGGTGCCCACGGTGCCAAAGGAGGTGCCCAGCAGCAACGACACGGCACTGGCCAGCCCAAACGCCACCAGCACCAAGCTGTGGGGCGTCACCACCTGCAACCCGTAATAGACCAGGGTGGGAACCGTGCCTGCCGCCATCCAACTGGCGGTGACGGCACCAATAATGAGCAGCACCCCAATCACCGGCAGACTTTTTTGACTGCCCCTCAGCGCCATTGCTGCGAGCGCTCGCAGCGAAAAGCCTTGCCGCCGCAGCACTGCCACAAACAGCGCCATTGCCAGCAAGAGCGGATAGGCGATAAACACGCCTTGCACCGCGCCTACCACCAGAATTCCAAACGACAGCCCAAAGGCCAGCACAATATCCATCGGCGATTTAGGCGATTATCGGTACGCAATTATTTAGGATGAGGTGTGCGATCGCAGATCTGGGCGATCGCCCGCTGATTTAGCCCGCAAAACCGCACCGTGAGCCACACCTGCCCGCTGACGAAGCGATAAAAGGCTGGAGCCGACTCATTATTATCGACATTATCGACGACTACTGTTTAACTGCCCTCCTAGTTGCTCTTACAGTATCGAAGGGCGATCGCCCAAACAAAAGCTTCCATCTATCCTTTCTATCGACGTTATAGATGGATATAATTTGAGCACTCTGGCAGAGTAAAGTCACTTGAGTCCTCTGCATTCATGGCAGTCGTTGCAGCCGTTGCAACCTTGACGCTCTTCTATCGTTCATCGGCTAGAGTCTCTAGTTTGCGCAGGGTTCACGCCCCCTTTGTCAGGGCAATAACAGCGAAATAACATGGCAACCATAACCGTGGAGAACCGGGCAAGTGCGCGATGAGTAAGCCGAGCGCTCTCAAAATCTCGCAATTACGTGCCTTTGTGGTGACGGCACACTGCGGCAACTTTACGCTGGCGTCGCTAGAGTTGGGGCTGTCGCAATCGACCGTGAGCCATGCGATCGCCACCCTCGAAGCCGATTTGGGCGTGGTGCTGATGAACCGAGGTCGCTACGGTGCGGCCCTCACCGCCATCGGGCAAGAAATTCTCGCCGATGCCGAACAGGTGCTGCGCCTGCTCGATGCCATCACCACCAAGGCCAACGCCGACCGGGGGCTGCAAAGCGGGCAAGTGCGCCTCGCCTCAGTCCGCAGCGTCGCGACGCATTTGCTGCCCAAGGTCATTGCCCAGTTTCGCCACGATTATCCTCAGGTGCAGGTTCGCATTACGGAATACAGCATCTATGCAGACGTTGAGCAGGCCGTGCGAGACGGGCAGGCCGATATCGGGTTCACACTGCTGCCCACGGGGCCCGCGCTCGACATATGGGACACCTTCCGCGATGAGTTTGTAGTGCTGCTGCCACCCAACAGCCTCATGGATGACGAGCCGCTCACCTGGGAGGCGCTCTCGACCCTGCCGATCATCACCACACCGGCGCTGCCGCCCCATCGCCACATGCGAACCGTGATGGAGCACTTAGAGCAGTTCGGTCAATCGCTCAACGTGGTTTACGAAGTGTCTCAAGATTCAACCGTGACGGGGATGGTGCAGCAGGGGTTGGGCGCATCCATCTTAGCGCGGCTGGCGGCAGAACCCATTCCCCCAGAGATTCAGGTGCGATCGCTCCCTGTCCCACTCGAACGGGTCATGGCGATCGCCCTTCCCGCCGACACCCTGCTCTCCCGTGCCCCCTTCGCCTTCCTCTCCACGCTCAAGCCCGTCTTCCAGCACATGGGCCTCATGCCCGCATCTAACTCCGACTCAGCCACACCAGAACCCATCTCCCCCTAGAAGCTTCAGCCCCAAGCCGAGCCGTCTTGCTACCGCCCAGCCCAACGCCATCCCCATCCCAAACCCCTTGCGGAGGGGTTCTAGGGGACGTGCTTCGTCCCCTAGCGGGGGTTTGGGGGGACGCCCCCCCAAGGCTTGGTTCTGACGCCCAGTTTTCTAGCTAGCACGCGACTTTGGCAGATCCCTAAGCCGTTCTGTCCGCAAGGCCAGCAAAACGGTTTAGCGTTAGTTCAGCAAAGGTTCTGACCCCACAAGAGTGGCTATACAAGCTAACCAAACGAGGGTGGCAAACCAGTGGTTTGCACGCACCGATGCGGTTTGCGGTAGGTCACAATTTATCAACATTTTCAACAATCTACAGCCAGCGCCAGAGGTTGTTTGAAACACTTGAAAGGTGGAGCATTCAGCGTAGGCTGGCGCATTTGGCTTTGCCATTTTGGAGAGGGCGATCGCCCGATCGGTCTCACAAGGTGGCTTCAATGAATTCGCTCATAGATTTACACGGGGTTGGTGGTCTCACGTTCACCGAACAGCGGCCCAAATTGCTGAAACATTCTTGAGTAGACCGGCGCTACAAATAACTCAAGGACTGCAATGGAACAGGGGGGCTGGATCTCAGCGGCGACCCTCGGCTAGCCCACCCCCTCGGCTGATAGTAAGGAGGATTGTCTATGGCTATTGCGACCATCAACCCGGCAACGGGGGAAACACTGCGGCAATTTGAGCCCTTGTCGGCAGCAGAAATAGAACAACGGCTGGCGATCGCCCAGCGCACCTATACGGAATACCGACATACGTCTCTAGCTCAGCGGGCGAGCTGGATGCAGGCTGCATCGGCGGTGCTGCTGGCACACAAAGACGCCTATGGGCGGCTGATGACCGTGGAAATGGGCAAACCGATTCAAGCGGCGATCGCCGAGGTCGAAAAATCAGCTCTGGTCTGTCGGTACTATGCAGACCACGCCGAGTCGTTTCTGGCTCCGGTCGAGGTTGCCACCGACGCTTGGCGCAGCTATGTCTGCTATCAGCCCATCGGCGCAGTGCTGGCAGTGATGCCGTGGAACTTCCCCTTTTGGCAGGTGTTTCGGTTTGCCGCGCCAGCGCTCATGGTAGGCAATGTGGGCTTGCTCAAACATGCCTCCAACGTGCCCCAATGCGCCCTCGCCATTGAAGAAGTGTTTCAGAAAGCAGGCTTCCCCGACGGGGCATTTCAAACCCTGCTGGTGGGGGCAGATCAGGTCAAACCCATCGTGCAAGATGACCGGGTAAAGGCCGCCACGCTGACAGGCAGCGAGCCCGCCGGAGCCAGCCTTGCCGCCGCGGCGGGCAGCGTCATCAAAAAAACCGTCCTAGAGCTGGGCGGCAGCGATCCGTTTATCGTAATGGCAAGCGCTGATTTAGACAAAGCGGTCTCTACGGCTGTCACCGCGCGGATGATCAACAATGGGCAGTCGTGCATTGCGGCAAAGCGCTTCATTGTGCAAGATGCCATTTTTGACGCGTTTGCTGAGCAGTTGGTGGAGCACTACGCCGCACTGAAGGTGGGCGACCCGCTTGACCCCTCGGTGACTATTGGCCCTCTCGCCACGCCTGCCATTCTGGAGGATCTAGAGCAGCAGGTGCAGGCCTGTGTGGCAGCAGGCGGAACGGTGCTATATGGGGGCGATCGCCCCACTCTGCTCAACACCCTCGACCCGGCGCTTCGGGCTGGCTGCTTCTTTCCGCCCACCATCATCACTGACATTCCTGTGGATGCTCCCATCGCCAGCGAGGAGCTGTTTGGCCCAGTGGCGACGCTGTTTCGGGTGGCCGATGTGGAAGAGGCGATCGCCCTGGCAAATGCCACCCCCTTTGGCCTAGGTGCCAGCGCGTGGACACGGGATCAAGCAGAGGGCGATCGCCTGGTTCACGCCATCGAAGCCGGGTCTGTCTTTCTCAACAGCATGGTCAAATCCGACCCACGCCTGCCATTTGGTGGCATCAAACGCTCTGGCTATGGCCGCGAATTGGGCAGAGACGGCATCCATGAATTTGTCAACATTAAAACCGTGTGGGTTGGGGATAGCTGAACGAGGCGCACCCTGGCCGCTGAACCGGCTAGGGTTGAGTGCTCCCAACGTCCCCCACCGTCTCTTCCTGTCCCCACATGTCCCGCTCTGTCCCCAACGGCCCCCAAACGTCCGCTGCTGACCCATCCGTCTTCGTGGCACTCGCCCTCAGGCATTCCTACCGCGACACACTCCAAAAGGCCACGCTTCGGCACGCACTCCTCAAATGCACTCGTCCGCCATCTGTCACAAGATTGGCCTCACCGCTCCCCCGCTTTCTCACCCCCCGCCTCTTCACGTCCCACTCCTCACTCCCATCACCAAAGGAACCACTATGACCGATGTGACCACTGCAGAACTGCTTGTAAAGTGCTTGGAAAATGAAGGCGTGGAATATGTCTTTGGCTTGCCAGGTGAAGAGAACCTGCATGTATTGCAGGCCTTGCGCCACTCGCCGATTCAGTTCATCACCACGCGTCATGAGCAGGGTGCCGCCTTTATGGCAGATGTGTATGGACGGCTAACGGGCAAGGCCGGGGTCTGTCTTTCTACGTTGGGGCCAGGGGCAACCAACCTGATGACGGGCGTGGCCGACGCCAACCTAGATCGGGCACCGCTAGTCGCCATTACCGGCCAGGTGGGCACCGATCGCATGCACATTGAATCGCATCAATATTTGGATTTGGTGGCGATGTTTGCGCCTGTGACCAAGTGGAATGCCCAGATCGTGCGCCCCAGCAACACGGCTGAAATTGTCCGCAAAGCCTTTAAGCTGTCTCAAACTGAGAAGCCGGGGGCCGTCCATATCGACCTGCCGGAAAATATTGCCGCTATGCGGGTAGAGGGCAAACCCCTCTCTACCGATCATCGGGAAAAGGTGTATGCCTCGTTTCAGAGCATTGAGCGGGCAGCGACGGCGATCGCCCAGGCCACCAATCCCATCATTCTGGTGGGCAACGGGGCCATCCGCGCCCACGCCAGCGAAGCGCTCACCGGCTTTGCCACCCAGCTCAATATCCCTGTAGCCAACACCTTTATGGGCAAGGGGGCCATTCCCTACACGCATCCGCTGGCGCTGTGGACGGTGGGCTTGCAGCAGCGTGACTACATTAGCTGTGGCTTCGACCGCACCGATCTGGTGATTGCTATCGGCTATGACCTGATCGAATATTCACCCAAGCGCTGGAATCCCTTGGGTGATATCCCCATTGTCCACATCAATGCCGCACCTGCCGAAGTCGATAGTAGCTATGTGCCGATGGCAGAAGTGGTGGGCGACATTGCCGACTCGCTCTACGAAATTTTGCAGCGGTGCGATCGCCACGGCAAGCCTGACCCCTATGCCGTTCACCTGCGGACCGACATCCAGGCTGATTATGAGGAATATGCTAAAGACGATGCGTTTCCGATCAAGCCCCAGAAGCTAATCTATGATCTGCGCCAGGTGCTGGGGCCAGAGGATATCGTCATTTCGGACGTGGGGGCGCACAAGATGTGGATGGCGCGCCATTTCCACTGCGATCGCCCCAGTACCTGCATCATCTCTAACGGCTTTGCGGCCATGGGCATTGCCCTGCCGGGGGCGATCGCCGCCAAACTCGTCTCTCCCAACCGCAAGGTTGTCGCGGTCACCGGCGACGGCGGCTTTATGATGAACAGCCAAGAACTTGAAACCGCCCTGCGCATTGGCACCCCCTTTGTCACCATCATTTTTAACGACGGC
Source organism: Kaiparowitsia implicata GSE-PSE-MK54-09C (assembly GCA_019359435.1). Classification (GTDB taxonomy): domain Bacteria; phylum Cyanobacteriota; class Cyanobacteriia; order Elainellales; family Elainellaceae; genus Kaiparowitsia; species Kaiparowitsia implicata. The sequence continues at coordinate 43,993 of JAHHHI010000076.1, forward strand.
GGCTATGGGCTGATTGAGTGGAAGCAGATGAACCAGTTTGGCGAGTCGGCCTTCATTAAATTCAGCAACCCTGACTTTGTGAAGCTGGCAGAAGCCATGGGTCTCAAGGGGTACCGAGTAGAATCGGGCAGTGACTTTGTGCCCATCCTCAAGCAGGCGCTGATGGATGATGTTCCGGCGATCATCGACTGTCCAGTTGACTATCGCGAAAACCTACGCTTTAGTCAGCGAGCCGGGGATTTATCCTGCGATATCTAAACCTTGGGAGGCCGCTAAGGGGGAAGTACTTGCCTAGAGGCGATCGCCCTGCCCTGCGTTTGCGCTCGTGTTAAGACTCGGTGGCGATCGCCCCCCAAATATGTCAGGATCAGATCTTGCTTACCTGCCGTCAGTGCTGAGGCCATTTCTTGACAAGACCGTTCCTGCATTAAGCGAACAGCCGTAGGCTGCCCCAGCGCCCCTACGCTATCCCTGCTGATTGAAGTAAGGTTTTCTTTGGCAGAAATCGCCTGACCTGTCCCAACCTCCTAATCCCCAATTCTCATCTACCATGCTCACCCAACCCTCCATCACCGAACTGCCCTTTTTGGGCGACGACGTGACCGCACCCTACAGCGATGCCCGAGTGGTGATTTTGCCCATCCCCTACGAGGCCACCACCACCTATCGCAAAGGCTGCGAGCATGGCCCCGCTGCCCTGCTCAACGCCTCCCATCAAGTGGAATATTATGACGAAGAGGCTGACCGCGAGTTTTGGCCGGTGGGCATCTATACCCACGGGGCGATCGCCGATACCCGTGCTGGCGCTGTTTCCTCAGAATCTATGCTGCAACAGGTGCGCGACACCACTGCCAAGCTCATTGCCGATGGCAAGTTCGTCATCGGCTTGGGGGGTGAGCACAGCATCTCAACCGGATTAGTCGAGGCCTATCGCAACGCCAACGCTGATCCCTTCACCGTGGTGCAAATTGACGCCCATGCCGATCTGCGCCATGAGTATGAAGGCTCTATTCACAACCACGCCTGCATCATGCGCCGCGTGGTGGATATGGGGCTGCCCACGGTGCAAATTGGCATCCGCAGCATCTGCAAAGAAGAAGCAGATTTAATCAAAGAGCACAATCTCACCGTATTCCGCGCCCGCGAAATGGCGATGAATCCCAACTGGATTGAGCAAGCCGTGGCCGCCATCCCCACGCGCACTGTGTTTTTTACAATCGACTTGGACGGCATAGATCCCACTCTCATGCCCGGTGTGGGCACCCCAGAACCCGGTGGGCTGCACTGGTATGCCATGATGTCGTTCATTCGCCAAGTGTTTGAGACCCACACGGTGCTCGGCGCAGATGTGATGGAACTCGCCCCTATCTCGGATTCGGTTGTGTCGGAATTTACGGCGGCCAAGCTAGTCTACAAGCTGGTGGCCTATCAGGCGATGGCCCAGGGCTGGATCGCGGATTAACGCTCTGAGTGTGGAGCTTAGGGGTTGGAGATCAAGCGTTAGGACAGGAATGAGCATGACTCAGGTAGGACAGGTAGGAACCGCAATCGGGAGCTATGCGCCAGATTTTGAGCTGCCCGGGGTGAATGGGACGGTGCATCATTTGCGGCGCTATCTTGGCTCCCATCGGGCGATCGCCGTCGTGTTTATCAGCAACCGTTGTCCCCTTGTGGCGCAATATCTGGAACGCCTGAGGCAGATTCAGGCGGAAATCGAAGTCCAAGAGGCTACGCTGATTGGCATCAACGCCAATGACGAAACGCAGCATCCTGAAGAAGGCTTTGAGCCCATGCAGGCGTTTGCGGCGCAGCACCAGCTTAATTTCCCTTACCTGCGAGATGTGACGCAGGATGTGGCGGAGGCCTTTGGGGCAGTCTGCACGCCCCACGCGTTCTTGTTGGATGGGGAGGGCGTGTTGCGCTATAGCGGCGCCATTGACGACAACCCCCAACCAGCGGCGGTGACTCAGGCATACTTGAAGGGGGCGATCGCCCAACTGCTTCGGGGCAACCCGCCTCAGCCTGCCACTACAAAAGCCATCGGCAGCGCTCTGGTCTGGAAGCCATAGAACAGGGTGGCGTTGCTGAATCCTGGCAGGAATCAATCTGCCCTCACCTATCCCTAGCCCAAGGGGCAACCGACTGCTCACCCAGTGCCGAGAGATGCTTTGTGGATGCTCTAAAGGGCGGTCTGGGAGTCTCACTAGCCTTTAGCTTTAGCGTATAGCCCCTATGAAGTGTCCCTCATAGAGCGCTCAAATCGCTCATCCTGCTGTTATCTTAGGTGGGAAAACAGTCGCGTTGAGAGGCACCTCACTCATGGGCACAACATACCAGCGGGTTTTGCTGAAATTAAGCGGCGAAGCGCTGATGGGCGATCTAACCTACGGAATTGATGCCGGTGTAGTGGATAGCATTGCCGAAGAAATTGCAGATGTCGTGCAATCTGGGGTGCAAATTGCAGTCGTTGTGGGTGGCGGCAACATTTTTCGAGGCATTAAGGGCGCAGCGTCGGGGATGGATCGCGCTACGGCGGACTACATTGGCATGATTGCTACTGTGATGAACGCCATGACGTTGCAAGATGCCTTAGAGCGTAGGGAGGTCGCAACGCGGGTGCAAACCGCCATTGAAATGCAAGAAGTGGCCGAGCCCTATATTCGGCGTCGAGCGATTCGGCATTTAGAAAAGGGCCGCGTGGTGATTTTTGGGGCGGGGTCGGGCAATCCCTTTTTTACGACCGATACCACTGCTGCGCTGAGAGCTGCTGAAATTAACGCTGAGGTGGTGTTTAAGGCTACCAAGGTTGATGGCATTTATGACTCTGACCCTAAAGTTAATCCCGATGCTCGCCGCTACCAAAGCCTTACCTATAGCCACGTGTTGGAAAAAGACTTGCGGGTGATGGATGGCACGGCGATCGCCCTATGCAAAGATAACAACATCCCCATCATGGTGTTTAGCCTGGCAGAACCGGGCAACATTCGTAGCGCCCTGACAGGGGACCCCATTGGAACATTTGTTGGAGGCTCTTGTGAAGTTAGCTGAAGTTGAAGAGAACATGAAAAAGACCATCGAGGCAACTCAGCGGTCATTCAATACCATTCGCACCGGACGCGCCAACCCATCCCTGCTGGATCGAGTCATGGTGGACTACTACGGTTCAGAGACGCCGCTTAAGTCTCTTGCCAACATTAGTACCCCCGATGCCAGCACCATCTCCATTCAGCCTTTTGATCCCAGCAGTGTCGCCGCCATCGAGCGAGCCATTCAGCTTTCGGATGTGGGTTTGACGCCCAACAACGACGGCTCTATTATTCGGCTTAACATTCCGCCGTTGACGAACGATCGCCGTAAGGAACTGGTGAAAATTGCCGCGAAATATGCCGAAGAGGGCAAAGTGGCCGTTCGCAACATTCGGCGCGATGCAGTCGATGCCATTCGTAAGCAAGAAAAGGCCAGCGACATCTCGGAAGATGAATCTCGCGATTTGCAAGATGAGGTGCAAAAGGTGACTGACAAATTTGTTAGCCGCATTGACGACCTGTTAAAAGATAAAGAAACCGACATTATGAAGGTATAGCGTAACGGCGGTATCTCGCGACCGCACCGTAGAGACGGGGCGCACAATGCAGCGTGAGTCATGGCATTTAGCTAGCTCAAGACATTCCCAGCCCTACGCAGCCCCTAATCGTAAGGCCCTATTCCTGACTGCTATCCCCGACTGCAGGATAATTGAGGGCTGGGCGATCGCTCTCACCACCGCAAATCCAAAATTGCCTAGCAAGCTTGTACGTAACCTCAGTTTGGCACATACCTAAAGCCATGCTGCCTGCGACGCGAGCAACACGGTTTAGCGTTGGTTCAGCCTTGGACGATGGAACCGAAACAACGCTATCGAACCCCGTTAAATAACCTGAGTTCGGGATAAGCTCGAACCCTTAATGTGCCCGAACTGACGTTAAATAGATAAAACGATTGGGTCGTGTCGACATTGCCGACACGACCCAATCGTTTTAGTCTAAGATGCTCATCAACTCGCGCCGCTTAACGGTATGATGCTCAACTCCATGCTCAATGGTCGAGTTGTGGGATACATTCCCCTATCCAGCAGGGAACATTAGAGTTAGATTGCTAACGCTGCGGAGTCGCTAAACCAGCGCCTGTCACCCAGACAGTATCAGTTGATTAGATGGTTACCCCAAAACCTGGTGCAGCTTTCGCCGCAGTTAGGTTTCAAGCCTCCTCTTGTTGCCCTGCGGCTCACCCTAGACTGTGTCTCAATCGATTGACAGATCGTTTGTATCCCACTCCTCGTTACCCCAGCCCAGCTTAGGGAGTGACGTGCTTTTAGAATCCCAAAGTCTGAACCTCTTCAACATGGCGCTAGATGCCATGCTGATTGCTGACGATCACGGCCACTATGTCGAGGCCAATCCGGCTGCCTGCAAATTATTAGGCGTTGCTCGGGAGCACGTGCTGGGTTGCACCATTGCCGATTTCTGCGTTCTTCCGCCTGGCGTAGATCTAGGTTCACACTGGCAGCATTTTCTAGAACAAGGCCACATGCAGGGAGAAATTTCCTTGAGAGTGGGCAATGGGGAAGAACGGATTGTGGAATTTTCTGCAACGGCTCACTTTTGCCCCCATTTTCATTTATCGATTTTGCGGGATGTGACTGAGCGAAAACAGTCAGAAGCCCTTAACGATCAACTCAACCAGTTGCTCACTCAGCAGGTTAAAGAACGGACTCAAGAACTCCAAACCATTCAGGCTCAGCTAAAGGACGAACATGCCCTGCTTAACGGCATTCTCAGCAATATCAATGGCGTGGTGTGGTCGGTTGATCTGCCCAGCCGAGTCACTCGGTATGTCAACTCGGCGGTAGAAACCCTCTACGGCTACTCTACCGACGCGTTTCTAAAGAACCCTAGCCTGTGGCAAAGCCTGATCCACCCCGATGATCAGCCCAAGATCAATCAATGTTTGAGTCAGCTAGCCTCTCAGTCGAGCTTTGATTTGGAGTATCGCATTACCCGATCAGATGGGGTCGTGCGCTGGGTGCGCGATCGCTCCAAAGTCACCTATGACATCGAGGGCACGCCCATTCGGCTAGATGGAATCGCCACTGACATTACCGAACAAAAGCAGCTAGAAGAAGCACTGCGGCTGAGTGAAAGTCAGATGGAGGCGATTTTTCAGCAGGCGGCCATTGGCATCAACCAAGCTGGCCCAGATGGGCGATTTCTACAGGCAAACCAAGCTTACTGCGACCTCTTGGGCTACGACAAAGCAGAGCTATTGCAACTGCGCTTTCAGGATGTGTCCCACTCTGATGAATATAAAGAGACTGAAGCGGCTCTAGCCAAGCTCTATGCTGGTGAAGCCGCTTCAGTCACCTTAGAAAAACGCCACTTGCATAAAGATGGCAGCGAGCGGTGGACAAATATTGTGCTGTCGATCTTGCGAGATGCGGATGGGCAAGCTATTTCAGACTTGGCGGTGGTGCAAGACATTAGCGATCGCAAGCGAATAGAGCAGGCCATCGAAGAAGAGCGCAGCTTGTTTATCGGCGGCCCCACAGTCGTCATTCGTTGGAGCCCGAGAGACGGCTGGCCGATCGGGTATGTCTCTCCCAACGTGCAAGCCCAGTTCGGTTATGAACCGAATGCACTCGTGCAAGCTGGTGTAAATCTTGCCTCGTTGATCCACCCAGATGATATTGATCAGATCCAAGCAGAGGTCACAGCCGCCACAGCCGCGCAAGACCCATGCCGTGCTACAGAATATCGGCTACGTCACGCCAATGGCGAATATCGATGGATCAATGAATTCGCTCGGTTCATCTATACCCCAAATGGCAGAGTCGCCAAGGTTTTAGGCTATATCCAAGACATTACTGAACGCAAGCAGATTGAACTGGACTTGCAGCAAAGTGAAGCCACGAAACAGGCCATGCTGGAAGCCATTCCAGATTTACTACTGCGGATCAATCGCCACGGTTTGCGCTTCGACTTCATTTCGGGAGGGGAGGTGACTGTTCATGGGAACGTTGATACTCAGATTGCCCAATCTATTTATGACACTCTGCCCAAAGCTTTGGCCGATCAACGGCTGCACTTTCTCCATCAAGCCCTTGACACGGGAAAGCGGCAAATATATGAACACACCATCGACATCGACGGGAACCGGTATTACGAAGAGACTCGAATTGTGCCCTTAGGGGATGAGGAAGCCCTCGTGATGGTGCGGGATGTGACGAACCGGGTAACCGCAGAGCTCGCGCTACGGGAAAGCCAACAGCGCTTCCAGGCGATCTTTGACCAGATGTATCAGTTTATTGGCCTGCTCACCCCAGATGGCACCCTGCTAGAGATCAATCAGACTGCACTAGCCTTTGGCGGGTTTGAGCGGGAAGACGTGGTGGGTCGCCCGATCTGGGACATGGGCTGGTGGGATGTGGTGTCTCTGGAAGCCCAAGCCCAACTCAAGGGGGCGATCGCCCAAGCGGCTCAGGGCGAGTTTGTGCGCTACGAAGTGACGATCCAAGGGGCAAACCAGCAGGTGATGACCCTCGACTTTTCCCTGCGGCCTGTTTTAGACGATCAAGGTCAAGTCGTGTTGCTGATTCCAGAGGGACGAGACCTAACCCAGCGCAAGCACATGGAGGAGGAACTCCGCCGCACCAAGGTCTTTTTAGAGCAAACCAGCACCGTGGCTCAGGTGGGCGGCTGGGAAGTCAACTTACAGCAAGGACTCGTTTACTGGACGCCCATTACGCGGGAAATCCATGAAGTCGAGGCGGACTTTGAACCGACACTGATGACGATGTTTGACTTTTATCCTGACGGGGTCAACCGCCAGCGCATCACCGCAGTAGTGGCGCACGCTTGCCAAACCGGGCAACCCTGGGATGAGAAGCTCCAAATCGTTACAGCCAAGGGGAATCTTCGCTGGGTGCGCTCCTTGGGGCAAGCAGAGCGTATCGCGGGGGAATGCGTGCGCATCTATGGAGCACTTCAGAACATCGACGCCCAGATGCAAGCAGAAATTAGGCTGCACGAACTGACTCAGCAGCTTCAACAGGCGCAGCGAATGGCGCAGCTAGGGAACTGGTGGTTTGACTCGCGAACCGAAACGTTACATTGGTCGGCAGAAATTTTTCGCCTGTTGGGGGTGAGTCCTGACAAACAACCTTTTCAGTTAGAAGATCGACCTGACCTACTGCATCCTGACGACTTTCCCCGATGGAAAGCCCATATTCAGGCCGCGTATCAGAACAAGGGAACCCAAGAGTTGGATATGCGAATTTTGCGCCCGGATGGTGAAATGCGCTACGTCCATGCCCGCACCTATACGGATCGCCACCAGGATCAATCACTGAATCTACAGGAGGCGTCTGTACAGTTGTTTGGCACCTTAGTGGATGTGACCGATCGCAAGCAGGCAGAAATTTGCCAAGAGGAGCTGTTTCAACAGCTTCAGCAAGCGAATGCCGAACTGCATCGCATTGCCACCACTGATGCCCTCACTCAAGTTGCAAATCGTCGCTATTTTGACCAAGTGTTAGCCCAAGAGTGGGGGCGCGCCAAGCACGACAGAGCTTCGCTGGCGCTGATTATGTGCGATGTGGATTACTTCAAGCCTTACAACGACAACTATGGGCATCCGGCGGGAGATCAGTGCTTGCAGCAGGTGGCTGAACTGCTGACCGCAGCGGTTGAACGTCCTAGGGGTTTAATGGCTCGCTATGGCGGAGAAGAATTTGTAGTGCTATTGCCCGCTACCGCCATCTCAGAAGCCATAGAGGTGGTCACTAGAATTCAGCACGATCTTACCCAAGCCCGGCTACCACATGAATTTTCCTTAATTGCTGACCAAATCACCTTGAGCTTTGGGCTCGTCTGCTGTGTGCCGAGTGCTCAGAATGGATCGGATGCGCTATTAGCGGCTGCGGATGTGGCTCTATATCAAGCCAAGTTAAGAGGCCGAAACCAATACTGCATTGGTTCGGTCTCTTATGCAGAGGGTTTAGAACGGTAGAGCGACAAACCAGCCAAGAGACGCAGTTATGGAGTATCTTGTGAGGCATGTCAGACCGTGGGGTGATATAAATCACGCCTGAAGATCTGGGAACTATACAATAAAGGAATAGTTAGCAATAAAGGAATAGTTGGGTGCTAGTTCTCCATTTGATGCAGCTTGATGCGGCAACTCCATCCAGATAGCTGTGTCTGCTAAAGGGGTTGTCCAAATTGAGTGCATGCCTGAAATTAAGTCAAGCTGCTAAACCTCTTGTAGATATCCTCTGACCTCACATATCACGATTTATCCCATGAGTTATTCAGGCCAGTTATAGAAGATTTCAGCTCGCTCGTACTTGGTTGCCTGGGGTTCATATTGTTGTACCTTGCAAGCGGTGTTCAAATGCTAATTCCAGAGCAGCTTAAGGTCTTTGATTTAACTCTTTTCTATGTCTTCGATCGATCGATGTGCGGGCTCTCTATTCTCTGCGTTTGATGCGCTCCGAACGCCCATCTGGATCTATGCTGCGCCTGAACTAAAGCTGGAGTGGGTAAACCAGTCAGGGCTTCGGTTCTGGGATAAGTCTGCGCAGGGATTAGTAGAGGATGAGGGAGTAGTAGGGGATGGTATGGCGGCGCGATCGCCCGCTTTGGTGCAGCAGCAGTTGCTAGATCTCGTGACGCAGTTTCAGCAGGGGCAGGCTGAAATGGGATGGGTAGAGGGCGATCGCCAGGGTACACCCCTACGAATGTCATGCCAATGCAGCCATTACGATACGGAAGCAGAGCGGTGGGTGCTTGTGGAAGGCACTCTGCCGAGCCCAGCAGAACAGGTGCTGCGGGAGGAACGACAGCTGTTTACGGCAGGGCCTGTCATCATCTTTAAGTGGCAACCGAAGCCGGGGTGGCCGATGGAGTATGTATCTCAAAATGTACAGGAGCAGCTTGGCTATTCTCCTGAGCAGTTGACCTCGGGGCAGATCAACTTTGCCGATCTCATCCACCCCGATGATTTGCCTAAAGTTGAACAAGAAGTCTGGCAATATATTAATGCTGGCGCTGATCGATTTATCCAGCACTATCGCTTGCGCCACGGCAATGGTGATTATCGCTGGTTGGATGATTACACTGTTGTCGTGCGCGATGATCGCTCTGGCGATGTCCAATGCTTGCTGGGCTATGTGTTAGACAAGAGCGATCGCCAACTGGCTGACGCCACGCTAGCCCAGAGCGAAGCCACCAAGCGGGCAATTCTGGCTGCGATTCCCGACCTGCTAGTCTGCATTAACCGGGATGGGGTCTATCACGACCTCACGGTGGGCGAGGGCATCAAGTACTGGAAGCCGGACGCTGAAGTAACCCCAAAAACAGTGTTCACGGCCATGCCCTATGAGATGGCATTGGAGCGGATGCAATGCATCCACCAAGCGCTCGATACAGGGCAGCCTCAGGTGTATGACCAAACCATTGAGGTTGACGGTGAGTTGCGCTATGAAGAGGCGCGTGTTGTGCCATTTAGCGCTGATGAGGTGCTGGTGATGGTGCGCGACATCACTGACCGGGTGCTGCTAAAGAAAGCGCTGATTGAGAGCGAACGGCGCTTTCATGCCATCTTTGACCAGATGTATCAGTTTATTGGCTTGTTGTCGCCTGAGGGCATTTTGCTTGAAGTGAATCAAGCCGTGCTTAATTTTATGGGGGCGGCAAGGGCTGATGTGGTGGGCCGTCCCATGTGGGATGTGTCTACCTGGCGAGCGTCTGCCGCCACGCAAGATCAGCTTAAACGGGCGATCGCCCAAGCCGCCCAGGGTGAGTTTGTGCGCTACGAAGTGAATTTGCAAAATATGACAGGTCAACTCATCACCCTCGATTTTTCTCTGCGGCCTATTTTTGATGAGTCGGGCAATGTGGTGCTGCTGATCCCCGAAGGTCGAGATATGAGCGATCGCAAACAGACTGAAGTGAACTTGCGTCAGCAAAAAGAACTGCTTCAGGTGATGTTTGACCACTTTCCCATCATGGTGGAGCTATATAACCAAGATTGCACGGTTCAACTTGCCAACCGCGAGATTGAACGGGTGCTAGGCTGGCCGTTAGATCAGGTGCTGCAGCAAGATTTTTTGTGCAAGCGCTACCCCGATCCCATCCAACGTCAACAGGTGCAGGCATTCATTATTGCAGCCCGGCAAACATGGCAAGACTTTACAACCTATACCGCTGATGGCACCCCCATCAACACCTCCTGGATGAATATTCCGCTCTCGACAGGGCAAATCCTCAGCATTGGTCAAGACATCACCCAGCGCAAAGAAATTGAAGCCCAGCTGCGGATGACGGCAGAGCGCGATCGCCTGTTGGCCTTGATCGTGCAGCGAATTCGTCAGTCGTTAGAGTTGCAGGAGATTTTGCATACGACGGTAACAGAAATTCGTTTAGCGCTGCAGAGCGATCGCGCTATGATCTATCAGCTGAATGCTGACTATAGCGGTCATGTCCTTGCCGAAGCAGTCGGAGAATCCTGCCCGTCGTTTCTGGGTCAGACCTTTAAGATGCCCAGCACAACCACGCCTGATCGAGTTCAGGCCTATCAGCAGGGCCATATCCAAGTATCAGCGGATATTTACAATTCAGGTTTGCCGGATGATTTGATCGCCTTTTTTTCTAGGGTTCATGTGCGTGCCACGCTGATCGTGCCCATCCTTCACAGTGACACCATCTGGGGATTTATCGCGGCCTTTCAGCAGTCGCAACCTCGCGAGTGGCAGACGGGTGAAGTAGACCTGGTGAGGCAGGTGGCGAATCAGGTGGCGATCGCCATTCAGCAGGCGGAACTCTATCAGCAGCTTCAGCACGCCAACCGAGAGCTGCAATACCTCGCCACCCACGATAAGCTCACAGGGCTAGCCAACCGCCGACACTTTGATGACTATCTGCAAAAAGAGTGGCTGCGGCTGAGTCGAGAGCGATCGCCCATTGCCCTGCTTCTCTGCGATATCGATCATTTCAAACTCTATAACGACACCTACGGCCACATCGCCGGAGACGACTGCCTCGCCCAAGTGGCAGATGCCATCTGTCGCTCTATCTCCCGCCCTGCCGACATGGTAGCTCGCTATGGCGGAGAGGAGTTTGCCATCGTGTTGCCCAATACCGACTGCGAAGGGGCCGTTCAAGTCGCCCAAAAAGTGCAACAGCACATTCATGCTGTGCAAATTCCCCATGCATCCTCACTGACTCAACCTTGGATCACGCTGAGCATCGGCATCGTTACGATCATTCCCAACCCAACCACGACACCCCAAGCCTTAATTGACCGGGCTGATGACGCCCTCTACAGTGCTAAATCTGCCGGACGTAACGGCTATGCGATCGCAGACTAACAAAGAACCGCGCCGCTATTTCACTGTGCTTCAATACCGGTTATGTAAAAGGCTATGCCTTCACCAATTCCCGCGCTGAGCGCTTCGGAATCTCGTGAGTATAAAAGTCGTGCGCCATTAACGTATTGGGGAAAATGGCTTTTGCTTCTTGCTTTAAATCGTCTAGGGCGATCGCATTTCCTGGCGCATAGCGTGGGCTAAAGTGCGTCATGATCAACTGCTGCACCCCTGCATTCAGCGCCACCTGCGCCGCCATTGTAGACGTTGAGTGCAGCCGCTGATAGGCCAATTCTGCATCCTGATGAGCAAATGTAGCCTCATGCACGAGCACATCCGCATCTCGAGCTAGCTCCACTGCATTATCGCAATAGATTGTGTCTGTGCAATACACGAACCGCCGTCCCATTTGCGGTTCACCACACAAGTCCGTTCCATTCACAATCCGACCATCCGGCAGCGTTACCGCTTCACCCCGCTTGAGCTGTCCATAAATTGGCCCTGAGGGAATTCCCAGCTTTGCCGCTCGCTCTACGTCAAACCGTCCGGGTCGATCAGCCTCTGTCACCCGATAGCCAAAAGCCGGAACACGGTGGGTTAGCTCTGCACAAGTCACCGAAAATTCCCCATCATTCAGCACCATGCCTGGTGTCACCGTATGCACCTTCACCGGGTAAGAAAATCGCAGCTGCGAATAGCGACCAGACGCCCGCAGATACTCATCCAGCTTGGGCGGCCCATAAATATCAATGCGAGAGGGATTGCCCGCCAACCCGCAACTGGCTAGCAGCCCCATCAACCCATAAATATGGTCGCCATGCATGTGCGTGATAAAAATACGCGTAATCTGGCTAACCTTTAAGTCACTGCGCAAGAGTTGATGCTGCGTCCCCTCGCCGCAGTCAAACAGCCACACCTCGGCTCGCTGCGGCAGCCGCAGGGCAATGCTCGACACATTGCGCGATCGCGTCGGCACACCGGAGCTGGTTCCCAAAAAGGTGATCTGCAAAATAAGGTATAGGGGAGAATGATCTTCTCCCCTATCCTGCCATAGAACCCCAGCGATCGCCCCGCTCGTTTCTGCGACTGGCCGTGGGAGCGACTGGCCGTAGGAGCATCTGACCGTGGGGCCAACCCAGACTCCCTAACTGCACACTAGTTTCACCGTGGCTAAGGCTTGAGCCGTCGACCACCAACTTTGGAGCTTGGGTGATTGGGCGATCGCCGTCTCAAACTCTGGCGTCTTCGATAGATAGACAAAGATAGGAATCAAATGAAAATCAGCAAGGCTAATCTCGCCCCCCAGCAGATAGGGGTTGCTCACCGCTAACGCCTCAATCGCCTCTAGTGCCGTTTTCAGTGGTGCAACCGCCGCTTCTACTGCTGCCTCGTCCGTTTCACCCCCTTGACTTGGCACAATCAACCGCTGAATCACCACCGTTTGAATCGCGGGCGCATACAGATAGCTATCTACAATCGCCATAATCTGTTGCATGCGAGCCCGCACAAGCGGATCAACTGGGCTAAAGCGTCCATTCATCACCGCAGCATCTAGATAGCTGACGATCGCAGCGGTTTCATAAATCATGTTTCCACCGACATCGACCGTCGGCACCTTGCCAAACGGGTGCTTAGCTAAATAATCAGCAGACTTTGTTTCGCCATTAAAAATATCCACACTGTTGAGTGTGTACTCTACCCCCGCCTCTTCTAGCAGTAGTCGCACCGTGCGAACGTAGGTGCTGATCGGCGTTCCATAAACAGTGATTGTCGGCATGGGTGAAGTCGTAAAGTCCAGCTAAATAAATAAGGTATTGATGCAAAGGCAAACGCATGAGCCATCAGCCCTTCGTATTCTGCCATCAGCCCAGGGAGGTTTCATACCCCAGCAGAGAGACCGTACATGTCATCCCCCCGGCAGAATGCGCAAAAACCCCATAGAAGTATCCCTAAAGACTGATTTTTCTCTGACTTCGAGAATATGTGAGCATCCAAACCAGAAATTGAAGCTCCACACCGTAGTATTGTTGCATTAGCAAATTAAAGATTCTGCCCAATTCTGCTGAAGTTATGGTGCTATCCCCAATTTCAGCGGATTGTTCAGAATTTCCCAGCAACACGAAATGACGTGATTCCAGATTGCAGTTGGGATGTGCATCGCATGTGTAAGTTACGCAAAATCTGTGGTGTAAACACCTGACCTGTGAACTTGAACGAGTCTCCATTGCTGAATCTCAGACCTGTTTCAATTTCTACAGAAGGATGACGAACCTAATCACCATACCTCAAGCGCTAATGCAGACTGGGCTCCTCTGGCCTAGTCTGGCTCAAACCCCTCAAACTCAACCCAACCAATCGCCCGACTTTATGCAAGCCCTGCCGGTTTGGTTGCCCAGTTTGGTGGGGGCGATCGCCATTTTGATCATCGGCTGGATTCTTGCCGTTGTTGTCTCTGCTGCCGTCCGCAGCCTGCTTAAACGCACTGATCTTGATAACCGCATCGCGGCGGCTGTCACGGGGCAAGATACCACAAACATCAACACAGAGAAACTCGCATCCACGATCGTCTTCTGGGTGATTCTAATCATTGCCATTGTGGCGTTCCTGGATGCCCTCAACCTAAATACCGTATCGGAGCCCCTCAATAACTTTCTTAATCAGATCTTTGCGTATCTGCCTAGGTTAGGCAGTGCTGCTGTTCTCATTGGGGTTGCCTGGCTGCTAGCCACCATCGCTCGGGCGCTGGTGATTCGCATCGCGAACTCGTTTAACCTCGATCAGCGGCTGAATCCTGATGATGCTCCAGGCGAAAGCCAATTTTTACTCAGCGAAACTCTGGGAAATGCCCTCTACTGGTTTATTTTCCTATTCTTTTTGCCCCTCGTGCTGGGCGTGCTAGATTTGCAAGGGCCGCTTCAGCCAGTGCAAAATCTACTCAACAGCTTCTTGGAAGCGTTGCCTCGTTTAGTCGAAGCGGTGGTGATTGCTGCGGTTGGCTGGTTCATTGCTCGCATTGTGCGGGGCATTGTCACCAATTTGCTATCGGCGGCTGGTGCAGACCGCTTGGGTGCAAAAGTAGGGCTGACTCGAACCACTGGGATGATGTCTCTCTCAGGGCTAGTGGGTACGGTGGTCTATGTGCTGATTCTGATTCCTACGGCGATCGCAGCCCTAGATGCGCTGCGGATTGAGGCCATTTCTGGGCCGGCCAGCGCCATGCTCAATCAGTTCCTCAGTGCCATTCCGCAAATCTTTACAGCAGCGTTGATTCTCGTTCTGGCCTTTTTAATTGGTCAGTTTGTCGCAGAATTAGTCACCAATCTGCTCACAGGCTTGGGCTTCAATAACGTATTCCGCTGGCTTGGGTTTTCCAACGTGCCAACCGCACCCACCCCGCCCCCGGTTGTTCCACCCACATCCACACAGTTCCCCACCGATCCAACTGTTCCGGTCGATCCCACCGCGCCGCCTACAACATCAACGTCACAACTCAGTCGCACGCCGTCTGAAGTGATGGGGCTCATTGCAGAAGTAGGCATCATGTTGTTTGCGGTCGTTGCCGCCACCAACATTCTGAATATTCCTGCCCTCACATCAATTGTGTCTGGCTTGATGGTGGTCTCTGGGCAAGTGCTAGTCGGCGTCGTGATCTTTGCCGTGGGCCTCTTTTTAGCAAACCTAGCCTTTAACCTAATCGCCAGCTCGGGCAATCGCCAATCTCGCATTCTGGCGCAAACTGCCCGCATTGCGGTGATTGCCCTCGTGTCTGCCATGGCGCTTCAGCAAATGGGCATTGCTAACGATATTGTTAACTTGGCCTTTGGGCTATTGCTAGGGGCGATCGCCGTTGCCATTGCGTTAGCCTTTGGCCTAGGCGGTCGCGACATCGCTGCAGAGCAAATTCGGGAGTGGTTGTCATCCTTTAAATCACCCCAATAACCCTCCTGCATTACGCTCAGCCCAGCCCCTTGTGGGATCGGTGACGACTATGATTGTCACCGATCCCACAAGGGGCTGGGCATTCTAATCCCGACTGGAACCAATGCTTATCGCAATCAGTCCCGATAGTTAGACTCCAAGGTGAGCCTTCAATTCTAAAAAAATTCTCTGGAACTCACCGGAAAACCCTTAACAATCCATGTAAAAACAGGGTGGCCAACATTTTGTTTCGATGAATTGCTCCAATGGTTTGCTAGTTTTTACGGCTAAGCAGGGTATTTTGTTACAGGAGCGATCGCCCTATCCGATCGATGGGGTTGCCACAAGACACAGCCGGTTTTCACCAGCGTCGCTGTCTACCAAAGTTCTACTAAGCATGATGTGAGGGTTTTGTGAGCAGTACAGCAGTCGCCACGCAGGCATCTCAAACCAATCTATTTCGGACTAAGTGCCCCAGCAAAAACGCCTGGTGGCTCACATTCTTTATCTGGCTCGTGGCAATTATGCCCGCCCGCGCTACCGATCAATTAATGTTGCGCGTTGCCATTAAGCAAGACGTCAACCAAATTCAGGTAGGTGGCTCCACCACAGCCGTACTCAAAAATGCAGACGGCCAAGTTCTCACCGAACTGCAAGCGGGTTCAGCCCTTAATGCCACCGCAGCCGACGGCTCAGTCTCAATCGGTCGCTGGCAAGAAAACGCGGTATGGGTAGAGCCCCAAGATGACGGCTTCGTCTGGATTGGAGATAAATGGTATCGGGGGCGCACCAAAGTAGTGTCCACAAGTGGCGGCATCACCGCTGTCAACTACGTCGAGCTAGACGAATACCTCTATAGCGTCGTCGGTAGCGAAATGCCGACCAGTTGGCCCTTAGAAGCGCTTAAAGCCCAAGCCGTGACGGCCCGTTCCTACGCCCTCTATCAGCGACAAGGAAGCGCCAACACCGTGTTTGATGTAGGCAACACCACCCGTTGGCAGGTCTACCACGGCATCGAGAAAGAAGCCGCCAGCACCCAAGCCGCCGTCCAAGAAACTCGCGGCCAAGTGCTGACTCATAATGGTCAAATCATCAATGCCGTGTTCCACTCGTCCTCCGGTGGACACACTGCCAATGTGGAAGATGTCTGGGTGACTCCCCTGCCCTACCTGCGTGGCGTCCCCGATTATGACCAAGATGGTAACAACCGCTTCCGTTGGACAGAAACCTTTAATTCTGACCAGATGCGGGCACGGATCACTGACATCGGCAATATTCTTTCCTTCGTACCAGAACGCATGACAGACCACGGCCGCGTCATTACGATGCGCGTTGTGGGCGATGCGGGCGAAAAGCGCCTCTCTGGCGATGAAATTCGCCGCGCCTTGGGGCTGAATAGCACCCTATTCAATGTCCAAATTCAGGGTGGGCAAATTGCCAGCACCGACGGTGCGGTTCCCCCCAACCAGTTTGTGTTCAATGGGGGGGGCTATGGACATGGCGTTGGCATGAGCCAGTATGGTGCCAGAGGGCTTGCCGTGCAGGGCTCTGATTACCGCCAAATTTTGTCACACTACTACCAGGGCACTACCCTTGCTCGCATTCGTGTAGAGTAACGCAACGCAGGATGCTGCATTCACTGTCGGTAAACAGATGAGGGGCAACATGTGATACATGTTGCCCCTCATCTGTTTAAGTAAACGGTGCACCATCAATCAGCGGGCTACCCTTCTGTCGAGAGGCAAGTCGGGCCTTACCCGCGGCTGCCCATTCTTGCAATAGCTGAATTTGGTCTTGGGCCGTGCGTGCCAAGGGCACAATTTGGCTAGCGGCTTCTAGTACATCGTCTGTCGTAAAGTCACGATTTTGGCTGTAGCCAATATGCATCGCTTCCACCAAGATCTGCTCAATTTCTGCCCCAGAAAACTCAGGGGTTTCATAGGCTAGCCGCTCTAGGTCATAGCTGCGGAGATTATGCGGGCGCAGACGCCCCAAGTGAACCGCAAAGATATCCTGTCGCTCGTCTTGACTGGGCAACCCGACAAAAAAGATTTCATCAAAGCGTCCACGCCGCAATAATTCAGGCGGAAGTGCCTGAATATTGTTGGCTGTTGCCACAATAAACACTGGTGAGGCTTTCTCCGCCATCCACGTCACAAATGTGCCAAATACGCGACTGGTTGTGCCCGAATCGCCACGTCCATCCAATCCGGCAAAGGCTTTGTCAATTTCGTCGATCCATAAAATGCAAGGGGCCAGCGCCTCTGCCACTTGCACCATTTGACGCGTGCGTGATTCTGATTCACCGACTAACCCCGCAAACAGTCGCCCTACGTCTAGCCGCAGCAGCGGTAAATGCCAATGATGAGCGATCGCCTTTGCCGTCAACGACTTGCCCGTTCCCTGAATACCCACGAGCAGCAGCCCCCGAGGGTAGGGAAGCCCATACTGTCTCGCCCGTTCTGAAAATGAACCGCCACGCCGCAACAGCCAGTCCTTCAAATTATCTAAACCGCCAATATCCGAAATCCGCTCTGTTGCTGGGTAAAAGTCTAGAATTTGGGTTTGACGAATAGTCTGGCGCTTTTCCTCCAACACCAGCTCCACATCGTCAAGCTGAAGCACACCGCGCGTGGCGATCGCCCGTGCCAGCACCCGCCGAATTCGCTCCATTGAAAGCCCTTTGCAGGCGCGCACCAGTTCGTCTACCGCACTTTGTTCAAGGGTCGTCCCCGTCGCCTCCATCAGGCGCTGTAGCTCAGCCCCAATTTCAGCAAAGTCCGGCAGCGGAAAATCCAGCACTGTGACGACATCGCTCAAGTCATCGGGAATTGTCACCTGCGTGGAAAGAATCACAATATTCTTGGGCTGAGCCTTGAGCACCCGTGCTAAATTTTTGAGCTTGCGGGCGATCGCCACATCCTCCAAAAACCGATGAAAATCTCGCATCACAAACACTGCCGCCGCCGACACAGGCAGCTTTTCCACCAGTTCCAGCGCCTGTAGGGGGTTCCGTTTGCCCACTCCCTGATCCGTTGGGTTTCCCTGGTAGCCCTCTACAAAATCCCACACATAGACGGTTCGATTACTCTGAGATGCAGAGTGGGCGATCGCCGCTTCCACCCGCTCCTCTTCTCGCGTTGGCACATAAATCAAGGGATATCTTGCCCGCAGCAGCAGTTCAAATTCCGCTTGAAAACCCATAACTATTCCCTACATTGCGACCCGTGGCATCACTCTGACCTAATTTAGGAGCAATAGCGATGGCTTTTGATCAGAGGGGGCCCAACCTGTTCTATCCTCAATCGGTTCCAAGAGAAATGCCCCCACACTACTCCCGCAGTTGCCGCTTCAAATCTGCCAGAGACGCCCAGCGATCATCCACCGTCTCTTTCACAGGCCATTGAGATGTTGCTTCGTCTACTACCGTAATCCCATCACAGTCTGCATCACAGAGCTTCCGAGCCGGAATCTCCAGGCATAGCTGTTCATATAGCCACAGTTCTGGATGAAACATACCCTGAGGCGGCAATACTTCTACCAGCTCATCGTATGCCACCTCACGGTCTGTCACGCCATCATCCAAAAAGTCTGGTTCCTCTAGCCAGATCATCTCAGAGACCTGCACCACTAGCTTGTGGTTGTAGTGCCGCAGGCAGCGATCGCACGTTAGGGTCGTAATCGTTTCCGCTGTACCTTGCACTTCAAGATAGTTGCCACAGTGCATGACCTTCACCATACCTTGAACCGGAGTAAGCGTTTCTAAACCCGGAAGGTGCGCCTCAATCTCAACCGTCTCAGACCGTTCATGCGCCCGCAGCAAACGAGGAATATGAATTGCACTCATGCCGCACTCGCCTCCTCAAACAACCGACAGACCTAATCAGCAGATACCAAACGACAGACCACCAAGCGGCGATCGGGCTCTTGTCCCCGGCTCTCCGTTTTCAGCTCATCATACTCTTTTAAAAAATTATGAACCTGTCGCCGCTCTGCCGATGACAGCGACAAGATCTCATATTCTTCTCCAGTCTCTAGCACCTGCCGTGCCGCTGCCGCTGCCATCTCTTGCAGTTCTGCCCGTCGCTGCATTCGATAGCCATTGAGCTCGACCGTATAGGGCTGCTGCTCTGCCGACGACTTACCCAAATTCAGCGTCGTGTTGAGCAAATATTGAATCGAATCCAGCACTTGCCCGCGTTCGCCCACCAGAGCCTGCTCCTGCTCCGGCGCAAGCTCTTCCGCGTTCACCTCTAGCCAGCAGCTATCATCACCTTCAACAGTCGAAGCCCCACCACTCACCGGCGCACTCAGCCCCGATAGACTCAGCAACTGCTCCAGCCAAGCTTCTCCCTGCTGAACGTGACGTTCTTGCTCGCTCATATCCCTGGTGACTCAATCAATTTCATCAATCACTTCAATCGCTACTCGACGATGCCTTTTTCTTGCGGCCTGGCTCAAAGGGCAGCGCATTCCGCCCATCTTCCCCAACCGGTTTAGCCTTGCCTTCTTCCTCAGCTACGATTTTTTGCAGGTTTTCTGGCAAAGGCTCTCGAGACAAAATGAAGGTTTGTAGCGTTTGGAAGACGTTCGCCACCACCATATACATCAGCACCCCGGCAGGGAGTGGAAAGAAGAGAAACATTCCGGAGAATAAGATTGGCGTGAACTTATTGATGGCCGACTGTTGTGGATTAGACCCAGCCCCTTGACCCGATAACAATTGGTTGAGATATAAGCTCAGACCAAAGAACAGCACCATGCCTACAATGTCATAGTTAATGACACCCGTTTCTTTGTCGACTGCGCCCACCCGGCCCAAGGCATTGATAAACAAGAACCCTTTATTGGCAGCTAAGCCAGGAACAGTCGCCTGAAGTGTCACCTCGCCCGGCTGCAGCGCCTCAATCGTTCCGTCATCTGTCACCCGAACTCGGTCTTCTCCCTTCGTCACCGTCCAGACCGGCTGAATATTGGAGTCAGGATACTCATTCACCAGCTCACGCAGTGGTCGACCCGAAACCGTTTGCAGATCAATTCGAGTCTTCTCACCAACGGCAAGGCGGTTTCCTCCGGGCAACACTGCAGTGATAGGCACATGCACCGTATCAGCCACATAAATATTCTGCGGCTTGGTGGTGAACGCCTGAGGTTGAATTTGCTCTACCTGTTCTTGAGGCAGCACTTGCAGGTTGATATTGTAGGGCACGTTTGAAAATGGCGACCCCCGCAACGTAGCAAACAGCGCAAATAGGATGGGCATTTGCACAACCAACGGCAAACAGCCCGCCAGCGGATTGCCAAATTCCTTATAGACTTTCCCCATCTCTTCCTGCTGCTTCGCAGGATCTTCCTTATAGCGCTCCTGAATTTCCTTCATGCGCTTTTGCATTACAGGCTGCACGACCCGCATCTTTCGCATGCTGCGGATTTGCCCGGCACTGAGAGGATAGAGCGCAAACCGGATGACCAGCGTTAACGCCACGATAGCCAGACCATAGCTCGGCACAATCCCATAGAAAAAATCTAGGATTGGCAGCATCACATTGTTGGAAAGAAAACTGATACCAAAGTCCATGTGGTCTATATCTACCTATCTGCGCTGGTTTGCTGATGTAAAGCCTGTGACACCCAAACGGGCTATAAAACGCCCGACCCCATTAAACCCTAGATTCAAAGCGATTTGCTACTCGCACGGGGCAACTGCTTTTCATTGCAGTTGACATAGCAAAATGCAGAGTCTAATGCCTAATCGCAGTCATCTACCCAAAGTATAGTTGAACCATGTCGTGACACGCATGAGTACTAACGCACCATTGCTCCGAAAAAGCCTTGTTTGAAACCCAGACTTGGTGGGTAATACCCACCAAATGTTGAGCTCGTCCCGACTTCTACTGTATCTAACAGTGGCGAATTATGACCGAGGGAGTATCGCTAGAGTCTCACCAAAAAGAATAATTGATAGCTAGCATCCCGATATTGCTCAAGTGGAACAAAGACGCGCCAGCCTTAAGGCTCAAGGCGGATCAAACTATAGAACTTTAGCTGACTCTCAAGCAAGCTAAAGCTTGCCCAATTTAGCTCGCTTTATTTACGCTTTACGTCCAGATGCGTTGGTATTTGGAGCCCCATTTAAGCCTTACTGAGCAGAGGCAGAGCGAGAAGTTGTCCCAATTTTGTCATTAATGTAGTCAGCAACATTGCGGAAATTGGGCATAGCCCGCAATTCTAGTCGGCTACCATCCGTCAGGATCAACACCATATCGCCCCAAATGCCAAGACCGCGGGGCACCGTGACGACTTGGCGAATTTCACTATAGATAATGTCAGAGCGATCGCGCCCCATCCAGCCACCCGTGACCGAGATTCGCCGACTGGTAATGCGATAGCGTAGCCAGATTGCACGGGCGATCGCCCCCACCGTGAGCGGCAGGCAAATCACTGTAAACCCCAAGAAAATATTGAAGATTAAATCTCCAATGTGAGGGCCGCCTTCATAGTACACATCTTCCCGAATGCCCATGGCACACCTCTGCGTCTGTCAGCAATTGTTTCAATTCTTGCAGAAATTCGGCATAATCGCACTCCACTGCAGTGGGATGAACCACCACGACCACCAACCAACCCGGGCTGATGTACGGCAAAAGCGATCGCACAATTGCCCGAATCTGCCGCTTGATGCGATTTCGCACCACGGCCCGCTTACTTACTTTCTGACTAATGGAAATACCCACTCGAGTAGGTGCGACCGGAGCCAGATCTGGCGAAGTTGGCTTGACTCGAAACGCCCGCAAGGTGAGTCTAGCTCCTTTATGCCGACGCCCCCGACGATATACCAGTGCAAACTCATCTCGATGCGTTAGCCGATGGTTTTTAGGCAGAGTCATTAACGTTTCAGAATAGCCATAGGCCGCCGCACAAAACACAGGCTTGAACGGGTGATCACCCCAAGGCAGCGATGGAGAACGCCCCTAGACTCGCTCAACGCCAATTATGCCGTCCAAGCTAGACAACCACCCCTGAGCCCTTTTGGGCGATCGCCCTAGCATTAGTCAGTTAGCACAGGAACCTCTGGCATTAGCCAAGCACCCTAGCCTCGATGAGTCGTCATCGCAGGTTAGAACTAACTGCAGTCACTTCCACCCGACAACGCCTTCAATTTAAGCGAAATGACACAGATTAACCCGATACCGACAACCGAGCCCGCCCCTTACTACGGCGAGCCCGAATCACCCGACGCCCCGTATAAGTCCGCATCCGCGCGCGAAACCCAGATACCCGTCTCCGTTTGCGGGATGTGCCGCCTAAAGTCCGCTTTGTCATAACCCCTCCAAATCTCTACTAAACAGACAAAAATGAGTTAACCGCAAAAAAATGCCACGGTTTATCACTGTAGCATTTTTATCTGTAACATACCGTGCAGCTATAGCAGTTCTAAGACCTTGCCCAACCCCGATAGCATCCCTTCATCCTCTATGTTGCGATCGCTTCAGCGTTCTACCAGGAATGATTACGGACGCCCGATGTCAATAATCCAAGTGCCTAGATAGCGTCGCAGAGGCAAATCATCGGACGAGCGCGTCAGCGCGTTGAAATAGTAAGTTCCACCAATGCGGGGATTTCGCACATTAGAGAACACAATCTCTACATCCTGATTAGGTTGCACGACCTCAACCGGATACAGCTTAATCTCCCGAGCTTCTTCATCCCACACCACTTCATCCAGCGGCACAGAATCACCATTCACTCGAACTTCCATCCGGCTGGGGTTAAAGCGCCCGGTGTAGTAATCGGGATAGGTCACCGTGAATTCCGTGACGGCGCGGTTCATTTTGCGGCGCGAGATGTTGAGGCGATAGCGATCGAACGCATGAGGGCGACCATTAAAATCAAGCCGATAGCTCAGCAAATTTTCCCGATCGACGCCACTAAAAATAGTCAAGCCAGGGGTTCCCTGGGCCAGGGTGCTCAGTGGTGCGCCAATCGCCACACAGGCGGCGATCGCCATAGCAGGAATGAGCCGTTTTACTAGTGCGTTAGAAATCATAGCCTTAGGGTGCGTTACTCATAATCAGGTTGTGGATGGCCGAACAGCAACCCAAATCGTTGCCTACCATCAACTCAATACTGACTTTAGCAGCATCAATGCCGATTGTGGGGTTGGGTGCTTGCGGCCAATATGAGATGACGGGACAAGCCGCTCAATTGTGCCCAACTTTGCAGCTTATTTCGTTAATACTTTTTGAAATGCCGAGAAACGAGAGTTGTACCATTGCTATAAAAAGCTATAAAAACTGAGTTTAAGGGGAGGATGATTTTTTTGGTTTCAATACTGGCTTGGCCGGAGGTTTGCTTTTCCTAGGGCGGCGGGTAGGGCGGCGAGCCACTTTATGGGGTTTGTCATTTTCTAAATATTCCAGGTAGGGCAGCAGTTTGTCGTGCTCGACAACATAGACATTGGTGACGGGCTGGGTGCTGATGTCTACCGTCGCGTTGGAGAAGGCAATGATGGGGGTGACATATCCCAGCTTGCGGCTTTGCTTGAGAGCCACAGCTTGCTGGCGCGCCTGCACTAAAAAGTTTTTGCGAAAGGTTCTGCGTCTTCCGTTGCGAAAGTTGTAGAGATAACGGCCATCGGTTTGCACAATGCAGCGATGAGATTTGATTTCGACTACGTAGTGTTTGCCTTTGGGCGATCGCAAAAATACATCCACATCCCCAAAGGCGGGCTCATACAGACCATACTCAATGACCCATTCCCGCTCGGTCAGAGGGTTGAGCAACTCGGCGATCGACTCTTCGGCAGAGGCTCCTCGGTCAGCTTGTCTGGCTCGTTTAAGCAACGCTAGCACCCGTGGCGCTGTTAACGCAGGGGGGATCAAGACCAACAAAAATAAGACGGGTGGAATGGATTCTCCGAGGGCGATCGCAACCAGCAGCAGCACCACAATAGCCGCCGCAATGCTACCCGATGTGAGCAAAATTCCATAGGCTTGATCTCGACGCTGGCGAGCCAACTGCCGTACGTAGTCGCCTGGTGACATGGTTCTCCTAGTCCATTCAATTCAGGTGAACTGTTGGGATAGAGTATGGCAATGCCATGACCCAAACTCCCAACACAGGTAGGACGACTGAGTTAGGACGACTGAGTCTTGAATGCGCCGCACCCCGGCGCGAATGTTGAATTTTATCATCGCGAGAGTCTATTGCAGCAGTGCGTTGAACGTCTTCCTTAAAAACTGTAGTGGGTCTATTAGTCTCGTAAATTGCGGGAGCCACACAGCCACGTTACGCCAATGGCGCTAGCGTTTGCAGTCAGACTGCAAACGCTAGCCTGCAAAATTTTGGATAAGATATAAGACTAAACCTTGATTGTCAATGTCTGGGCTGACGCAGTTGGGAAAATGGCTTAGGAAATGCTCTTGCCGTTCTATCCAACAGGTTAAGTACCCTGCACGAGATCCACTGCGCTAGATACACGGTACTAAGTCACTGCAATCCGTTCAGGATGTTGACGTTGGGGCCAATTTTTACTGCTATTTACCGAGAATGTTTTCCTTGCTATGAGTCACGGTACCTTATTCGATAAAGTTTGGGCATTACATACGGTGGGTACGTTGCCATCTGGGCAAACTCAACTGTTCATTGGGCTGCATCTCATCCACGAAGTTACCAGCCCTCAAGCGTTTGCCATGCTGCGGGAGCGACAGTTGTCAGTGATGTTTCCTGAACGCACGGTGGCTACGGTGGATCACATCGTGCCGACTGACAGCCAAGCCCGACCCTTTGGGGATTCGCTGGCAGAAGCGATGATGCAGGAACTTGAAACGAATTGTGCAGACTATGGCATTCGGTTTTACAACATTGGCTCGGGTAGCCAGGGCATTGTGCATGTGATTGCGCCTGAGCAGGGGTTAACTCAGCCTGGGATGACCATTGCCTGTGGAGACAGCCATACCTCAACGCATGGGGCGTTTGGGGCGATCGCCTTTGGCATTGGCACCAGTCAGGTGCGAGATGTGCTGGCGTCACAAACCTTAGCGTTAGCAAAGCTCAAGGTGCGCAAGGTTGAAGTGAATGGAACCCTCAAGCCGGGGGTGTATGCCAAAGATGTCATTCTCCACATCATCCGCAAACTTGGGGTAAAAGGTGGCGTGGGCTACGCCTATGAATTTGCTGGCACCACCTTTGAGCGCATGAGTATGGAAGAGCGCATGACGGTGTGCAACATGTCGATTGAGGGCGGAGCCCGCTGTGGCTACGTGAACCCTGATGCGGTCACGTTTGAATATTTGCGGGGACGCGATGCAGCGCCCAAGGCAGCAGATTGGGAGAAGGCTGTGGGCTGGTGGACCTGTCTGCGGAGCGATCCCGATGCGGAATATGACGATGTGGTGGTGTTCCAGGCAGAAGACATTGAACCCACTGTCACCTGGGGCATTACGCCAGGCCAGGGCATTGGCATTAGTGAGACGGTGCCCGTTGCGGCAGAGATGCCACCAGAAGAGCAGGTGATTGCCGAAGAAGCCTATCAGTATATGGATTTAGCGGCAGGGACGCCGATTAAGGGTACGCCAGTTGATGTGTGCTTTGTAGGCAGTTGCACAAACGGGCGCATCAGCGATTTGCGGGAGGCCGCCACGGTGGCCAAGGGACGACATGTGGCGGCGGGCATTACCGCGTTTGTGGTGCCTGGTTCTGAGCGGGTCAAGCAACAGGCCGAAGCAGAAGGGTTAGACAAGATTTTTGAGGCGGCTGGGTTTGAGTGGCGCAATGCGGGCTGCTCCATGTGTCTAGCGATGAATCCAGATAAGCTTGTGGGGCGGCAGATCAGTGCGTCTTCATCGAACCGCAATTTTAAGGGACGGCAGGGATCGTCCTCGGGACGGACACTGCTGATGAGCCCTGCGATGGTGGTGGCGGCGGCGGTCACTGGGCAGGTGACGGATGTGCGGGAGCTGCTGTAGGCGCATCTGCACGGTATGCATGACAAACCACTGCACGTTGCGGATGTGGGGGAGCAGGGCCTGCTAAGGCGGCTGCTGCGGTTTTGTGATGGGGCGGTTGTGGGCGATGATGCGGCTGTGTTAAGCATGACGCCGGGGCGATCGCTCGTGGTCACCGAAGATATGTTGGTGGATGGGGTGCATTTCAGCGTGGGGCTTGCCAATCCGGCTGCGCTCACCACCAGCTATGCGGATGCGGGCTGGCGCGCCGTGGCGGCAAACCTGTCGGATCTGGCGGCGATGGGCGCAACGCCGCTGGGCATTACGGTGGGCTTGGGTGTGCCAGCCCAGATGCCTGTCTCGGGTGTGGAGGCGTTGTATGAAGGCATGGTGGCCTGCCTGCAAACAGCCGGTGCAGCCATTGTGGGGGGTGATGTGTGTCGCAGCGACACCCTGACCGTGGCGATCGCTGCCTTTGGTGAGGTCATTCCGTCTCAGGTCGTTCGACGGGCATCCGCCCAGCCGGGAGACGCCATCCTGGTGACGGGAGTGCATGGTGCATCGCGAGCCGGGCTGGAACTGCTGCTGCAGCCAGATTGTGGGAAAACCTTGTCCGAATCAGACCGGGCGTTGCTGATTCGGGCGCACCAGCGCCCCATGCCTCGGCTAGACGTAGTTCAGCTGTGGCGACAGCACTACCCCGATGCGCGAGTACCCGCAGGGATGGACAGCAGTGATGGATTGGCGGATGCGATCTTGCAGATCTGTCGCGCCAGCGGCGTGGGGGCTCAGGTGTGGGGCGATCGCCTGCCGATGCCTGCGGTCTTCCCATCCTGGCTGACGCCAGAGGTAGCGCTGGACTGGACTCTCTACGGGGGGGAGGATTTTGAGCTGGTGCTGTGTTTGCCCAAGGAGTCTGCCGACGCATTGCAGATGCACTTGCCAAGCGCTGCATTGGTGGGTGAGGTGGTAGCTGGGGATGCGGTGAGGCTAGTTGATGCCCACGGTGATGAGACAACATTATCGATGGCGCGGGGGTTTCAGCATTTCTGAGGGGATGGAGTGGCGGCAGGTAAGCCAAGTGCCGTTAGGGTTAGATCAGGCTGTCAGACCCCCTAAGACTGTCGAGCTATGTTTAGGCGAAGGGATCGCTCGGCTTGGGCGATCGCCCAGCGGGTGTGCGCGACGGCTGCGGGCGCTACGGAAATCGACGTAATCCCCCAATGCACCAAATCGGCAATCATCTGAGGATGCAGCACGGGTGCTTCGCCGCAGATTGAGCAGGGGATGCCAGCCTGAGCGGCAGCCCGGACTAGATGTTGAATGGCACGCCATACCGCGGGATGAGCTGCGTTGTAGGGCGAGTCAGCCGGGACATGATCCCGATCGACGGCCAGCATCAACTGAGTCAGATCGTTGCTGCCAATGGAGATGCCCTGCATCCCAGCCTGCACCAAATCGGGAATGAGAAACAGCATGGAGGGCACTTCGGCCATGCCCCACAGCTCACACCCTGCCGCTAGCAGCCCTGTGGCTGCCACCCGTTCTCGACACCAGACGAATTCCTCAACTGTACGCACAAAGGGAAGCAGCAGATGCAAGTTCTGCCGCCCAGACTGCTGCACCTGTCGCAGGGCTGACAGCTCTAACTCAAATAGGTGGGGATCAATTTGATAGCTGAGGGTTCCATGCAGCCCCAAAATGGGATTGGGCTCGGGTAGAGTGTAGTGGGCTGCGCCAAACTCATGGGAGCGCAGGTCAGCAGTGCGGTAAAACACGGGGCGGGGTGCAAAAGCCGTGGTGAATGCCTGAATTTGCTGCGCCAGTTGGGTTGCAGCAGTGGGGTGCGATCGCCAGTCTCGGAGCGATCGCCCGTCGAGTATCTGCATCAGCACATGCTCCCCTCGCAACAGCCCAATCCCGTCAACGGGCAGCGCGGCTGCATTGGCTACTTGCTGCGGTTGGCTTAGGTTCAGCAGCACCGCCGTAGCCGTGGACAGCGCTGGGGGCTGCTCCACGGGTGCATTGGGGGCGATCGCTCCGGTCAATTGCTGAAAGCACTCATGGGACGATGCATTGGAGGGAAGTCGCGTCACGACCCCGCGATCGCCGTCCACACAGACCCAGTCTCCACTCGCTAAGTGCTGCATCACATTCGCTACGGCCACCACAGCGGGAATGCCCATCTCTCGCGCCACAATGGCAGCGTGGCTAGTCATGCCTCCCTGCTCGGTAATCAGAGCGACGGCATGCTGCACCCAGGGCAAACTGTCGGGAGCCATTGCGGGCAGCACTAACACGATGGGGTCTTGGTCGATTAAGGGTGTGGAACCGGCGTCCCACACCCTGACCCGTCCTAGACGGGTGCCGGGGGCCGCAGCTTGTCCGGTCAGAGTGGTGTGTTCTTCCGCGTGGGCTCCGTGCTCTAGGCTTTGCTCTATGCCTTGAGTGTGGCCTTGCGTGTTCTGAGAAGAGGCCTTAAAGTGATGAGCCGAAGCGACGGGTTTAGCGGTGGGGGATTCTGGCGCGATCGCCCCAGTCCGATCGTTCTGACGACCGTCTAGCCGAGGGGTAATTTGGGTAATGCTCCAGTTAGGGCGGCCAAGCCTTGAGGGCAACTGCACCCACTCCAGCTCCAACGCATGCCCTAACTCTTGCTGCAAATGGCAGGCCGTCTGCCACAGCGAAGCGAGATGCTCTGGGCTAAGAACGGACTGATGCTGCTCTGCCACTGCGATCGCCTGCCGCTGAATTAATGGTTGGGCAGGCGGGGCTGATGCAGCAGGCGTGGGTGCAGATGTAGGTAATGTAAGGCGATAAGCCGCAGGCTTAACGGAGATCTGCTGAGACTGAACCACGCCATCGGGAAAATTTAAGGTGTAGCGATCGCTCTCTACATTGCCGTTGACCAAGCCACACCCCTCGCCCCAAGTGGCGCGAATTAGCACCTGAGAGGAGGATGTTTGCACCTCACCCGCCGCGATCGCCCCATACATCGGCTGCACTAGCAGCCCCAGATTAATTAAATTGAGGGGAAGGCGCGATCGCTGCCAGTAAAATAGGCTCTTGGCTCGAAATAGCTCTGCCCAGACTTGACGAATGCTATGGGATAGCGCGTCTGCATCAACGGCACAGGTGCTTGATGCGAGCAGACCCCGAATCCGGCTCGCCAGCACCGCATCATAGCCCGATTGCACGGCTATAGACGGGCGCACAATGACCGCGGGTGCATCCCAGCCCTGCATCTGAGCGAGCAGAGACTCACTCCAGCCCTCCCACAGTGGTGTCATGATAATGGCTTGGCGAATCTGACGGGCGATCGCCTGTAATTGACGAGGGTTATTCACATCCAGATACAAGGCAGAATCCGGCAGATCAGCAAACAGTGGCTCTGGCCAGCTGATTGCTTGCAAAAATTGGCGAAATGTCCAAGCGGAAATGCACAGACCCGGCAGCGTAGGATAACCCCGCTGCGCCAGCACGCCTAACTCGTAAGCTTTATCGCCAACCAACGTGCGATCGACATGGTGCAGGTCTGCTAATTTCCAAACACTCTGTTCGTATGCCACCACCATAGATCTGTCGGAACCCCCTGCCAGTCTCTTTATCATACGCAGGACTCACAAATTGCGTTGAGCCTGCTGAGCGGTTTGCCAAACCAATCAGCTTAGGGCGTGTCATCAATTCCAACCAAACGCCTGATGCTATGAGCGTTGCCACGCCCGATCCAAAAAAACAGGCTAGGGGCTGTGACGGTTGATTTCTGGGACATCAGAGGCTAATTGATGACAGCCCCTAGTGAACCCAGAGGGATATGGGGCGATCGCACCCTATCCCCAAACCTCCACACAATGCGCGTTGAGCCTAGGCAAAAAACAGGCAAAAACATAGGGACATTTAGCCAGAAGAGAAGTCCTGCCCCCAATCACGTTAGTATTTAAAGTCTTGCATTACAAAAAACCCTGTATGGCTGCCGTGTTGAGTAGTCTGATCAAACCAACGGTGCAACGTATTTGGGTGTGTCGATTAAGACCTTAACCCCAAGCCATTTTGCTGTGAGACTACTACTCTAAATTGATTGGGCGATCGCCACCTAGGCGAGTCTTCTAGCAATCCCATTACTTGCTCTTCCCCGGTTGCCGCCGTTTTGCCGTGCAACCCCTTACCAAACCCATGAAGCACACCATATCTGTCTTAGTTGAAGATGAAGCGGGCGTTTTGACCCGCATTGCCGGACTGTTTGCCCGTCGCGGGTTCAATATCGAAAGCCTGGCAGTAGGCCCTGCCGAACAGATGGGAATTTCCCGCATTACGATGGTAGTCCCTGGCGATGACCGCGTGATTGAACAACTCACCAAACAGCTTTATAAACTGATCAACGTCCTCAAGGTGCAAGATATTACTGAGCTGCCCTGTGTTGAGCGTGAGCTGATGTTAATGAAGGTCAATGCCAGCAGCGCCACCCGTTCTGAAATCATTGAACTGGCGCAGATCTTTCGCGCCCGAGTGGTGGATGTAGGCGATGACTCACTCACGCTAGAAGTCGTGGGCGATCCCGGTAAGATGGTGGCGATCGTGCAAGTGCTCAGTCGTTTTGGCCTAAAGGAAATTGCCCGAACCGGTAAGATAGCGCTGCCTCGTGAATCGGGTGTGAATACAGAATATCTCAAGTCTCAAGAGGCCAAGGTTTGAGTTTGCGTAAAGCAAGCTCAAAGTACCGTTTACTTTATGTAACGGAAGTTCAATATTGGCATCGTTTGCACCCCAACCCCACTACCCCAACATCATTGCGTGTGCTTTTGACCTAAGACGTCTCGCGCTGCGTTGCGTAGCGCGAGACGTACCCTCTGCCATTGCACCGCTATGTAACATGTGGTGCATTCCTGATAATTGCTCTCGCGTTATCTTAAGGGAGGCGGTAATGTTTTTTGCAAAATATGCAACATGTTTGTGGCGCAACCGCCGTGCCAAAAAATTAGTGTAGAAAATTTAGTCTAGAGGTAGGCTACCCAATAAGCTTCAGAGTTAGACTCAAGCTCCCGTGCAGATGTATCGTCATTCAATTTGAGAGATTAGGTTTAGAAAAACCCGTGTTCTACACGGTTCACCACTAAACCATTGTGGATCTACAACTGTGACAGTCGCTGTAGGGTCGTGGGCGCTAGCGGAATGTACGTAAACCTTAGAAGATCCCCCCTTATGCTGTCTCAAATTGTGCGCCCGATGGTTCGCACCCAACTCCGGCTGTTGGCTAGCAGTCAAGCGACCCGAACCACCCTTGTGAAGACAATCTCTCAGTGGTTAGGGTTTATTGGTGTAGAAGCCCATGTAACTAATCTAGAAGCAGCGTCCGATCAAATTCAGGTGTCGCTGCGGGTGGGTAAGCCCGACGGGTGTGACCCAAAAGACTGGCAGCAAATTATTGATAATCTACAGGCAAAGCAACTGCCCGATGCAGTGCTTCCTACAACGGCAGATATTACGCCTACCCAGCGCAGTAAGCTACAGCGGCTCTTGGCGTATGTGATTCAGGTGGGAAATCCCGATGGCTCATACGATTGGGATGTGTTGCAGCCGCAACTGACGGCGATGGACTTTGATGCAGAAATGACGTTGGGGATTCGTTCGGCTCTCAAGGTGCCACAAAATTTAGATACGTTAATGGAGGGATTAGATCCAGATGTGGCGGCGATCGCTCTTCCTAAGGCCGTGAGCATTGCCCTATTTGATCGCCAGGTTAATGCTCATGAGGATAAAGCCCTATCAGGGTTGCTAAATGCGATGAAGACCAAACTTTAAGGTTCAGAGGCAAGAAATTTATGACCTGAAGCCATTTAGGCGAAGGGCTTACGCCTAGCATTCTTGGATGTCCTATCTTATTTCAAAAAAGGGGATGTTGCGATGCAACATCCCCTTTTTTGCGCGGAGGTAACAGCAGTCCTAAAACTACCGATCTGGTCTAACATCAGTTTGCCAGATGCCTTAACCCATGCTGTTCGCGTCACGGGCAGCACAGTTTAGCGCTGTTTCAACTGCTCTGCCTCCAAAGTCGCCATACCAGCCATTGTCGCTATTTGTTGGGCTGAGGCGTCATCCGCAGGTAGGGCTTAATTTCCGTCACGCCTTTGGGGAAGCGCTCTTTTGCTTCTTCCGTAGGAATGGTGGGTGCCACAACCACATCTTCCCCATCCTTCCAATCTACAGGTGTGGCCACGCTGTAATTGTCGGTGAGTTGTAGGGAGTCAATCACTCGCAAAATTTCGTAGAAGTTGCGTCCGGTGCTAGGTGGATAGGTGATGGTGAGGCGTAATTTTTTCTGGGGATCGATGACGAACACGGTTCTCACCGTTACCTTGGCGTTGGCATTGGGATGAATCATGCCGTAGAGATCTGAGACGGATTTGTCGGCATCGGCCAGGATCGGGTAGTTTACCGTAGTGCCCTGGGTTTCGTTGATGTCGTTGATCCATCCAGAGTGAGAGTCGGCGTTGTCAACGCTAAGGGCGATGACTTTTACACCACGCTTATCAAAATCCGGCTTGAGCTTCGACACGCTGCCTAGCTCTGTGGTGCAGACAGGCGTATAGTCGGCGGGGTGTGAGAACAAAACGACCCAGCTATCGCCAGCCCAGTCGTAGAAGTTGATTTCGCCGTCAGACGACTGCTGTGTAAAGTTGGGAACGGTATCACCAAGTTGCAAAGCCATAATGCAGATTCCTTTTGTCTAAGGGGGTACAGTTTGTAACCTTTCACTCATTGTCTCATAAAGCCCACTATTCCGAGAGGGATGTCGATGTATCGTGCCTAAACGTAAGACCTGTTTTCGGTTTGGTTGGTTTTTGGGTTTGATCCAGTTTTTGATCCAGTTAAAGTTTGGCAGATAATCCCTTTAGTAGAGAGCTACTTAAGGCTAGGCAGAGGAGAGTGGGCCACCCGGTGGTGAAATCCACTTAAATTCCCGTTCTACGGCAATGCTCAGCCAAGACAGACCTAAGGGTTTAGGGCTAGATGATTGAGGTGTAGGTTCCTTAACAGTATCGGGTCAACATTAAGAAGATGTGAGTACTGGGAGAGAAGAGGATGAGTGCGGCGATCGCCCGACCTCCAAGTATCTTCCACTATCTGACTAAGAGTGCTTTCTCTCCTTAGCAAACTCTGGTCTAATGAGCGTAACTCTAGAAAAATGTTACGACGTTGGGATGTTATCTGAGTATCTCTCTTCACGCAGCCTATGGATAGTTTGCTTAACCTGTTTTTTACGGTTCTGAGTTTGGCGATTCGCGGCATTCAGCCTATCTTGGTGCCTTTGTGCTTTGTATGCGCTTGGGCTTTTATGGGGTTGATTGGCTGGAATTTGTGGTCTGCTATGCGAGAGGGCGTGAGCCAAGCGCAGCAGATGCACCGCATCCCCTGCTCAGAGTGCCGATTTTTTACAGGGGACTATCATTTGAAGTGTACGGTGCATCCCGATCGGGCATTGTCAGAGGAGGCCATAGACTGTCCGGACTTTGAAGCTGTCAATTCGATGGGATTGCCAACGCTACGGTAAATTTGAGCGCTGCGCTGCATGAAACAATTGCTGATTGCATTAATTCGCGTCTATCGAGTGGTGATCTCGCCGTTGTTTCCACCTGTGTGTCGCTTTCAGCCGACCTGTTCTCAATATGCCATAGAGGCGATCGCTCGCCACGGTAGTCTTAAGGGAGGATGGCTGGCGGCTCAGCGATTAGCTCGGTGCCATCCCCTACATCCGGGTGGCTATGACCCAGTGCCTCTGGCAGCAAGGCCGCATCCGCAGTCTTGTGCCTGTGGCGCAACGGCTGAAGCGCCCGATAGCTCGGAGGTGAAATCGGAGGTGAAATCGAGCGATCGCCGCTCTGATTGAGGAGCTGCCTTTCCCAATCGTTCCTTTGAAATCGCTCCTTCTGGCCTTGATTTGAGAATTTTGCTATTTATCGCCGCAATTCTTGCTAGTGTTAAACCTTTAAAGTCTGGTGAGCCGAAATCGCGGCAATAATCGCTATGGCATGGGGATGAGGGTGATGCTCTAGACCTGTGGTCAGGGTTGCTAAACTGCCTAAAGCTTAGGGCATTCAGAATTATCATCCACGTGTCTACAACACAACCGTTGATTCTAGTAATCTTTTTTGAGAATAACTCAAAACATAAATGTCTCAATATGGGTCTTTGGGTATCGGTTTAAGTCTCAAAAAGAGCTAATGAGTCTTGGATTTAGATTTTTGTAGTTTTATTCTGGAACTAAAAATCTCAAAAAAAGATTGGCTTGACAAAGGGCAAGTATTTTTAAGGGTAGCTTCATCCTTTCAATATTAATTTGCGACTTGGTTAGCTCATAATGAGTCTAGTCAAAAGATTTCTGAATCTTATATGAGATAGATGACACCTAGTTTGTCTTATTGTTGGATTAGCTTTCGCATAGTAAGTCCAATAAAAATACTGTCAAGTCTTGAATTGAGACTATTTTTGGGTGAGAAGGTTTGCTTCTAGAGGGGTAAGTTTATGCGGTTGTGGTGTGGAGGGGCGATCGCACAGGGTCGCAGAGCGATCTCGGCTGA
This sequence comes from Kaiparowitsia implicata GSE-PSE-MK54-09C, assembly GCA_019359435.1. Lineage (GTDB taxonomy): Bacteria > Cyanobacteriota > Cyanobacteriia > Elainellales > Elainellaceae > Kaiparowitsia > Kaiparowitsia implicata. The sequence continues at coordinate 78,834 of JAHHHI010000076.1, forward strand.
GCCAAGAGAATGGAGCTGATGCCTGGCATCGCACCGTTGCTGAAATTAGTTAGGCGTCAGCGCTCCAAAAAATAGTCCAAATTTAGTCCATTTAAAAATATTTATTTCTAAAAACCTTTTAGGGCAAGGCTTTTAGGCTTCCGCTTATTTGCGTTATCCGCAAATAAGCGAAGGCTAGTATCTCCATGCCTGTTTTGTGTTTTCAAGCATATCTTGTCCAAAACGGACAAGATATGCTTGAAAACACAGTAGCTATGGCCCCTCCCCCCCTGTGACAACAACAGATGAGACAGCTAAGCCAGTCCAAATTAGAGTAGAAGGAACGGTTAACGAGGAGCGGTTGTACCAATAGCTTCATTCGGGTGATGTTCTAGACCTGTGGTCAGGGTTGCTAAACTGCTTAAGGCTTAGGGCATTCAGAATTATCATCCACATGTCTACAACATGACCCTTCATTCGTTAAGCCGTTTGACAGATCGGCAACTACGCAAAACTCGAAAATCTTGCTTGGCGCTGTCCGCAGGTGTTAGCTCCACCCACGAACAGCTACTACAACACCTAACCCTGAGCCAATAAGGACCAAGTGTAAATTTCACACCAAACAAAGGTTTCAGCGATTTTGGACTAGCTGCCTACGCCTCAAAGCAGCATCCCAATCTCTCTCGACAGATCTCTCAAAAAACCAGCAGCCCGACTACACCACAGGCTAGAATCACGGCGATAGGATGTAGCTTGCCCTCAAAGGCGACTAACACGGCAAAGGCGGCAATACCGATCAACAGGTCAAGCCAGCCCTTGATGGCGATCGCCCCGTAGGACCAAGTGGCATACAGAATCAGGCTCAGAACTCCCAGTTGAATGCCCTGGCGAATCTTGAACACAGATCGATTGTGGCTAATGCGATCAACAAAAGGAGCCAACCACAATAGAATCAGGATGGCGGGCAGAATGACCGCAAAGGTGGCGATGGCCGCCCCCATTACCCCGTTGACCTGAAAACCGACAAAGGTAGCGGCATTGACGGCGATGGGGCCTGGCGTCATCTGGGCAACGGCCAGCAATGACGCCATTTGATCGAAGGTGAGCCACTGCTGATTCACCACAATCTCGTGCTGAATCAGGGGAATCGTGACCAAGCCGCCACCGTAGGCCCCGATGCCAATCAACAAAAAACTTCTGAATAGCTGTAATGCTATCTGCATAGTCACTCTGATAAATTAGCAAAGGGCTGTCAGTCTTATTATTCAGGTAATAGGTCAGATGGCTGGCTTGGCTTGCACAGCAGGTAACCCAATCCTCCCGTGGCTAGTACCGCCGCCACCGGATGCCACTGCAACCCCGCGACGATGGCTAGCCCGACAGCACAAACCACGGCATTTTGCCAGTTACGCAAATACCGACGGCCAAAAATGAAGCCCGCAAAGGCCAGTTGCCCTCCAACCGCGATCGCACAGCCTCGCAAAAAAGCCGCTACCCAGAGATGGTTGAAGTAGAGCAGTGCCACATTGGCAATCAGGAGAATCAACCCAAAAGCAGGCAGAACAGTAGCGAACACCGCCGTAGCCGCACCAGCCTTCCCTCGCAGACGGCGACCCTGAAGATAGGCCACATTGACAGCAATCGCCCCCGGTACCAGCGTCGCCAGGGACATTTCGGCCATAAAGTCTTCGTCAGTGAGCCACTGACGTTTCAACACAAGCTCATGGCGCATTACCGTGGCCATGGCCAACCCGCCGCCCAAGGTTAATGAGCCAATTCGAAAAAAGGTCCAAAACAGGATGAGATCAGTGACAGGTCTGCCCTTCTGCTCCCGGTTGTTATGCTGATCGTCATATCGGTTCATACAAAGGGTTCGTGAGGGGTTTCATGCCCCTTCATGGTATCGCCATTGCCCCTTGGAGCCTCAGCCGAAGTCTATCCTCATCTGCGCCAGGTGTTCGTTGCTCAGCCTTTTGCGCTGGCACGGCGGAGGTAGTCTTGCACCGTTGCGCCAGCGCCATAACGCAACTGCGCACGATCTCGTTCTGGTTATACCCCAGTGCATGGAGCCGTAAAGTTTCTCAAAATCTCACCATTCCATGACTCGTGGTCGAACGCAGTGTATCGGGATCCACCGATGGGAAGGAATGACCTACCGAAGTGGATGGGATTTTGCAAGGAGTCGTTTGTGAAGGGAGACACTCAGTAAGATAACTCTGAGTCCTGGTTTAGCGGCCCGCGCTGCAACCCCTCAAGGACAACAAGGGCATCTCAGCGATTTTTGCTTGATGAAAACTCGTTAGGTTTGGCAACTGGCACAAAGGGCTTTAGTCCCGATTTAGGCCAAAATTTTGGCTTACTGACACACAGGTAACCCCATGATATTGCAGTCGAAACTCTTACTATGTTGCCCAAGATGGAAAAAGCCCCAGCATTTGCTGGGGCTTTTATGGCTATCGCTTTGCCTATTACTGAGGTATCACACCCAAGTCACATCCAGAGACGGAACGAAGCTGCCACCTTGAGCATCGTGCAGAATTGCGACCAAGTCACCACCCTTGAAGATGGCTGCATCCTTCAGCGAGGCACTACCGCCAAAGTGAATATCTTGGAATGTGTAATCACTCTCCTTCCCTTTTAGTTGGATCTTGTCTCCTTCTCCATATTTGAAGTCCTTGATGATGGCGTATCCTAATCCCATGTAGAAGGTGCCATAGCTATCACCCAACACAAAGGTGTCTGCTCCAGAACCACCCGTCATCTCGTCATACTCAGAGGAGTTGTAGGCGTGGCCACCCCCGTTCAGTACGTCGTTGCCTGCACCACCAAACATTTTGTCGGTGCCGGTTCCACCGTAGAGGTAGTCGTTGCCGTTTTCACCATAGATGAAATCGTTGCCAGAACCGCCATGAATGGTGTCGTGACCGTCGAAGCCTAGCAGCGTGTCGTTGCCAGAACCACCAGAGATGTAGTCGTCGCCAGTCCAGCCATCAATGTAGTCGTTGCCTGCTTCGCCGTAGAGGTAATCGTTACCGGTTCCACCATCGATTGTGTCGTCGCCGTTCCATCCAAGGATGGTGTCGTTGCCTGCGTAACCGTTCAGCTTATCGTTGCTGTTGCCGTAGGGGAGTGCATCGATGTAATCGTTACCGATTGTACCTGGCATGGATTTTTCCTTAATTTATAAATGGGGGCAGTTTACGGAGGTTTCCTTCGGCTTAATGCTTGCCTGTGAACCTCTAAGGAGCTATCGGCACCAAAAACAGCAATTACGCAAACTCGTCCACAATTTTCCCAAAGGCTCTACTGTCGGGCGCTGTGGCGATCGCACCTTCGAGGCGAGTAGCAAGCCATGTTTGAGGCCACGAAACCACAACAGAACTTTGGGATCTAACGTAGGATTAGGGCTTTCAGCGATCGCCCTGGACAAAACATGCCTTACTTGTCGAACAAAATATGCCCGAAACCACAAATGCTCCAGCATATCGTGCAAGCCGCCCGAATTCTATCGAACAAGATTGGCTCAAAAGATGGCTTGAGGTCGCAACCATCCAATCATCAAATTATCCTGATCTCGCGCAGTGTCGCTGAGCTAACTTTCATCCAACCACAGGGATACCAAAATTGGTCTCACAAGTCTTAAGTTAAGTCTATTTTTAGGACTGACCCTGCTCAAAATAGACTCAAAATGATTCATGCCTTTCTCGCCTTAAGACATTTGACTTTATCGTTCACAATTTGTAGGGCACTATGCTGCAGCATCTTAAAAAGTGCAGTTAGATAGTACTAAGCTCCTGTTCTATCTCCATATGCCTCTATGAGAATCGCCCCACGCGCCTGGCTGCGGCACTGTGTCTCTAGATGGTGGGTTCGTCAGGGCACGACCCATCTACGCAAGAGCTGCTACCCCCAAGCGATCGCCGCCTTTGCCCGAGCCCTGCCCTACCACCCCAAGCCTGCCGATCTGCTCTGCCAGCGAGGGCTTGCCCACTGGCGCAACCGCGATAGCGACAGCGCCCTCGCCGACTTTGATCGAGCGATCGCTCTCAATCCTAGCTTTGCCAAGGCCTATGGCAATCGTGGGCTAATCTACTATGATCAGGGTAATGTTGACCGTGCTCTGGCTAATTGGAACCTCGCTTTACAGCACCAGCCCACCTATGCCGAAGCCCGCTACAATCGCGGCCTGCTGCTAGCCCAACAGCAGGACTATCCCAGCGCCCTAATCGACTTCGACCAGGCCCTTAAAGTCAACCCCAATTTGGTGGAGGCCTATCTCCATCGCGGCGACATTCGAGCTGAATTGGGCGATCGCCTTGGTGCCATCAAAGACTGGGAACTCGCCCTGCTCAACGACCTCAGCCTTGAGCCCGCGCGAAAACGCCTCCTTGCCGCTCGCAAAGAATCTCGCGACTTAAACCTCTCCAAAACTCTGCAAGATATCCTCAACTCCGACGATCTAACCGTTGAAGCCCACGTGAATGGCAACCATCTCGATGTCATGATCGATCGCACTCTCGGTGCTGCCGTCAACTACTTCAATCTGGCAAACGAAGTCCGCAAACAACTGCAAAAGCTACAACTAAACGGCATTCGTCGCTTCCGTTTAATTGGACGTGTGGGCGATCGCGGCCATCCCGAGTGGAACCAAAGCTATACCCTTTACGACAACGTGGCCTGTCCCCCGTGCTACTGGGGGCTAGCGGTTCTCTCCACTACGGTTCTCTTCCCTCCCTTAGGCCTAGCGGCTCTGATCTTTGCCGCTCAAATCAAACCTAGATTCCGCCGGGGCGACATCGATGCTGCTCAGCACACCTCCAAAATCGTCAAAGCCTTGATTATCCTATCTGGCGGCATCTTCGTGCTGATGCTGTTAACCCTTATCAGCTATCTAATCATCACCCCATCCGATGCGTGGAATATTCTTCCCGATTTTGACAACTTGCCTACAGGTGGCCCCCGGCGCGGTCCCTATCAGGGGCAGCTTTTTTCTCGATAGCAGGGCTTAACCCGAACTCAGGTTATCTACCGCAACCACAATTCCATCGGCTCTGTTGTCTTCACTACCTGCATTCCCGCCGCCGCAAATCGGGCATAGGCTTCATCCGCCGACTCCGTAAAGTCTACAACCTCGGGTACCACTACGGGAGAGGTGCAATCCTCCAGCAGATACACCCGCTGCGCCAGTTTCGGATCACGCATCTGAATTTCACTCAGCAAGTTATCCACTGTCCACGCAACGCAGTGGCTCTTGGCCTGTCCAGCGACAATCACTGCATCAAACTCCAACAGCCAGTCGATCAATGCTGAATTTTTTTGGGCGATCGCCCGCTGCGTTTGATCCGTCATCACCTCCGGTTGCAGCACTGAGTAGTTTTCCGTCAGTGGATTGCTGCCCTTAATCTCAAATCGAGTTTGGCGACCCCGAGCGATCGCATGAAAGAAGCACGCCTCCTCCACCGCCGCCACCAGCGCATGGCCCACCCCTCCCAGCATCGAATGGTACGGCCAGATCGTCAGCGGAAACTGACCAGACTCGTCGAGCGATCGCACATAGTGCAGCGCATACGACTGCAACTGCGCCACATTTCCGCCAGAGAGTTGAGGGGCGATCGCCGGATTCACCATCCACACCCCCTGCTCCACATCCGCCAGCGAAATCATCGTCATCGCTCCCGGGTACTCCCCCGCCCCATTCACCCAAAAAATAGAGTGAAAAATCTGCATAGCCGTATGCGTATCTAGCGTCACCGCAATGTCCGTAATTCGTCCCAAATTCTCATAGAGAAATCGGCACAGCCGCCGATTATCCTCCACAGCGCCCACCCCCGAGCGCCCACCTACAAACAACTCCGAACCCGGAATGCAAAACGTATTCTGCACATCAATCGCCAACAGGCAAATCCGCTGTGCATCATCCGCTGCGGCCACAATGCCGTGCTGCACCGCCCAATCCGCAGCCTCCACCGCCCGCGCTTGATACGGCACACGCCACACCTCCCCAACCTGCGATGGGTCAAAGTGCGCCGGAATTGGAAGCTGCGTCATCATCGGTATCACTCCAGAATCACATCTGGTTCCATATAGAGCATCAGTCAAAGGCCACGCCTGGCCTGCGGCATTTTAGGGACATGGAAATGATCATGCAGAGAAAACGCCTCCACAACTGCCCCGCGAGCCGCCGCAAACCTCCATTAGTGCCACTTGAAGCATCAATTGCATTTACAGGATTTGTTTTGGTAGTTTTTACCAAAACAAATCCTGCTCCTATTATGCCGTAAATAGTTTCCCCCATCAAACGCACTCTTCCAAGCGCAAGGGCATAGCCTAAACCAATGCATCAGAGCCGTAGCAGAAGTTTCACGCTACGAGATTAAACCCTTGTCAACTTCTAATCCCTCAGGACTGCTCGATCCATGCATCCAAATCTAGGATGCCGCCGTATTACTCATGAGACCATTCAAGCAGCTAGCCCTTGGGGAATCACTTTCCCAGGGGCTTTCCTAAGCCTTCTTCAGAACGCTCTAATGCGTCAACGAACCTAGATGTAGAACCTGTGCTGTCTTACACTTGGGTGGCACAAGCTCTACATTTTCGGCCTCATCTCTGACCCACGCAAGGGGCCTGCTAACTCAAGGTCTACTCACTTATCTGAATCACCGAGTAAACGAATCATGAAACAACTTCGCAACCTATTTAATATCATTCTGGGAATAGCGACTTGCCTGCTGGTTGTGGCCCTATCCACGCCGGCCTTTAGCCGCAGCGCTACCCACCTAATGCAGCCTCTGCGCTCCGACATTCCCACAGTAGAGCAATATGCTCAGGCCGACCTAGCCCAGGCAGAAGCCAGCGTCATTGCCCAAGGTTTCGCCGACACTAGCATGACTCGCTATATCGGCATTCTCAGCAAAGGCGATATCGTCCCCACCCAGCCCAACACAGACGCCTTTGGCACGGCTGGGGCTGTTCTCACGGGTAACATCCTGACCATTCGGGGTGATTTTCGCAACCTCTCTAGTGCCCTGCGCGATTACGCCACAGATCCGCTCGACCCGCCCAACCCCAACATCACGTCTGCAATTCATGTTCACCAGGGCGACGCCACTGAAAATGGCCCGTTCCAATATGCCCTAGAAGTCATGCTAGATGATAGCGGGTCTAAAGGGCGCTTTGGCGGGGAATATACCCTGACCAGCGAGCAACTGCAGGCATTGTCTAACGGCATGCTCTATCTAGATATTCACACGACTCGCTTTCGCGCGGGTGAACTGCGTGGTGTGCTGCAACCCATGATGATGCCCTGATCGGCCTGAACCCAGTTGTTTATCCGCTAGTAGGCTGGGCCTGCAAGCCCACAGCCCAATGCAGTGTTTGGGAGTGCATCCAGTTCTCCCCGCTCAATCGAGCCTTGCTTATTGGGCCTATCATCCTGAATAAACGGCGTTCAGGCCCTCTTTTCTAAGCAGTGCTGCACCTTCACCTGCCCAGCAGTTCGGGGCCAATACTGTAGGATAGGGTACGAGACCGACGGCTTCACTGCTATACGTTGGTTCGTCTTCTGCCTCTATGTTGGCACCGCATTGCACCCAGACTCATGCTGCATCATGCCTTCTGAACCAACCCGAGCCGCCACAAATTCATCTCCTGAACCAACCGATGCGGAACTATTTTGGGCTTCAAAAGCAGGGCAGACTCATGCCTTGGGGTTGCTATACGATCGCCATGCTGGGCTGGTATATGGCATAGCGTTTCGAGTATTGGGCACTACCCCCGAAGCAGAAGACCTCACCCAGGATATTTTCATCAATCTCACCCGCTCCTCCTTTGACCCCCGGCGCGGTGCGCTTAGAACCTATCTCGCTACTCTGACCCGCTCTCGTGCGATTGACCGCGTGCGATCGCGCACCACCGCCGCCAAAAACCTCAAACGCTGGCAGCCCGGTATCTCGCCTACCGAGCCTTCCCGTTCACCGCTGGATCACGCCGTCCAAGCCGAGCAATCCCATCAGGTTAAAACAGCCCTGGCACAACTGTCTCAAGAGCAGCAGCAAATCCTAACGTTGGCTTACTACGATGGGTTGAGCCAGTCAGAAATTTCTGGACAGCTGAACCTGCCGCTGGGCACCGTCAAAGCCCGTGCTCGCAGAGGCCTCCTCAAACTGCGTCAAATTTTGACCGACTCAACCCATTAGCTTAACCCCTCAACTTTGATTCCTCCGACCGGCAAGAACGCTATGGCTTTATCCATGCCATCTGAATATTTACAAGACCTAATTGTGGGCTATGTGCTCAACAATTTAAATTTGGCTGAAGCTGCGGAGCTAGAGCAGCTGATGGCGGAGGATCCGGCGATCGCCCAACACATCACCCAAGAAATCGCCCAGCTGCAACGCACCCTCGACACGATTTATCCTAACCCCATCATGCCGCCGCCAGAGCATTTGCGCGATCGCATCCTTAGCGCCCATGCCCAGCCTGCGACTCAGCCCGCTTCCACCCGCAAACCTACCGCTACCCCTCGTCACCGTACGTGGCAAACACCCTTGGGGCTGACCGCTGCTGCCCTCATTCTTGCCCTAGGCCTAAACAACATTCGCCTTTGGCGCACCGTGCAAACCCTCCAAGCCCAGCAACAGCAGTTTGAAACCCTCACCTACGCCCTTCAGAGCATCGACGGCACCCAACCTGCCACCGCCATCATCACCATCAACCCCAACACCCTCGACGCCTCGGTCAGCGTAGCCAACCTACCGCCGCTTCCCCCAGATCAGGTCTACGCCATCTGGACATTACCTCAGTCTGACTTTCCCGCTACCGTTGACCAGCGAGGTGCCATCCTGACTGGCACCTTCACGGTCGATGCCAGTGGAAACATCGTGTCTGAAGACGTGCTCGTGCCCTCCCTCTTTCGCGAGAGCGACCTGGTGGATCGCGTCACCATCTCCATTGAGGATGCCGACGCCCCTCAAGTGCATCGAGGCGATCCCATTCTGATCGACAATTCTTGATCGCAGTTCTCGACCTCAATAACCGGAATTGGGATACGCTCAAGCCCTTGATGTATCGGTACGCATTTCGCACGGTACATCGAGGATGTTGGGGCATTGCACAACACACAGCGCCTCAACATCCCTCTTAAACTGCGGCATGAGTCAGAAAAATGTCCAAGGCGATCGCAGCGATCGCCCAGAGAGAAGCCCTCCCGCTATTTAGCCCTAGCCAACACAAGTGCAACGGTATCGGTTTCACAACCCTTTATTGTATTCTGTATACAGAAAGCGCAGTCATTGCATTGATTTTCGGTTATCCGACGCATCAGTAATTCAATCGATATCAGACTTGCGGCAGGCGATAGGATAAAGTATCAAGCGTGATCGGACGTGATCCGCGATCAGATCCCTTCATCCATCGCATCCCAACAGCTATACGCAATCGTTCTAGAGGTAAAGAGTTGATGACGGCATTAACAGAAAAGATTCCCGCCTTTTGCGACGGCATTCAATATTTTGGCGAGCCGCTACCCGGATTTGACGCCCATAGCCAGGCTCCAGCAATTGCTGAAGGAACACGGGCGATCGCCGCCGTCAACGACCCTGCTGCCATCTATCAAACCCTGCTCTACGCCGATGCCCTCCGCTATTTAATGCTGCAAGTCTGCGCTAGCAAAGGGTCAGGGCATCCCGGCGGCTTTGCCAGCCAGGCCGAAGCCTATGCCTCCCTCGTCATGCTGGGGCATAAGAACATCGTCACCGAAGTCGGCCACCACGCCCCCGGCTTTTACAGCGCCATGTTTCTCGATCGCTCCCTCGAAGAGATGGACATCTTCACGGTGCAGCAATTGCGCGATCGGTTTCGAGAGCGCCACGGTTTGCTGGGGCACCTCTCTGGGCAAATTCCCGGCCTGCTCTCTCCCGCTGGCCCGCTTGGGCAAGGGCAGCACTTCGGCATGGCCGCCGCCTTGCTCAATCCCGGCACCCTCTTTCCCTTCACCATTGGGGATGGCGGCCTAGGCGAACCTTATATCATGAGCGCCTTCGGCCACTTCCACACGGCCTATCCCAACACCACCAACTTCTTGCCCATACTCGTCTGGAACGGCTACTCCCAAGAGCATCACAGCATGGTCTCTCTCAAGACCAACGAGCAGATGATGGCGTATTGGCACGGCAACGGGTTCGAAGAAGTTGTGCTGGTCGATGCCAAAGACTTTGACGACCAGAATCAATCCGGTGACTACGTGGATAGCACCGCCTTTTCCTTTGAGCAGCGACTCGAGTTTACCCAAGCCGTGCTAGCCGGCGTAGACGAGGCATCGCGCTCGGCCTTGGGGGGCAAGCTGACCGTGTTCATCATCAAGCAGCTTAAGGGTTCTGGCGTTCACGCTCTGGGTGCAAAATCCCACAACCTTTATCCCAAAGACACGCTCGATGCCCCCCATATTGTCACAGCGTTGCAGAGTCGTGCGCTAACGCCCAAAACGTGGGAACTGGTGCGCACCAACTGTGAACGTGCCGGAGGTGGCCCCGCTGCCAAAACCGTCGTCACAGAATTTGAGCGGGATCTGCCTGATCTCGGCACCCTGCCTCTAGAAGAGTATCCCGTCGGGGGCGATCCAAAAGTCTCGACCACTGCCATGGGGGCGCTCGTGGGACATGTCGGGCAGTGCGATCGCACCTTCCTCGTTACCAATGCTGACGGCAACGAAGCCTCCGGCATTGGCAACATTAACAAAGCACTCAAGATCATCCACCCCACCCCCGACGAGCTCTACAATCAAAGTCCGACTGGTCAGGTCTACGAACCCCTGAGCGAAGACGCCTGCGCCGGGTTGGCGGCAGGGCTAGCGCTTATGGGTGGCCGCACCCTCTGGTGCTCCTACGAATCCTTTGCCATCAACGGCCTGCCCATTTGGCAAACCGTAACCCAGGCCATGGCCGAGTTACGGCGTCCCACCCCCGCCACCATCACGCTCTACACCGCAGGTGCCCTAGAGCAAGGGCGCAACGGCTGGACGCATCAACGCCCCGAAATCGAAGCCTACTTCGCCGCCATGATGCGGAACGGCAACGTCTTCCCGCTGTTTCCTCCCGACGCCAATAGCATTCAGGCCTGTTACGACTGGGCGCTCACGGCTCAAAACAAGGGCATTGTCATTACTGCAAGCAAGTCGCCCCTCCCCATTCGCACAACGGTTGAGCAAACCCGCGAAGCCTTGCAATCCGGTGCAATCTTGCTAGAAGAAGCCAGCGGCAGCAAAACCGTTGTCTTTGCGGTGGTTGGCGACATGGTTATAAACCCTGTCTATGCAGCCGCACAGCAAGTGGCGCAGCAAGGATTGGGCTATAGAATTGTTTCGATTGTAAGCCCGCGCCGCCTCTACCGTCCCACGGATGTAGCGTGGGACAGTTGCTCCCAGCCTGATGGTGCGTTCCTTGACGATGCCGGATTCACCACCCTGTTTGGCGGCGATGCCCTAATCGGTATTACGGGAGGGGCCAGCGGCATGCTCGAGCCGGTGATGCTGCGCGCCACCTGCCCCCGCGACACCCTCGCCTGGAAACGCGGCGAAACCACGGCTAGCGCCGGTGAGTTAATGGACTTTAATGGCATTACCGATGGGGCGATCGCCCAAACGGCCACCCGGTTACTAAATGAATCCAATTAATTCACAGCATAATTCACAGCAAGGATATATAACATCATCAACAGAATCCTCAATCGATCCTGAATCGATCGCTCAAGTCATCCCAGCACCATTCAATCTTAATTCACTAACCCATTCAGCGTTGAATGCTGGAATGCTATTCTCCAATCCATCCTCTCTCCTACTATGACCAGTACTGTAACAACACTTACCGGACGCGGCATTCCGTTAACCGGCAACGATATCGACACCGATCGCATCATTCCTGCTCGCTTTCTTAAATGCGTCACCTTTGACGGGTTAGGGGCTCACGCCTTTGAGGATGATCGCATCCAGCGCCAAGGCGAACACCCGTTTGATCAACCCCAGTATCAAGGCGCTGAAGTGCTCGTGGTGAATCGCAACTTTGGCTGCGGCTCCTCTCGAGAACATGCGCCCCAGGCGATCGCCAAATGGGGCATCAAAGCCCTCATCGGCGAAAGCTTTGCCGAAATCTTCTTCGGCAACTGCGTCGCCATGGGCATCCCGTGCCTCACCGCTAGTGAAGCAGACGTAAAAGCGCTGCAAGGGGCGATCGCCACCAATCCCCAGCGCACCGTCACGGTTGACCTAACCACCATGACCGCCACCTGTGACGACCTCTCCATCCCCCTGCACATGGGCGACGGCCCCCGGCAGATGTTCCTCTCAGGCAGTTGGGATGCCACCGGGCAACTGGTTGCCCAAGCAGACCAAATTCGCACCACGGCAGCCAACCTGCCCTACACCCGCTGGAGTGCATAAGCAGACGGTCAGCACAAAACGGCCCAGTGCAGCGTCAGGACTAAGAATTAGGGTGCCGTAGAGTGCATTCGCGTAGCAATGCACCCCAAGAATGCCATGCTAAGAACAGTCATACCCTAAATTTCAGTCTTGACAGAGCACTAGTCAACTTGGAGCACTTAGACAAAATACTCCAAACAGAATACTCTAGGTTGACCAGCAACATGAGACAGCAGTCTACTCTATATTGAAGCTAAACAGCTCCTCTCCAGACGTGGGATGAATGCCGATTGCATCGGCAATTTCGACACGAGTGATGCCTTGTTTAATAGCCAGCGCCATACCTTGAATCATCTCTGCTGCATGCTCTCCGAGAATATGTAGCCCCACCACCTGGTCGGTCTTTTGGCGTGACACATATTTGATTGTAGTTTTCAGAGAACCATTCGTGAAGCTATACATCAGCGGTCTGAATTCGGTGCGATCGCACGTCACATCATCATCCCCAAAGTGTTCACGCGCCTCAGCCTCAGTCATGCCCACTGCCGCAACTTCAGGCCGCGAAAAGACAGCAGTAGGAATCGAGCCATAGTCTAACTTACGGGCCTTATTTCCAAATATCGTATCTGCGGCGGCGCGTCCCTCAGCAATGGCAACTGGCGTCAACGGCAATCGCCCCGTGCAATCACCAATCGCATAAATATTAGGTTGACTAGTGCAGCTATAATCATCCACCTCAATGGCTGTTTTACTGTACTCCACACTGGCCTGGTCTAGGCCCAACCCGTCTAAATTGGGCGATCGCCCCGCCGCACACAAAACCACATCAGCCCTAAGCGGCTCAGAGCGATCGCCCGACAGCGACAGTTCCAGCACACTATCCTTCCGCTCAATGGCCGTAGCCTTCGTATTGCAGAGGCTTAGAATGCCGCGCTTTTGCAACCTGTCGCGCAGCAGTTGGGTAATATCACTATCAAACCCAGTGAGAATGCCGCTTTTCCGATTAAGAATCGACACCTCACAGCCCAACCCTCGCATGATGCTGGCAAATTCTACCCCAATGTAGCCGCCCCCAATAATCGCAATGTGCTGGGGAATCTCTGGCAGATCAAACAATTCCCGCGAGGTTACAGCATGCTCAATACCAGGAATATCGGGCACGATAGGTTTGCCGCCCACCGCAATCAGGATTTTGTCGGCAGTGATGCGATCGCCCTTTACCTGAATCGTGTGTGAATCGAGTAGACGAGCACGGCCCATCAAACGCCGCACCCCTGCATTAGACAGCGACATGTCATAAACCTGACGCAAGCGCTCAATTTCTAGCTCGCGTAAATGCTTAAAATGCTCCCAATCAAAGGCAGACAAAGGAATTTGCCAGCCATAGTCTTGAGCCAGCTCTATCTGACACGGAGCATCAGCCGCATACACCATCAGCTTTTTGGGCACACAGCCCCGATTCACACAGGTGCCGCCTAGATGCTCTTGCTCAATCAGCGCTACGCTAACGCCGTAATGGGCCGCCCGCGTCGCTGCAGCTAGCCCACCAGACCCGCCGCCAATCACAACGAAGTCGTAAGTATAATTCATAACTTATTTGGTCAAAAAGTAAACACAGCCCCTATCGCGAGATCGTCCAATCGATCGTTAACTCGTGCTGCTCAGGTGATGCATGTTCAGCGCAAACTCGCCGCTTCAGAACTAGCGGATAGATGCAGTTGACAAGAATGCACCCTTCAACGGTAGAAGGAATAGAGCCATTGCTCTACTATCTATAGACGGATTGATAAGCCCGGTGGATAGAAAACTGGCCTAGTGCAGCGTCAGGACTAAGAATTAGGGTGCCGTAGGGTGCATTCGCATAGCAATGCACTCCAAGGAGGCCATGCCAAGAATAGTCAGCCCCTACATTTCAGTCTTGACAGAATACTAGGGGCTGTCATCAATTAGCCTTTGGATGGCCCAGAACTCAACGGTCACAGCCCCTAGCCCGGTTTTTGGGCGGGCGTGGCAACGCTCGTAGCATAAGGCTTTTGGTCAGAATTGATGACACGCCCAGTCCACATCAAACTGCTCCTAGACACCTGCTAGAACCGTCGCTAAGAGACTCATGTCCAACGCCACAAACGCTAGACTAGAGCGCATCATCCCCCTATTCCAATTGGGTGTATCTTGCACATTACAACAAGTTCACCCCCCTCACCGGCTCGACCAAAACAGCAATTAGCCTAAGCGCTATGGTTTAATAATGCAGTAGCAAAGTAGATGAGATCCCTATGATTCTTCCAGGCTCAGCGGTTCGGGTAATCAATACCGACGATACCTATTACAACTTTCAAGGTCTGGTGCAGCGCATCAGCGACGGCAAAGCCGCCGTGCTGTTTGAAGGCGGCAACTGGGATAAGCTAGTGACCTTTCGCTTAGCAGAACTGGAATCCGTGGATGCTACAGCAGGGCGAGCCGGCAAGTAATGCCGCTGACCCAAACGGGATAAGGTGATTTTTGCCAAGAAAATTCCAAGGCAACCAACAGTAATCCAGTAGGGGTGTTGGCGCAGTCAATCCGAAAGCTTGATGGCTGCTCGCCCAATGCAGAGATTCTGCATCACCATAAAATTAGCCTCCAAAAAACGGCGCTGTTGAATGACAGCATGAATCTGGGTGGGGGCACACGTCGTAACAAGTTCAGATCAAGAGTTTTAGGACAATCATTGTCTTAATCATCTTGCTATTTATGGCGGATATACTCATAAATATCTTCGTAGCGATCGCCCGACTGATTCCAAGAATAGTCGCAGGCCATCCCTTGCAACATCAGCGCTTCAAACTCATCGGGATAATAACGCCACAGCCCAATCGCCCGCTCCATTGCTGATTCCAGCGCATAGTTATCAGTCTGATAAAACACATAGCCGTTACGCTCCTCAGGGGCATGCGTCTCATCATAGTCGCGGTCAAACACCGTATTCACCAGACCACCAACGCCGCGTACAATTGGCACCGTTCCATACTTCAAGCTGATAATTTGCGTTAACCCACAAGGCTCAAAATTGCTAGGCACGATGATCATATCTGCCCCCGCATAAATTAGGTGCGACAACTCTTCATTAAAGCCCAACTCTAGATGCGCATTAGGGTTTGCAGAGAGAAAGTCATGCTCATGGGCAAACCAGGCTTGAATGCGAGAATCTGTCGCAGACCCCAGCAGCACAAACTGAGCATCGCACTTCAGCGCATGATAAATCGCATGATGAACTAGATTCATGCCCTTCTGTTCATCCAAGCGTCCAATAAAGCAGATCAGCGGTTTGTCTGGCGCATCCTCCAGATTGAGTCGCTTCCGTAATGCTTTCTTGTTAGCAGCTTTCCCAGACAGATCTTCTTTCGAATAGGGCTGGGAAATATATTTATCCACTTCAGGATTCCAAATGGTGTAATCAATTCCATTCAGAATGCCTGTGAACTTGTACTGAAAAGAATGCAGCGTGTGCCCTAACCCGTAGCCAAATTCACCATGATGCGCTTCCCATGCATGATGGGGTGACACTGTGGTGATGGCATTAGAGTAAACAATACCAGCCTTCATAAAGTTGATGGCAAACGGATTAAAGTTATCGCGCAGGCGCTCATACTGAAAATAAAATTCGGGGCGGTTTAAGCCCGTTGCCTTCAGCACTTCTACGCCGCCCATCCCTTGATGCTTAAAATTATGGATGGTGTAGCAAACTCGCTGATTTTCCATCCCGTGCCATTGGTAAATCTCAAACAGCATCACCGGCAGCAGCCCAGTCTGCCAGTCGTGGGTGTGAATCACATCAGGACGCTTATTGCTCTGATGCAAAAACTCAAGGGCGGCCTTACTGAAGAAGGTGAACCGCATCACATCATCATCGCAGCCGTAGTATACGCCCCGATCAAAGTAGTCATCTTGAGAATGGGGACGGATGAAAAAGCAAATCTGCCCATGTACCCAGCCGCAAAACACTGAGCAATGAACTTGCCCGTCATACCAGGGCACCCATAAGTCCTGATAGGCTTCGTGCAGTCCCCAAATATGGTCGTACCGCATACAGTCATACATCGGCAGCACCGCCTCTACAGTGTGCCCACGGGCTTCTAGCTCTCGGCTGAGGCTAAAGACAACATCGCCAAGCCCGCCTGCTTTGATGGCAGGTGCGCATTCTGAGGCGATTTGTATGATGTACATGGCGACTCCCCGCGTTGAGACAATAACAAAATCCTATGGCGTATCCGCCTATGGTTTACAAAAGTATAGATAATTTTGCGACCCAAATTAGCCTATCCTGAGGCAGTCTTTTAGACCCAACTGCGGCATAACCCTCTTCTATCACTCTAAGCAGATGAAAAGATCAATTGTAAGTTCAACCGACGTACCAGTGGGCAGATGAACCCATTCATTTTGTGCGTTAACTGCTCACATCCAGTTTGCAATGAAGCGATA